>JAGZNZ010000036.1:0-6227 GCA_018363345.1 Collinsella sp. | reverse complement strand
CATGCAGCGTGCGCGGGCTCTCCCGACGGGAAACGAAAAAGCCCGGTTTCAAACCGGGCTCGAACGAACATGCCTATTGACAATGGCTTTCTCATATTACAAAAAAAGCCCCCATTGCTGGGAGCTCTTTCATTTAATGGTGCGGGCGAAAGGACTTGAACCTTCATGGGGTTGCCCCCATACGGACCTGAACCGTACGCGTCTGCCAATTCCGCCACGCCCGCGTGCAGAAATTAGAATAACGGAGCGCCACCACGAACGCAAGAACTATTTTTGAAAAAGTTTGCAGGCATTTTCCCAAGCGGCTTGCGCGATTGTTTCGGCGTCCTCACCAGTGCGATCGACACGGTCGTTAACCAGCGCGTTTGCCGTAATGGAGATCATTGCGGGCTCGCATTCAAGACCGCGGATGGGCTCCGGAGCCATATACGGGCAATCCGTCTCGAACAAAATTCGATCGAGTGGGGTTACCGCAAATGCCTCGCGCACGTCGTCGTTGCGCTTAAAGGTGGCCGCACCACCATAGGCGATATAGCAGCCCAGCTCCACAAAGCGCTCCATCGTGGCGCGGTCCTCGCCAAAACAGTGCAGCACACAACCGGCCTGGGGCACGCCCACCTCACGAAGCACGTTGTAGGCGTCCACGTGCGAGGTACGCTCCTGGTCCATGTCCTCGTGACGCAGATGCAGCTCCACCGGCACGTTACGACACACGGCAAGCTCGAGCTGACGTGCCATGCAATCAATCTGCACACTGTGGGGCGCCGGCGTGATGTCGTCGTCGTAATCCATGTGGTAGTCCAGACCGATTTCGCCAATACCGGCGCACAAAGGGTCATCAAGCGCAGCAACAACCTGTGCGTGAACGTCGTCGGTATAGTCCGGCGCGCCATACGGATGCACGCCGGCAAGATACTTGATCTGCGGGATATCCTGCATCGGCAGAATCTCGCGCGTCAGCCAGTCGCTATAGTCCGTTACGCTGCGCTTATCGGCAATGGGATCGAAGACCGTCACCAACAGGTCGATGCCTGCCGCCTTGGCACGCACGAGTGTCTCGGGCACATCCTTGCCCCAAAACGAAAGCAGATGCGCATGTGTGTCGGCAAGCGGTGCCAAGGGCACGGGACAAGCAACCGTCTTCTTTTTTTTGGTAAACGTCACGCGTTCGGCATTAAGCGTCATGGGAAAGCTCCCGGGCCAGACGGACAAAGTCGGCAACATCGAGCGTCTCGGCGCGCGTGGTGGGTGCGATACCGCAAGCCTCAAAGGCGGCATCGAGCACGTCCTTGGCAAAGCCGTTGGCGCTCATGGAATTGCGGATGGTCTTGCGACGCTGGGCAAATGCAGCATCAATCACGCGGGCCACAAATTCGCGATCGAGTCCTTCGGGCACCACACCGTCAACACGGTCGATACGCACGACGGCCGAGTCCACGTGTGGCGCCGGCATAAAGCAACGCGGCGGCACCTCAAAGCGACCCGTTACCTGCGCATACAGGCCGAGCTTTGCCGTATAGCCGCCATAGGTCTTGTTGCCCGGCACTGCGGCAATGCGATCGGCAACCTCCTTTTGCACCATGACGACGGCGCGCTTGAGCGCCGGCATCGTCTGGAAAAATTGCAAAATGATCGTCGCCGCCACGTTATAGGGCAAGTTCGCGACAAATACCGTCGGCTCACCGCCCGCAGCCTGCTCAATCTGCTCCGGGCCCACCTTAAGCGCGTCGCCCATGATAAAGCGGAAGTTGGCATAGTCGGCGGCGTGGGCGTCGAGCACCGGTTCGAGCTCAGGATCGGCCTCAATGGACGTAACGCACGCCGCTTCCTGCAGCAACGCAAGTGTCAAAGTACCGCAACCCGGACCCACCTCGAGTACGCGCTCGTCACCTGCAAGCTCAGCGAGCTCACAGATGCGTTCGATCACATGGTTGTCGATCAGGAAGTTTTGGCCCAGGCGGTGCTTGGTCGCAAGGCCAAACTCCTCCAGCAGCTCCCTGGTGGCCGTGGGGTTTGCCAAAGGCGAAGTTGTCATAGTTGCCTCCTTAGCATGATGGCGGCGTCTTGAAACGAAAGGGCATGGACCGTTGCGGCCATGCCCTTACAGCTAAACATCAAATTGCCGATATGGCGCTCGCGCGGTCTCTACGCCAGACGCGGGAACAGCGGATCGCCCTTCTCGACGGGCTGACCACCGGCAAGCAGGCCCCAAGCGCAAATGCCCTTGAGGTCGTCGCTCGCGGCCTCGTCCTCGCAGGACAGGCGGCGCAGGGCTTCGGCAGAGGTCTGAGGCATGAGCGGCATCAGCAGGTGAGCGGCAATGCGGATGGCCTCGAGCAGGTTGTAGATCACAAATGCCAGCTCGTCAGCCTTAGCCTCATCCTTGGCAAGCGCCCAAGGCTCGGAGTCCTCGATGTAGTGGTTGGCGGCGTGGATGAGCTCCATAACCTCGTCCTTGGCTCCGCCGTAATCGAGCACGTCCATCTTGGCCATGTAGCGGTCGACCAGGCCATCGGCGATCTTTGCCAGCGGGTTGTCGAACGCATCGAACGATGCGGGCTTGGCGGGCGCGCAACCGTCAAAGTACTTGCCGCTCATGTTGAGCGAACGCGAGATAAGGTTGCCCCAGCTGTTGGCCAGGTCGGCGTTGTAGACCTGCTCCATGCGATCGAAGCTGATAGCGCCGTCGGTACCGGGAACGACGTCGGTCATAAAGTAGTAGCGATAGCCCTCGACGCCCAGCATGTCGATAACGTCCTGCGGAGCGATGGCGTTACCGCGGCTCTTGGACATCTTCTCGGCCTTGCCGGTCTCGGCATTGCGCACGGTCAGGAAGCCGTGGGCAAAGACGTGCTCGGGCAGGGCCTCGCCGATGGCCATGAGCATGGCGGGCCAAATGACGCAGTGGAAGCGGATGATGTCCTTACCCACGATGTGGAACTGCGCGGGCCAGCGATAGGCCAGCTCGGCACGCGCCTCGTCGGTGTCGACACCGTAGCCGACGGCCGTCATATAGTTGAGCAGCGCGTCAAACCATACATAGGTCACATGGCCCTCGTCAAACGGAACCTGGATGCCCCAGTCAAAGCTCGTGCGACTCACAGAAAGGTCGTTGAGGCCGCCCTCGACAAAGCTGCGAACCTCGTTCATGCGGAACGCAGGCTCGACAAAGTCGGGGTGCTCGTCATAGAGCTTGAGAAGCTTGTCCTGGAAGGCGGAAAGCTTAAAGAAGTAGGACTCCTCCTGGACGCGCTCAAGCGGACGGTGGCAGTCGGGGCATAGATGCTGGCCGACGCTGCCGTACTCCTCGTCGCCCTTCTGGACCTGCGTATCAGTGAAGTAGGTCTCGTCAGGCACGCAATACCAACCGTCGTAGCTGCCCTTATACAGGTAACCGGACTCCTTCATGCGCTCCCACAGGTACTGCACGGCATGATGCTGGCGCGGCTCGGTGGTGCGGATGAAGTCGTCGTTGGAAATCTCGAGCTTGCTCCAAAGCTCCTTGAAGTGCGGGGCCTGGCTATCGGTCCACTCCTGCGGCGTCATGCCATGCTTGGCTGCGGCCTCGGCGACCTTCTCGCCGTGCTCGTCCATGCCGGTCAGGAACTTGACGTTATAGCCGGCGGAACGGCGATAGCGAGCCTGAACGTCGGCGATGATGGTGGAATAAGCCGTGCCCAGGTGCGGATCGGCGTTGACGTAGTAGATGGGCGTCGTGATAAAGAACGAAGGCTTGCTTTGATCCATGGGGTTTGTCCTCCAGAAAAACGTTGCATACAGAGGATGATTCTAGCGCAAGGGCTGGATATCCTCCATCTATTGCATATCGAGCACCATGGCATAGACATCGCGCTTGCGGCGCGAATACTTCTGAGACAGGCGCTTGGCCACCGCAGATGCGGGCTCCCCCTCCTCGAGCGCGGCGCGGATATCCTCGCGCAGGGCCTCGTCGGGATCCGCTGCCGTGGCGCCGACCGGCACGATACCGGCCTCCTCATCCTCGCTCGGTGGCGCGATGACCAGCGCAATCTCGCCCTTTACCTCGCCGCGAGCACGCAGCTCCTCGGCAAGCTGGTCAGCGGGCCCGCGCAAGACCTCCTCGTGCAGCTTGGTGAGTTCGCGGCAGACGGCAACCTCACGCTGGGGAAAGACCTCCGCCACGGCCTCGAGCGTCGCCACGATGCGATGTGGAGACTCGTAGAAGATGAGTGCGCCGGGCACCACGGCAAGGCGCTGCAAACGGCGCACACGGTCGCCGTGCTTTCGGCCCAAAAAGCCCTCGAAGAAAAAATGCTCGCAGGGAATGCCGGACGAAACAAGCGCCGTGACGCAAGCAGAGGGCCCGGGAATAACTTCGACGGGCACATCGGCCTCACGCGCCGCCTCGACCAGCGCCTGGCCGGGATCGGACACGCTCGGCATGCCGGCGTCCGAGGCAAAAGCGAGGGTCTCCCCCGCCAGCAGACGGTCGACCAGGCCGGCGGCGCGGCTGGCGATCACATTCTCGTCGCAACGGACAAGCGGCTTGGAAATGCCCAGGTGCATCAGTAGCTTTGACGTCACACGCGTGTCTTCGCAGCAGATGGCATCAGCAGCGGCAAAGGCCTCACCAACGCGCGGGGACAGGTCGCCCAGGTTGCCGATGGGCGTGCCGACCACATAGAGTTTGCCCGTATGGGCGCTGTTTTGCGTCATATCAACCTATTCAATCATGCCGCGCTCGAGCGTACCGAGCGCCGCGCGGGCGTCCCATGCTGCAATGCGCTTCTCGGTCTTCCACGTTTGGAAGAACCAACCGGCAGCCGGCGCAAACGAAGCCAGCTGGTTGGCGATAAACACGCGCTCGTAGGCATTGCGGCCCTCGGGCGTAACCGACGAGTTGGCAAAGATCGCCGCGCCCGACCATTCGCCCACCAGCACGGGGAACCCAGTCGAAATCGCTTCTTTAAGCTCGCGCTTGTTACGCGAAATCGCCGTCGTCAGCCCGCGAGGGCTCGTGATGTCGAGCGCATACTCGTCGCGGTAATGGTACAGGTGAAGGTCCATGTAGACGTTCTTGTACTTGGCGCCGCGCATAAAATGCTTCCACTCGCTGGGATGCCCCGACGACGAGAAGACGACGATCTTATCCTCGGGCATATACGAACGGACGAGCTCGTAGGCATCGCGATAGAAATTGCGCAGGTAGTGAGCAGGAATGCCATCCGTCATGGTGAAGAGGCTCTTGCGAACGCTCATCTGCGGCGTGTCCAGCAGCTCAATGCCCAGCAGGCTCTCGGCCTCGCCATAGCGATCGGCCAAGCGCTCGAGCACGTCGAGTGCGACATGACGGCCGTTGGTGGACGAATGCCACTCGGCAACAGCCTCCGGCGTGGTGGGCGAATCGTTGGAATCGCCCTGGCCACCGGGCACGGTTGCCAGATCGAGCAGCACGCGGATGTCGTACTTGGCAGCCCACTCAATTGCGCGGTCGATGTAATCGACAACCGATATGTAGGAGGCATCGGACTCCTGTGAGCCAAAGGCATACCAGGGCACCGGCAGACGCACGGCATTGAGACCGATCTGCGCCATGCGGCGAAAATCGTCCTCGCTCACAAACGTCTCGTAATGGCGGCGCATACGCTCGTTGTAAGCGGCGGTACCCATGGCCTCCTGTAGCTCAGCCGCGTTGGATGCACCGGTCGCCGCGTACAGCGACGGGGTCACCCAAGGCTCGGGAATAAACCAGCCAGAGAGATTAACGCCGAGTATCCTCTCCATCACTGCCCCCTTCGGATCATGCAGGTCGAACCCGCATCGTATTGCGTAGGATAAATATCGTTTTGAGTATACCCGCGTGTGCGGACAGGCGACCGAACGGTCTGCAAAGTGACGCGAAAGTGGGAGGAATGTCTGGGAGCAGACGGACTCGGAATGGTGCGACGAGGTGTGTACGCGCGCCGGAGGCAGGCACCGGAAAGTGTGTCCCGTTCTATCGCTCAATAATGGGGCGCATTTTCCGTTAGCAGGCCCAACCGGAAAATGCATCCCGTTCTGAGCGCGGGATCTGGGACGCAGTTTCCGCCAAAGGCCGCAAAAGGAAAGCACGTCCCATTCTGACGCCGGATTCCGGGATGCAGTTTCCGCGGCTTATAGGACAAAATGTGTGTCCCGATAGAACATCCGTTTCCATCCATTAATCCAGCCAGAACGGGTACGGGTCCCTGTGGTGGAGGTCCTCCCAC
>JAGZNZ010000001.1:0-232702 GCA_018363345.1 Collinsella sp. | reverse complement strand
TGGGTCGAGGCCGGGCTTCCGCTCGATTGGGACAGGCAAGCCTTCGAGGCCGAGCGCAAAATGGATTCTAAAAAACACCTTGCCAAATAGGAGCGTCAGGACGCAAAGAGGCTCCGCAGCGCGAAGCGCGATGCGGAGCCTCTTTGCATGTCCGAGGACGTTCCGGAGAGAAACCCCGTCACGCCCCCGGATTCCCGGTGGGAGTTCTAGACCTTGTCGGCCTTAGTACATACCGCCGCCCTGCTGACCAGCGGTAGCAGCAGCGATAGCGTCCTCAAGCTGAGTGTTCTTGGGCACATCGGAGACGGTAGCCTCGGTGATGAGGATCAGGCTGGCGACAGAAGCAGCGTTCTGCAGGGTGACGCGGCTGACCTTGACGGGGTCGAGGACGCCCATCTCGATCATGTCGCCCCACTCGCCGTTGGCAGAGTTGAGACCCTGGCCGGCGGGCAGCTCGGCAACCTTGTCGACCACGACAGCGCCCTCAAAGCCAGCGTTCTTGGCGATGGTGGCGACCGGAGCAGTCAGAGCCTTCTTGACGATGTCGACGCCGATCTTCTCCTCGGGGTCGTCAAGCTCAACGGCGTCGAGCGCAGGCGCAGCGTCCATGAAGGCGACGCCGCCGCCAGCGACAATGCCCTCCTCGACAGCAGCGCGGGTAGCCTGAAGGGCATCCTCGACGCGATGCTTGATCTCCTTGAGCTCGGACTCGGTAGCAGCGCCGACCTTGATGACGGCAACGCCACCGGAGAGCTTGGCCAGGCGCTCCTGGAGCTTCTCACGGTCGAAGTCAGAGGTGGTGTTCTCCATCTCACCCTTGATCTGAGCGATACGAGCGTCGATGGCCTCCTTGGAGCCAGCGCCGCCGACGACGACGGTGTTGTCCTTGGAGATGGTAACGGACTTAGCGGTACCGAGCATATCGGCAGTGATGTCAGCGACCTTCACGCCCAGCTCGTCCAGAGCGGCCTGACCACCGGTGAGGACGGCGATGTCCTCGAGGATACGCTTGCGGCGATCGCCGTAGCCCGGAGCCTTGACGGCGCAGACGTTGAGGGCGCCACGGATCTTGTTGAGAACCAGGGTAGGCAGAGCCTCGCCGTCGATGTCCTCAGCGATGATGAGCAGGCCACGGCCAGCGCGCTGGACAGCCTCGAGAACGGGCATAATGTCCTGAACGCTGGAGATCTTCTGGTCGGTGATGAGGATGTACGGATCCTTCATCACGGCCTCCATGCGGTCGTTATCCGTGACGAAGTAAGCGGAGACATAGCCCTTGTCGAACTGCATGCCCTCGACGGTGTCGATGGTGATGTCGAACGTCTGGGAATCCTCGACGGTGATGACGCCGTCCTTGCCCACGACCTCCATGGCCTCGGCGATCTTCTCACCGACCTCGGGGTCACCGGCAGAGATGGTACCGACGGAAGCGATCTGCTCCTTGGTCTCGACCGGCTTGGCCTGCTTCTTCATCTCGGCGACGGCGGCGTTTACAGCCTTGTCGATGCCGCGACGGATGGCCAGCGGGTTGGCACCGGCGGCGACGTTACGCAGACCGTCGTTGACGATAGCCTGAGCGAGCAGGGTTGCGGTGGTGGTGCCGTCACCCACGGTGTCGTTGGTCTTGGTGGCGACCTCCTTCACCAGCTGGGCGCCCATGTTCTCGATGTTGTCCTCGAGCTCAATCTCCTTGGCGACGGAAACGCCGTCGTTGGTGATGGTCGGAGCACCGAACGTGCGCTGCAGCGCAACGTAGCGACCCTTGGGGCCCATGGTGACGGTAACGGCATCGGCCAGAGTGTTGACGCCCTTGGCAAGCTTAGCGCGGGCATCGGTGTTGAACGTAATGTTCTTTGCCATGGTAGGTAATCCTCCAAAAGAAATGTGACTCGCGTCGCCGCTTCCGAGTCCTGTGCGGCGGGCGCGTTCAAAGACGAATCAGAGATTCTGACGAGACTAGGCCTCGACGACGGCGTAGATGTCGTCGGCGCGCATCAGCAGATACTTCTCGCCGTCGACCTTGACCTCGTTGCCACCGAACTTACCGTAGATGACAACGTCGCCAACCTTGACGTCCATGGGGATGCGCTCACCCTTGTCGTTGACCTTGCCGGCGCCAACGGCAACGATGGTGCCACGCTGCGGTTTCTCCTGAGCGTTGCTGGCGATATACAGACCAGAAGCGGTCTTCTGCTCGGCCTCGTCGGGCTTGACCAGAACACGATCTGCAAGCGGCTTCAAAGACGACATGCTTGTCTCCTCCTTTTTGGGCCGCGCGGTTATACCACGCGAATTAACCCTTTTTGTTTGCGTACGCGTTGAATGGTACCCACGAATGGCGGGTTATACAACACAGAGTCAAAAAATCTTATTTTTTGGCACTTAGATTTTCTGAATGCCGGAGGATAACTTAGCGATGCCTCCCGTGTGGCTCCGGAGGGGCGGGGCATAAGGTTTCCTGCTCGGGCAGTCCTGCTCGCACGAAGGCCACATTAAGTGGCCTTCGGCTCGTGCGGAACTCGCGATAAACCTTATGCCCCGCCCCTCCGGAGCCACACGGGAGGCAGGTTAACTAATTCGGTCCCGGCATTCAGAAAAGTCAGTGCAGCAAAATGGCGATGCGGATAGGAACGTGGGCATGGTTTTCGCTGCGCGCACGGGTCCCCTGGGGAGCGCCGTGCATTTTTGGGAGTATTCAGCAAGCCAGGACGGCTGCATACACGCCGGACACACCATATTGGTCCCAAGGACGCCTTCGACCGGCGATTTGAGTCGGCAGGCAAACCCCGTCAGGACAAAAAGGCATGCTTCGCGCCGCGCCGGACCCCAAAATGACGTCGACCTCCACAATGCCACCCGACTGCAGCGGCACCGGCAGAGCTCGCGGTGCTGAATACTCCGTTTTTTGCACGGCACGGGCGGGGGTACATCAGGATCAGGAAGGACATCCCAGCCTTTTTATGCAATCTGTAATGGGAAGTATGCAAAACACCAAGAGATAGCATTGCTGGTGTCCAAATTGAGCGCGGGGCAGCAGCACCTCCGCCCCGCACCCAAATCCAACAGAGCAGGGACGCTCATGGCAGATCCCCACCAAAACGCAAACGCGGCTCGAGCGCCATCCCAAAATAGGCTGCCCGAGCCGCGTTTAACGGTACGGCATGAATATTAGCGCTCGTAGATTAAGCTGCCCGCCAGGTAGGTGGCCTGAACCTTGGTGGCCTGGAGCTCTTGGGGGTCAACGGTGAGCAGGTTTCGGTCCAGGACTACCAGGTCGGCGTATTTGCCGGGTTCCAGGCTGCCGAGGTTTTGCTCGTCGCCCGCTGCGTACGCGCTGCCAAGCGTGTAGCTGCGCAGGGCCGTTGCCGCGTCGATACGCTCGCTCGGCAGCCAGCCGCCCTCGGGCCAGTGGCTGCGGGGATCTTGGCGCGTGATAGCCGTGTAGAGCACGTTCATGCTGGTAACGGCCGTGATGGGGCTGTCGGTACCGAAAGCTTGACGGATACCGCGCTGCTGATAAGTTGCGAACGGCCACATGATGCGGCTGCGTTCCAGGCCCAGGTCGCGCTCCGGGCCACCCGGGTCGAGCGTGATGTGGCAAGGCTGGCTCGAGGCAATGACGTTGAGCTTGCGCAGACGATCGATGTCCTGAGGCAGCAGATTCTCCAGGTGCTCAAGCGTATTGTGGCCGTGCTGGGGCAAGCCGTAGAGCTCTGCCGCCTCCTCAAAGATATCGAGCGCAGCATGGATGGCACCGTCGCCGATAACGTGGATGCGCACGGTATGGTCACGCTCGGCTGCCGCCAAAACCAACTTGCGCATACGCTCGACAGGGACCGTCAGGCGGCCCTGGTCGCCCGGGAAGCGCGGGTTGGTATAGGGCTCAGTGAGGTATGCGGTATGCTCGCTCGACACGCCGTCGAAGAACTGTTTAAAGCCTGGCGCCGAGAGCAGCGCGTTGTTCGCGTAGCGGGTCTGGAGTTCTTCCAAGCGCGACTGGTCATCCAGCAGCGTGGGAAACAGATGGGCGCGGATGCCCAGCTTGCCGGAGGCCTGCAGCTTGTCGTAAACATCGTCGCGAATAAAGTCGCAGCCCGGCATGGGCATGAGCGACATATCGCAGATTGAGGTGATGCCTTGCTCGGCCATACGCTTCATCTGGTCGGCGTAAGCGCTCGCGATGCGGTCCTCGCCCAGCCACTCCAGGCAGCGCGGCAGCAGCTGCATAGCAGCCGCCTCGTGGGCGATACCCGTAAGCTCGCCATTTGCATCTTTGTCGTAACTGCCACCCGCCGGAGGCTCGCTGTCGCGCGTAACGCCGAGCGCCTCGAGTGCGCGGCTGTTAAGCCACAGCGTGTGCCCGTCGCCCGAGTACATAACGCAGGGACGATCGGGAAATGCCGCATCGAGGGAGGCCTTGGTAGGGTGCTCGGGCGGATCCCAGCGGTAATCGCGCCAACCCTGGGTCACGACCCAGGCGTCATCTGGCAAGCCTTGGGAAAACTCGAGCGCATGCTGCACCAATGCTGCCTCGGACGTGCCCATATCCATGAGCATGTACGGCGAGGAGCCAACCGAAGTATGGAAGAAATGCAGGTGCGCATCGTGGAAACCGGGGCAGACAAACTGCTCGCCGTAATCGACCACCGGCGTGGCGGCAGGTGCGGCGTCAATCACGTCATCGGGCGCGCCGACTGCGACGATGCGATCACCCGCGATGGCGATCGCCAGCTCGCGGGCGGTATCGATACCGTCTTGGGCGGTAAAAACGTTCTTGGAGCGGATAATCCGATCGATATGCTGCATGAGCATCCCCATCTCTGGCAGGTAATTCAACACCCCCGAGTGTACTCCCCCGCCCTTGCAACAAAACCCCAAGCGGCAAACGGCAACTTTACCAGCCCTAGCGGCAGGTGGCATACTGGAGAGAGCCTGTACGATTTTGCGATCGAGCCAGCAAGGAGCAAATCGACCATGACGAAGACCAAGGCACAACAGATTATGGCGGCAACCGAGGTTCGCGCGGCAGACGACGTCACCGCGGCCATCCAGGATATCGCCGCCGAGTTTGAACCCTATATCATCAAGCAGCGCCGGCACTTCCATAAGCACCCGGAGCTGAGCCTTGCCGAGGAGCGCACGACTTCCGACATCGCCAACCAGCTCGACGCCATGAATATCCCCTACGAGCGTCCGCTCAAGACGGGCCTGGTGGCGACGCTTCGCGGCACCGCGCCCGATGCCTACCGCGAGGATGGCACGCCGCGCCGCCGCATCCTGCTGCGCGCCGACATCGACGCCTTGCCTGTCACCGAGCAAACCGGCGAGGAGTTCGCCAGCGTCAACGAGGGCTGCATGCATGCCTGCGGCCACGACTGCCATATCGCCATGATGCTCGGCACGTTGCAGATTCTGCGCCACATGGCCGATGACATCCACGGCGAGATTCGCATCGTTTTCCAGCCCAGCGAGGAAAACGGCCAGGGCGCCAAGCTCATGATCGGCACGGGCGTACTCGATGGCGTCGACGGCGCCTATGCCGCACACATCTGGAGCGAGGTCGACGCCGGCACCGTGAGCTGCGAGCCCGGTCCGCACATGGCAAACACCGACTGGTTCCGCATTGATGTCCGCGGCACCTCGTGCCATGGCGCCATGCCCCAGCGCGGCCACGACGCCGTTATGGTGGCAGCAGAGATTGTCAACGCCCTGCAGACCATCGTCTCGCGCGAGATTAGCCCCTACGAACCCGCCGTCATCACCGTCGGCGAACTGCACGGCGGCACCGCGCGCAACGTTATCGCCGGCACGGCGTACCTCGCCGGCACAGTGCGCACCTATGGCGACAAGACGCATGAGGAAATGCCCGAGCTTATGCGCCGCATCGTGGAGCACACCGCAGCAGCACTAGGCGCCGAGGCCGAACTCACCGACTACACCATCGCCAACTACAAGGTCGAAAACGATGCCGCCTCGAGCGAGCGTTGCCGCCAAGCTGTGCTCAAGTGCCTGGGCCCCGCAGGCGAGGGCCATTACCGCGGCACGCTTTCGGGCGAGGACTTCTCGGAGTACCTGCGCCGCGTGCCGGGCGTGCTCGCCTTTGTTGGCACGCGCAACCCCCAGATTGGCGCCACCTATGCCCAGCACTCCTGCTTCTACAAGATCGACGAGAGCGTGCTCGCCAAGGGCTCCATGGTAGCCGCTCAGTATGCCATCGACTTTTTGGCCGAGCCCACGCAAGAAGAGCTCGACGGCCCTACGATCGCCGCGGTTGCCGAGACCAATCCCGACCTGGCAGCCAAGCTGCGCTCTGCCAAGGCAACGGCCGCCGAGGCGCGCGACGCCATGCACGATGCTCGCACTGCCCGCCATGCCGCCATCAAGGGCATCCACGATGCACGTGCCGCCGCTCGCCGCGAAGAGAAGCATGACGAGTAGTCGATTCGCTACCATTTCGCAGTCATAACCACATCGCGATATCAAAGCGGGGGCGGACGTTTCGACACGTCCGCCCCCGCTCATTTGTCAGGCTCTATTTCTACCATTTCTACCCCGTCCCCAAATGGCAGGTGGCAGGGCTACTCGTCCTGCGGCTCTTCGTCGGGACTCGGCTCGGGCTCGGGATCGGGCTCAGGTGCGGGCTCGGGCTCCGATTCCGGCATGGGCTCGGGTGCGGGCTCGGGCTGGGGCTCGGGTGCGAGCTCGGGCTGGGACTCGGGCTCAGGCTCGGGCTCAGGCTCAGGTGCAGGTGCCGGCTCAGGCTTGGGCTCAGATGCCGTCTCAGGCTCGGGCGCCGGCTCAGGCTCGGTCGCGGGCTCGGGTGCAGATGCAGGTGCCGGCGCAGCATCAGGAGCACTATAGCCCGAAGGAGCGGCCTTATTCTCAAACGGCAGCACAAACGTCAGGACGTCGTCCTTGTCCTCGTCGGCCCATTCGCTTGCATAACGTGCAACCCAATAGCCAATGGCACGGTGCTTGAGCATCTTGCCAAAGACCGTAAGAAATACGGTGACGAAAGCGACCAGCACCAGGAACAGCACGAGTATAAGGCCACCACCGGAGACGATCGCCTCGATACCCGTGGGGCGATAGTAATAGCCGTACGCGCCAATTCCGGCGATGGCACCAAAGACGATCGTCAAGATCCATGTGACAACGTTGGCGACCAGGCCCGTCAAAAACTCGGGAAGGAACGAAGTACAGAACAGCTTGGTCTTGTTGTGCTTAAACGCCGCCCAAACCTTGTCGAGCGAAAACGCGCTCTCCACACGACCAGTCACCGCAAAGTGCATCACGGCGATGTCGGCGAACATCTTAAAGAAGACCCCCAGGACCGCCGTGGCAATCATAGCCAGGACAAGCAAGCCAAGCGAGCCAAACAGCGCAGCCTCGAGCGCATAAGAGCCGTAATAAGAATACGAGCCCGCGGCGCCAATTACCACGCTCTCCACCAGCGAAAGCACTACACCGATAACGGGAATGGCAGCGATAACCTCGAGCACGACCGAAATAACGCTCGAAAAGACTCCGAGGCCAAACGACGCGGAACGCATGAGCGGACGATCCATACCGTCATCAACCTTGAGCGACAGATCGCGACCCCACTCAATACCAAAGCCGGAACCACACACGCTCGCAATGCAAGCTGCCAAAAAGCCGATGGCAGCTGCAATGCCGCCAATAACGGGAATAAACAACACGAGCACCGACACGACACAGATAAGCGCCGGTAAAAAGGCAATCTGGCACACGCGCTGCAGCACGCCCGGGGTCTTGGTCATATCTTGGAACGCCTGAGCCACACAGCCCTTTGGCGCATTCGCCACGGGCGGTTGAGGGGCAAACTGCTGAGGCTGAGGCTGACCCTGAGGGGCAGAGGCTGCGGCACCGGCATTGGGGGCACCACACGCGCCGCAGAACTTATCGCTATCGCCCATAGGGGCGCCACACTGCGAGCAAAACATAGAATCATCCCTTCGTATCTTGAACGAATCACTTGGATCGCAAACGATGTCTTTAGCATCATTATTGCCCAATGTGGGGTCAAATACTCAAAGATGACCGATTTGCAAGGTACACGGCGCCAGCAGGCGGTTCGTTGAATACGTCTGCGTTAGTTCGTTCCGCGGAAACCCTTGCCGACGATCTCGGAGCTGTCGACGATCGTGATAAAGGCACCCGGATCGACTTCGCGCGCATAGCGGCGCAGCTGCACGGCCTCGCGACGGCTTAGCACGCTCATGATCACCGTCACGCACTTGCCCGAGAAGGCACCGTAGCCGCGGCTGATAGTCGCCGTACGGTTGAGATGCTTGACGATAAACTCCTCGACTTTGCGCGGTTCGGCGCAAATAATCGTACAGACCTTACGAAGGTGAATGCTCTCGATGGCCTTGTCGACCACAAGCGTCTTGGCAAACAGGCCGAGCACGCAATACAGACCGACGCGCGGACCGTACAAGAAGGCCGCGATGGTCACGATGCCGATATCGACCAACAGCAGGGCGCGGCCAATCTCGAGCGTCGTGCGACGTTTGAGGATCATGGCGAGAATGTCCGTGCCGCCCGTCGAGGCACCAATATCAAAGACGATGGCGCTGCCGAGCGCCGGCAGAATCACGGCAAAGCACAGGTCGAGCCACATATCGCCCGTCATCGAGACATCGGTCGGAATAAAGAGCTCAAACAGCGAAACATAGGCGGACAGCGCAAACGAGGCAAAGACACTCCACAGGATTGCCTTGCGCTCCAAAAAGATAAAGCCCAGGATGACGAGCACCGCATTGATAATCCACATAAAGACACCGACGGGCAGGGTCGGGAACAACGTGGAGAGAATGACCGACACACCCGAGGTGCCGCCAAAAGCAAAGTGATTTGGGGTTTTAAACGCGACGATGGCAAAAGCCGTAAGAATCAGGCCCAGGTTGAGCTCGGCGAAAAAGCGCGGGAAGCCCGGCTCCTGGCTGCGCTTTTGGCCGGCACGCTCGCCGCGCTCGATATCGGCGCGATCGACCACGCGCTCCATCGGCACTACGGGAGGACGATGCACCTCCTCGGCAGCACGCGACGCCGCCTCTGCCGCAGCGGCCTCAATTGCCCATGCCTTGCTTTCTGTTTCGTGCTCGTCGGCCATTACGGCAACCCCTCGTTAACAATTTGGAAACATTGCGCCCATTAGAGTAACGCGGAACGTGGGGATTGCAACCCTTAGTTAGACGAGCGGTATGCCTACATCGGGAGCGTACGGAAACGGCCGGCCGCGCTTTTGCTTGCGCGGTCGGCCGTTTAACGTTTTCGCAGATAAAACCTGCCAAAAGAAACCTGTCCCTTTTTGGAAGGTTATTCGTGCTGGCTGGTGCGGTGCTCGTACTCCTCGGGGGTGATGACATCCTCGATGCGCAGGTTGACGCCTGCCACCTCAAGACCGGTCATCGCGGCAAGACGCTCGGTGACGCGCGCCTTAACGTCGTCAAAGATCGCAGGCGCATAGGCGCCGTACTCGATGATGACCGAGATGTTGACGACCACGCGATTGTCATCGGTGACCTCGACCGTCACGCCCTTGGTCAGATTCTCAGCACCAAACTGCTCCTGCACAAAGTGCATGAGGTTACCCTTCATGCCCAGAACGTGCGGAACCTCGCGGGTGGCCATGGCAACGATCTTCTCGATCACGCCGTTGGAATAGGTCAGCGAGTCCTCGGACTCGTCCGCTTCCTCGTCATCCTCATCCACATCGGACTCGGCCTCGACGAGCGCTTCATCCTCGAGCGTCACATCCTCAGCTTCGGCGACGACCGCCTCGTTCTCCTCGAGCTCGGTATCGGCTACATCGACCTTCGTATTAAAAGCCATGGTTCCTCCTTATGCCTGCCGCGGATGTGACAGTCGAATACATATTAGCGGCCGCCAAACAGACGGCCGAAGAAGTTGACGATCCCGTTCTCGCCGTCGCGAATTTGGCCGATCACAGCGCCGATCAGCACGAAGAATGCAATGACGAGCGTGTCCCACAGGCCCAACGTGAGCACCAACACGGCGAGGATAAAGCCGGCGACGGCGCCGAGTGTGGTGTTGGGATGACGCACCGCATAGCTCCAGATAGCAGCGCCCGTACCCTTGATGAGACCCATAGCCTCGTCAAAATCCGCGGCTGCCGCGTCTTGTAACTCGGTTGCCTCTGCTTTGGAATCAACAGGTTCGCTCGCCGGCGTAGCGCTCTGGTCAATCGTCAGGCGCGGCGTACGAGCGGTCTTATCTTGATTGGTATCACTCACCGGAAACCTCCACGGTCTGGACGGTAGTCTTGGACGGCAAAAAACGGACACGCGCGGTCGTACCCGGCGTGCCGAGCATGGTGTCGCAGGCCTTCTCGATGCGCTGCTGCATCGAGGTGGCAAGAGCGGCAACGTCCTTATCGTCAAGCGCGATAGCCTCGACCTTAAATCGGACGTGCGAATCGTCGGGGCCTTGGACGCGAGCCTCGACATGCTCAACCATCACGCGGTCGTCGCGCTCGGCAGCAGCCCTGGCGCACGAAGAAAGCGCTGCAAGCGTGACCTCGATATTGCGCTCCCCCGCCGGATGCACGCAGGACGGCTCGCGACGGGCGAACATCAGGCGGAAGAAGCTTATCAGCACGCCGATCGCCACAACTCCGCCGCATGCCGTCACGACAATGCGCGGCATGGGGTCGCGCATCAGCAGCATAAAGCGATACGTATACGGCCCCCAAAACTGGCAGACAAGCGTACCCAGTGCCACGATGGTGGCGGCAAGATACACGATCGCTAGGGCTCGTTTGAGTACGCGCACGCGGCGCTCCCTTCAAATCTCGGCTCTCGAAATGCAGAACGGTTCGCATCATTATAAAAGAGCCGGGTCCGGTGCTCTACGCACGCGGATCCGGCTCATCTATTCCACGAGGCTTGCATGCTCGCTTCATTATGCCCAGATATGCACGGCTCAATCCGTGCTGGCGCTACTCCTCCTCGAGGGCAGCGATGACCTCGTCGGTCATGTCCATGGTGCTGTAGACGTCCTGGACGTCGTCGAGCTCCTCAAGACGGTCGATGAGGCGCTGAACCTTCTTGGCGTCGGCGCCGGAGACCTCGGTCGGGGTGGTCGGGACCATGGTGGTCTCGGAGCCCTTGACCTGGACGCCCTGCTCCTCGAGCGCCTTGGAGACAGCCATGACCTCGTTGGCAGTAGTCCAGACGATCCACTCCTCGCCGGCGTCCTCGTAGTCCTCGCCACCGGCCTCGGCGATGGCCATCATGAACTCATCCTCGTCACCGGCAGCACCGTTGGCGATCATGGTCTCCTTCTTGGCGTTCTCGTCCAGGATCTCCTTGGCGACGACGATCTGGCCCTTACGCTCAAACTGGAAGGCGACGGAGCCGGAGGTGCCCAGGTTGCCACCAGCGTGGGAGAAGGCGGAACGGACATCAGCGGCGGTGCGGTTGCGGTTGTCGGTCAGGCAGTCGACGTAGACGGCGACACCGGCAGGACCGTAGCCCTCGTACACGATGTTCTCGTAGACGGCGGCGTCAGCACCCGAACCAAAAGCCTTGTCGATAGCGGACTTGATCTTGTCCTTAGGCATGGACTGAGCCTTGGCCTTGGCAACGGCAGCAGCGAGGCTGGCGTTGTTCTCGGGCAGCGGGTCACCGCCGAGACGGGCAGCAACGGTGATGTTGCGGCTGAGCTTGGAGAAGAGGGCGGAACGCTTGGCGTCCTGCGCGCCCTTACGATGCTTGGTTGTGGCCCACTTAGAGTGTCCGGACATACGTGTCTCCTATCGGTTTCGACCTAAAGCCCAGCGCAGATGCTCGGGCAATATAAACAAACGTCGTTATGATATACCTACTAGCCTGCGAGATAAACCCCAAAATGAAGGCGTCGTGATGATGTCCCCTTTGGTGCAAAGAAACCTGACCCCAATGCACCAAGTTAGGACCAGAGGAAGTCGCTGCGGGTGACGGTGGCGCCGATGGCGAAGGGCATGCAGGCGATGACCGGATACAGGTAGCGCATGTAGGTCGAGCCGTTGCACGGACCAATCAGGCACACGGCGAGCACGCCCAACAGCGGCACCCAGATCGCCAGCGCACGCCATGAATGACGACGCAGCAGGTAGACCACCACGGCGATCATGATCCACACATAGGTGGCCGAGCTCATGGTGAGCGAAATAAACGGAATGCGCTGCACCGCCACACGGTACAGATTGATCAGGTGGTCACACCAGCGCACCACGTTGCTGTCAACCGGATGGAAGTCGAAGTACTTGAGGTTGTCTGGACGCGCCATGATCTCGGCACTACGCGCCGTGCTGTAGACCCAGGCATCGCGCGCGCTCGGATAAAAGTAGCCGTAATAGTTATTGATGAGCGCCGAGATATAGCACTCGGGATCCTTTTTGAACATCTGCGCCCAGACCTCAAAATAGGCCTTGATGTCCTCCTGCGAGGCGTACTCGTTAAAGCAGTTCTTGACGGCATCCGACTTATCCGGGTTGTAACGGCGGCCCAGATTCTCGTACTTGAGCACCCGGTCGATCACGGCGCGCTCCTCGTCGGTCACCAAGCCGTCGCAAGGAGCCTCCACGATGGTGCCGTCCTCCTTTACCGTGGGGTTGACGCCCGAGTTGAGGCCGTCGTGCTTTTGGACGAAACGAGCCGTCTGTTGGAACGGAATCGAGAGGATTTCGCGCTTGGAACCAGGCGTGATGTCGTGCGCCGGCATAAAGACCTTGGTGAAGTACATATTAGAGGCAAGGCAGAGTGCGAGCACCGCGAGGACGCCAACCCAGCGGAAGCGCGGCGTGGCGCATGAGACCGCGGTGCCCGTCTGCTTAGCCGCACGACGGGCGACATGTACATCCCATGCGCAAAACGCCGCCGCAATCACGCAGGCCGCCAACGGAAAGACCAGACCGCCATTGCGCAAAAACGTGGAACCCATGGCAGCCAGCGCAAGCAACAGCCAGTCGTGGCGCGCAAAGAGCACGGGCCTCTGTTCGCCCGCACGCTCGGCATTGGCATCACGACGGGGCAAGCCACATGCCACGAGCTTGACGGTCTGTACCAGCAGCACCAAAAACGCGTCGGCAAAGAGCACGTCTTTGGTGAGCAACGCCGCGTAGTTAGAGAACATCGGCATAAACGCAAAGAACAGCAGGATCGCACCGCGAACCGGCAGGCTCACGCCCAGTTTGCGCAGCGACGAAATGGAATAGGCCATGCAGGCAGCCGTGATGACAAATTGAGCGCAGGTATAGATGATGAGGCCCGCGTTAGCGCTGTTGAACAGCGAAAGCCCCAGTTGAACGCACGAGCCGATAATGGCCGTGTGCACTACGGGATGATGCCCGTTGAGCAGCACGTTGGGGTTGAGTAGGCGCAGGTAGTCGCTCGTGCCGTTGGGATAGTTGAACCACTGGCGAATCTGCGCACCCGTATCTCCCATAAAAAGGCCGGGCAGCGAAGCGATGAGCGTGGGCGCCCAGGCGATCATAAGCACCAGGAAGGGCCCGGCAAAGGGATGGACCGAGAGCACGGCGTGAGCCACACGCCATATGCGGCCAAAGTGCGCCTCGGAAAACGGGATGCGTCGGGAGCTCAGCCAATCCAGACACTCAAAAGCCAGATAGAAGGCCACGATCGCTAGGAGCATCCAGCCCGCGCCGCCAATCCAGGCGCAGATGATGCGGGCCTTGTCGCCAAGAACAATCTCGGCCGAGTCGGTGAGGTCGTAGCTGCGGCCGAACACCATGCAGATGGCGAAAAACAGCGACGGCAGAATGATCGATGGACGCCAGGTGTCGCCACGGCCAAAGAACACGTAGCGAAACGGCAGCGTGAGCAGGCAGGCAAGCGCAAGCAGCATGACCGCGTCGGTATGGCCGGCAAACGAGAGGAGCACCTCGTAGCACACGTACAGCATGCCCGAGGCTTTGGGGTCAATCGCCAAGACTGCATTGCTCGACACCGGGGCGGGATCGATGGAAAACGCCGTGGTCGCCAACAGCGCGAGCAGAAATGCGATGAGCGTCTGCTTGGCGGGGTAGCGCTTAAACCAGACGATGCGGGCCGCGTCGCGCGCAGCCGTTGTGGAGAGATCGGAATCCTTCACAGTCCGAAAGCCTTTCTAGAAACCTATCAAACTCGGCAAAACCACCACAAAGGTGCCTGTCCCCTTTGTGGTGGTTAGGCGTCGAGGTAGATGCGCTGGGGGCGATTGCGGTGTCTGGCGAAGATGATGAGCACCAGGCCGGCAATCACGAGCGGCAAACTCAGCAGCTGGCCCATGGTGATAACGCCTCCCAGCAGATAACCCAGCTGGGCATCGGGCACGCGCACGAACTCGACGAGAAAGCGGACGATGCCGTACCCCATCACAAAGACGCCCATAAACGTACCCTGGGGCAGCAGCGGTTTTTTGCGACTGAGCACCTGCAGGATGCAGAAGAGCACAATGCCCTCTAGAAACGCCTCGTAGAGCTGGGAGGGATGGCGCGGCATATCGCCCGCGGTGCCGCCAAAGACCACACCCCAGGGCAGATCGGTCGGCTTACCCCACAGCTCACCGTTTACGAAGTTGGCGCAGCGTCCCAGACACAGCGCCAGCGGAGCGCCGATAACAGCAAGGTCGGCGATGGTCCAGGCGTCGAGCTTATACATGCGGCACACGATGATGCCGCCCAAGATGCCGCCGACCAGGCCACCGTGGAAGCTCATGCCGCCCTCGTTGGTGGCAAAGATCTCGAGCGGATGCGTCCAGTAGTAGCCATCGCCGTAAAAGATGACGTAGAACAGGCGGGCGCCAATGATGAGGCCAAAGACCACGCCGACCACGACACTCGTCAGGTCGTCAATCGTGATGCTAAAGCCCCAGCGACGCTGCGTGCGGTACATGACGACCGCCGTGAGCAGGGCACCGACCACATAGGCCAGACCATACCAGTAAATCGTGATGGGCCCCGCCGAAATCGCGACGGGATCAAGCATATGGTAGAAGTCGTTGAGCATGTCGACCCTCCTACTCCCTACATACAAATGCGGCCGCGGGCCTTGCGCTCGCAGCCGCATATTTGGGCGTAACGTCTATGCGGAGTATGCCGTCCGCAGCTTTCGCATCTTAGAACGGCGCGTACTCGTCGTACAGGTCGTCGGTCTCGCCGGAGGCATTAACCTGCTCGACACGGGTAACGCCGGGCACATGCTCCTTGAGGATACGCTCGATACCCATGGACAGGGTCAGCGCGCTCATAGGGCAGCCGGCGCAGGCACCCTGCAGCTCCAGTTTGACGACGCCCTCGTCGTCAACACCCACATACTCCATATCGCCGCCGTCAGCCTGCAGGTTGGGGCGGATCTCCTCAAGAACCTTCTTAAGCAGCTCTTCGTTAACAGCCACAGGGGCTCCTTTCTCACAATAACGCGGGCACGCCCGCGGACAGGGGCTATGTTACTACAGCCATGTACCCGCTCACGAGCCATCCATGCGCGCGGACACGACTTTCACGAGCAGTCAATTTGGGACGGGGATCTTTTAGCTGCCTGTTGTTACCAGCTGGCATTGTCACGCGCTACTGCTGAGCCTGCCCCTCGGTACCGATGTGAACATCGACGATAACCTGGCGGTAGCTAATACCGCAGGAGTCGAGAATGCGGCGGCTGATGCGGCCGTCGTCGGTGTCGGCGTACTTATTGTCCAGGTAGACAACCTCGCCCACACCCACCTGCGCCAAAATCTTGGCGCAGTCGTGGCACGGGAACAGCGTGACATAGACCGTGGAACCCTCGAGGTCCTTGAGCGAGCCACGGTAGTTGAGCACGGCGTTGGCCTCGGCATGGACGACGTAGTTGTGCTTGTCCTGCAGCGGGTCGTCGCTCGTACCCCACGGGAAAAAGTCGTCGTTGAGCGCCGAGGGCGTACCGTTGTAGCCCACCGAAAGGATACGGTGGTTGGTGCTGGCGATGCACGCACCCACCTGCGTGTTGGGGTCCTTGCTGCGGCGCTGTGCGGCGATGGCCACGCTCATAAAGAACTCGTCCCAGCTAATGACGTCCAGGCGCTTGCCTGACGTAGTTTGATGAAGATCGTCCGACATGGCAGACACCTCCGTAATCGCAATAGTTTGACCCATTGTAGCAGGTGAAAGGTGGAGGCGTTTGTCCCACCGGCGCCCTCACTTTTACACGCGGCGGGGCTTTTGGTTGATGCGGTAGAGCTCGGCGAGTCCTCGCAACGTCAGCGTGTCGTCGACCGTCAGACTGTGACCGACCAGCGACGCGAGCGCCTCGGCGTCGTCGCCGGTAATGACGATGGGCACGTCGCCCTCCCCCGCGGCCTTGGTCGCGCGCATCTCGGCAAGCACCATGTCGAGCATGCCGTCGATGCGGGCTACCTCGCCCAGAACCACGCCCGAACGCATGGCCTCGCGCGTGTTGCGGCCGATGACGTGCGTGGGTGCCGAGGGCTCGACCTGCGGCAGACGCGCCGCAGCAGCCGAAAGCGAGCGGGCGCCAAGCGCCAGACCCGGTGCGATGACGCCGCCCACAAAGGTGCCGCGCGCGTCGATGACCTCGATATTGGTCGTGGTACCCAAGTCGATCACGATGCAGGGAGAGCCGTAGACGGCGCGTGCCGCCACAGCGTCGGCGATGCGGTCGGGGCCGATCTCGGCCGGGTCGTCGTAGTGGACGGGCATGCCGGTCTTGAGGCCCGGCCCCACGGTGAGCACGCGTCCCGTGCATGTACGGGAAAGCGCCGTCTTCCACGGGCGCTCGAGCGCCGGCACCACGCAGCTCAGCACGGCAGCCGTGGGAACGAGCACACCCGGCATGCCTGCATCGGCCGCAAGTGCGCCCATGACCTGCGCGAGCCTCATACGCGCTTCGTCGGCCGTAATGCGGGCCGGCGTCGTGATCTCGCAGGTCGCTAACGGGCATTCCTGTGCCGCGGCCGAATCCTCTGCAAACAGGCCAAAACGAATGAACGTGTTGCCCACGTCGACCGTCAATATGTATGCGCAGCCATTAAGCATCGTCGGCGCTCCTTTCGTCTGCCCAGCAGTATATCCCCGCAGCTCCATCCGGCAAGCAGGGGCAGCTAAAAGACGCCCCTCCCAAATGGGCTGCCTTGCGGCTATACTGGTGCGCGGCCGTGCGCGAGCTCACGCGGCGGCCCTTGGTAACCCGACTTCCCGCGCCGTATCCGTAGCGGCGCTCCCGGGGGAAGCGGATATACGCAAAGGAGTTCTATATGAGCAATCCCTCGAACCGCGCTTCGATGCGCGGGCAACTCACGCTGCGCGGCGTCGTCATCGGCGTCCTCGGCTGCGTGATCATCACGGCAAGCTCGGCCTACACCGCCCTCAAGATGGGCGCTCTCCCCTGGCCGATCGTCTTCGCTGCCGTCATCTCGCTGTTCTTCCTTAAGCTCATGGGCAACGCCAGCCTCAACGAGGCAAACGTCACCCACACCATCATGTCCGCGGGCGCCATGGTCGCCGGCGGTCTGGCGTTTACCATCCCGGGCGCCTGGATGCTGGGCTATGCCGACCAGATCAGCTGGCTCGACATGTTTATCGTGGCACTCGCCGGCACCATCCTGGGCTTGCTGGCCACGGCACTCATCCACCGTCACTTTATCGTGGACGCCGCGCTTGAGTTCCCCACCGGCAACGCCGCAGCTCAGACCTTGCGCGCGACCGAGGCCGGCGGCAAAACCGGCAAGCAGCTCTTTGGTTCCATGGCCATCGCCGGCATCTATAGCGTGCTGCGCGACGCCCTGGGCATTGTGCCCAGCATGCTGTGCACGCTCAACGTCCCCGGCGTGACCTTTGGCATCTACAACTCGCCCATGCTGCTCTCCGTCGGCTTCCTCGTGGGCTTCGCTCCGGTCGCTTTCTGGTTTGCCGGCGCGCTGCTGGGCAATTTTGGCATCATTGTCGGCGGCACCGCTGCCGGTCTGTTCGACGTTGTGACTGCACAGGGCATCGTCAAGTCCCTGGGTATGGGCCTCATGATGGGCTTTGGCGTCGCCGTCGTCCTCAAGGACATCCTGCCGCAGGTCGCCGGTATCGTCCGCGGCCTCGCCGCCGACAGCTCCACCGACACCGACGAGCAGTCGCTCATCTCGGGCTCCCTTAAGCTCGACGCCGGCATCATCGGCCTGGGCGCTGCCGCCATCGCCGTGATCGTCGCCATCGCGCTCGACCTTGGTCCCGTCCCGGCCGTCATCGTGACGCTGTTCACCTTTGTCACCACCATTATGAGCGCACAGAGCTGCGGCCAGACGGGCATCGACCCCATGGAAATCTTTGGCCTCATCGTCATGCTCATCGTGGCTGCCTTCGCACAGATCGCTCAGGTCAAGCTGTTCTTTATCGCCGGCATCGTAGCCGTGGCGTGCGGCCTTGCGGGCGACGTCATGAACGACTTTAAGGCCGGCGCCGTGCTGGGCACCAACCCGCGCGCACAGTGGGTCGGCCAAGCCATCGGCGGCATCGTGGGCGCCCTGGTCGCTGCTGCCGTCATGGTCGCGCTCGTCACCGCCTATGGTCCGGACGCCTTTGGTCCCGACAAGAGCTTTGTGGCCGCGCAGGCAAGTGTGGTCGCTACCATGGTCTCGGGCATCCCGAGCGTGCCGTGGTTCGCAGGCGGCTTTATCGCCGGTATCGTCATGTACTGGCTCGGCATTCCGGCCATGATGATCGGCTTGGGCGTGTACCTGCCGTTCTACATGTCGCTCACGGCCTTCTTGGGCTCCTGTGTCAAGCTCGCCTACGACAAGTGGTCCGCCCACCGCGACGCCACTGCCGGTCTTTCGGACGAGGAGAGGGCTGCCAAGGACGCCGCCTTCCAGGAACAGGGCCTGGTTGTCGCCAGCGGCCTGCTCGGCGGCGAGTCCATCGTCGGCGTTATCCTGGCGTTTGTCTCTGTTGGTCTGAGCCTGCTGGGGTAGGCCGAACAACAACGCACCAGCGCAGAGCGCGGAGTCGGAATCAAACCGGCCCCGCGCTTTTTTGTCTATTTGATTCTTATGATCCTCACGGCGTTTTAGCCATGTCGATTGGCCTGACTTCCAGGTCAACAAACCTTGTCTGACACCTCGCCTAACGCGGTGTAGAGTAAAGACGACAGACGCAAGAAGCGGCTCAGAAGCTAAACGAGGTAAGCATGGAACTCGACAAACAACAGATCAAGCGGCTGCGCGAGCGTCATCATCGACGCCACGACATTCGGCCCCTTCACACCAAGGCCGCCGACGAGGTCACGCGCTTCCTAAAGCGCGCATTCAACATTCGCGAGGGTCGCGCACCCTATCACGTGATCCGCAAGCGCTTTGTAAACGGGGCGCGTCTGACCGGCTCGCACTTGTGCATCCTCATCATTGCTATGTTGATCGCGAGCATCGGCCTCGATATCGACTCGGACATTGCCATCGTGGGCGCCATGCTCATCTGCCCGCTCATGGGCTCGGTCCTTGCCATGGCATACGGCATCGCCACGCTCGACCGCGAGATTACCGTCGAGGCCATTGCCAGTCTCGCGCTGCAGATGGCCTTTTGCCTGATCACGTCCACGCTGTACTTTAAGCTCTCGCCGCTCGGCACCACCACGGCTGCCATCATCGATAACTCGACACCCACCGTCTGGGACCTTGCCGTCGCGCTCGCGGGCGGCTTTGCAGGCGGGCTGGGCAACTCGCGCGATCAGGAGCCCGCGACGCTCATCGCCGGCGTGGCCGTGGCGACTGCGCTCATGCCGCCCCTGTGCGCGGCGGGCTACGGCATCGCCATCGCAAACGGGCCGCTCTTCCTCTCGGCGCTCTACGAGTTTGGCATCAACGTGGTCTTTATCGCGCTGGCGGCCGAAGCCGTGCTGCTTCTTTTGCGCGTGCCACTCAAGCGCGACCTCAACGGCGACGGCATTGTAACCGCCGAGGAAAATGCCGAGGTCAACGAGCTGTCGCGCAAAGTGCGCCGCCGCATCATTGTGGGCACGGTAATCTTTGCCATCCCCTGCATCGTTATGACCGCAGGCTCCATTGGCTCGGCGCAGGCCGGCGTGCAGGACGGCTACGGCGTCACCGAGACCACGCGCGAGCTTGCCGCGGTGCTGCCAGGCTTTAAGGATTACACCGTCGCCGTCGAGACCTCGGCCACCGAAGGCGACGAGGAGGGCATCGTCGAGCGCGAGATTGTCGCCCATGTGACAACGAGCGAGGCACTTGGGGCACACGATCGCCGCGTCGCCCGCAAGCTCATCGACCTCAATGTACCCGAACTCGATCGCGTGGAGTTTGATGTGAGGTAACGCAGGGCGCAGGCCGAGACGAGGCGCAGACGCGGCACGAATACGAGCAAAAAGCGGGGGCGTAGTGCATGACCGCGCCCCCGCTCGCTGCTTTATTGCCGTAAATCAACTTTCCACATCGACATCGCCGGACTCCACCATAAACGCCGGATAAGTGCTCACCAGATTAAAGCGGGTCACCTTGGTATCTCTAAATAGGTAGAGCCAACCCTGATCGCGTCGACGCGAAATATACGCCACGTGGACCGTACCGAATTCTTCACCGTTTTCCTTCTTTAATAACAGGATGTTGGGGTCATCCGTACGCTTAAACTGCCCGTCTGTGCAGATTCCGTCTTGGTCGACCAGCTGCCATCGACAGTTGTCCTCCTCAAGAAAAGCCAGGGTTTCCCGACTCGTTTTGTCATCCCGATAGTAACCGTCAATGGCAAAGCCTTCGGAAACGCATTCCTGCATATAGGACGTTTCTCGGCTTATAGCAAACAGCCCTGTAGCGCCCAGGAGCACAGCCAGGCAGACCACTGCAAGGGTTATCGAGACAAAACGGCGGCTCATGTTAGCCAGCCCGATACTTGTTTAACGGAGTACGAAACATACTTGGTACCTCCGATATCAGCGCAAACGTCGCCTACGGCCTGCCGGCAATCATATGTTTCCAACATCAAACCATATGGTTACAACTCGTTGGAGATAGGTTCCATGAACGGACGATAATTTGCGGCGAACGGCTACATATGTTCATTATCTCAGGGTTCTGGAGGCAATTTTTGGTGCCACCGAGACGTTGTTTTCGGAAGTATGCGGCAAATTCCGGAGCCCTCGAGCACACCCCGGTTTTTCACCAATAAAACCGCAGGTACAAAGCTTGGGCATATCCAGTGTGCTCGGCCTATTCAAATTTTGCCGCATACTTCCGAAATCTAAGTTCGCAGGGGGTGATAGTTGGACCGTTTACGCAACAGATATCCAGTAAAAAACGGATGGTAACCGGTACGGCTGCCACCCGTTTGTCCCATATCTAGCCCATAGCAGGCCAGCTACTTCTTAATGCCGCGTCCCAGACGCTCGGCGACCGATGTTACGGCCTCCTCGCTGGCCGGCCCGCAGCTCACGCAGCCGTCATGGGCACGCATCTGGCCGGTGACCTCGTCCATCGCGAGCGGCGCCACCTTCTCGAGCTTAAAGCCCTTGCCGGCGCGCATGTTCTCCTTAGCCACGCTGATCATGAGCTTAATGCGGTTGAGCTGATTGACTTCGGACGCGCCGGGGTCGTAGTCCACCGCGACGATGTTGCTCTCGGGATGCTGGCGGCGCAGCTCCTTGATTACGGCCTTGCCCACCACGTGATTGGGCAGGCACGCGAAGGGCTGCGTGCAGATGATATTGGGTGCGCCGTGGTCAATCAGGTCGAGCATCTCGGCCGTAAGCAACCAGCCTTCGCCCATGTTGTTGCACACCGAAAGCACCGTACGGGCCTTGTCGGCCATGGTGCCGATGCGCTCGGGCGCCTCAAAGCGGCGGGACTTCTCGAGCATCTCCTCCACCGGCGTGCGCATCCAGTCCACAAGCTTGATGAGCGCCTGCATGCCCGCACGCGTCGTGGCAGAGCTACCCAACTCGTCCTTCTGCAGCTCGGCGTTGCTCATGGAGTACAGGAAGAAGTCGAGCAGGCCCGGCACCACGGCCTCGCAGCCCTCGCGCTCGATAACGTCGACCACGTGGTTGTTGGCTGTGGGGTGGAACTTGACCAAGATCTCGCCAACTACGCCCACGCGCGGCTTGGTGCCCTCGCCCACGAGCGGCATGGTGTCGAACGCGCGGATGGCCTCGCGGCACAGCTTGGTGTAGTTATGGCGGTTAAACTTGGGCGCCAGCTTGCGGGCACGCGCCATGTACTCCTCGTAGAGCGCATTGGCGGCACCGGGCGTGGCCTCGTACGGGCGGCAACGGTAGAGCATCTGCATCATTACGTCACCAAAGAGCACCGCGTAGACTGCCTGCTTAAGCAGCGCCGGCGTAATCTTAAAGCCGGGATTATCCTCGCCGAGCGCCACTGCCGAAAGCGAGATCACCGGAATCTCGGGGTGGCCGCTCTCGCGCAGGGCCTTACGGATGAGCGCGATGTAGTTGGTGGCACGGCAGCCGCCGCCGGTCTGGCTGATGACCACGGCCGTCTTGGACAGGTCGTACCGACCGCTCTCGATGGCCTCCATAATCTGGCCGGTCACCAAAATGGACGGATAGCAAATGTCGTTGTTCACGTAGCGCAGGCCAGCCTCGACGGCATCGTGATCGGTCGAGGGCAGTAGTTCCAAGTTGTAGCCGGCACCGCGGAACACCTCTTTGACCAGGTCAAAGTGGATTGGTGCCATCTGCGGGCACAGGATGGTGTAGCCCTCCTCGCGCATCTGCTCGGTAAAGGGCACCTTGGGCCACGCGGTCGAAGCACTCTCGCGCTGAGCCTCAAACGTGTACTTGCGGCTCGCGAACGCGGGGGCATCCGTGGAGGGCGCCACCGGCGCGGCATCGCCCTGCTCGTAGGCCTCGCCCGCGGCCGTGGCCTCGGCCAAGCGCTCGGCCTCCTGGTCCTTAAGCGCCGCCATGAGCGAGCGGATGCGGATGCGCGCGGCGCCAAGGTTGGATACCTCATCGATCTTGAGCACGGTGTAGATCTTGCCGCTGGCTTCCAGAATCTCCTGCACCTGGTCGGTGGTCAGGGCATCGAGACCGCAGCCAAAGGAGTTGAGCTGGATCAGGTCCAGGTCGTTGCGCATCGTCACAAAACGGGCGACGGCGTACAGGCGGCTGTGGTACATCCACTGGTCGACGACGCGAATCGGACGCTCAGGTTTTACCAGATGCGCGAGCGAATCCTCGGTAAAGACCGCAAAGCCAAAGCTCGAGATAAGCTCGGGCAGGGCATGGTTGATCTCGGGGTCGTTATGGTAGGGACGACCGGCGAGCACGATGCCGTGACCGCCGTGATCCTCGACCCACTTAAGAGCCTCCTCGCCCATGGTCTGGATGTCCTCGTGGAAACGCGCATCGGCCTCAAAGGCAGCGTTGACGGCGGCATCGACCTCGGAGCGCGTGATCTTGGGTCCACGCACGCGGCCGCGACCAGCCTCGGCGTCGGCCACACGGTCGACGGCGAGCACCTGATACAGACGGCGCTTGAGCTCGGTCTTGTCGTGATAGGGCACAAACGGGTACAGGAACTCGATGTTCTGCTCACGGATCTCGTCGATATTGAGCGCCAGCGCCGTGGGGTAGCTCATGACGATGGGGCAGTTATAGCAGTTGCCAGCCGTCGGATCCTCCTTGCGCTCCCAGCGCACGCACGGCATCCAAATGAAGTCGACATCGCGGTCGATGAGGTTCATCACGTGGCCGTGGCTCATCTTGGCCGGATAGCACACGCTCTCGGACGGCATGGACTCAATGCCCGCCTGGTAGGTCTTCTTGCTCGACTGGTCGGACAGCTGCACGCTAAAGCCCAGGCGCGTAAAGAACGCGTGCCAGAAGGGGTAGTTCTCGTACATGTTGAGCGCGCGCGGGATGCCGACGGTGCCGCGCGGGGCCTCGTCGGGGCTCAGCACCTCGCGGTTAAACAGCAACTCGTTTTTCTTTTTGAAGAGGTTAGGGGCCTCGGTCTTCTGCTTTTTGTGGCCAGCGCCCTTCTCGCAGCGGTTGCCGGTAATAAAGCGCCTGCCACCGCCAAAGTCGTTGACGGTAAGCTGGCAGTTGTTAGAGCAACGGCCGCAGCGGACATGCTTTTGCGTCACGGTGAGGTGCGCGATGTCCTCGGCCGAGAGGATGGTCGAGGTGCCGTCGGCGCCAGCGCGATCGCGGGCGAGCAGGGCCGCACCGTATGCGCCCATGCAGCCGGCGATGTCGGGACGCACGGCATGAACGCCGGTGAGCTGCTCAAACGCGCGCAGCGTAGCATCGGACATAAAGGTGCCGCCCTGAACGATCACCTGGCTGCCGATCTCCTTGGGGTCGCGCAGCTTAATGACCTTGAACAGGGCATTCTTGATGACGGAATAGGACAGGCCGGCCGCAATGTCGCCCACCGTGGCGCCTTCCTTTTGCGCCTGCTTGACGCGCGAGTTCATAAAGACCGTGCAGCGGCTGCCCAAATCGACCGGGGCCTTGGCATGGATGGCGGCATCGGCGAACGCGCGCACGTCCATGTTCATGGACACGGCGAAGCTCTCGATAAAGCTACCGCAGCCCGACGAGCAGGCCTCGTTGAGCATGATGTGCTCGATGACGCCGTCCTTGACGCGCAGGCACTTCATGTCCTGGCCGCCGATGTCCAGAATAAACTCGACGCCGGGCAGGAATGCCTTGGCGCCGCGCAGGTGCGCAACGGTCTCGATCTCGCCGGAATCGGCCTTGAGGGCCTCGATGAGCAGCGCCTCGCCGTAGCCCGTGGTAGTCACGTGGCCGATGGTGCAGCCGGCGGGGATGTGGTTGTAGAAATCGGCCATGATGACCTTGGCCGTGCCCAGGATGTCGCCGTTGTTGTTGCCGTACCAGGTGTGCAGCAGCTGGCCGTCCTCGCCCACGAGCGCGGCCTTCATGGTGGTGGAGCCGGCGTCGATACCGATGAACACGCGGCCGGTGTAGCCGTCGAGCTTGCCCTTGGGGACGACTTCCTGGTCGTGGCGATTCTTGAACTCGGCAAAGTCCTCGTCGGTGGTAAAGAGCGGATCCAGACGTTCGACCTCGGCACCCTGTGTGTCACCCAGGGCATCGATGGCCTCGATGAGCTGCGGGAACGTGCTGAGCTTGTTAGACTCGTGCGCCATGGCGGCGCCGCTCGCCACAAACAGGTGAGCGTTTTGGGGCACGATACGGTGCCCCTCGTCCAGGTCGAGCGTGAGGTAGAAGCGGTGGCGCAGCTCGGAGAGATACTGCAGCGGGCCGCCCAGGAAGGCGACGTTGCCGCGGATGGGACGGCCGCACGCCAGGCCCGAGATGGTCTGTGTCACGACGGACTGGAAGATGGAGGCAGCCACGTCCTCGGGGCGGGCGCCCTCGTTGAGCAGCGGCTGAACGTCGGTCTTGGCAAAGACGCCGCAGCGGCTGGCGATGGGATAGATGGTGGTAGCGTTGGCCGCGAGCTCGTTGAGGCCGCTGGCATCGGTGTGCAGCAGGGTGGCCATCTGATCGATGAAGGCGCCCGTGCCGCCGGCGCAGGTACCGTTCATGCGCTGCTCGATGCCGTTGTCGAAGTAGATGATCTTGGCGTCCTCGCCGCCCAGCTCGATGGCGACGTCGGTGGCCGGGATGAGAGTCTCGACGGCACGCTTGCTGGCGATGACTTCCTGGACAAACTCCAGGTCGAGCCATTGGGAGAGCAGCAGACCGCCCGAACCGGTGATGGCGCAGGTCATTTGGGCAGCCGGCAGCACAGTCGCAGCACCCTCGAACAGGTCGCGGGCGCAGGCACGGACGTCGGTGTGGTGGCGCTGGTACTTGGCGTAGACGATCTGGTTGTCATCGTTGAGCACGGCGAGCTTAACGGTGGTGGAGCCCACGTCGATGCCCAGGTGCAGGTTGCCGCGGGCGTTCTCGGGGTTGAAGATCGCGCCTTCGGGGGCGTGGGCGGCGGCTACGGGCTCAGCGGCGGTGGCGGGCTCGCTAGCGATGGACGTCTCCCCTGCCGCGTTCTTGGCATCGGCAACTGCCTCGGCAACTTTCTCGGCTGCCGCGGTCGCGACCTTCTGCGCCGCGTCCACCACGGTGGGCGCGGCCTCGCGTGCGGCAGCGACCACACGATCCTTGATGCCCTCGACGAGTTTGCTCATTGTCTCTCCTCTTAGTTGTTGGACTCGACGGTTGCGGCAGTGTCGGCCGCATCCTCGAGCTGCAAGTTCAATAGCTTCATGCCGTATTCCGGCACGTTGATATCGATGGGTTGGCCATACAGGTCACCGGGGCGCACAAAAGCGAGCACCGTCATAATGCGCGCCATGGCCTCGGGCGATTCAGTGAGCCCACGCTCAAACCAGCGCTGAATCATGCCGACCTCGGCGCTCACGACGTAGGTGACGTAGTAGTCAAAGAACGTGCCCAGCGCCAGGCCCAAAATGCCCGTCTGCGCACGCGGTACCACAGCCTCACGCGCGGTGTCGATGATCCTTTTAATGAAGGCCTGGTCGCCGCCCGGACCCAGCAGCGCACCGATTAAGTCGCGGTTGGCCGCAAGATAACGCAGCAGCTCAACCGAACCGGGCGCCGGCTCGAGCTCATCGATGTTGTGATAGAGATCAGGCAGCTGAGCTGCGGTGATGAGCTCAATGCGCTCACGGATCTCGGCCAGCAAGCCGTCCTCGATTTGATTGATAAAGTCGGGAATATCGCGGTAGTGCGAATAGAACGTGCGGCGCGTAAGACCAGCGCGCTCGGTGAGCGACGCGACATTAATGCGCGAAAGGTCGCCGCTTTCGGCAAGCTCGCTGGCAAGTGCCTGGCGAAGGGCACGCTGCGAGCGAAGGGATCGGCGATCGCATTTCTCGAGCTGGGACAAGCGTCCTCCTTGTTACTCAGCCTGTGCGCTATTGCACAGTGCGAGTATTATTGCACACCGTGTGCATCAACACGTAAAGGCAATATTTGGGATGTGACAAAGGGCAGCCCCTTTGTCCCTTTGTCCCAGCCTGAAGCGACATTGCCGATTGTCCAAAATGTCATTCGTGGGTAGAATAGTGTCGACGGCAGCCCAAGTTCTGGAAAGCTGGGCAGCGCCGTTGCTTGTTTTAGGGGGTCAACGCCTTAGCGGCGGCGACCCCTTCTGTTACGCTTCGAGCGTTGCTTGAGTGCCTCGGAAAGTCCGATAAGCGTCGTAAGAAGCGAGACCAATGCGGTCAGGAGCCTCACGAAATCAATCAAATCGGTCATGGGCATCACCTCCCATCAGATGGAGGGCGCTGCCCGGCACATGGAACTGCCGTCAACGATACCGATTCTATCAAAGCGCAGTTAAATATGCGAATATATGTTCGTGTTTAAAGAAGCTAGTCCCCACTGTGACAAAGGGACAGTCCCTTTGTCACATTATTCGATGACGGTGCGGGAGTTTTGCTTGCGCATGGTGGCGAGCATGTGTTTGGGGACGGCGTGGACCATGCAGCTGCCGATGGTCGCGCTCGCAGCAGCCTTAGCTGCATCGCTTGCGTTTTTGGTCGCGTAGCTGTGGCAGAAACGCTTGAGCATGGCGATGTCGTTGCCGCCGTCGCCGTAGACCGCAACCTCGTCCTCGGCAATACCGTAGTAGCCCGCCAGCCAGGCCACACTCTCGCCCTTGTTGCACGCCACGTCCGTGATCTCGAACATCACCGGGTCGAACGGCGCGTTAACCACGCGGTCCGATCTCTCGGCCAAATATGCCTTAAGGTCACGCTCCAGCTCGGGCGAGGTCACGCGGCAGTTGATCTTGCATACATCGTGGCGCAGGATGTCACCGATCGACTGGTCGAAATATTGCTCCTCGTGGTACCCGCCACGTGCACGCATGCCGCGCATCACAATACGCTTGATGGGGCTGTCCTTTTTAAAGCCCGCTTGGTGCATCTCGAACGATCCGCTCGAGAACATGCCGTCGGGCGTGGAACAGTCAAAGCAGATATCCGGAAACTCCTTGAGCAGCTCCTCGGTGATCTGCGGATCGATGGTCCAGGTCTTGAGCACCTCGCCATGGCTGTTGCGCACGATGGAGCCATTGGAGCAGCAGGCGTCAAGCGCCAGGCCTGTAAAACCATGCTCGCCGATCGGCAGCGTCGAGCGTCCGGTCGCGGGAACCATATGCAAGCCGGCCTCGGTCAGCTCGCGAATGGCACGGCGGATGGTTCCGTCCGCCTCGTGCAGGGCGTTCAGAAGAGTTCCGTCTAAGTCACTCGCAAACATCTTGATCATGGGCATGCCTCTCTTTCGTCTGCACGATATTGTAGACGAGCAGGAGGACTGGGAACGACGGGGTAAGCAAACCTTGCGCGAGGGCTTACACCGCCCAATGCCTTACTCGCCCGCCCCTTTGCGTTCAAACATGCCGAGCAAAAGAGCGACGAGCATGCCGGCAGCGACCATCGCCGCCATAACGAGCGCAGGCGTTGCCAGGTCGTAAGCTCGGCCATAAACCATCTGCCCTATCGGAGTGGCACACGAAAGCAGCAGGTAAACAATCGAGAGAGCCTTTCCTCTCACCCCTCTTGCAGCCTCGCGCTGCACGCGCCCAATAAGCTCGATCGAAGCGATATTGGCCCACAGCATCACCCAGAACATGCCGAGCGAATAGGCGATGCATGCGGCCCATGCGGGCGCGCCGATCGCCAACGATATCCAAACCGGAACGACCCCAAGAGTCGACAACAGGATGTATCGCCCCATGTGCCCCGCGTTGAACCTATACGGTGACATACCGACCATTAGTCCGCCAACGAGTCCGCCGGCCCCGGCCGTCCCCTCAATGAGGCCAACCCATTGAACGGACGCCCCGAGATGCACTGAAACGACAACGGGGGCACCCAACGAGGCGCCCGCGAGCGCCAGGTTGAACAGCGCTGCCAGCAAAACGGTGAGCAACAGCGTTTGTTTAGCCCCAAAGAAAGCAATCGCATTACGTAGGCCAAGATCGGGGCCCTGGCCCTTTTTCGCATCTCTTTCTTTGTTGCATGAAGGCGCCCGAGAAACCAGCGTGCCAACAATTACGGAGACGGCAAAGCCCAAAGATGCCACGGCACCTGCGCCATCGATTCCAGCCCAGCCGTAAAGGGCCGCCCCGGCAAAGGGGCCCAGGATGTTTGCCCCCATCGTGACTTGAGAAGCCCAGGCGCACCCTCGCTCAACCTGATCTTCACCCAACAGCTCGGGAATAGCGGCCTGAACCGCAGGTTTGCAGATTGCCTGAGCGGCATAGTCGGTACACAGCAACACTATTGTCGTCGCAACGCAGCCAAACGCGCTCCGGCACAGGGGCATACAAGCAGTCACCGCCGCGAGCACCATCCCCAGGACGCTGAAGATGCGACCGCAATCCGCACGGTCCGCAAGCACACCACCCAAAGGCGTTGCCGCAAGATAAGGAAGAAAGGACACTGCCCCCACAAGGCCATACGCGGTGGCGGAGCCCGTCTCGTCCAGCACATAAAGCGGACAAGCGAAGCAGAGAATGGCACTTCCCAGAAGCAAGCATACCTGGGCCAGCAGCAAGGCGGCAAACCGCCGTGTATTCGCGCGCCGGACTCTAGCGGCACCCGCCGCGTCAAGTCTCTCCCACTCGATGGACATGCAAAGCCCTCCCCAGATACATACTGTTGGTATGTATTATGTACAGCGTATTTGCTCCGGGCAACGCCGGCGCGTTCCTCCACACAATACATACCGTTGGTATCTATCTAGATGTCTGCCGTCCAGGCCTTCCAGACCTTCTTGGTGGTCTCGCAAACGTCCTGCCCCAGGTCGATTCCAAGCGCACGGGACATCCTAGAGAGGCACTCTGCCCTCGCGAGCATCGCCTCGAGCGAATCGTTTGGTCTGAATAACGGAATCAGCCAAAGATTCGCAAGGAGCGCTATGGCCTCTGCCGCCTGCTCCGGGTACTCGCACGTAAGAGAGCCATCCGCCACGCCTTCCCGGATGATGGGCAATAGGTAGCGATTGGCGGACTCATCGAATGTGCCCTGAAACTGAATCGCCAATAAACGCGAGCTCTTGATGGGATCGACGGCGGGGTCCATGCGTCGCCACAGCTCTACCTGGGGAACGATCGAATCCGCAGAGTACAGGCGCTGGAGCTTCTGCGCCCCGTCGAGGCGCTGGTCCTCGAATAGCTTTTGACGTGCCTCGACAACGGGAGTCATCGCCCGATCAAATGCGGCGTTGAAAATCTCTTCTTTGCTCTTGAAGTGATGATAGACAGCGCCCTTGGTCATGCCATCGAGACGGTCAACGATATCTTGAATGCTCGTTCCCTCATAACCCTGTGCACAGAATAGCTCCAGTGCCGCGTCGAGAATCTTCGCGACCGTCTCCTCGGGATATTTATTGCGACCCATAATCCGCCCATCCGCAACGCAAGTCTTGTGCCTCATTGCAGCATTTTAACGTTGCGGATGGCAGGCGGTCGATTCTACACCGCGGCGGGGCCGTGTTCGCCGGTACGGATGCGGATAACCTCCTCGACCGACTCAACCCAGATCTTGCCGTCTCCGACGGCACCGGTGCGAGCAGCGTTGCAGATAATGTCAACGATACCGTCAACATGCTCGTCGGCGCAGATGAGGGTGAACTGCACCTTAGGGATCGTGTTGACAAGCAACTCGTTGCCGCGCACGTATTCCTTCCAGCCATGCTGTGCGCCGCAGCCCTGCACCTGGTTGATAGTCATGCCGCGAACATCAGCAGCAAACAGCGCGTCTTTAAGAACCTCAAGTTTTTCCTGGCGCACGATAGCCGTGATCTTTTTCATAGTGAATTCCTCTCTTCAAGAGTTGGTCTGACAGAGCGTTAGAAACCACTAGTCCAAACCACTAAACGAGGGATATGCGCTCTCGCCGTGCTGACTCGCGTCCAAGCCCAGCGCCTCGTCGGCCTCGTCCACGCGCAGGCTGCCGTGGAACAGCGCCTTGACCACCGCGGCGATCACCAAGTCGAGCACCAGCACAATGGCGACCGTCACCACAATACCCAGGATCTGCGAGATGAGCAGCGACACGTCGCCCGTGTAGAACAGGCCACCCTTACCGGTCCACGAGAGCTCCGGCACGCAGAACAGGCCCGTGAGCACGCCACCCAAGATGCCGCCGATACCGTGGCAACCGAACGCGTCGAGCGCATCGTCGTAGCCGAACTTGGTCTTAAGATGGCTAATAGCCAAGTAGCAGACGGGCGATACGATCAGGCCCATGACCAGCGCCGCCCACGGCTCGACAAAGCCAGCGCCCGGCGTGACCACCACAAGACCCGCAACCAGACCGGTGCTGGCACCCACCAGTGTGGGGCAACCGGTGTGCACGCGCTCGACGGCAAGCCACGAGACCATGCCTGCCGCGCTGGCCGTCACGGTGTTGAGGATGGCGAGTGCCGCCACGGCGTCGGCCTTAAACTCGCTGCCGCCGTTAAAGCCAAACCAGCCAAACCAAAGCAGGCCGGCACCCAGCGCCACAAACGGCACGTTATGCGGACGATAGCTCACCATGCCAAAGCCGCGACGACGGCCGAGCATTAAGCAGAGAATCAGGCCGGTAAGACCAGACGAAATGTGCACCACGTCGCCGCCAGCAAAGTCGAGTGCGCCGATGATGTCGCCGATAAAGGAGCCATCGCCGCCCCAAACCATGTGGGCGATCGGCGCATAGACAACGAGCAGCCAAATGCCCAGGAAGGCCGTCATGGCACCAAACTTAACGCGACCGGCCAGACTGCCCGTGACGATGGCGGCCGTGATCATGGCAAACGCCATCTGGAAGGCGATGTTGATGATCTGAGGGTAGACGGCACCGTCCGCGGCATTGCCCTCGGCCGCCTGCAGCACCTGGTTGAGCACCGGCAGGCACAGCAGCTGGTCAAGGCCTCCAATAAACGGACTCGAGCCGTCGCCGCCGTAGGCCAGCGACCAGCCAGCAACAATCCACAGCACACCAACCAGGCCAATGGCGCCAAAGCACATAAGCATGGTGTTAATGACATTTTTGCGCCTGGACAGGCCACCATAGAAAAACGCCAGGCCCGGTGTCATTAAAAACACGAGCATGGTGCAGATGAGCATAAACGTTGTCGATCCCGTATCGTACATTCGCTCCCCCTTGGTCGCATGAACGTTGTCGGCGCCCATAATGCGGCCGAGGGGCAACTGGTGCAGACCAGATACGGCGTTGTTAAACGCTGCGTTGTCGAATGGAAACGGTGCCGCAATCTTGGAAACGGCGCGGCAACGGGCGCGAAACGAACGGGAAATACGCGAGCAAGGGAGCCGTGAGCGCGCCCGTCCCGGCTAGCGGCGGAACAGCTCGCGGGCTCGGTCGCGGAGGTCGGTAGCTCGGATGACGCCCTCGTAGCGATTAATGCGCAGACGCGGGAAGGCGTTAAAGAAGCGTAGGTCGCGGCGGCTGAGCGACACACTTGGCACCGGACGGTTCGCGCGCCTGCCGGCACGGAGACGGGCGAGCGGCGGATGGGGCACGCTCGGCGCGGCATCGGCCACGCGGCGGGCGGCAAGCGCCAGGCCGTGAGCGCCATCCGAGATAAACGTCGGCATCGAAGCTTTCTCACGCAGGGCATCGAGCGCTGCGTCGCCCAGCTCGGCCAGCCACGCGTTAACGGCACGGCTGCGGATATGCGTCTGCGCCACCGAGTCAATCGCCGAATCGGGAATACGCTCAAGCATGGAATCCGAGGCATCGGCGAGCGATTCGTTGATGCGATCGGCAAGGTCGGCCCGGACGCGCTCCAGCTGATCGGACAGGCGGCGCCAGCTGGCCAACGCGCACACCGCGTCGACCATCATCGCGACCGCGACGATAAAGGCGGACAGCCGCACAATCAGCACCGGCAGATGGCCAAGCAGCCCCAGCAATGCCGGCTCCACCAAACGGCAAATGCACAGCGCACCCAGGCCAAACGCGCAGGCCCAGTACAGGCAGATGCGTCCGTGCAGGTTAAACGGCAGGTGCGAATAATCCCAAAAGCGCGCGCCCGTTGTTTTTTCCAATAGAAGGCCCACACTGTACTCGATTACGCTGCATACAAGCGCCGCGGCGACAAACTGGCTCGAGGCATCCGGAATCCCGCGCAGCAAAAGCCAGCAGGCTATGCCGCCCACACCATAGATAGGACAACACGGCCCCAGCAAAAAGCCACTGTTGGTAAATCGTCCGTGATTGAGCATGGCGCAAACCGTCGACTCCCACGCCCAGCCGCAAAACCCGTAAAAGGCAAACGAGAGCACCAGTGCCGAGAGTGGACAGGCGGCAAGCGTCGCGCCATCAAATGCCATGTCGATCGCGGTCCCCACCGTCTACCCTCTCCTCTTTTCGCTCGATTCTTTACTCGAGCCCTCGTTCAAATCGTCCGCCTCGTCCTTGCGCCGCAGACGGCCGGCGACCGTCTCACGCAGAGCGCACCATTTATCTGCCAGGCATACAATCCAAGCTTCACGACACGTCGGCGGCACCGGCACCAGCGGAAACATATGGCGCGCGATGATATTCCGCTCGCGCGACGTCAGCTCAAAATCCTCCTCCGCACGTGCCAGGGCAAAATACGGATGCCGAAATCCATGCAGTCGATGGCTCGGATCGGGATCGTGCCAATCGTAGAGAAAGTAATCGTGCAGCAGGGCGCCGCGCAGTAGCGAGGCGCGGTCGACCGAAATGCCAGCACGGCCCAAGCGTTCGGCAAAGGACAGGCTCGCCCGCGCCACCGAGGTCACATGCGTATACACCGTCACATCGCCATGCTGGATAAACTCGCGCGTCAGGTCCAAGCGGCCCGCCTGGGCCAGCTGACGGGCGGCATCGTCGACCTCGCGCGCGATGCTCTCGGCACGAACGGTTTCGGACATGCGGCCTCCTTCCAGCGGCTCTCGACGGCAAGCCACAGCCTGCACGCAATGAATAAAATCACCATGGAACTTATCAGTATGGCATCGGGCAAAACGTTTTGCCCCGCCAGTTGGCGAATTACCGCGCCGCCGTCACATATCAAACGCCAAAATGTGCGAGACTGTTTTGTGCAATTGTGCCGGCCGAGGGAGCGCCGGCGCTCGATTCGCATGGAGTAACCCACAACGATGCTGCTTACGCAAACGACAACGCCCGAGGACGTCAAGGCTCTCGACCGCGCCGAGCTTCCGCTGCTCTGCGGCGAGATTCGCCAGGCAATCCTCGAAAGCTCCGCTGCTGTCGGCGGGCACGTTGCCCCCAACCTGGGCGTCGTTGAGCTTACGGTCGCGCTCCATCGCGTGTTTAACTCCCCCACCGACAAAATTGTCTATGACGTGTCGCACCAGACCTATGCCCACAAGGCGCTGACGGGGCGCGCGTACACTTATATTGATCCGGAGCGTTATGGTGAGGCTTCTGGCTTTGCCAATCCCGACGAGTCCGAGCACGACCTGTTCGCCATGGGCCACACCTCCACATCGGTGAGCCTGGGCTGTGGCCTGGCGCACGCTCGTGACCTGGCGGGCGATACGTACAACGTAATCACCATCATTGGCGACGGCTCGCTTTCGGGCGGTCTAGCGTTTGAGGGCTTCAACAATGCCGCCGAACTCGACAGCAACTTGATCATCGTCGTCAACGATAACGACCAGTCCATTGCCGAGAACCATGGCGGCCTGTATCGCAATCTGGCCGAGCTACGCGCCAGCAACGGCACCTGTGAGCGCAACGTTTTCCGCGCGATGGGGCTCGACTACCGCTATCTGGACACCGGTAACGATGTATTGGCCCTCGTCGACGCGCTGCAGGAACTGCGCGATATCGATCATCCCATCGTGCTGCACGTCTCCACCGCAAAGGGCAAGGGCTTTGAACCAGCCCAGAGCGACCCCGAGCGCTGGCACCACGTGGGTCCGTTTGACATGGCAACTGGGCGCAAACTCTGCCCGGGTCATCCGAGCGAGCCCGCACCGCGCACCTATGCCGACATTACGGGCGAGGCCCTGAGCGCTGCCATAGAGCGCGATCCGCAGGTTGTGGGCATCACGGCCGCCACGCCCTACATCATGGGCTTTACGCCCGAGCTTCGCGCCGCGGCAGGCAAGCAGTTTGTCGACGTGGGCATTGCCGAGGAACACGCCGTCACCTTTGCCACCGCGCTCGCCCGCTCGGGTGCCAAGCCGGTCTTTGGCGTGTACGGTACGTTCTTGCAGCGTGCCTATGACGAGCTGTGGCATGACCTGTGCCTCAACGACGCCCCGGCAACCATTTTGGTGTTTGGTGCGTCGATCTTTGGCACCACGTCCGAGACGCACCTTTCGTTCTTTGATATTTCCATGCTGGGCGCTCTCCCCAATATGCGTTGCCTGGCGCCTTCCTGTATGGAGGAATACCTGTCCATGCTGAGCTGGTCGCTCGATCACCGCGAGCATCCCGTGGCGATTCGCGTGCCGGGCATTGGCTTGGTAAGCCGCCCCGACTTGGCGCCTGCCGAGGGCGCCGATTACGGCGCCGTTCGTTACAACGTGGTGCGCCAGGGTCGCGACGTGGCCGTGCTCGCGCTTGGCGATTTCTTTGAGCTGGGCGAGCGCGTGGCAAACCGCTTGGCTGCCGAGTACGGCATCGAGGCCACGCTCGTCAACCCGCGCTATGCAACTGAGCTCGACCGCGAGTTCCTCGACAGCCTTGCCGCCGAGCATCGCGTTGTCGTCACCCTCGAGGACGGCATCTTGGACGGCGGTTGGGGCGAACGCGTCGCGTGCTACTTGGCCTGCACGCCCGTGCGCACGCGCACCTTCGGCATCGCCAAGGGCTTCCCCGACCGCTACGACCCCAACGAGCTGCTCGCTCAGAACGGCATGACGGTCGAGAACATGGCCGCCGAGGCCGTAAGGCTACTCAACGAGTAAAAAACCTCCGCAAGGGAAGCACCCCTGCGGAGGTTTTTATTTTCGCGGCGCGATTATCTCAATCTGTAACATCTATGGCCCGAATTCCCGTCTAACTGTTACAGGTCTAGACAAAACAGCAAGGCATGCCGCTGCATCGGCCAGAACCACCACAAAGGTGTCTGTCCCCTTTTGGTAGGTACAATAACCCATAAGGTAAGTATGTTTCTGAGTTATTTCGTGTTGACCCGTCTGAGCGGGATAGGGTATAACTCTACTCAACCGCTAGGGATTTTATTGAGAAAGGTGTTCTACCATGAGCAAGAACCTCTCCCAGCAGGTCGTTCTCGACCGCCGCGGCTTTGTCGCCGCCACCTTCGCAACCGTCGCCGGCCTTGGTCTTGCCGGCTGCTCCGACACCAGCGCCGAGGCTGACAAGGGTTCCGCCGCCGGCTCCTCCAAGAGCTCCGAAGATACCAAAGTTTCCACCACGCTCGATGCCAAGGCATTCGACAAGCTCGTCAACGACGGCCCCAAGGCCGATGACGACGCCATCGCCGCCAGCGCCTGGGCGACGGCCGTCAAGGACGCCGGCGTCTTTAAGATCGGTGGCGTTCAGACCTCCACGCTCTTCTCCCTCCTCAACGAGAAGGACGGTCAGACCCGCGGCTTCGACGCCGGCATCGCGCAGCTTCTGTCCAACTACATCCTGGGCGAGAACAAGGTCGAGATCACCCAGGTGACCTCGGACACGCGCGAGTCCGTCCTGCAGAACGGCCAGGTCGACGCCGTCTTTGCCACCTACACCATCACTGACGAGCGCAAGAAGCTCGTCTCCTTTGCCGGTCCCTACTACTACACTCAGCAGGCCATCCTGGTGCTCGCCGACAACGACGACATCAAGAGCGTCGACGACCTGGCCGACAAGAACGTCGCCGTCCAGTCCGGCTCCAACGGCCCCGCCATCCTGGAGGAGTTCGCCCCCAAGGCCAGCCAGCAGGAGTTCAAGACCGACGAGGAGGCCCGCCAGGCACTTCAGCAGGGCCGCGTTGACGCCTACGTCATCGACAACAACATGCAGCAGAGCGCCCTGGTCCGCGAGCCCGGCAAGTACAAGATCGCCGGCAAGCCCTTCGGCAGCAAGGAGCCCTACGGCATCGGCCTGCCGCTCGATTCCGATGGCGTCGCCTTTGTCAACGACTTCCTTAAGAAGATCGAGGACGATGGCACCTGGACCGAGCTGTGGCAGATCTGCATCGGCGACCGTACGGGCGATACCAATGTTCCCGAGCCGCCTGAGATCGGCGCCTAGGCAGCGAGCCTGGTAACGGCCGCAACGAAACCATATGGAAACGCACGATGCGCTTTATTGCGCTAAACTGTTTCATCACTGAGTTGTCGGGGCTTCCGTACACACGGGAGCCCCTTTCCTTATCGGCGGGAGGTCCGCATGAGTCTCTCCGAGCTCTGGTCGCTCTATGGCCAGAACTATATCAACGCGCTGCTAGCAACCTGGGGCATGACGCTTGAGTCATTTGCCATCGCCATGGTGCTGGCCGTCGCCGTCACCGTGATGCGCGTGTCGCCGCTCAAGCCGCTGCGCGTCTTTGGCGACCTGTATGTCCAGGTCTTCCGTAACATCCCCGGCATCGCGCTGCTCATCATCGTCGTCTATGCGCTGCCGCCGCTCAAGGTCGTTCTGCCCTACCGCACCTGCGTTATCGTCGCCACGGTCCTTTTGGGTTCTGCCTTTGGTTCCGAGAACTTTATGAGCGGCATCAACACCGTCGGCGTCGGTCAGGTAGAAGCAGCCCGCTCGCTGGGCATGAACTTCAACCGCATCCTCGCCAAGATCGTGATTCCGCAGGCACTGCGCTCGAGCGTGCTGCCCATGACCAACCTCTTTATCGCCATCATGCTCACCACCGCGCTCGGCAGTCAGGTGCCGCTTAAACCGCAGGAGCTCACCGGCGTGGTGAGCTACATCAACACGCGCTCGCTCGGCGGCGTCGCCGCGTTCTTTATCTCGGCGCTCGGCTACCTGGGCACGGCCTTTGTGGTGAGCCATATTGGCAACTACATCGATAAGAAGGTGAGGATCCTCCGATGAGCAAACATTCCTCCCCTGCACTCACCATGCGCGATGCGCTCTACGAGGCTCCCGGCCCCAAGATGCGCGCCAAGATTCGCATCGGCACCGCCATCTCGCTTGTCGCCGTCGCCGCGCTCGTCGCCCTCGTGCTGCAGCGCTTTTATGTGACCGGTCAGCTATCGGTCCACTATTGGTATTTCTTTACGCACCTCACCACCTGGAAGTTCCTGCTTGCCGGCTTTGAGGGCACCGTTAAAGTCGCACTCACCGCCGGCGCCATCGCGCTGGTGCTGGGCTTAGCCCTTATGCTCGGCCGCACCAGCGACATCAAGCCGCTGCAGCTGGTCTGCCGCGTGCTCACCGATTTCTTCCGCGGCGTGCCGAGCCTGCTGTTCATCTACTTCTTCTTTTTGGTGCTGCCCCAGTACAAGATCGCACTGCCGTCGTTTTGGATGCTCACGCTTCCCGTCGCGCTCGCTGCGGCCGGCGTACTGGCCGAGATCTTCCGTGCCGGCGTCAACGCCGTACCGCGCGGCCAGATCGAAGCCGCCCAGGCACTCGGTCTCTCCAAAGCTAAAATCACCTTTAAAATCGTGTTGCCGCAGGCCATTCGGTTTATCATTCCGTCGTTGATCTCGCAGCTTGTGGTCGTGGTCAAGGACACCACCGTCGCCTATGTGGTGAGCTACCCCGACCTGATGCAAAACGCCCGCGTGCTCATTACCAACTACGACGCCCTCGTGTCGGTCTACCTGGTTATCGCGGTCATCTACATCCTCATCAACGTCGCAATCAACAAGGCCGCTGTCTACGTTTCGCACAAGACCGGCGCGACCATCATCCGCTAACGCTTTACCATTTCGAGTCATAAGGAGCCGAGCACCATGGCACAGAGCACTTCTACTTTTGGCAACCAGCCGCTTATCGAGCTCAAGCACGTCGATAAGCACTATGGCGACCTGCACGTTCTCAACGACATCAATCTCTCGGTCGACCGCGGCGAGGTCGTTGTCGTGATCGGCCCCTCGGGCTCGGGCAAGTCGACCATGTGCCGAACCATCAACCGCCTGGAAACCATCGACTCGGGCGAGATTCTCATCGAGGGCGAGCCTCTGCCGCAGGAAGGCAAGGACCTTGCCCGCATGCGCGCCGAGCTGGGCATGGTGTTTCAGCAGTTCAACCTGTTCGCACATATGACCGTGCTGCAGAACGTGATGTTGGGACCGGTCGATGTGCTGGGCGTCTCCAAGGACGAGGCCCGCGAGCGCGCCATGGACCTGCTGGGCCGCGTGGGTGTTGCCGAGCAGGCCGACAAGGTGCCCGCACAGCTCTCGGGCGGCCAGCAGCAGCGCGTCGCCATCGCCCGTTCGCTCGCCATGCAGCCCAAGGCCATGCTCTTCGACGAGCCCACGAGCGCCCTTGACCCCGAGATGATCAATGAGGTGCTCGAGGTCATGGTCCGTCTGGCCCAGCAGGGCATGACGATGATCGTCATCACACACGAGATGAACTTCGCCCGCCGCGTGGCCGACCGCGTCGTGTTTATGGCCGACGGCCAGATCGTAGAAACTGGCACGCCCGACGAGTTCTTCGACCACCCCCAGACCAAGCGCGCCCAGGACTTCCTCAACTCCATCAAGGGCCACTAGCCCAATTGCCACGCGGGACACATTCATCAGCAGTGTTTGTCCTGCGCCGCATCTGTCCCACCACGCCCCTGCGCCATGTCCACCCGGATTCGAAAGCCACGCCCATGATCGGAACCCGTACCTCATCGTCCTATACCCCGCACGTCGACGTCGACCCCGCCGACCGCCCGCTTATCCTGGTAGCACCGCGCTGGGAAGAAGCGAAACCCTTTTTGAGCGAGACGCTCTCCCCCAACGAGGAGATTGCAAGCGTCTTTGTCGACGCTATTCTTGCCGCCGGCGGCCTGCCGCTGCAGATGTCCATCACCGACGACATCGAGGTGATCCGTCATTACGTGGAAATCGCTGACGGCATCGCCATTCCCGGCGGCCCGGACGTCAACCCCAAGCGCTGGGGCGACGAGCGCCCTTACGACCCCACGCTGTGCTGCGAGATCCGCGATCGCTTTGAGTTTAAGCTGGTTAACGAGGTGCTTCGCGCCAAGAAGCCGCTCTTTACCACCTGCCGCGGCACACAGCTGCTCAACGTCGCCACCGGCGGCACCCTGTGCATGGACGTGCCGAGCCTGGGGGCGCGCGAGGGTCGCACGCAATGGCGCCATACCCATGTGCTCAACGACCCCGTGCATCCTGTCGAGGTCGTGCCGGGCTCGCTGCTCGACCGCGCGGTTGGCGGACACAGGCTGATCCAAACCAACTCCGCACACCACTGCTGCGTCGATCGTCTGGGTAAGAGCACGCGTTTGGTCGCCAAGGCAACCGACGGCGTTCCCGAGTGCATCGAGGTCGAAGGCCAGCCATTCTGCTTGGGCGTGCAATGGCACCCTGAGTACACGTGGAAGACGCTCGAGACCGACTTTAACCTGTGGAAGTCGTTTGTCGAAGCAGCGGCCAAGGTAAAGCAGGCCCGCTAGCTCGCGAACCACTCAGGTTAAAGCCTCCTAAGCCAGGGGGGCGGACACCAGCTACGGTGCCCGCCCCCCTGTATTTGATATGCTCGGTATGATTATCCCTCACAAACAATCAGAGAAATCTCGACCGCAATCGGTCGACAGTAAAGCAAATGGCAACAACGCTTGCTACGTTTATGAGACAGTCAATTAAAATCGAAATGCATTGACCATTCCCCAACGGGGTCACGCCGCAAATCCACATGAGCATCGAGGCTGGAAGCGGAAGCATGGAATTGGCCCCGACCTGTATGTAGATCGCTACGACGTTGACAAGCAGCAGCATGCCAATCGGACCGAAGCCGGACCCAAAATAGGAAACAACGATTACGCAAGAGACCACGTATGCAAGGCAGACCGCACTCGCCAGAAGAAGTCGATCGCAAAACATATTCAGGTTGAAATACTGTTGAGCATCCAAAACGATTGCGCAGTTAAGACAGTACAAAACGACACTCGACAGGACAAACGCGCCCAAAAGCGCGAAAGAAGACAGCGTCGCTCGCGCAACGGTAACGCACGCCCGCTTCCCTCCCCGAGCCTCCGACAGCCCCCACGGTTCCTCGACAAAGCCCGAACTGACAAAGCACGGCACAATACAAGCCGCGATGAACGGAAAGAACAATGCATGAGCCAACGGGGCTACGTTGAACAGCAGACCACGAAAAACCTCTGCATTACCAAATAGAAGGACATCCTCCGCCGATAGCGGAAGCGTCGGGTCTGGGAAAAAGCCCAAGAAACTGTTCTCACGGAGGCTACAGAACCACATCGGGAAAGAATTAAGCTGCAATATCACCATGTACGCATAAATTACCAGGATTAAGGCGTACGCCCATTTGCTCACATGCTTCAATTCTGACTGGAGAAGTCTTTTAATCTGACGAGCCATTGAGCACACCCCCAGCGCGAAAACTCAAGAGAGCGTAAATCAATACCGATAGACAGCTGGCTGCCACGCCATATCCCAGAAGCGTCAGCTGCCCCATATCGCTATACCCAAGGGCACATCCGACTCCAAGGTACGGCCCCGGAAGGAAGAAGATCCATCGCAAGGATGGTATAGGTGCCTGAAGGAAGGCTCCGTAGAGCGTCAAGCTCATGACAAATCCGACTATCACCACGGCCCCGCTCAATACAGCGCTGCCCGTTATCCGATAGATGGTCACCGTCTCCAGCGCAACCGATATCACCAATACGGCGTTGACTATCATTGCAGGCAAAAATACAGTTAGTATGTTGTGCGAGTAGTTATGCCCTCCACGTATTATGGCTATTGCAAAAAGAAGAAGGCAAAGCGCGCTATACGCTGCGCCAATTATTAAAGCAGACGAAAATGCATGGGCTAGAGCCCCATAAAAGCGGTTGAGACCTCTTGCCGAAGAAATTCGGTGCCCCTCTTTATAGCCATGCTCCTGTAAAAGCACCAAACAAACGATGAGTGGAACGAACAGGGATGTACCGGCAAAAGCGCTGCGCGCAAGGGACTCATCAGGCGCAGAAGGATCGATTGCATTCCAGCAGAAACCAATATCCTCCCCACAAACGCCATAGCCAAAGGCGAGCAACGTTGTTCCGTTTTTTAGAAAGATGCCGAAGAGAAGGCCGAACGCCAGCATAAGCGCAAGACCAAACTTCGCCGGAAATATCCTGTGCAAACGCATCATATCTGCCTTTATGGGATGGATCGCCCGCTTCATAGCGAGACCGCCTTCATCAAGCGCCTGTAATACTCTTTTAGGGATGGCGCCTCATCCCTTATGACGTCCATCGATTCCTTTTTCAGCAGTTCGCCGTCATGAAGAAACAGGCAGCTTGTTGCAACCGATGCCAGCTCATCCAAATCATGACTAGAGATGAGCATGGTCTTACCCTGCTCTCGATTCAATCGACCGATAAGGGCCCATATACTCTCGATGCCCAGCGGGTCCAACCCGTTTGCTGGCTCATCGAAAATCAGCAAGTCGGTGTCGCCCAACAAAGCCGTAGCTATATCCAATCGCCGTTTCATTCCCAGAGAAAAACTGCTCACGCTCTTTTTCTCATCGGCATCCAGCCCGACTAGGCTCAAAACGCGAGGAATCTCACGCTTCTCATCGAGCCCCCATTCCACACATCGGATTTGAAGATTCTCAACCGCACTGAGGGATTGGTATGCTCCGCAGGAATCTGGCACATAGCCGACACGCGTCCGCATCAGGCTCAGCTCTTTTTTCGACTTGCCTCCAAAGAGCTCCACGCTCCCCGACGATGGCTCACAGAGGCCCAATACGATTTTAATAAGCGTGCTTTTGCCCGCCCCGTTTGCACCAACAAGGGCGCAAAGCTCAGACTGATGCACCTCGAAGGAAACGTCATGCAAAACGCGGCGCCTCCCATAGCGCTTCGACACCTTCGATAGCTTTATCGCTGATGCGCTCATATCGTTCCTCCTTTCTTTTATCGTAGTTACTTGTAGTTATTGTTTTTCGATAACTCATATTTGTCAAGATAATCTAAAAGAAAGAACCCGTGTTAGACACGGGTCCCTTCACGCTGATATTTCGTTTTAGTTGTTCGCCTTAAGCTACTCGTCGCTCAAATCGACAGCAAAGACTGATGTCGGAAGCGACGCCTCGTTGCCTCCGCCGTCCCGCATCTGCCTCACAACGTTTTTTGCACGCTCGACAATAAGCTCCTCAAGCTCTTTCTCGCTCACGCGCTGAATAATATCTCCCGGTTGACAATCAAGCTCATCACAGATATCGAGGAGCGTCTTTAGGCGAATAGCTTTTATCTTTCCGTTTCTAAGCTTTGAAATATTAGCCGGAGTATGCCCCGTCGCTCGAATCAGATCAGCACTGGTCTTTCCGGTCTTAAGCAGCTGCGTCTCAAGCTCGATGATGAGATAGCTCATGTTTCCTCCTACACAAGCTCGTCAGACTGCTCTTGGAGCAGCGAGGCATAACTCCAGATCGCCGAGATAAACAAACAGACAACTGCGCCGATAAACGACCCCGCATCAAAGGTAGCGCCTTGGCAAATCTCAATAACGAAGGAATGAGGCACAATGTAAAGCTCCAGTCCGCCAATGGTGAGATTGACCGATCCATAGGCACCAACAAGCGAAACCGCGGCGTTAACAGCAAAGGCAAGCGCGAGAACACGGATAAGCCGCACATGCGCCTTGGTAAAGGGCGAGACGCCCCGAGAGATGTTATGGCTGATTCCGCACAAAACGACAAGCGAAACACCCACGACGAGTGCCAGGCACAGCCCGCTTGGGATAACGATGCTCCCGCCATCGAGAAGCGTCACGACACCGAAAGAATCGACAGAAACAACGTTTGCAACCGCATACCAGATCACGTAAACAACCAACGCGGCAAAAGCGACGAGCATCCCTGCAAAAACGGCTGCCATGCAAAAACCAAGCTTCCTGATATTTTCGCCCGCCTTGGCCATACGCTGAACGCTGTTGGACATACACTCACCCTCATCGACTCTATCGTTATTCGAACAGTTTATCGAACAACGATATGGATTGCATGCGGAAAGCCCCGCCAGTGCGCATGGGCCATTCACTAATCAGAAGGGGTGAGAGTGGATTTTTGGACATGTATCGAACGAGAGTGGACAATCTCCCACTTTGAGGCCGCCACCGGGCCTAAAACGGGAGATTATCAACTCTCATAGTCATCAAAGCTCGCGAGCTCTTACTCGGCCGCCTCGCGCAAGGCCGACATCGTTGCCGCATATTGCTGCTGCAGCGCATGCATTCCCTCGCGAGCGCCGTCAACGGCATCGGCGCCGCGCAGCGCTTCGGTCACCACAACCGCCGGCTCGTACAGATTATCGAATCCCAGGTTCTGGCTCACGCCCTTGAGCGTGTGCGCTGCCATAAACGCACCTTCGGCGTCTCCTGCCGCCATGGCGGCCTCCAGCTTGCCCATGCTCTCGTCATCCAAAAACTTGAGGGCAAAGCGGGCAAGCATTTCCCCGCCCATCAGCCGAGCGCACGCGTCGTCATAATTAGCGCCGATCTTCTCATACGCCTCACGCATGGAAATCATGGATTAAAAACTCCTTTGGTCAAACTAAATCGTGGGAAACGCGACGACGTCGGCGGGGCGTGCCAACGTCTCGGCAATTTGGTCTTGCACCTCGAGCAGGCAATCGAGCAGCAGCGGGTTAAAGGTGCCGCACTTACCGTCCAGGATCATCTGGATCGCCTCCTCGTGCGGGATAGCGTCCTTGTACACGCGCACGCTCGTCAGTGCATCGTACACGTCAGCCACCGAAACCACCTGCGCGGCGATGGGAATTTCGTCGCCCTTAAGGCCATCGGGATAACCCTTGCCGTCCCAGCGCTCGTGATGCCAACGCGCAATCTGGTACGCATATTCCATAAGCGCATTGCCGGCGTGATGGCTGCCCAGCTCGAGCAGCATGTTGGCGCCAATCGTGGTATGCGTCTTCATAATCTCGAATTCCTCGGGCGTGAGGCGCCCGGGCTTGTTGAGGATCGCATCGTCAATCGACATCTTGCCGATATCGTGCAGCGCCGAAGCCAGGGCGATCGTGGAGCGTTCCTCATTGTCGAGGGAGATCGTGCCGCTACGCTGGACCAGATAGCCAAGCAGCAGCTCGGTCAGCTTTTCGATGTTCGTAACGTGCCTACCGCTCTCGCCGTTGCGAAGCTCCATGACGCCGGCCATGATGTCGATGAGCATGCGACTGTTCTTGACGCGCTCGTTGTACTGTTGGGACAGCAGGTTCGTCAGGCGGCGCTGTTTGGCGTACAGGCGGATGGTGTTGCTTACGCGGCGGCGCACGACACGGGAGTCAAACGGGCGGTTGATATAGTCTGAGGCGCCCAGCTCGTACGCGCGCAGAACCGCATCATCGGAATCTTCGCTCGAAATCATGATGACAGGCAGATTATCGATACCCGATCGGCGCGACAGATCGGCCAGCACCTCAAAGCCGCTTATGCCCGGCATCACAATGTCCAGCAGCACGAGCGACAACTCATCGCCATAGCGGTCGACCATGTCGAGCGCCGCACGACCGTTATCGGCCTCGAGGATGCAATGCTCGTCCTTGAGCATCTCGCTGAGAATGGCTCGGTTCATCTCGGAGTCATCGGCGATAAGCACCAAAGGCTTTTCGCTTTGGAAGGCCTCGATGGAATCGGCATCGGTCACGACCGTACCGGCTTTTGCCTTAGCGCGGCTCAGTAACTGAGCAGCGCGGCCAACGCCCTCATCGACCGTCTCGCCATGAATGCGAACGCCACCAACACATGCCGTCAAGCTCACGTACTCATGGCCCGGAATAATCGTGGAATGAACGGCATCGGACACCCGATGCAGGCGACGGGTGAAGTCACCGGAGGGAATATTGGGCATGACAACCACAAACTTGTCGCAGCCATAGCGCACAAGCTCGTCAGTCGAACGGATTCCGCTGCGTATGGCTGTCGCCACAGCACCGAGCGCAAGGTCGCCGGCATGACGGCCACACGTATCGTTGAAGGCCCTAAAATCATCAACGTCGATCATCGCAACGCCGGCATTCATGCGGGCGCTGCGAAGCTTTTCCTCGTAATATCGGCGATTGCGCACGCTCGTCAGCACGTCGGTGTAGACAAGGTCCTCTTCCGCGGCCTCTTGCTCATCAATCGGACGCACCATCAGCAAGACGTGAGGCTCGCCCTCGACCTTCAGAGGGCGTAGACGGGCGCGGTACTCAGTGCCATCATTGAGCAGTTGCTCCGACACCTCATCGGAGTCTGCCAAAGCCTCAAGACTCGACTGACGCAGACAAGGGCAGCGATCGCCGGCGAGCAAGCAGTTAGGCTCACTCTTAATCTGATCGGCCGACAGTAAACGCACCACGGGGTAGGTCTTCGCGACGCGGGCGACCTCGACGGCAGCCTCCTCGTCGGTTAGATTGACCTCGTGATTATTGAGCATATGGGGCCCTTTCGATAGTTTCGCATGGAGCGGTGGGTTCCAAATGTTACAAGGGTAACACCTTGTCGATGCAGGTAAGTACGTGAATGCTGCCACATTCTTATGAGTTGGCAGACGGCGCGATTGAAGCCGCAGACGCGAGGTTTTGAGCACGTTTGTTAATACGGCCGAAACGTTTGCGGATGAAGCCTGCTTTGGCTATTGCGGATGCTAGAGCCCCAGGATGCCACGGACAGCCCGGGCAGCCGCTGCCGGGCGATCGCGCAGACCGTTATGCGCGCCCGGGATCGTCACGAGAGGGCAATCGAGATATTCGGCAGCCGCTCGCGTGCCAGCCTCGCGGGGCGTGCCAATCGAGAGCTCGCCTAGGAGCACGGCGGCCACCGTTTTCGACGCGCGAACGCTATCCCAATCGGGAACGCAGGTCATAGTAATCCCGTATTCGTTTGCCATGAAACTGCGGCCGTTGCGCAGGGCATGCTTGGCTTCTGCCTCGGTTAACTTGGGGGCCTCGGGGTCCGAATCGCCGATGGCGCCCAGGAAGGCCCGTAATGCCCTGGAGACCTTTCCCGCGGCGATCATCTCGAGCAAAACTGGGGCCGCGCCCAGGCCGGCACCCTCATCCGTCACGGCGGGTTCATGCAGAATCGCACGCGAGATTATGGCGGGGTTTGCACGGAGAAGCTCCAGGGTCACCAGCGTACCGGCGCTGTGCGCGAGCACGTTTGCCGGAGCGCCAATATGCTCGATAACGGCCTGCAGGTCGGCGGCCTGGACGGCGAGGTCGTAGCGTCCGTCTGCAGCGTCGCCGCTCTCGCCGCAACCGCGGCGGTCGTAGGCAATGACGCGGTAGTCACAGGCGAGCTCGCGGGCGATACCGTCAAAAAAGACGCCGTCAACACAAGCGCCGTGCACGCACACCAAGGCAGGAGTATCAGGCGACACATCCGGGCCGGCATATTCGCGACAGGCAATCGTGGTGCCCGCATTCTCGACCGTAAAATCCATGTTGTGCCCCCATCATCAATGCTCATCCAGTTGCACGTCAGCACGGTTGGATGGACCCGCATTGCTTTACGCCTTGTTAACAGATTAACTGTACCCGACCCGAGGCTTTTCATGGCACGGCATCATGAGCGACGTGAAAAAACGAAACTTGTAAAGCAAGAGCCCACACCTTGCTTTGGAGCCGATGCTATGCTTAGGCACAATTGTCTTGAGGAGCATATGCCTATGTCTACGTTTTTGAATGCCAGCCCCATCTTTGGGCCCGTTCGCAGCCGTCGCCTTGGTCTCTCGCTCGGCGTCAACATGATGCCGGCCAGCGGCAAAATCTGCACGTTCGACTGCATCTACTGCGAGAACGGCCTCAACGCCGAGCGCCCCTGCCATGAGCCGTATAACACGGCTGCCGTGGTACTCGAAGCGCTCGAGGCAAAGCTGCGCGAGATGGCAGCCGAGGGCGAGCTCCCCGATGTAATCACCTTCGCAGGCAACGGCGAGCCCACCGCCGCACCGGAGTTTCCACAGGCCATCGCCGGCGCCGTCGCGCTGCGCGATCAGCTAGCCCCCAACACCAAGATTGCCGTGCTTTCCAACGGCACGCGCGCCGACCAGCCCGCTGTGCACGATGCGCTCATGATGGTCGACGACAACATTCTTAAGCTCGATACCGTCGACCCGGCGTTTATCCAGCTGCTCGACCAGCCCGTTGGCCCCTATGACGTCGAGCACCAGATCGAGACGTTCGCAGGCTTTAACGGTCATGTCATTATCCAGACGATGTTTTTGAGCGGTGAGTACCGGGGCAAGTCTCTCGATAACACCGGCGAGGAGTACGTCGGCCCTTGGCTCGCGGCGCTCGAGCGCATTCGTCCGCAGGAGGCGACCATCTACACGGTGGCACGCGAGACGCCGGTCGCCGGCCTTGCCAAAGCAGCGCCCGAGGTGCTCGACGCCATTGCCGCGCGCGTCCAAGCCCTCGGCATTCCCTGCCAGGTGAGCTACTAGCAAAACCACGCAGCGGCTAGTGTCAGCCATCCCGCTCCATCAGTTGCGGTGATATAGTTCCTATTTGTGCTGTTAAACCGCTTAAATCGGAACTATATCACCGCAACTTTTATGGACGCGTGGGTGGGCTATACTAGCTGCGAATGAAAGGAAGTTAGCCATGTATGACAAAGGACCCGTGCCTGGCCGCAACGACGCTTGCTGGTGCGGCAGCGGCAAAAAATATAAGAAATGCCATAGCGCCTTTGATGAGCGCCTCGAACGCTTGTGGGAAGAGGGCTGGGAGGTTCTGCCCCGCACGCTCTACAAGACTCCCGCCGATATCGAGGGCATCAAGCGATCGGCCGCCATCAACGTGGGCGTGCTCGATTACGTAGGCGAGCACATCGCCGCGGGCATGACCACCAACCAGATCGACCAGATGATCTACGACTACACCGTCGAGCACGGTGGCACGCCGGCCGACCTCAACTACGAGGGCTACCCCAAGAGCGTGTGCACCTCGATCAATGATGTGGTCTGCCACGGTATCCCCTGCGATACGGACGTGCTGCACGAGGGCGACATCATCAACGTGGACTGCTCCACGATCTTGGACGGTTACTTTAGTGATTCGAGCCGCATGTTCTGCATCGGCGAGGTCTCGGCCGAGCGCCAGCGCCTGGTCGACGTCACCCGTGCCAGCGTGGAGGCGGGTCTGGCGGCCGTCAAGCCATGGCTGCCGTTGTCCGTTATGGCCGAGGCAGTGCAAAAGACCGTCGAGGACGCCGGCTTTAGCGTGGTGCGCGAGTACGGCGGGCACGGCATCGGTAAGGAGTTCCACGAGGACCCGTTTGTGGGCTTTACCACCGAGGCGCCCGATGTGGACACCATCATGGCCCCGGGCATGGTCTTTACCATCGAGCCCATGGTCAACGCCGGAGCGCCCGACATCAAGATCAGCAAGGGTGACGGCTGGTGCGTGCGCACCAAGGACGGCAGCGATTCGGCCCAGTGCGAGGTACAGCTCGTGGTGACCGAGGACGGCTACGAGCTGCTGAGCTGGTAGCCGCGGATGCGCCGGATGCTGACGGGCACGCTCGTCTTGCATCCGGCGTTTTTGTTTGAACGTTTTACCTGATAAAACCTGCCAAAAATAAACCTGTCCCTTTTTGGTAGGTTGAGCGGAGAGGACTGCTTGTGAACATCCTGGTTTTGTTGCCCGTCAACAATCGCCATCGCGCAATTCTTGAGTCGAGCGCTCCGGGCGAGGACTTTATCTACACGAGCGCCGACGCCGCCACGCGCGAGCAGGTCGCCGGTGCGGACGTGATCTTGGGCAACATCGACCCTGACATGCTCACGGCATGCGAGCATCTCCAGCTGTTGCAATTGCAGACCGCCGGCTATGACGACTACCTTGCTGCTGGCACCGTGCCGGCTGACGCCAAGCTGTCTTGCTCGATCGGCGCCTACGGTCAGGCCGTAAGCGAGCACATGTTTGCCATGGTCCTTTCCATGATGAAGCGCCTGCCTGGCTACCAAGATTTACAGCGCGAACATCGCTGGGAAGACCTGGGGCCGGTCACCTCGCTCAAAAATGCCAACGTGCTGGTGCTGGGCGCGGGCGATATCGGCGGCCACTTTGCCACGCTCTGCCGCAGCATGGGTGCACACGTCCGCGGCATCAAGCGCCATCCACTCGTCTACCCCATTGTGTTTGAGGACATGGACGGCATGGACGCCCTGCCCGAGCGCCTGGCCGAGGCCGACATCGTCGCATCCTTTATGCCCAGCACGCCCGAGACCCGCGGTCTGGCGAACGCCGAGTTCTTCGCCGCGATGAAACCGGGCGCCTTCTTTGCCAACGGCGGTCGCGGCGATCTTGTGGTTGCCGACGACCTAGTTGCCGCCCTGGAATCAGGACATCTCGCCGGCGCCGCGGTCGACGTCACCGACCCCGAGCCGCTGCCTGAGACAAGCCCGTTGTGGGATACGCCCAACATGCTCATCACGCCGCACATCTCCGGCTGGTTCCACTTGGCCGCCACGCTCAACAACGTGGGCGGACCGGTCGACGCTGCGCGCCGCCCAGAGCGACAATTTGTCATTCAAAAGGCAAGGCATGACCAGAAGGTCTATGCCTTGCCTTTTTCATGCCAACTTGTTCGCTCTGGACATCGCTCGCTGACGCTTGCTCAACCTGCGGTGTCTTAACAATTCTGTCCAGCTGTTGGCGTTGCGGCATTTGCCCAGATAAAACCGGCCAAAATTAACATCCCTTTTTGGCAGGTTTTAGAGCTCCACGCTTTCGGCTCCGTTGATGGTCAGGTCACGCTCGTAGAAGGCGGTAAGGGCGCGGATGGCGTACATCACGTCGCGCACGCCGCCGGTCTCGTAGCTCGAGTGCATGGCCAGCTGCGGCAGGCCCACGTCCACGGCATGCATGCTCGCCTGCATATTGGACAGATTGCCGAGCGTGGAGCCGCCGGCCATATCGCTCTTGTTGGCGAAGGCCTGCGTGGGCACGTCGGCGTCATCGCAGATAGCCTGGAACACCGCGCGGCTAAAAGCATCGGTGCAGTAGTGCTGGTTGGCGGCTTCCTTGATGACGATGCCGCCGTTAAGCACAACCCGGTTGCGGGCATCGCACTTCTCGGCGTGGTTGGGGTGCACGGCATGCGCGTTGTCGCAGCTCACGAGCATCGAAGCGGCAAGTGCGCGGTGGTACGACTCGTCATCGAAGCCCAGCGACCCGTTGATGCGGCGCAGCGCGTCGGCCAAGAACGTCGACATGGCGCCCTGCTTGGTCTCGGAGCCAACCTCCTCGTTATCGAAGCAGCAGAAGACCGAAACGTCGTGCGCATTCTCGGCACCCAAAAATGCCTGCAGCGAGGTGTAGGCGCAGGCCAGGTCGTCGAGCTTGGGCGTCGAGATAAACTCGTCGGCCCAGCCCCAAATGCGCGCATCCTGACGATTGACCAGGAACAGATCGCGGCCCAGAATCTGCTCGGGCTCAACGTCCAGCTCTTCGGCGATCAGGGCATCGAAGTCACCCTGCTTAAGCTCGCCGGCGCTGATGAGCGGGCACAGGTCGACGGCTCGGTTGGGAGCAAAGCCCTCGTTAACGCCGCGGTTCATGTGGATGGCAAGGCTCGGGATGATGGCGACTTCGCGCTCGGTGGCAAGCAGGCGGCTCTCAATGCGGTCACCCTCGCGCACCAGCACGCGGCCCGCGAGCGCCAGCGGGCGATCGAACCAGGTGTAGTCGATCATGCCGCCGTAAGCCTCGGTGTTCAGGCGCAACGTCTCGCCTGCGCCATCGAGCTCGGGCACGGCCTTGACCTTAAACGTCGGCGAATCGCTGTGCGACGCCGTGAGCTGAAAATGATAGTCACCGGCAACGCCGTCCTCGCCCCACGTCGCGGCCAGGTCCTCGCCCACCTTAAAGGCAACGACGCTCGAGGTGTTGCGCTGCGTGTAATAACGCCCGCCCGGTTCGATATCCCACGCCGCATTCTCGGGCAGGTAGGTAAAGCCCGCCTCGTCGAGCTCGGCCATAATGGTCGCCGCCGTATGGAACATGCTGGGGCATGCCTCGATAAAGTCGATAAGGTCGTTGGCGGCCTCGATATCGTCGGCCGTCACATGCACGCGCTCGGGCGTTTCCTGATCCGTCATGCTCTCCCCTTTCGCTGGGTTGATGGTCCCCTCCAGCATACCCCGCCACGCCAGTGCCGCACTCTTCATTCCGTGCTTAATTCCGCACCGCTCACCAAGTTGAGCCATCATGCCCGCGCTCCTTTTGCGACAATTGCGCTAACAGGACGAGAGGAGCCGTCATGAAGCCACGTAACATTGCCATCGCCTGCGGTGTCGCGGGAGCCGCCGTCGGCCTTGCCGCTGTCACCGGTATCGTTTATCACAAGCAAATCAAGTCCGCCGCGTCGCTCAAACGCTTGACCGACTATGCGGATGGCTATGACCTGTACGCAATCGACATCGCCTACGACTACGATCTTGATCGCATCATCGCTGCTGGCGTGCGCGACGACCAGGCCTACATCGATGCCGTGGTGGCGCAGGTGCTGCCCGGTGTGCCGACACATGTCCAGGCACCCCAGTTTGCCTGCAGCGCTTTTGTCGCCGTAGATGCCGAAGGCCGCGTGCGCACCGGTCGCAATTACGACTTTAAGGACGACACCTCGGCGCTGCTGGTGCGCAATCACCCGCGTGACGGCTATGCCTCCATCGGCTTTGCGGCCCTCAATAACCTGGGCGATAACACTCCGCTTGACTCCGTCGCCGGACGCGTCGCCGCACTCATGGGCCCGTTTGCCCAGCTCGACGGTGTTAACGAATGCGGCGTGTCCGTTGCCGTACTCACCCTGGATTCCAAGCCCTGTGACCAGGACACGCAACGCCCCGTCATCAATACCTCGCTCGCCATCCGTCTGGTGCTCGACCGTGCCGCCACCACGCAAGAAGCTGTCGACCTGCTTTCCGCCTACGACATGCACGCCATGGCAGGACGCGATTACCACTTCTTTATCAACGACGCCGCCGGTGACGCGCGCGTAGTAGAGTGGGACCCGCGCGATCCGGACCGCGCTTTCAAAGCGACTCCTGTACGCCAGGTTACGAACTTCTACGCCTGCTATGGCGACGAAGTGCTCCCCAACCAAAAGAACGGCGAGCTGGGCCATGGCAAGGAACGCGCCATCGCCATCGCCGATGTCCTCGACGCCCATGTCGGTGCCCAAGACGAAACGATTGCCTGGGAAGCCCTGCGAGCCGCAGCGCAAGAGCCCAATCCGGAAGACATCACCAGCAATACGCAATGGTCGGTCGTCTTCGACAATACCGAGCCCGCTGCCGCCATCACGCTGCGCCGCCACTGGGGCAACGTCGATGCCTTCGCACTGTAAGGAGCCAGGCCCGTCGACCTTACGTTCCCTGACGTTGCTTACATTTCCATACGCTTGAGCTAACACGTTTTACCCCCGTATCAACAGTGTGCGGGGGTAAACTTATGCGCATGTTATAACTTGCCCGGAAGGATTCATAATGCTCAGGATCGGTCTTCTTACCAGTGGCGGCGACTGCCAGGCGCTCAACGCCACCATGCGCGGCATTGTCAAAACGCTTATGACCAATAGCGAAGAGCCTATCGAGATCTATGGTTTTGAGGACGGCTACCAGGGCCTTATCTACAGCAGGTTCCGCGTCATGACGCCCGCCGATTTTAGCGGCATCCTCACCCGCGGCGGCACCATCCTGGGCACGAGCCGCACGCCGTTCAAGCGCCTGGACATTCCCGAGGCCGACGGCGTCGAGAAGGTGCCCGCAATGGTCCACACCTATCATAAGCTGCAGCTCGACTGCCTGTTTATGCTGGGCGGCAACGGCTCCACCAAGACCGCCAACCGCCTGCGCGAAGAGGGCCTCAACGTTATCGCCCTGCCCAAGACCATCGATAACGACACCTGGGGCACCGAGTTGACGTTTGGCTTTACGAGCGCCATCGACGTCGCCACCAAGTGCATCGACGACATCCACACTACCGCCTCGAGCCACGGCCGCGTGTTTGTCATCGAGATTATGGGCCACAAGGTCGGCTGGATTCCGCTGTATGCCGGCGTCGCGGGCGGCGCGGACGTCATCCTGATTCCCGAGATCCCCTACGACATGGACAACGTCATCAAGACCATCGAGCATCGCATGGAGACCGGCAGCCGCTTTACCATCGTGGCCGTCGCCGAGGGCGCTATCTCCAAGGAGGACGCGGCACTGTCCAAGAAGGAGTACAAGAAGAAGCTCGCCGAGCGAACGAGCCCGTCGATTGTCTACGACATCGCCAAGGAGATCGAGGCCAAGACCGGTCGCGAGACCCGCGTCGCCATCCCCGGCCACACACAGCGCGGCGGCCAGCCCGACGCCCAGGACCGCATCTTTGCGACCCAGTGCGGCGTCGAGGCAGCGCTCGGCTGCCTGCGCGGCGAGTTTGGCTACATGATTGCCCTGCGTGACGGCAAGATGTGCCACATGCCGCTCGAGGAGGTCGCCGGCAAGCTCAAATATGTCGACCCCCAGAGCGACCTGGTGCGCGAGGCCAAGGCGTTGGGCATCAGCTTCGGCGACGAATAGCCTCGGCTGGAACTGCTCTCATCGGAGGCCCCAGGGCTTTCCTCCCAAATCGTCCTCGGACATGTCAGGACCCCGCCGCGCGCTTCGCGCGGCGGGGTCCTTCCGTCCTGCGGAAAGATTTGGGAGGAAAGCCCCGGGGCCTCCTGCGGTAACTAGGGAGGCCGAGGCTATTCGTCTTCTTGCTGCAAGTGCGTGGGCTGAGATTTTGGGATGTTGCAGGCTCTTAGCTGAGAGTAGCACTGACATTTGTCCTGAAATGGCTGGTCGTTAGGGGTTGCTACCGGTAGTTGCGGTAGGGTTGGGGCAGATTCTAACTAGAAATGGTGGTCGCTACCGGTTGTTCTCGGCATACTCGGCTCATTCGATTCGACCATCAAACGAAAGGAACCACCATGGATCTTGCGATGGCGCAGCGCCTCGTCGATCGCCGCAAGGCTGCCGGGCTTTCTCAGGAGGCGCTTGCCGCCCAGCTGGGTGTGAGTCGTCAGGCTGTCAGTAAATGGGAGCGCAGCGAATCCTCGCCCGATACCGATAACCTTATTGCGCTCGCCGCGCTGTATGGCGTGTCGCTGGATGAGCTGCTGTATGGGGAGGCGGCCAACGATGCCGACGACCTGGAGGACGGTAGCGCCGACACCGAGACGGCGGATGTGGCTGACGAGGCTGAGGATTCTGCCGAGCACGCCGATTGCGGCGACAAACCACTTGTCGACATTTCCCTCGCGCGCGGTATCCACGTCATTGATCCCAATAAGGGCGAGGAAGTCCATGTTGGTTGGAGCGGCATCCATGTGACCAACGAGCGTAAGGGCGAAGAGGTGCATGTGGGGCCGGGCGGCGTGCATATCGATACGCTTGAAGACGATGGACATAGCGTGCGCACCAATGACGATGGCACCGTCACCATCGACGGCGAGACGTTTTCCAGCTGGAAGGAAGCACACGACAAGCTCGACCATCATGGCAAGCATTTCCACACCAAGGTCGGACGTGCATGGAACAAATTCCCCTTCCCCGCACTTGTCACTCTCGCCTATCTGGTGCTCGGCATTGTCTACGGCACATGGGGCATGGGGCTTTTCCTCGTCTTTCTGGTTCCCGTCTACTACGCGATTGGTGACTTCATCGATCGGCGCCACCTGTCTAAGCTGATCGAGGCCATCTACCCGGCAGCCGCCATCGCTTGGTTCCTCTACATGTGGCTCTGTTTGGGACAGCCCCATCCTGCATGGATCATCCTCATCACGATTCCCGTCATAAAGGCGCTCATGCGCTGGTGCCGCAAACAATGGAAGCACCGCAAACAGGCCTAACACGCTCCGACCCACCAGCACCCAACCACCCCCGCCCTTCTCCTAAGTTGCGGTGAGATAGGGACTGTTTTGAAGCTCCAAAGCGCCAAACAGTCCGTATATCACCGCAACTTACAAACAACTGGGTCAGTTCCGGCACGGAGATTAGCATTGAGCTGACCGCGCGCCACGAAAAGGGGCCATCTGCTACGTTTAACTCGATGGGGCCAACCATGACCGCCTTTTTCGAAAATCGACAGGCCTTCTACCTGCGGTTTTATTTTTCGTTTTCCCGGCATGGTTGAGGGTATCCAATTAAACGTAGTAGATAGGCCCGTTTTGTGGCATACGACCCATTCAAGCCCAATCTCGAAGGCTAAAGAGAGCCTCTCATCCACGCCTGCGGGCAAAAGATAGCAAAGCAACAAACGCCGGGTCGCTCGTAGGTGCCCGGCGTTTGCCCAGATAAAACCTGCCAAAATAAACCTGTCCCTTTTTGGCAGGTTACTCGGCACTCTTGAGGGCACCGACCATGTCAATCTTGTTGAGGGTACGGTTGGTGGCGAGGTTGACGATAAACGTAAAGCCAAAGGAAAGCACCACGGCGAGCACGTAGCTTAGCGGCTCGACCTCGACGTCAAAGTACAGCGACGGCATCTGCAAAATGTACGTAAAACTCTCGGCCAGCAAGCCGCCCAGCGGCACGCCCAGCGCAGCGCCGATCGCCGTGAGGATCAACGTCTCCTTGTTGACGTAGTGGTGCACCTCGCCACGGCGGAAGCCCAGCACCTTGATGGTCGCCAGCTCGCGTTCGCGCTCCGAAATATTCGTATTAGACAGCGTAAACACCACCACAAACGACAGGCACGCCGCCATAAAGGTCACAAGCACCACGACCGAGTTGATGATGGTGAAGTTGGCCTCATAATTCTCCCAATGCTCGGCCGTACTCGAAATCGTAAGCCAACCGTCACTCTTAAGATTCTTGCTAAACGCAATCTGGTCGGCCGACGAACCCTTAAGCAGCACAAAGACGCCGTTAAGGCGTGCACTTCGACCGAACGCGCGCTCATAGGTGCCCTGCGTCATGTAAAGCGTGTTGCCTAGATAGTTGAGCGAGATGTCGCTGACTTTGACCTTGGCAACATTGAGCGACGAATCCTGGACGTGAGCCGTGTCACCCGGCTTGATCCCCAGCACCAGCTGAGAGCTCTTGCTCAAATACACGTCTCCGTCACGCAGGGCGAGCGGTTCTTTGGACTCATCCTCCAGGCGCACGTAATCGCCCAAGTCACCCGTGCGGTCGTCGGGAATCACGATGAGCTGCACGGTCTCGCTCTTGCCGCCAAACGTAAAGGTGACGTTGTCGGTCATAATCGGCAGGGTCGAGGTCACCGTCACGTTGGAATCATTGGCCGTGCTGCGCTCATCCAATGCCGCGCACGTCTGCGAAAAATCGTCGGGATTGGCGACCGCCAGCAAGTCATAGCGCGTGATATGCCCGTACTGTTTGGGCGAAAGCGCCACCGACGTGTCGCGAATTCCCATACCGCAAATCACGAGCGCCGTGCAGCCGGCGATACCGAAGATGGTCATAAAGGCGCGCTTTTTGTAGCGGAATAAGTTGCGTGCAGCGACCTTGTTCAAAAAGCTCATGCGGTGCCAGACAAAGCCGATGCGCTCGAGCAGAATGCGCGAGCCGGCGGGCGGAGCCTTGGGGCGCATGAGCGAGGCAGGGGTCTCGGCCATCTCGTGGCGGCAGGCGATAATCGTGGCTCCCACCACGCCCACGGCAAACAGCGCCACCGAAACGATCGAGGACACGATGTCGTACGAAAGTAGCATCTGGGGCAGCGAGTACATGTCGTCGAACACCGTAAACAAGAACAGCGGCAGGCCCACAAAGCCGATGATGTTGCCGAGCACGCCACCGATCAGACACGCCCACAGCGAGTAGTCCACGTATTTGGACAGGATACGTCCGCGTGAATAGCCGAGTGCTTTGTACAGGCCAATAAGCGTGCGCTCCTCCTCGACCATGCGCGTGGCGGTGGTGAGGCTGATAAGTACGGCAACGATAAAGAAGATGAACGGGAATACGGTGGCGATGGCCTCGATTGAGGAACTATCGCTCTCGACGCTCGAGTAGCTTGCGATGTTGCCGCGGTCCTGGATGTACCAGGTGCATTCGCCCAGGTCAGAAAGCTCGGCGCGGGCATCGGCAAACTGCTGGTCGGCGGCGGCACGGCGCTGGTCCAGGTCGGCTTGAGCCTGCGCACGCTCGTCGCTGCCCTCGGCCATGCGATTGATGTTGTCCTGCTCGATCCCAAAGACCATATTCGCCTGACGCTCAGCCGCGTCCAAGTTTGCCGGTGTGTCGACCGTCAGCTCCTGAGCGCGCGCCTTCTCACGCTCCTCGCGGATCTTCTCGATATTGCCCTTGACCTCATTGATCTTTGCTGAGTAGGCATCCGAATAGGAGTTGAGGCTCTTGGCTCCCTCGACGACCACGTGGACAGCGGAGTAGGAAGAAGATGTCGCGGCATCCTCGCTCACGTAGAACTTGTAGTCCGCAGTCGAAGCAGCGCGAAAGGCGTTGACTGTCGAGTCGGAGCTCACGTCGGTAGGATCGAGAACCTCGGCCGTGATGGTGTAGTCCCCATCGGCAAACTGGTCCTTGGCGCTTTGGTTCGACGAGCTCGCATCGTTGGCGGCAAAGCTCACCGTATCGCCGATTTTCTTGCCCGAAGCCTTCAAAAAACGTGAGGTCACTGCCACTTCGCCCGAAGTCTCGGGCAGCTCGCCGCGTACTAGCACCGGTTGGTCAATGTTCTCTTTGGAAAGGCTCTGCACGACCACGCGCTCGCGCGTTGTACCCACGGCGGTGTAGGCGGTCTCGGTGTAGATGCCCTCGGCCGTCTCGACGCCATCGACCTCTTGAATGGCAGCAAGATCGTCATCGGTCAGACCATAGGTCGACTGCACGTTGATGTCATAAACATTCTGCTGGTCAAAGTAAGCGTCAACCGAATCGCACAGGTCCTCGCACCCCGCTTTGAGGCCGCACATCACGCTCACACCGAGCGCGGTGATGACCACGATGGACAAGAAGCGCTTAAGACTGCCTCGGATTGTACGGTAGATGCCACGGCGAAAAACCGTCGGCACCATATCGTTTGAGCTTTGGGCGGTGCGGTAGGTCGTAAAATCCTGCTCGCGCTCCGTGTTCTGCGCGTCGCGGCGCTGGCTGTTTTGGCGGTCCTGGTCCATGGGCGCTACCACTCGATCGTCTCGATAGGCACGGGATTTTGCTGGACCGTCTCGCTCTCCACGCGACCATTCTTAAAGCGAATCAGGCGATCGGCCATGGGCGCCAGCGCAGAGTTGTGGGTGATGATGATGACCGTAATGCCTTGCTTGCGGCAAGTGTCCTGTAGCAACTGCAAGATCTGCTTGCCGGTTTTGTAGTCAAGCGCGCCCGTGGGCTCGTCGCACAAAAGCAGCTTGGGGTTCTTAGCCAGCGCGCGGGCGATGGATACGCGCTGCTGCTCGCCGCCCGAAAGCTGCGCCGGAAAGTTAGCGAGGCGGTCGCCCAGGCCAACCTGGCGAAGCGTTTGCTCGGCATCGAGCGAATCGGGGCAGATCTGCGCCGCGAGTTCGACGTTCTCAAGCGCCGTCAGGTTAGGGACCAGATTGTAGAACTGAAAGACAAAGCCGACGTCGGCGCGGCGGTATTCCACAAGCTGAGCCTCGTTGGCAGAGCTCACGTCACGCCCGTCCACCGTCACGGTGCCAGAAGTTGCCGTGTCCATGCCGCCCAAGATGTTGAGCGCCGTCGTTTTACCGGCGCCCGAAGCGCCCAGAATGATGGCGAGCTCGCCGCGCTCGACCGTAAAGCTCGCGCCGTCGAGCGCGTGGATGCGGGCATCGCCCTCGCCGTATGCCTTGATGACGTCTTTGAATTCGATATAGGCCATCGATTAATTCCCATCTGGTCGGATAACTCTTTAGTATTACCCATTTCCCACCTACCAAAAAGGGACAGGTTTATTTTGGCAGGTTTTATATGGGGAAACGAGGGCGCGGGCGGGCGCCAAGACTGTCCCAAGGCAACCATTTGACCCAAACCGCGCCCGCCGCTATGATGCCGCTGCGGAATGATTGTCTCCGTTGGGTGCGTCAGTAAAACTGTCGCGTCGCCCTAAACCGCCTTGTTGCTGATGACTTCTGCTGTTGCGTGATATCCCTTGGGCATCACGCCGCGGCAGGAGTCTTTTTTGTTTTGGAGGAGAAGTGTCGGAAAGCAGCGCATCGAGCAGAATTAAACGCCTGGTCAACACCTATAGTTGCCTCGTGCTTATGGGTGCCGTCGGAATCCCTATCGGCGTTATCGTTGGCGCCATCTGTGCCCTTTTTGGTCGTGTGCTCCTGGCAATTGGCGCCTTCCGTGACGAGCACATCGTACTGCTCCTTCCCTTCCTCGCCCTCATGGGCTTGGCCATCGTATTTGCCTACCGCACCTGGGGCAAAGGCACCGATCGGGGCATGAGCTTAGTATTCGACGTAGGTCACGGACGCGAGGACGCCATCTCCCCGCGTCTGGTGCCGCTCATTATGCTGAGCACGTGGGCCACGCATCTCTTTGGCGGCAGCGCGGGACGCGAAGGCGTAGCCGTGCAGATCGGCGCAACCGTCTCGCATTGGATCGGCCGACGTCTACCTTTCCGAGAACCCGGCAACACGTTTTTGCTTATCGGCATGGCCGCCGGCTTTGCCGGACTCTTCCGAACGCCCCTCGCCGCCACGGTCTTTGCGGTCGAGGTGCTGGTCGCCGGACGCATGGAATACCGCACGTTGTTTCCCGCGCTTACGGCTTCGCTTGCCGCAAGCATGACCTCCGGCGCCCTGGGGCTCGAGAAGTTTGAGGTCGCCATTACCGCCTCGTATGCGCTCGACCTCCCCGGTCTTGGACGGCTGGCGTTGTTGGGTATCGCGTTTGGTATGGTAGGTGGCGCTTTTGCCTGGTGCCTTGCCCATGCCAAGACCCTTGCAGCGCGGCTGCTCCCCAGCCCTTACATACGCGTTGCCGTTATGGGCCTTGCGCTGTCGGCGATTCTGTTCGTTCTGTGGCAGGGGCGATACTGCGGCCTTGGCACCAACCTGATATCGGCGGCGCTCAACGGTGACGGCAAGGTCACCATCATGCCTTGGGACTGGGCGCTCAAATTCACACTCACCATCGCCACGCTTGCCGCAGGATATCAAGGTGGTGAGGTGACGCCGTTGTTCTCCATCGGAACCAGTCTGGGTGTCGTGCTCGCCGGAATTCTCGGCATGCCCGTCGAGCCCTGCGCCGCGCTGGGATACGCCGCCGTCTTTGGCAGCGCCACCAACACGCTACTCGCGCCGATCCTCATTGGCTGCGAGGTCTTTGGCTTTAGCAGTCTGCCGACGTTCTTTATTGTCTGCGTCGTGGCCTACCTGTTCAACATGGATAAGTCGATCTATGCGCTGCAGGAGCACAGCCGCACCCGATAAACAGGGCGTTTGCCACCAAAAAACGCGCACGACAGGCCAGGCCCGCCGCGCGCGTCATCCTATACGCGATTAGTTATTGTTGTTGGTCATCGAAGCCACTGCTGCCGCAAGATTGGAAATGGGCATTGTCTGCAGCCAGATGCGCCCCGGACCGGTGAGCACAGTGTTAAACACGCCTTCACCGCCAAACATGATGTTTTTGACGCCCTTGACCATCTGCGCGTCGATGCTCACCGTCTCCTCAAAGCCGGCCACGTTGCCGGTATCTACAATCATTTGCTGGCCAGCAGCAAGCTCGTACTCAACTAGGTCGCCGTCGATCTCGGCAAAGGCAATACCCGAGCCCGTGAGCTTTTGCATGATAAAACCCTCGCCGCCAAAGACGCCGGTCTTTGCCTTCTTGTTAAAGTGGATGCTCAGCTCAACACCACTTTCCGCGGCAAGGAACGAACGCTTCTGCAAAATCCAGCTCTTACCAGGGCCAATCTCGATCGGTATAATGCGGCCGGGGAAGCAAGAGCCAAACGCAATCATGCCATCGCCGTGCGCGGTCCAAATGTTTTGGAACAACGCCTCACCCGAAAAAGCCTTAGAGAACATCTTGCCTATGCCACCGCCCGAGGTGGACATCTCCATGTTGGGGGTCATCCAGACCATGGCACCGCTTTCGGTGATCATGGATTCGCCGTCGCTAAGGTTGCACGTAACAACCGGGAAAGCCCCTCCGCCGATCTCGTACTGCATGACCGTCTCCTTTCCTTCGGGAGCCGAACAACGATGTCCATATTTTAGCAGTTAGAGGTGCGTTTATTTGGGTCGGTGGCGTTCATGGCGCCGATCACCGCCAGCCTCCGCTGCCGTCTGCACAGATAAAACCTGCCAAAATAAACCTGTCCCTTTTTGGCAGGTCTTAGAGGCGGACGGTGAAGGTAATCTGGTTACCGTGGCCGCAGACAGAAGCGCTCCCGCCATGGGCTTCGGCGATGGCACGCACCACGGATAGGCCCACGCCCGAGCCGCCCGTCTTGGAGCTGCGCGACACGTCCGCACGATAGAAGCGGTCGAACAATCGATCTAGGTCGCCTTCGGGCAGCTCGTCCACGGCGTTCGATACGACAAGCTCGGTGGCGCCCTTACCCTGAACGCGCGAAACGGCACGCAGGCTCAGCTCAATCACGCTGCCCTCGCTCGCATAGCGCGTGGCGTTGTCCAGAAGCAGCTCAACCACCTGCGCCACCGCCGCAGCATCGGCATGGGCCCGCACGCCGCACGCAATCGACGTCGACAGACGCTTGCCGCGCGAAACCGCCACCGATTCAAACGGCGCCGCAGCCTTGTCCACGGCCTCCGAAAGATTGATCGATGTCATGGTAAAGCCCGCCGAGCCCTCGTCCATACGTGCCAAAAACACTAGACGTTCCGTGAGCGCCGTCAGCCGCGCGACCTGCTCGTGAATGCTCTGCGTCCACTCGCTCTCGCCGCTCTCGATCTCTTGCACCTCGTTGGCGGCATCAATTACAGCCAGCGGCGTCTTGATCTCGTGGCTCGCATCGGTAATGAAGCGCTTCTGCTTGCTATAACTCTCGACCATCGGCCGAATTACAGCACCCGAGGCCACCGTCACAATCGCCAATACCGCCAGCCAGCCAATGCAGCTGATGGCCACGCTCGCACTTAAAAACGAATGGAAGCTTGTGAGCTCACGTGAACAGTCGACGAATACATAGGTTGTCTCGTCGCCCTGAACCGTAACCGTATAGCGGTAGTTACCAGAAAAGCCCGAGGTCCAGCCCTTGGCATGCAGCCTTGCGGCAATACTGGCGGCGCGCTTGGCACCAACCGCGGCAATGCGGGCCGTATTGACATCGGCAACCTGTCCGGCGTCAATCGTCACCGTAAAGTAGCGCGTGTCGAAGGGAGACTCCGCCGTCATGCCTTCGAAGTGTCTGATGCGAACGCCCGCTTGGCTATCGCCGGCATCCTTGCCATTAGCGGGCTCGGCTTTAGACTCGTCCCCCCAATCGATACCGTCCTTGCCCGCCAGAATATAGTCCAGGCGAGCGTCGGCCATCTTGCAGACATGCGAATAATTGACGATGTTGATGCCGGCGATGATGAGCGTGAGCACCACGGTCACGGCGCCCATGGCAACGAGGATAAACTTGCGACGCAGACGGCGGCCCAATGCGTCAACAGAATTAGCCCGCCCCTTACTACTCGAGGCGGCGTGAAACCACTCCGTCATGCGCTTGCACCACGCGCTCGCGCTCACGCTTATTCGCCTTCCTCGACAACCTCGAGCGAATAGCCCTGGTTACGCGACGCGCGAATGGCAACGTTGGCACCAAGCGCCGTCAGCTTTTTGCGCAGGTACGAGATATAGACCCACACCACGTTGGCGCCTTCGGGCGCGTCCTCACCCCAAACCTCGAGCATCAGACGTTCAGTGGGCATGCGCGTGCCGTCGTTGCGCATAAAGAGTTCCATAAGCTGAAACTCGCGATTGGCCAGGTGCTCCTCGCCCAAGGGTCCCACAAGCGTGCAAGCCGCCGTGTCGAGGCGCACGTTACCCACGCTGAGCGTCGTGGCGTCAATTGCCGTCGCGGCACGCGTCATGGCACGAATACGCGCAAGCAGTTCCTTGGCGGCAAACGGCTTGGTCAGGTAATCGTTGGCACCGGCATCCAGGCCCTCGACCTTATCGGACACCTCGCTTTTTGCCGTGAGCATGATGATGGGCAGTCGCTTTCCGGCGGCGCGTGTACGCTTGAGCACCTCGATGCCGTCCATGCCGGGCATCATGATGTCCAGGATTGCGGCGTCGTAATCGTTGGTGAGTAGATTCTCGAGCGCCGTCAAGCCGTCGAGGGCGGTGTCAACCTCGTAGTCGCTATGTTGAAGAATCGCGGTGAGGGCGCGGGAGAGACCAGGTTCGTCCTCGGCAAGCATCAGCTTCATAGTTGCTCCTTTGGCGCATGGCTCTACAGGTTTCGATACTGCCGATGATAGCGTACCGTCAACCGCCTTAGCGCAGCCTTAGCTGCTCAACCTGCGCGTTTTTAAATACGCAGGATGTGGCTTAGCCAAACTTAAGGCGCACGTGTCGAGCGCTTTGACGCATGCCGGGCGCGAAGGAACAGTGACTCGTCCTTTCACGGCGTCCTAGTTATGCAAAGTGCTCGAGCGTTACTCCTCGTACGCGCCCTCAAGCCGAAGCAGCCACTCCTTGCGGTCAAGCCCGCCGGCATATCCGTTGAGCGAACCATCGGCGGCAACTACGCGATGGCACGGCACGATAATCGAAATGGGATTACGCGCGACCGCAGCCCCCACAGCACGGGGAGATACAACGGGTGCCTCGTTCCCCGGCACCCGATGGCGGGCGGCAACACGCTGGGCGATCTCGCCATACGTAGCGACCTCGCCACGCGGGATAGAAAGCAGCTCGTACCAGACTTCACGCTGAAACGCCGTGCCAATCAAATGCAACGGCGGCGTATACCGAGGCTCCTGCCCTGCAAAATAAGCATTCAACCAAGCCCAAGAACGCTCGAGCACCGAGGAGGCCGCACCATTTGCGGGATTCACCAAAGATATTCCACCGGTACCGGAAACCGCGTCGGCGCCTTCAACATGTTCGGAGTCTTCCCGGAGAAGCGTGGAACCAAAGTGCTCCTGCCCCTCAAACCAAAGCCCCGTCAGACCGCGGCCATCAGCGGCAAGCAAGATTTCGCCCAAAGGCGAGGCAAATGTCGTCGTGACCACCAGCGGCTCCTTTCAAAACTCCGCAACATAATACCGCGAATTGTGCAGACAACCCCAATCGACCCCAAAGTCACCCAAGGCAGCAAGCGCGACAGCGCCGCAGCTGCCGCACGACCCCAAAGTCCCCGCAGGCAGCAGGCGCAACGCGCCACAGCTGCCGGCCGCGCCCCAAAGTCCCCCAAGGCGGCAGGCGCGAAGCGCCGGGGCCGCCGCCGGGACCAGGGCCTGCAACGGCCACGTGCCCCCACATCAGCCCAGCGGCCCCAACCAACAACGACCCCATCGCAGGCCGCTCGCAGCCGAGTCACCGCAGGCGGGGGCCGGGCTTGGTTTTCAGAACACTCCGCAGACCAGTGTGGCGCCTTGTCCGCGGCTCCGAAGGAGCAGGACAAGGCGCCACACATGGTCGAGGACGTTCTGAAAACCAAGCCCGGCCACCGCCGGACAGGTCACACTACTCGCAGAGCAGCTTAGCGATCTGGACGGCGTTGGTTGCCGCGCCCTTACGGATTTGGTCGCCGCAGCACCAGAAGGTGATACCGCGCGCGGCCTCGGGGTTCGAGATGTCGCGACGCACGCGGCCGACCCAAATCAGGTCCTGGTCGGACGTATCCATCGGCATGGGGAAGCGGTCGTGTGCATCCTCGGCAGCCATATCGTCAACCAGCTTGACGCCGGGAGCGGCAGCCAGCGCAGCACGGGCCTCGTCAACCGTAATGTCACGCTCGAACTCGAGCGTGATGCTCTCGGAGTGCGAACGCAGCACGGGCACGCGCACGCAGGTGCAGTTCACGCGCAGCTCGGGCAGATGCATAATCTTGCGGCCCTCGTTTTGTAGCTTCATCTCCTCGGAGGTAAAGCCCTCCTCCTTGACGCCGCCAATCTGCGGAATCAGGTTGCTCGCCAGCTGAGCGGCAAACGCGCGCGGCTCGGGAATCTCCTCGCCACGGCCCAGGGCGGCCAGCTGAGCCTCGAGCTCGGCCATACCGGGAGCGCCAGCACCCGAAGCCGCCTGGTACGTCGAGACGATCATGCGCTTCACGCCGGCGAGCCGATGCAGCGGCCACGTGGGAACCAGGCCGATGATGGTCGCGCAGTTGGGATTGGCGATAAGGCCGTGATGCCATTTGATGTCGTCGGCATTGATCTCGGGCACGACCAGCGGCACCTCGGGATCCATGCGGAAGGCATGGCTGTTGTCGACCACGACGGCGCCGCGCTTAACGGCCTCGGGCAGCAGCTCCTTCGCGATGTCGTCGCCGGCGGCGCCAAGCACGATGTCACAGCCCTCAAAGGCCTCGGGGCAAGCCTCTTCGATCACGATTTGCTCGCCGCGGAACTCAACGGTCTTGCCCGCGGAGCGTGCGCTTGCCAACAGCTTGAGCTTGCCGACCGGGAACTCCTGCTCGTTGAGGCACTCGAGCATCTGGGTGCCCACGGCTCCCGTCGCGCCCAAAATAGCAACCGTGTACTGTTTCATGCTTCCCCCTTTAAAGGTTGTGGCTTTTGCCCGCACGCCGAGCAGGCCGATTATTGTTGCCAGTTTATACAAGAACAGGGCGGGCATGAAATCCGCCCCGTCGAAACGAAACCGAAACGAAACGCCCCGCCGTAGATTTTTGAGACATGACCCAAAAATCTACCGAACAGTCGCTACTTTTTGAGCGCGGCCAGAGCGGGATCGACCGGCACGGGAGCCTCCAGGTCGGAGACCTTCACAATGCCGTTCTCGTCGGAGAAGGCGCGGTAAATGGTCCGAATCGCCAGGTCGAAGTCCTTCTCCTCGACACCGATAATGATGTTGATCTCGTCACAGCTCTGCGAAATCATGCGCACGCTCACGCCGGCCTGGCCGAGCATGCCAAACAGGTGGCCCGAGATACCTGCGCGGCCGCGCAGGTTACGACCGACGGTCGCGATGAGCGCCAAGCCCTCGACAACCTCGATCTCGAGCGGCTCGACCTCCTGCTGGATGTCACCCACGAGTGAGTACAGCGAATCGTGCACATCCTGCTCCTGCACCACGGCGCCAAAGCGGTCGACGCCGGTGGGCATATGCTCGACGGAGACGTCATAGCGTTCGAACACCGAAAGTGCACGGCGCATAAAGCCGACACGGGGCTTGGTGCGGTCGCGGGCAACGTTGATGGCGACAAAGCCGCGCTTGCCGGTCACGCCGGTAATGATAGGCTCCGCCTCACCCTCGTCAGCCGTCTCGCTAATGATGGTGCCGGGGTCCTGCGGCGCGTTGGTGTTCTTGATGACCAGCGGAATGCCCGCCTCGCGCACGGGGAACACGGCCTCCTCGTGCAGAACGCTCGCGCCCATGTACGAAAGCTCGCGCAGCTCCTCGTAGGTAACGCGCGCAATGGGCTGAGCCTCGGGAACAATACGCGGATCGGCAGAATAGAAGCCCGAAACGTCGGTCCAGTTCTCGTACAGGTCGGCACCAAGGCACTTGGCCAGAATCGAGCCGGAAATATCGCCGCCGCCACGGTCGAGCAGCTTGATCTGCCCCTCACGCGTCGCGCCGTAGAAACCGGGCATAACAAAGCCGCCCTGCTGGCCGTACTCCTGCACCAGCTCGGCGGTGCGGTTCATGCTGAGCGTACCGTCATGATGGAACGCCACGACCGTCGCGGCATCCAGGAACGGCAGGCCCAGGTACTCGGCCATCAGACGGGCGGTAAAGTACTCGCCGCGGCTCACGAGTTCCTCGGTGGAGTAGCCACCGGAACGGGCGCGCTCGGCAAAGGCCGCGAACTCCTCGCGGATGGGATAGGTGAGCTCCAGCTCGTCAGCGATATCAAAATAGCGCTGGCCAATGTCCTCGAGCAGCTCCTCGCACGACACGTGGTACTTAACGTGTGCGTTAACCAAGTAGAGCAGGTCGGTCACCTTGGTATCGCCCTTAAAGCGGCGACCGCAGGCAGAAACCACCACAAAACGGCGGGCCGGGTCGGCATCGACAATGGCCTTGATCTTCTTAAAGTGTTCGGCGTCGGCGACCGACGAGCCGCCAAACTTGGCAATCTTAATCATGGGCTTGAGGTTACCTTTCTAAAAGCCTCTGCAAACCTGTTTTGCGCGCTCTGATACCATGGTTTCACCGATTGGGACCAAGGCATCCGAGGAGCAGTGTTATATGGGAACTTATCATAGTACACGAGGACGCACTTTATCGTGCTCAAGTAAGGTGGCAATCCGTACCGGCATCGCTCCCGACGGGGGTTTGTTTGTCTCGGACGAGCTGGGCACCCAGCAACTCGATATCAGCTCGCTTGCAGATAAATCGTACTTTGAAATCGCTCAAGATGTGTTGGGAATGTTACTGAATGATTACACAGCCGAAGAAATTTCGGCGTGTGTCGACGAGGCATACCGCGGCACGTTCGCGAGCGAAGAGGTTACGCCGCTCGTCAAACTCGACGCCGCACCGGGCGCCGACGCCCCGCAAACCTATGTGATGGAGCTCTTTGGCGGCCCCACGAGCGCCTTTAAGGACGTCGCCCTGCAGATGCTTCCCCGTCTGATGGCCCGCACTTCCGCCAAGGACGGCGGCGCCGAGCGCATCATGATCGTCACCGCCACGTCGGGCGACACCGGCAAGGCCGCACTCGCCGGCTTTGCCGACGCCCCGGGCACAGGCATCACCGTCTTTTATCCCGAGGGCAAGGTCAGCCGCGTCCAGAACCTGCAGATGTCCACGCAGGAGGGCGATAACGTCGCCGTCTGCGGCATCCGCGGCAACTTCGACGATGCCCAGAGTGCCGTCAAGCGCATCTTTGCCGATAAGGAGCTTGCCGAGCGTCTAGAGGCAGCCGGCACGGTGCTTTCGAGTGCCAACTCCATCAACGTCGGCCGCCTGGTGCCGCAGGTTGTCTACTACTTTGCCGCCTATGCGCAACTGCTGCGCGCCGGCGCTATCGAGGCTGGCGACGCCGTAGAGTTCTGTGTGCCCACCGGCAACTTTGGCGATATCTTGGCCGGCTACTACGCCAAGCGCATGGGTCTGCCCGTCGCCAAGCTCGTCGTGGCGAGCGACAAGAACAACGTGCTTGCCGACTTCCTGACCACCGGCGTTTACGACCGTAACCGCCCGTTCTTCACGACCATCTCGCCGTCGATGGACATCCTTATTAGCTCCAACCTGGAGCGCATGCTCTACTTCTTGTCCGACGGCGACTGCGAGCTCGTTGCCGGCCTTATGGAGCAGCTGGCACAGACTGGTCGCTACGAAGTTCCCGCCGACCTGCTGGCAAAGATTCAGAGCGTCTTTGGTTGCGGTTGGGCCAGCGAGGACGAGGTCCTCACTGCCATCAAGAGCTGCTGGGACGCGAACGGCTACGTGATCGACCCGCACACCGCTTGCGGCTATCACGTCTTCGAAAAGTTCGCTCCCGCCGAGGGCGCCAAGGCCCGCGTGTTGCTTTCGACCGCCAGCCCCTACAAGTTCCCGCGAGCCTGCTGCGACGCCTTGGGCCTCGACGTTCCCGAGGATGATTTTGAGGCTATGCGTGTGCTCGAGCAGGCCACCAACACGGTCGCCCCGACCCAGCTCGCCGAACTCGAGTCCAAGCCCGTCCGCTTCGAAGACGTCTGCGACGTCGATGAGATGGCAAGCTTCGTCGAGTCTGCAGCAAAAAAGATGGCTACCAACTAAACCCCTTATAAGGCGCCGGCGAAAGCCGGCGCACCTTCTTTCATCAGATAACCCCCGGGATGATGGCGAACGCGCACAGCGTGCCTGGCTGTTTAGTTCGTCGCGAGTTCCGCACGCAAAGGAAAGCACTTAATGTGCTTTCCGTCTTGCGCAGGACTGCCCGAGCAGCGAACTAAACAGCCAGGCACGCCAGGAGGACCCACATGATCAAAATCACCGTCCCAGCAACAAGCGCCAACCTAGGCATTGGCTACGATACCCTCGGCATGGCCGTCAGCCTCTACTCGCACTTCACCTTTGAGCGCGCCGACAAGCTCACCATCACGGGCTGCCCCGAGGAATTCCAAAACGAGAACAACCTAGTCTACGTGAGCTTTGTCGATGCACTGGCTGCATGGGACGAGCCGGCTTTTCCCGTTGCCATCGACATTCAAACCGATGTGCCCGTCGCTCGCGGCCTGGGCTCCAGCTCCACCTGCGTCGTCGCCGGCATTATGGCCGCCGCCGCGCTGACGGGCCACACCGTCGACCGTGCCGAGCTCGTCCGCATTGCCACCGAGGTCGAGGGCCATCCCGATAACGTCGCCCCTGCCATCCTGGGTGGTGCCGTTTGCTCCTTTACGCCGACTGATTCGCTCCCCCAGTGCCTGCGCTACGAGGTGAGCGATCGCTTGCGTTTTATTACCGTAATTCCGCCCTACGAGGTGCATACGAGCGAGGCGCGCAAGGTTGTGCCGCAGGAGATTCCACTCTCCACCGCCGTATGGCAAATGGGCCGCATCGCCGGCATGACGCGCGGCCTGGAGACCGGCGACCTTGACCTGATTGCCGCCACCAACGACGACCGCATCCAGGAGCCCTATCGCCGCCGCCTGATTCCCGATTACAACGCTGTGCGCGACACCTGCCTTAATGGCGGCGCCAAGACCATCTGGATCAGCGGTTCGGGCTCGACCCTCATGGCCGTGACTGACGACACCATCGTGGCAAAGTTCTTGCAGGTCAAGCTGCGCGAGCAGTTCCCTAAGTGTGATACGCATATTCTGACGTGCGACACGGAAGGCGCCCAGATCGAATACCTGTAGTCGCCGTCCCGTATACCCGCCGGGGAGGCCAGGGGCTTTGCCCCCAAATCGTCCTCGGACATGGCAGGACCCCCGCTACGCACTTCGTGCGGCGGGGGTCCTGCCGTCCTGCGGAAAGATTTGGGGGCAAAGCCCCTGGCCTCCCCTACGTTAACTTCGCTGGCGGCGGCTACAGGGACCTACACTCTGGAAAGTCGCCGGGCTGATAGTTGCTTTTTATTGATAGGGGCTCTTGCTAGGCTGGAGCACTTATTAGAGGCACGCCTCGGCAATGCGGCGCTTGAGCTCGTCGATGCCCACACCGGTCTGGGAGCTCGTGATGATCACGTTTTCGGCCGGGACGTTGAGCTGCTTTTTGATGGCTGCCGCCTGGCGGGCCTGCTGGGTGCGGCTGAGCTTGTCGGCTTTGGTGAGGCAAACGATAAAGTTGAACTCGTTGCCCTGCAGGTAGTCGATCATGTCATGGTCGAGCTTACTGGGGTCGTGGCGAATGTCAACCAGCGACACGACCAGGTTAAAGCTGCGCTCGGAGTCAAAGAAGTCGCCAATAAGCTCGGCCCAGCGGTCGCGCTCGGCCTTGGAGCGACGGGCGAAACCGTAACCCGGCAGGTCCACGAAATGCACGTCGTCGGCCTCAAAGAAGTTGATGTTGCTTGTCTTGCCCGGCGTACTCGAAACCTTGACCAGGTTCTTGCGGCCAAAGAGCTTGTTCATAATCGACGACTTGCCCACATTGGAGCGGCCCACAAAGCTCACCTCGGGGCAGGTGGACTCGGGAATCTGCGAAACCTTGCCGTAGCTGGCGACGAACTTGGCAAGCTGGTAGTTAATGGAATCGGCCATGGACACTCCTTGGTCGTAGGTTCTTACAAAAGAGCGCGCTATTGCGCAGCGGCAATGCGGCGGACGATATCGAGCGTGATGTCACTTGCGACACGCGCATACTCGAACAGATCGAACTCTCGATCGCAAATTGCATCGTACGCCTCGTCACAATTATCGCTGATAGCGCGCAACACCAGGCAATCGACACCATTTTTGGTTGCGACATGGGCAATTGCCGCGCCCTCCATGCCGACACAATCGGCATGCGTCGCCTCGATAGCGTCGTTGCGCATGGCGGCGCCCGTCACAAAGCGGTTACCCGTGGCAATCGTGCCGACCAGGAACTGCTTGGTGCCCTCGTTCGAAGCGACTGCATTTGTCGAAGCATCAACAAACCCACGCTCAGCAAGCACGTCGACGGCAATATCGACCAGCGCGGGCGTCGAACCAAACTCCTCAAGCCCCGGTGCAGACTCGGCGATAAGCGCGGTATCGGTATCCAGATAGCGCAGGCGTTTGCCAATGACCACGTCGTCGATATGGAGCTTGGGGTTCAAACCGCCCGCAATGCCCGAAAACACAACAGCCTGCGGAGCATACTTGCTAATGAGGTGCTGTGTTGCAGCGGCGGCGTTCACCGTGCCCATGCCCGCCGTTGTGGCGACAACTGTCAGGCCGTCGAGCTCACCGCTCACAACGGTCAAGCCTGCCTCCCGTGCCTCGCAAACGTCGCTCAGCTCTTCCTTAATCTGCATGATCTCTTTTTCGAGCGCACCGATAATCGCGATGGTAGCCATACCATTCCCCAAACCTATACGAAATTCTCAACCACGGTATGGTACCAGCATTTTGTTTGACCTCGCCAAACGAACACGCTAAGCCAGTGCAGCTCGCGTATCAAACAGCGCCTTTGCAATCGCGGCCGTAACCTCGCTCGAGCGGTCGCTCCACGGCATCGATGTCATGACGCTCATGACATAGGTACAGCCATCGATGTCGATAGCAGGCATTTCTTTCCAAAGATATTCAGTCGCGTTTAAGGTGTCTCTAAACAATAAACAGGCGTTTCTATGCAAAAACACCGATTCCGTTGCGCATCTTTGCCCAAAACGCAGTTGCGGTGAAATAGTTCCTGTTTGGGCGGCATAAGCCGAAAAACAAGAACTATTCCACCGCAACTTGACGGGGCTCTTTAGCAATCAACTAGGTGCCCGGGGGCACTCATTTAAGTCTGTCCCCAAAGAGTGCCGCTAGCCGATGGCGTTTTTGAGTTCGGCACGGCGCTTTTTCATGCCGGTCATGACGGCGTTGCGCAGCTCGGGCATGCGCGCGGTATCCATCTGGGGCACGCCCTCGAGCTTATAGGGAATACCCAGTTGCTCGTACTTGACGACACCCATCGTGTGATACGGCAGCATTTCCAGGCCCACCACGTTGTGCCATGGAGCGATCAGGCGACCGAGCTTCTCGCATTCCTCCGCCGTGTCGGTGATACCCGGCACCACCACATGGCGAATAACAACCTTAATCTTGCGACGGGCAAGCTCATCGCCAAACGCCAGGATGCGCGCAGGATCGCAACCGGTCAGCTTTTTATGCTCAACCGGATCGGCATGCTTGATGTCGAGCAGCACCATATCGGTCTCGTTGAGAACAGCATCGAACTTCTCCGGATGCTTGGGATCAAATGCATAGCCACAGCTGTCTAGGCAGGTGTGTACGCGGCCATCGGGGTTGTTGTGCATTGCACGGAACAGGTCGGCCAAAAACTCGGGCTGCAGGAGCGGTTCGCCGCCCGAAACGGTAATGCCGCCGCTACGGTAGAACTCATGGTTGCTCTGGAACTCGTCCATCAGATGCTCGACGGTCACCATGGTGCCGCCGTTAACCGACCAGGTATCGGGGTTGTGGCAATACGCACAACGCATGGGGCAGCCCTGAACAAACACCACAAAGCGGATGCCGGGTCCGTCGACCGTTCCCATCGTTTCAATCGAATGTACGCGGCCCAGGGTAAACGCAGAATCCTCGGGGCGAGCGTCCACACCCTCAAGCGTCATCTCAGCCATTCCCGCTACCTTGCCTCTCTTTGGTTTTAGCTACATACATGCCAGAGCCATTCTAGCCCATACGCATGATGCTGAAACGGTTTAGCATTCAATTGGATTGCCCTATTTGACCGCACGCAAAAGCGGCGGGAAGGTTATCGCAACCCGCCCGCCGCCGTGGCAATTGATATCGATTACGCCAGCCCTTACGCCTTAAGCGTAAGCACCGCACCAAAGGCTGTCGGACCGCAATGGCTCGAGATGACGCCACCGACCTGAGTCCAGGTAACGTCCTTAAAGCCCAGATCATGCGCATAGACTTCCATATCGTCGCGCAGCTCCTCGGAAAGGCCCACTGAATACGCCAAACCAATGTGCGAGTAATCAATATCGCCCTTCGCAACCATGTGGTCAATAAAGGCACGGGCGCATTTGAGCATAGAGCCACGGAGCTTCTTGGTCGCCACGAATTTGCCACCCGTTACCTCAATGCAAGGCTTAATCTTGAGCAGATGGGCGCCGAGGAATGCCACGTTGGACAAACGACCGCCGGCCTTAAGGAAGGCAAGGTCGGTAGGAACAAAGCCCAACAGCACGCGGTCCATAACGGAATTGGTAAAGGCGAAAATCTCGTCGACGGTGGCATCCGGATGGGCTTCGATATACTTGGCGGTCTCAACGGCGACAAGCGACTGGCCCACCGACACAAAGCGCGTATCCATGGAGAAGACGTAATCGCGGCCCTTTGCCGCAATCTTCGACGACTGATGCGAGCAGGTCGTAACCTCGGAATACGCAAGATGCAGAATGGTCGCATCGGGCCGCTCGGCGTGGATACGGTCGTACACATGCGCAAAATCCGCCGGCGAGCAACCGCTGGTCTTGGGCATCACGCCAAACTCGTTGCAGCGCGAGTAAATCTCAAGCGGGTCGATCGATCCGTCTTCGACGGTCTCGTCACCAATCGTGACATGCATGGGCACGCGCACGATGCCATAGCGCTCGCAGAGCTCCGGCGTCACATCCGAACCAGACTCAACCACGATTACGTACTTGCCCATTATCATCACAACCCATCTCGACGTTGGCTTTTGAATATGTGACGCACGTCCGCCGTCCTGCTGCAGAACGGCCTCCAAGCGCCAAAGAGACGCCGCCCCTTGCACACAACAAAGGACAGCGTCTCCCTGGAAAACTCCGTGCTTATCTGAGATTCTACACGGTTTATTAAGGAGTGTTACTTATTCCGCAAACGGTAGCTATACGTGATAAACGGTAGCAAGCAAGAATCCAGAACGCTCAACCCATTAGGAGAGTTCCGCCTAAAGGGTGACTACACAGGACCCCGCCGGGGCTGTTTGGGCTACCTCTCAAAATATTCCGCAGGACGCAAGAAGCCCTCGCCGCACGAAGTGCGCAGCGAGGGCTTCTTGCATGTCCGAGGACGTTTTGGGAGGTAGCCCAAACAGCCCCGGCGATCCTGCGGGAGTTAAACCCCTTTAGAACTTGTCGTGGAAGGTACGCGAAATGACCTCGTCCTGCTGCTCCTTGGTGAGCGTGTGGAAGTTCACGGCGTAGCCGGAAACGCGAATGGTCAGCTGCGGGTACTTCTCGGGGTGAGCCTGAGCGTCGAGCAGCGTCTCACGGTTGAAGACGTTGATGTTCAGGTGGTGGCCACCCTTCTCGGCGTAAGCGTCGAGCATGTGGACCAGGTTATCGGCCTGAGTCTCGGAAACTTCAGAAACCTTCATAATGTGTCTCCTTCGATCGATAGGCGCCGGCCGAAACCGGCGCGCTAATCAGTAATCGTTATTGTTAGTATAGCACTAACAATAGTTACTCGCCCAGCTGATCAAGGTCGATATCGCCAAAGAACACCTGGTCCTCCTTGCCGAGCGCACCCGGGATGATGGAGAAGGTGTTGGAGATGCCGTCCTGAGCATCGCGGAACGGGAGCTTGGAAACCGAAGACAGCGAAGCGATGGCGCCGTGGCTATCGCGCTTGTGCATGGGGTTAGCACCCGGGGCGAACGGCTGGCCAGCCTTGCGGCCGTCGGGGGTGGAGCCGGTCTTCTTGCCGTACACGACGTTGGAGGTGATGGTCAGAACCGAGGTCGTGGGCACGGAGTTGCGGTAGGTGTCGTTCATGCGGATGTACTCCATGAACTGGTGCACAACGTCGTGAGCGATCTGGTCGACGCGGTCGTCGTCGTTACCGTACTTGGGGAACTCGCCCTCGGTCTCGAAGTCGACAATGATGCCGTTCTCGTCGCGGACGGGGTGGACCTTGGCGTACTTGATGGCGGACAGGGAGTCAGCCACGACGGAAAGGCCAGCAATGCCCGTAGCGAACCAGCGGTGCACGTGCTTGTCGTGCAGAGCCATCTGGATGCGCTCGTAGCAATACTTGTCGTGCATGTAGTGAATGATGTTCAGCGAGTTGACGTACACGCCAGCGAGCCACTTCATCATGTCGTTGTACTTGGCCACAACGTCGTCGTAATCGAGCGTATCGCCCTCGACGGCGCGATACTTGGGGCCGACCTGCTTCTTGGAGACCTCGTCAACACCGCCGTTGAGTGCGTACAGCAGGCACTTGGCCAGGTTGGCACGGGCGCCGAAGAACTGCATCTCCTTGCCGATGCGCATGGAGGACACACAGCAGGCAATGCCGTAGTCGTCGCCGTGGTAGACGCGCATGAGGTCGTCGTTCTCGTACTGGATCGAGGAGCTGGCAACAGAAGTCTTGGCGCAGAACTTCTTGAAGTTCTCAGGCAGACGGGTCGACCACAGAACGGTCATGTTGGGCTCGGGGCTGGTGCCCATGTTCTCGAGCGTGTGCAGATAGCGGTAGCTCATCTTGGTAACGAGCGTACGGCCGTCAACACCCATGCCGCCGATGGACTCGGTGACCCACTGCGGATCGCCGGTAAACAGGGCCTGGTACTCGGGGGTACGGGCAAACTTGACCATGCGGAGCTTCATGATGAAGTGATCCACGAACTCCTGGATCTGCTCCTCGGTGAAGGTACCGTTGGCAAGGTCGCGCTCAGCGTAGATGTCGATGAACGTGGAGGTACGGCCGATGGACATAGCGGCGCCGTTCTGCTCCTTGACGGAAGCGAGGTAGGCGAAGTACATCCACTGGATGGCCTCCTGCGTGTTGGTAGCAGGGTTGGAAATGTCGAAACCATAGGTCTCGGCCATCATCTTGAGCTCGCCGAGGGCGCGGATCTGCTCCTGCAGCTCCTCACGATCGCGGATGTTGTCGGCGGTCATGACCGTCGGGGTGGAAGCCTTCTGGGCCTCCTTGTCCTTGATCAGGTAGTCGACGCCGTACAGGGCAACACGACGGTAGTCGCCGATGATGCGGCCGCGGCCATAGCCATCGGGCAGACCGGTGATGATGTGAGCCGAGCGGCAAGCACGCATCTCGGGGGTGTAAACATCGAAGACGCCAGCGTTGTGGGTCTTGCGCTCGAAGGTGTAGCGCTCGACAACGTTCTCGTCGACCTTATAGCCGTGCTGGCTGGCAGCCTGGCAAGCGATGCGGATGCCACCGTTGACGTGCAGCGCGCGCTTGAGCGGCTTGTCAGTCTGGAGACCGACGATGGTCTCCTTCTCGCGGTGGGCGTTATCGATGTAGCCAGCGGGGTGGCTCACGATACCCGTAACGGTCTTGGTGTCCATATCGAGGACACCGCCCTGCTCGCGCTCCTTAAGCAGCAGGTCGAGAACCTCGCCCCACAGCTCCTTGGTACGCTCGGTCGGGCCGGCGAGGAACGACTCGTCGCCCTCGTAGGGGGTGTAGTTCTTCTGGATGAAGTCTCGGACGTCAACTTCTCCCGTCCAGATGCCTTCCTTGAAGCCTTCCCATGCCTCCTGCATTGTGTAACCACGCTCCTAGTTACGTGTAATGCGGCGCTCTCTCACACCGCTGCTTATTGAATTCTTGAATGTTCGGCTTGCACTACCGGCTTCTTCCGTTCTTCACCACACGTTGGTGCAGGGAAAACGTTTGTCCACCTTGGAACTACAACCCAAAACCCAAGATTTCACCCGTTTGAGAAGGATAACATAGCGACCCTCTCCATCTGGGCTGTTATATGTTTCTTTTTTTATATCATAAAGGCGTTTTTTACAAACCCGCAGGAAATGCGAGCGCGAACAACTACCGTTCACCGATTTGTTTGGTATTTTTCCTTGCCTTTGTACGACGTTCACTCTAGCTGTTATGCCAGCTTTAGCAGGGTAAAGTGTTCCAGAGACCCTACAGAAACTGCAGGGCGGCCACGGGATCCCCCGTGGCCGCCCTGTGGCGTGACTAGTTTTTAGCTTTGATTGCCGCTTGGCATTAGGCGGCTGAGGCGGCCTTGTCGGTCGTTGCCTTGCTGTTGCTCTGCTGGCCCTCAAAATGCTTGTAGCACCAGCTGGTGACCAGCGGGGTCAAAATAGCCGTCACGATTGCGCAGGCAGCGACCTGTGCCGTGGCCGTTGCGAGCACCGCACCGCCGTACATGGCCCCGTTGACGCTTGCCATGGCAGCAGGCGTGGCCACATTGGCTCCGGCGCAGCTCGAAATGGCCGCACCTGCGACACCCGTACCGCCCGTGAGCTTATCGACCGCGATAACGGGAATTGCAAAGACCACCGAGCAGATCACGCCGAGCAGAATACCGGGAAGACCACCATTAATGAGCTGGCCAAAGGTCATGGTCGAGCCCATGGCAAAGAAGACGAGCACGATGATGGCGGAAAGTGCCGGTGCCATCATCTTCTTAAAGCTCGGGAAGAGGTTGCCCAGAATAATGCCGACGACGATCGGCAGGATGGCGCCCACGAGCGACCAGCCAATCGGAGCCTGACCGGCGGCGCCAAGGACAATCATCGTGACCGGAGGGCCGACAACGAGCGTGGTGATGGCGACGGCGCCACGCTCGGCCTCGTTGCCCATGGTGCCCATCAGTCCAGCGTACATAGCGTTGTTCGCACCCGTGCAAGCGGCCAGCATCACCATGGCCGAGATACCAAACAGGTTGTCGTTGAATACATAAAGGATGAGCAGCGACACGGCAACGACCACGATCTGCTTGACGGCGATGATGATGGCGCCGCGGGCAGCGGCGGCAGGAGCGCTCTTAAACGAAATCGTCGTACCGACGATGAGCAAAAAAGCGCCAACAAGCGGGCCCGCGCCCTGCTGGGTCATGCCGAGCGTAAAGCTGCCGAGCGTTTTGAACAGGTCGGGGAACAGCGTGTTGAGCAGGCAGCCCAACAAAAGCGGCACCAAAATATTGGCACCCGGGATGGAGGACATCTTAAAGAACGGCTCCTTTGCCGCCGGCGCCTCCACCGCAGTCGATTCACTCATTTATATCTCCTTTTGATGCGTGTGACACGCGGCCGCACGCGCCTTTGTCAGAAAGAAGGCGACGGTCCCGAGTCGCAGGAGCCGTCGCCGAATTAACGTCGCGGGGTATTACCCGTCCAGAACGATGCCACCGTCGCAGTCACCGATCTCGCCGTTCACGAAGCTGGCGAGGTCGGAAGCGAAGAAGAGCACCATCTGCGCAGGCTCGCTGGCCTGGGCGGCGCGGCCCAGAGGAATACCGTTGATGATGCGCTGAGAGTTCTCGTCAGAGAGAATCGAGGTCATATCGGTAAGGGTGAGCGACGGGCACACGGCGTTGCAGCGGATGCCAAACTTGCCGCCTTCCTTGGCGACTGCCTTGGTTAGACCGTTAACACCGGCCTTGGAGCTGGCGTAGGCAGCGGTGCCGAGCAGGCCGCCACCGATCTTGCCCGCAACGGAACTCACGTTGACGATAGTGCCGGCATGGGCCGCCTTAAAGTGCGGATACACGGCGTTCATCATAGTGAAGGTACCGTTGAGGTTGATGTCGATGGTGCGACGCCACTCGGTGTCATCGATCTCGTCGAACTTCTTGGTGCTGATGACGCCAGCGCAGTTGATCAGGATGTCGGTTTGCGGCAGGTCCGTAAAAATCTGCTCGACGGTCTCACGCGCCTTAGGCGCATCGGCAACATCGAGCTGATAGAACTTGTTGCCCTCGCCAAGCTCGGCCACAGCGGCCTCGCCCTTGGCAGCGTTCCTTGCGATGAGCGCGACGTGTCCGCCGCCCGCGACGATGCCCTTGGCGATCTCGAGGCCAATGCCCTGAGTGCCACCCGTGACAATCGCGGTCTTGCCCGTGAAGTCAAATGCCATGACTCCATCCCCCTTTATATAAGGTGTCTCCTTGCGGGAAGTTGGAGCATCGCACGTGGCGATAAATGAGTCCCAGTCGTCATGGTGGTGACAACCCCTCGCCTAACCGCGGGCATAATAGTTCTTTGAAACGCTTCAGCAATTGAATTTTTTAACTCTTTATGCGCTCTTTATATTGCCCACTGCATGAGGCCCGAATATGCGGGTATCATCTTTCACCGAAAATAGTTTCTAGTGTTAGGGGTTTTCGGTGGAAGATACCGATTTCCATGAGCTTGGGCGTCAGCTCTTAACTGAGTTTGGCAGCATGCATCATCGCATTTCACGCTCTGCGGACAAAGCTCTCGGCGGCGAGATGGCTGTCATGCGCGCCCTCATGCTCGCTGGCGGTTCGCTCACGCCGAGCGAACTCGCAAATCGCGCCTGGGTCTCGAGTGCCCGCATCGCCAATATCTTACGCACTCTCGAAGCCAAGGGCTGGGTCGAGCGCGAGCACTCAAAGACCGACCGTCGTCGTGTACACGTCACGATGACCGACAAGGGATTCCAGGTCCTCGAAATCAAACGTCGGGAATTCGAGGACCGCACCGCGGCCTTCCTCGAGCAGCTCGGCGAAACAGATACCCAAGAGATGGTGCGCCTTCTAAGACGTGCCAACGAAATTATCGACCGCAATCAAGAAAGGAGAGATGCCGAGTGAGGATTCTCAAACTCTTTAAAAAGCATGTCCTGGCACTGTTCACAGCTATCGTACTTATCGTAATCAGCTGCAACGCCGATCTGGCACTGCCTACCTACATGAGCGACATCGTCGACGTGGGCGTACAGCAAGGCGGCATCGCCTCGCCCGTGCCCGACACCATTCGCGCCGAATCGCTCGATGACCTTGAGCTCTTTATGAGCACCAAGGACGCCAAAGCTGTGGAGGCCGTGTTTAGCAAGGCTGACAAAAACGGCATTCGAACGTACAAGGGCACCGAGGAAGAGCGTGCCGATGGCGGCAAGATTGCCGACATTATGAGCCTGCCCGAGACCGTCGTCCTTTCGCTCAACCAGGGCATCGACGCCGACTCCATGGGCGACATGACCGGCGCATCCACCGAGGCAAGCAATGGCGGCGGCGCCCAGGCCATGCCCACTCCCGAGCAGATGGCGGCAATGACGCCCGAGCAGCTCGCCGAGATGCAGCAAAAGGCCGCAGCGGCGCAAAACATGCAAAAGCAGATTGATGCCGACGGCGGCAAGATCACCATGAAGAGCCTGCGTCTGGGCGTTGAAGGCGGCCTCATCGATCAGGGCAAGCTCGTCGAGGGCGCCAACGGTATGGCGGACAAGATGGGTTCCATGTCGGGCTCCATTGTCACGCAGCGCGCCGTGACCTTCGTGCAGGACGAGTACAAGGCGCAGGGCATCGACCCCGCCGACGTGCAGAACGCCTACCTGGGCCGCATGGCGACCACGATGTTTGGTCTGTGCCTGGTGTCGCTGGTCGCCACCATCCTGACCGGTGCCGTGGCTTCGCGCACCGCCTGCTCCATCGCCCGCGACCTGCGCCGCGAAACCTTCGACAAGGTTATGCACTTCTCGCCGGCCGAAGTGGGCAAGTTTAGCCAGGCCTCGCTCATCACCCGCTGCACCAACGACATTCAGCAGATTCAGATGGCCGCAACCCTGTTTATCCGCATGTGCCTGATGGCCCCCGTCATGGGCATCGTCGCCGTCATGCGCGTCCTGGCCAACCACACCGGCTTGGAGTGGACCATCGCCGTGGCCATCATCGCGGTCTCGGCCGTCGTCGGCGTGCTTATGGGCCTCACCATGCCCAAGTTCAAAAAGATGCAGAGCTTTGTGGACCGCGTGAACCTTGCCGCCCGCGAGCTGCTCGACGGCCTTATGCCCATCCGCTCGTTCAACCGCGAGGAGCATGAGCTCGAGCGTTTTGACAAGGCATCACTCGACCTGATGACCACGCAGCTCTACACCAACCGCGCCATGAGCTTTATGATGCCGCTCATGATGCTCGTCATGAACTGCATCACCGTGCTTATCGTCTGGTTTGGCGCGCAGGGCGTGTCCGACGGTGTGATGCAGGTCGGCAACATGATGGCGTTTATCTCCTACACCATGCAGATCGTCATGGCGTTTATGATCCTCACCATGGTTTCGGTCATCCTGCCCCGCGCCGAGGTCGCAGCAGAGCGCGTGGAAGAGGTCATCACCTGCCCCACGAGCATCAACGACCCTGCCTCGCCCAAACTGCCCGCAGCCAGCGCGCCGCGCGGTGAGCTCACCTTCCGCGACGTGAGCTTCCAGTACCCCGATGCCCGCGCCGATGTCATCAGCGGCGTGAACTTCACCACACATGCCGGCCAGATGCTCGGCATCATTGGCTCAACGGGTTCGGGCAAGTCCACGCTCGTGCAGCTGATTCCGCGCCTGTACGACGTCACGGGCGGCAGCATTTCGCTCGACGGCATCGACGTGCGCGACATGACCCTTTCCGAGCTGCGCCACCGCATTGGTTACATCCCGCAGCAGGGTCGCCTGTTCTCGGGCACCGTCGAGAGCAACCTCAAGTTTGCCGGCGACATGGTGAGCGATGATGATATGCGCCAGGCGGCACGCATCGCCCAGGCCGAGGACTTTATCGCCGAGCGCGAGGGCGGCTACGACTCCCCCATCAGCCAGGGCGGCTCCAATATTTCGGGTGGTCAGCGCCAACGCCTGGCCATTGCCCGCGCGTTGGCCAAAAAGCCCGAGGTCGTGGTGTTCGATGACTCGTTTAGCGCCCTCGACTACAAGACCGACGCGCGCCTGCGCGAGGAGCTGGCCAAAAACGTCACCGACGCCGCACTCGTGGTCGTGGCCCAGCGCATCGCGACCATCATGCACGCCGACCAGATCATCGTGCTCGACGACGGTCACGTAGTGGGCACCGGCACGCACGAGGAGCTGCTGCACGGCTGCCCGGCGTACCTGGAGATTGCACAGTCGCAGCTTTCCGCCGAGGAGCTGGGGCTTACCCAAGAAGAAATTGCAGCCGTCATGGAAGGAGGCGAGCGCTAATGGCAGACGAGACCAAGACTCAGATTCCCAAGCCCACCCGCCAGCGTGGTCCCATGGGCCGCATGGGTGGCATGCGCCGTGGCGAAAAGGCCAAGGACTTTAAGGGCACCATGAGGCAGCTGCTCGGCTATATCGGCCAGCACAAGATTGCCGTGTTTGCCGCCGTCGCCTTTGCCGTGTGCTCGGTCATCTTTAACATTGTGGGGCCCAAGGTGCTCGGCCAGGTTACGACTAAGCTGTTCGAGGGCTTGGTTGCCAAGGTCAACGGCACCGGCGATGTCGACTTTGCCTGGATCGCCAAGACGCTCGGCTTTTTGCTCTGTCTGTATCTGGCGAGCTCTGCCTGCAGCCTGATCCAAGGCTGGCTCATGACCGGCGTCACGCAAAAGATTTGTTATCGCATGCGCAAGGAGATCGCCGCCAAGATCGCCGTCGTTCCGATGAGTTACTTCAACGGCCACAGCAAGGGCGACGTACTCAGTCGCATCACCAACGACGTCGATACGCTCGGCCAGTCGCTCAACCAGAGCGTGACGCAGCTCATCACGTCTGTCACGCAGATTATCGGCGTGCTCGTCATGATGCTGTCGATCAGTCTGCCGCTCACCGGCGTCACCGTGCTCACGCTGCCGGCAGCCGCGATTATCCTGACCGTGATGATTCACTTCTCGCAGCCGTACTTCCGCGAGCAACAGCAAGTCCTGGGCGCCGTCAACGGCATTATCGAGGAGGACTTTGCCGGCCAGAATGTCATTCAGGTGTTCGACCGCGCCGAGGCCTCAATCGAGGAGTTCGACCGTCAAAACGACCGCCTCTTTATTAGCGGCTGGCGCTCGCAGTTCCTGTCGGGCCTGATGATGCCGCTTATGAGTCTGGTGGGCAACATGGGCTACGTGGGCGTCGTCGTGGTGGGTGCGCAGCTCGCGCTGACCGGCAACGCCACGCCCGGCGACATCCAGAGCTTTATCCAGTACGTGCGCAACTTTACGCAGCCGGTGCAGCAGCTGGGCAACGTGAGCAACACGATGCAGTCGATGGCCGCTGCCACCGAGCGCGTCTTTGAGTTCCTCGCCGCGCCCGAGGAGGAGCAGAAGGCCGACGCCCAGATTCCCGAGAAGCGCCCCGGCCACGTTGAGTTCGACCACGTCAAGTTTGGCTACACGCCCGACAAGACCATCATCCAAGACTTTAGCTGCGAGGCGCAGCCCGGCCAAACCATTGCCATCGTCGGCCCCACCGGCGCCGGCAAGACCACGCTCATTAAGCTGCTGCAGCGCTTTTACGACGTGGACGGCGGTTCGCTGCGCGTCGAAGGCGTCGACGTGCGCGACTGGGACCGCGCGGCGCTGCGCGGCGAGTTTGCCATGGTGCTGCAGGACACCTGGCTGTTTAACGGCACCATCCGCGAGAACATCCGCTACGGACGCCCCGATGCGACCGACGCCGAGGTCGAGGCCGCCGCACGCGCCGCACGCTGCGACCACTTTATCCATACGCTCGCCGGCGGCTACGACTTTATGATCAATGAGGAGGGCACCAACCTCTCACAGGGCCAGCGCCAACTCGTGACCATCGCCCGCGCCATTTTGGCCGACCGTCCGGCGCTGATTTTGGACGAGGCGACTTCCAACGTCGATACCCGTACCGAGGAGCTTATTCAGCGCGCCATGGATGCGCTGATGCAGGGCCGCACGAGCTTTGTCATCGCGCATCGCCTGTCCACGATCCGCAACGCCGACGTGATCTTGGTGATTCGCGACGGCGACATCGTCGAGAAGGGCACGCACGACGAGCTGCTCGCCCAAGGCGGCTTCTACGCCGACCTGTACAATTCGCAGTTCGACGAAGCGGCGTAAATTCTGCCGCAGGGAACGAATAACGCCCGAGAACGGGGGCGCAGGACAGCCTGCGCCCCCGTTTTTTGTTCTGCGGCCCTCGAACCGCCTCCCCTGGGACCTGATTGACGCCCTCCCTCAAGGCCCCGTGGACAAAAAATGGCAAATATGAGTACTGTCACCTTTTTAGTAACAGCCAAAACTGCCCCAAACGACCTCATTGCGGCCTAGATATGCCTTCAAATTGATCAAAATGCCCGGTAGCATGCTTCTGTGTGCCAACGTTAATGAACATATTTACTGTTGTGTCTATTATCTTGTAAGATCGATATGATACTACGCTAGCAACAGTACTCATATTTGCCATTTTTTGTCCACAGGGTATGCCGCAGAAGATCCAACTTGCTCCAGCGTGCCGTACGTTGGCCCTCCCCTTCCGGCGAGCGCCGACATTTCCCCAGATAAAACCGACCAAAATAAACCTGTCCCTTTTCGGCAGGTTTCACTTGCACTTTAGCGTGCGACAGCGGATAATGCCGAGCATTCGAGGATTCGCCAATTGTTGCCGTTAATTGATAAAGGAGGCCCCATATGGCCATGGAATTCAAGCGCAGGCTGCCGATCCCCATGGAGATCCGCGAGGAAATGCCGCTTTCCGCCGAGCTTACCGCCAAAAAGCAGGCATTCGACGCCGAGGTCGCCAAGGTCTTTACCGGCGAGGACGCACGCAAGGTGCTCATCATCGGCCCGTGCTCTGCCGACCGCGAGGACTCGGTGCTTGAGTACATGAACCGACTGGCCAAGGTCGCCGAAGAGGTCAAGGACAAGCTCATCATCATTCCGCGTGTCTACACCAACAAGCCGCGCACCAAGGGTACCGGCTACAAGGGTCTACTGCACAATCCCGACCCCGAGGCGCCCGATGACCTGCTCGAGGGCGTCAAGGCCATTCGCCACATGCACCTGCGCGTCATCGAGGAGACCGGCTTCTTTACCGCCGACGAGATGCTCTACCCGTCCAACTACCAGTACCTCGTCGACCTGCTGAGCTACGTCGCCGTGGGTGCGCGCTCGGTCGAGAACCAGGAGCATCGTCTGGTGTCGAGCGGCATTTCGGTGCCTGTGGGCATGAAGAACCCCACCGCCGGTTCCACCACCGTTATGCTCAACTCCATCTACGCCGCCCAGGCACACCAGAGCTTCATCTTCCGCAACTGGGAGGTCGAGTGCGACGGCAATCCGCTCGCGCACGCCGTTATGCGTGGCTACATCGGTCTCGACGGTCGTACCTACCCCAATTACCACTACGAACACCTGGAACGCCTGGCCGAGCGCTATACCGAGCATGCCGGCTACGCCAACCCGGCGGCGGTCATCGACTGCAACCACGACAACTCAGGTAAGCGCCCGCTGGAGCAGTACCGCATTTGCAAGGAGGTGCTCGACAGCTGCCGCCGCAACGAGTCCATCTCCAAGCTGGTCAAGGGCTTTATGATCGAGTCTTACCTTGAGGACGGCAACCAGCCGGTCGATGGCGGTGTCTTTGGTAAGTCGATCACCGACCCGTGCCTGGGCTGGGAAAAGACCGACTACCTCATCCACGAGATCGCAGAGCGGGTTTAGAGTTACGGCGTTTTGCCAAACGCCGTAACCGGCCGACGCTACAAGCCCGCCAGAGCGGCAATCTGCCTTTCAACTTCGGCGGTATGACCAAAAAGTCAATGCCGCCTCGTTTCAAGGCACCTTGCTCGCTCTGGCGGGCTTTCGCTGTCGTTGCCAAGACATCGGCGTTGCCAAAGCCGGCACTTGGGGACGCTTCTTTTGAGGTAGTCGTGACAGTTAGGGACGTTCCTTTTCTGCCGGCAGTCTGGGACATTCCTTGAGGTAGTCGTTGGGGACGCTCTTGTTTGACTAGTCGTTTAAGAACGTCCCCAATGACTACCCAATTGCCACCTCTCCGTCCCCGAGGTATCGGCGCTCGTCTGCCGAATGGTTGATGCGGCAACGATGTCGCCATGTCACACTCATAGGTGCCCTGACCCAACCTGGAAGGAGCCTCCATGAGCCTTGACAACGTAACCCTGCGCGCCGCCACGCTCGATGACCTGGCCGGCATCGCCGCCATCTACAACCAGCTGTGGTGCAACACGCTGCGCAACCGCGGCGACGTCGAAGCTGCCGATTTCTGCGCGCGCTTTAACATCGCCATGCAGCTGCAGCGCTCCCCCATCGCACTTGTCGCCGAGACCGAGGGCCGCATTATCGCCGCCTGCTGCATCGGCATCTTCGAAGACGGCAAGCCGCGCACCAATCCCACGTGGGAGCCCTACTATAACGAGATGTTCGCCCAGGCAACCGAGATGGCAAAGACCGCCGATGCCAAGCTCGAGGGCTCGCTCTTTGGAGACAGCCGCGAAAAGGCTACAGCGGATCGCTTTGCCGCCACAGGCAACGAATATGCCCAGGGTCAACTCAACTTGATTATCATTGTGCCTGAATGGCAGGGCAAGGGACTCGGCCGCGAGCTCATCGACCTTGCGCGCGCCGAGCTCGCCAAGGCAGGCTGCACCAAGTTCTTCCTGATGAGCGACTGCAACTCCGACTGGCAGTTTTACGAACACCTCAACATGAAGCGCATCCTGGAGGACCACAGCCAAGACACCGGCGACGGCTTTATCGTCTACATGTACGGAGGCACGCTCTAAGTACCCCTTCAATCAAGGCGAGCCGGGCACCCGGCCCTTGGCCTCTACCCAGGATTAACCCAGGGGGCCGGACCGCCCGTCCCTAAACCTGCCCGACAGCGCGATATCTCGTCGCCCGAGCGCGCCCCTCTTTAACGAGTGCGCCTTCCTCAAGCAAACCGTTGATAACCCGCAGCGTCACGTCGCGCCCAGTTCCCAGAGCGTCCGAGGCATCCTGGCGCGTAAAGCCGCGGGGCCGCTCAAGGGCAAAGCGAATCAAGGCGCGAGCGTATCCACCACGTCGCTCGTCCGAGACATCCTGTAGCATCGCGGACGCCTTGCACGCAACATCAAAGCCAAGCTCCTCCACGAGCTTGGCACGCACCTCGTGGCCGCAGTCGCCATTCATCGACACGTGCCCCTCTCGCTGCGCTCGCACGGATGTAAACGCTTGCGAAACATCGGGCGGCAGCGCCCCTTCCCGCTCGAGCTGCTCATAATCGCTGTAATCCCCACGCAAGTTGGGACCGCTATTGCCACGAGGCGTCAGATGGGAATTGCGCACGGCATTGACGTTGGGCAGCGACAACCTAAACATTGCAGGGTAGGCGCAGACCTCGGGTTCCAACCCTTCCGCCTCATAGAGCGCGCGGATCCCCTTGAGGCCCGTTCCAAACGCCTCGACCATCCCCAGGCGCAAAAAGAGCAGTTGCAGCTTTGGATTCCGAGCGTCCGAGCCGCCCGCAAGCGCCTCCTCGACGCTGATGTGCTGCGGCCCTCCCGCATTGGTAAATTCAAGCGCCGTACGGCTCATCTTGATAAGAGACGCCACCGAAGATTCGTAGTCGCGATGGATAAACAGGTTCAGAATTCCCTCTCGAACAGCCTCGCGGGGATAGTCGTCCTTATCTATGCGATCAAGTCTTCCCGGCACAAAGTACATACGCGTTGCGTTCGATATATTGAGGAACCGTTCGATATCCTCTATCTGCCTAAAGATCGAGCCCTCGCCATCCTGGCGGTCGATAAACTCGGTATACGCATCGTCGTTGAAGAGGCCAGCGCGGACTGCAAAGGGGTTTTGGTCAGAGACCAGCAGTGCCAAATTGGTGTAAAAGCCCAGCTCATCGATAAGGCCGAGATTCTTTTGAGAGGTTTGATCAAACGTAATCTCCGCGCGCCTAAAGACCCGCTCGGCTTCAAAAAACGTCAAACTCTGTTCATGAGAGCGCGCGGTCTCAAAATAATCGCCGTCGGTGCGCTTGATCATCGAGCGGATCTGGGCCATCTCGATGGGCACGTTGGCAGGACCCAGGCGCCGATATACCCCGGCGGGAACAAATCCCTTCGAGCACAGGCAGTACGGCTTGTGAGGACCCGCTTCCACCTCGATTTTCACCAACGCTGCGCCATCGATGTCCAATGCGGAGACCGTCGTGATTTCAGAAACGTCGGGATACACGCCATCGGTTATTGCATTAGAGCATTGAAGCATGGTGGCATCGATATCGTCCACGCCGACGATGCTGCCAAAATCGTCGATTCCGATATACAAGGTACCGCCATTCGAATTGGCAAACGCCACCACAGCTTTGAGCAGCTTAGGGGTAAATGTGCACTTGAACTCCACGGTCTCACTTTCAACAAGCTGCATGCTACCCCCTATCATCGACTATCGACGATTCTAGACCAACTATCGACGATAAGCAAGGCCCCCTGGTACCCTCGCTTAGACCCGAGCGCCCGCGTGCAATGCTGCCCGCCGCACGCAAAAGGGCCCGCCAGCGTGTGCGCCAGCGGGCCCCAGGTCATATCGACACTACCCCGTGTGCCGTGCAACCGCCTCTACTTGCAGCGCGCCTTGGGCTGCTGCTGGGTGATGCAGTGGATGTTGCCGCCACCATAGATGACCTCGCGCGTCATGATGCCGATGACCTCGCGATCCGGATAGGCGGCTTGGATATCCTTGAGTGCCTGGGCATCGTTGGGGTCGCCAAACTGTGGCACCAGCACTGCGCCGTTGACGGGCAGGAAGTTGAGGTAGCTCGGCTCGAAAGCATCCTCGGGGGTACGCGGCAGCACGCCCTCGACGGGGTCAATCGTGCTGGCTTCCTCTTCGGTCATATATACCGAGGTCGCAGGCATAATCACCTTGTGGATCTTGAGCTTGCGGCCACGAGCATCCGTCGTCTCGGAAAGCGTCTTATACGCCTCTTGGCACTCCTTGTAGAACTTATGGTTGGGATCATCGGTCCACATGCAGCAGACCTCGCCGGGCGCACTAAAGCATGCGACGTCGTCCACATGACCGTTCGTTTCGTACGGATCGATACCGTCCTTGATCCAGATAACCTTCTCGATACCGAGATACTCAGAGAGCTTCTCCTCAATCTGCTCCTTGGTGTACTGCGGGTTGCGGTCCTCGTTGAGCAGACACATCTCGGTGGTCACGACGGTGCCTTGACCATCACAGTTGAACGAGCCACCCTCGAGGATATAATCCTCGGGACGATAGCGGTTAACCTGCTCGAGCTGTGCCACCTGCAAGCCAATGGAAGCGTCCTTGTCCCACGGGAAATACAGGCCGTCAATGAAACCGCCGTAAGCATTAAAGTGGAAGTGCGAAAGAGCAACCTCACCATTGTCATTAACGAGGAACGCCGGGCCGGGGTCGCGAATCCAGCTGTCGTTGTACTCCATGTGGATAACGCGCACGTTCTCAACGCCGTCGAAGATCTCACACACCGCGGGGAAGTCTTCGGTGTTGACGCCCACAGTGATGGGCTGAAAACGTGCAATGGTCTTGATGATCTCGGTGAAGACCTTCTGCGCCGGCTTGGCGCCGCAGCGCCACACGTCGGAGCGGTGCGGCCACAGAATCCAGGTGCGCTCCTGTTCCTCATACTCGCCGGGCATATAGAACCCGTCCTTCTTAGGTGTGGACTCACTCTCGTAGATGGTCTTCATTTCAAGCTCCTAAATCTCGGTGCTTTTGCTTGACGAGACCATGATGCGGCCGCACCGAGATGTTCTCAATGGTCCCTCGAGTCCCTTTCAGCGACCGACGGTATACCATTCGCTGACCTAAAGTTCTATTCAGGCCGAGAACATGACATACTGGGTTCCACAATGGAAAGGACGCCCTATGCCCCCATGCAATAAACAGCAGACTATTGAGTTGGACAGTACGACCTGGACTGCTCTCAACGAGCTCGCGCTTGCAATCCACGCATCACACGGTGTCGATAAGCTGCAAAAGGAGACCCTCGAGGGAACGACAGGGCTCGTGCCCCATCGAATCGCCATGTTCGACCTGATCGAGGCGGCGGGCAGTGATGCCCCACGCTACGTCCACCCCGCAAGCAGCGGAATGGACGACCGCGCGCTGAGCGACTACTACAACCGCTACGCCGCGATGGACTATACAACATGGAGCTTTGACCTACATAAGGTCGGCGTCTACCGCGACCTCGACCTCGTCGACGTCGAGCGACGCGATGCCACGCCCATCTATCGCAAATGGATGGAACCGCAGGGCGTCTACTTTGGCTGTACGGCCACGCTCGCGCACAACGACAGCCCGCTAGGAAGCATCACCCTGTTTCGCGAACGCACGGCCGGAGACTTCACCGACACCGAGCTCGCAATCCTGCTCGAAGTCGCTCGGCACGCGAGCCTCGCGCTCGCCAACCTCTATCCTCGGGGCATTAAGCTCACCCAGACAGAAGACGCAAACCATCTGAACGCCTTCATTACAGAACACAATATCCAACCGCGCGAAGCCGAAGTCATGCGGCTCATGCTCGACGGCAAAACGAACAAACAGATGGCAAACGAGCTATTCATAAGCGAGTCAACCGTCAAGAAGCACGTCAACGCCATCTATCGCAAGCTCGGCGTCAGCAACCGCCTGGGCCTTATGACTGCCGCGCAAAACATCCCGCGATAAAAAGGGCGCCCTCCATACGGAGAGCGCCCTTTGATTTCGCCATTTGAATTAGTGTCGGCTCTGGCTCAAAGAGTAGACAGGTTTATTTTGGCAGGTTTTATCTGGGCAAACGCCGACCGCCGCGGAGGAGCCACTCCACCTCGCGGCGGTCTTCTAACAGAAAATACCAAATGAGTAGGCTTTTTGCAGGAGGTCAAGCACGCCCCAAAACGCCACAGCTCTGACCTGCGGTTTTATTGAGCATTTGTCGCGATGTGCTCGGCATATCCAAATAAGTCTACTCACTTGCATCTAAGATGCACCAGATAGGCAAAAAACCGCCGCAAAAGGGGCCGGTTCCCTTCGCGGCGGTCGTTAATACGCCGAGCTTGTTATCGCAAAAGCCAATCACGCGCCGAAACCACACTACAGTCTTTCGACTCATACGTTGAGTCCACGCGGGCCACAACATAGCGCGCATCTTTTGCAATGTCGATCTCATCGCATACAGTCTGTAGATGACGGGCGTACTTATCGTGATACGTTCTGGATGATTTTATTTCGATAGCCTTGGGACTCCCTGAGTTTGTACAGTCGAGCAAATCGATTTCACGCTTGCTATCGTCCCTATAGAAATACAGCTCGGGATTCTCGCCCACGTTGAGATGGCTCTTCGCCGTTTCGGAAACGATGAGGTTTTCGAAAAAGGCTCCCAGATAAGGACTCTCCAATAGTTGCTCCAGTGATCCAATTTTGAGCAAGTAGCAGAGCAGCCCCGTGTCGTAAAAATAGAGCTTGGGCGTTTTAGTTAGACGCTTCTTGGCATTTGCATAATAGGGCTGCAGCGAAAACGTCAGGTAGCTCTGCTCCAGGATGGACAACCAGCTTTTAATGGTCGATACGCTCACGCCCGTATCTCGAGAAAGCGAGGATATATTGATGAGGGCACCGACGCTCTGAGCAATTATGGACAGAAACTTATGAAACTCCGCCTTATTGCGCACATCAAGCAGGCCCACAACATCGCGCTCAACATAGGTATCGATATAGCTGGGGAAATAAACCGAGGACGGCATTCCGGCGGAACGCAGGCGAGGGTATCCCCCTTCGAGCGCGAACAAATCCACTTCCAGCTGCCCCTGCTGGCCCCTCTCCGCTTCTCGAAACGATAATGGCAGCAATTTCAAGATCCCGACTCGCCCGGCAAGAGACTGCCCGATGCTTTTCATCATCAAAAAGTTTTGCGAGCCTGTAAGGATGTATTGACCGGCGTCTCCCCGCTCATCCGAAACAACCTGGATCATTGAAAACAAATCCGGGGCGTATTGCGCCTCATCGATGATGAGTCCGCCCTTTCGGTTGCGGATAAAACTCACCGGATCCTCCAAGGCCGCGCGCCTCGTTTGAGGGTCCTCAAGCGTGACGTAGGAATAGTCGGGAAAGGCATGCCGAACCAGCGTAGACTTACCGCTCTGCCTAGGCCCTGTCAACGACACAACAGGAAACCAGCCTGCCATGCGAATGAGCAACTCATGCAAATCCCTGTTAATGAACTCAGCCATATCAACGCCCCTTATTACACTGTTACCATAATCGAATAGTTTCATTCGCCATAATCTTATAGTAGCGTTTACCACAATCTTATAGTAGCCCAGTTCAAAAGCATTATTTATAGAGACGAAATCTCAGACCCTAAATAACAAAAGCCACCACAATGGGGGCTGTCCCCATTGTGGTGGCTTGCAGGCGAGTTAACTTGTTCGACTATCGTATGCCAGTCATATCCGAGCCTAGAGCGTGGCAAGGCGCTTGGACTCGTGCGCGGCGAGCGCAATGGAGATGATGCCGGTAATGGCATCGGCCACCACCAGGGCGATCCACACGCCCTCGACACCTATCATGTTGCCGAGGAGGTACATAAGCGGCACCGAGCAGATCACATAGCGAAGCAGGCCCGTAAACGTGGCGACACCCACCTTCTCGACCGCCTGGAAATACATCGACATGGTCATGGCAAGATAGCCCAGGGCAACAGCCAGGATGACAGTACGCGTGGCGTTGGCGGCAACCTCAACGAGCGCAGGATCGCTGCCGGCAAAGAAGGCGCACGCCGGGGTGGCGGCAAGCCAGAGCGCGACGGTGACCAGCGCCAGCGTCACAACCTGGTACTTAAGCGTGCAGGAGAGCGTCTCCTTAAGGCGTGCCCAAGCCTTTGCGCCGGCGTTGAAGGCAGCGATGGGCTGCAGACCGTAGGAGAAGCACTGGGCAACCATCATGGTGATGTAGAGGATGTAGCCGTTGATCACGCCAAAGGCTGCGATGTAGAGCGAGCCCATGTCGCCGCCGAGCGAACCCAAAAGCGAGTTGGCAACGGTATTAAAGATAAAGGTCGCGCCCTGGACCAGGAAGAACGGGAAGCCGATCTTGAAGATCTGGCCGCAGATGGCGAGGTCGAGCTTAAGGTCGGTCAGGCTAATCTGGAGCTGGGACTTTTTGCCCCCGATGAACCAGAAGATACCGATGGCCCAGATGCCGATGGAAAGCCCGTAGTACACGCCGGCGCCCATAACGCCAAACTTGAGCACAAACGTGGAAAGCGCGAGCCAGCAGATGGCGACGATAGCCGAAACGGTCATGAGGTTGGCCTGGATCTGAACCTTCTCATCCACACGCATCACAGCGGTGATCATCTGGCCAATGACCGTGAGCGGCAGCAGCACGGCGAAGGTTCGCACGCCGGCAACGGTATCGGCCATGATGTCGGGCGTGGCGCCAAAGAATGCGCAGATGGGCTCGGTAAACACGGCCATCACCACAGCAAGCAGCACACTCACGATCGTGGTGAGCCAAAAGCCCTGGCTAAAAGCTTTGCTTGCGCCCTTGATGTCGCCGGCACCCAAAAGGTTGCCCACCACAGCGGGTACGCCGGTGCCAAACAGGTTGCCAAAGGCCAGGTTGATGTACTCGACCGACATGATGATCGAGACACAGGCCAGGCCATGGGCACCCAGGCCCCAACCCATCACGAGGCCCTCGAGGACCACCATGATGATCTGGGCGAGCATGCCCTGGCCGGTGACGATGGTGTACTTACGCACCAGGCCGGGAATCGGTTGGGAGGCGAGCTCGCGCTCCTCCTCCACGGCAGCGGTTACTTCTTCTGCCATTGTTCTCCCCTTTCCTTGAGAGAGTAGTGCTGAATGGATGTCAGGCGGCTGACAACTGGCACCAAGCCGCCCAATCAAACGATGGCGCTATGCCTCAAAGACCACCTTGCCGGCGATCATCGTGAGGGCTGCGGTAGCCTCGAGCACCTCGGCCGGCTCGCAATCAAAGAGGTTGCGGTCGAGCACGCAGATATCTGCCTGTTTGCCGCACGCGAGCGTGCCGATGCGGCCCTCGGCATGCATGGCGTAGGCGCTGCCATAGGTGTAGGCGCGCAGAGCCTCGGCCATGGTAATGCGCTCCTGGGGGAACCAACCCTCAGGGTTGGAGCCGTCCTCGAGCATGCGGAAGACCGCGCCGTACACCTCCTCCATGGGCTCCAAGCCCACAACGGGGAAGTCACTGCCCAGGTGCACCACGGCTCCGCTGGCAAGCAGGCTATGCAGGGGCCACGAAAGCGCGGCACGCTCGGGACCCACGGCATCGTCCTTGGCGAGATCGGGCATATCGAGCAGCATGTGCCACGGCTGCATGCCGGGGCAGACGCCGAGCTCGGCATAGCGCGGCAGATCCTCGGGCTGAACCGTCTCGTTGTGCTCCATGGAGTGGCGGCAATCCCGCTTGCCATGCAAGCGCTCGCCCTCCTCAAAACAATCGAGCACAAAACGCACCGAGCGATCACCGATCGTATGGATGCGCGTGTCAACGCCCCATTCCTGCGCTCTGAGGATGGCAGCGCGGATGCGCTCCGGCTCCTCCGCGGGCTCACCACAGGTATCGGGCGCGTTGCTATAGGGCTCAAGCATCCAGGCGGTATGGTCGGAGCACACGCCATCAAGGAACTGCTTAAAGCCGTGCCACTCCACCTGCGTACCCGGGAAGGCGTATTTCTCCTTAATCTGCTCGAGCGTCAAGGACTCGTTTTCGAACAGGTCGGTGTACAGGAACACACGCAACGGCAAGTCGCCCTTGGCATTAAGACCTGCCAACACCGCATACGGGTTTTCCATGCTCACAAACGTAGGATTGACCATGCCGACCGTAGTGATTCCCAAGGCATTGGCGCGCCGGGCGGTTTTTGCAAACGACGCGTCAACAACCTCGGGCGCCGGGTCATAAACCTCGTCCATAAAGAAGGCGCCGGCGTTGTTGGAAAACACGCCCGTCAGATCGCCCTCGGCATCCTTAAGGATCTTGCCGCCTGCGGGATCGGGCGTCTGCGAAGTTACTCCCACCTTGTTGATGGCGCAGGTATTGGCACTAAAGGTATGCAGGTCAACCTGCTGCAGAAAGACCGGACGGTCAGAGATGTACTCATCGATCATCGCGGCCGTGGGCATCTCGGGGACATCCCATTGGAACTGGATGATCTGACAGCCAACGATCCACTCGTTGTCAGGATGCGAATCGGCAAACGCCACGACACGTTCCATTGCCATCTCAAAACTGGTGCAGTCGATGAGGTTGACGGCAAAATCGGGGTCGGTCATAAACGCGCCCTGGGCAAAATGTGTGTGCGAGTCGATCAGGCCGGGCATGACGAGTTGGTCGCCAAAGTCGCGCACCTCGGTATCGGGGCCGATAAACGGTGCCAGGTGGGCATCGTCACCGCAGGCAACGATTCTTTCGCCCCGCACGGCAACGCCGCCCTTAAACGGCTCGAGCCCATCGCCGGTAAAGACGGCGTTGCTCTTGATAACTACATCAGCCTTGTCCATGTGAGCCTCCTCAGGCATCTTTGGTTGCAACGCGGACGCACCGCCCGCGTGGGCACTCGGTTGGGAGCGTAGCGCTCCCGCATCGGCGCGTGCCTACAAGCCGTGCTCGGACGTCTGTCCCACGTCCGCGGCTTCGCGCTACACCCATTGATACACAGGGGCAAATCCGTGCCAAGGCCAGGGACCGCAAACGGTCAGTTTAAGCAGGTTTACACGCTTTACCTGCAGGTTTATTGTCTGAGATTATTACCGCGTCATTACGCCCAACGGCGTGCCCGCCCACATGGCAAGACCCGCATGCAAGGAAGAATAGGACTAGGAACGCCAAAAGGTATCTATGAGGTCATCTCGGTTGGAGACGCCACTTTTAACGTAGATGCGATGCAGGTGTGCCTTGACCGTGCCAGGGCTGATGACCAACTCGCTGGCGATGTTTTGGGCGTCGTTACCCTTCAGCACCAGCGTGAGCACCTCCTGCTCGCGCCGTGACAGCTTATGGGCGTCGGCATAAATCACCACACGCGATGCGAGATCGTCCTCAGAGCGTGCGCTCTCGGCCGCCACGTCCTCATCGGCACGCGGATGACGGGCATACACACGCAGGATATGGCTAAACTGGCAAAAAAGCTGAGCCGCGCATACCACGAGCAGCACGTTTTCGGAGATATTGCGCTCGGACAGATACCACAAAAAGAGGCCGATGACGGGGTTTTGGGAGTCGGGGCGGCAGAACAAGATCATGTAGGTGTCCTCGGCGATCACGCAAAACACAAGAACGAAGGCCACCTTCCAAAAGAGCTTTGAGCGGTCGAGGTCGAGTTTCTCAACACGCGTTGCTCTGTACCGGTAATGCCAGGCGGCATAGGCAAGACATCCTACATTGCCCAGGTCGCGCGTGAGCCAAAAGAGATACTGCTGCACCTCTCCGGCAGCGCCGCTGCGAGGCACCAGCAGCAATTGCAAGATTGAAAACGGCACGATAGCGAGTCCGAGCATGCGCGACGTCGGCCTTTTGCGCAAGCGCGCAAACATCCACAGTACCACGCAGGCATAGATGGCAATACCGAGCACGCAGCGCAGCAAGGGGTGCTGCAACGGCTCGCTAAAGGTAACGGCATAGTCGTATTTGAGCCGATTGTACTCGTCAAAAAAAATGACTGACATATCGAGCATGTAGAGCAAAAAGCCCGCCGCGGCCACCAGACTGTCGCGACGGCGTGTCATGAGCCAAACCACCAATGCCACGGCACTGGTCACCAGAGCCACACCCATGATAATCGTGGTGTAGATATAGAACGCGAAACTCATGCCCGCCTCCCCTGTCTAGATGCTGTGAGGATGTTGACAGATTCTTTGCCGCAAGATTAGACTCACCGATTAAACGTACTGTATCGTTTAGATAAAAAAGCTGTGTCTCACCGATGAAAGGAGATGCCATGACACCGATCGCTCCGCTCAAGATGCTCGTCGCGCCCGCCGCCAAGGCCATCACCCGACTCGGTTCTTCCATGACCTACGACAACGTCCCCTCCGCCGTCGAGGCGCGCGAGGATAGCTGCCCGTACCTGGGCCACGTCCCCTACTTTGCGCCCAAGCTCGCTTCCGATTCCGAGCACCGCGAGCAGTAATCCAAGATGCATCAAGCGCCGCGCAACTCGCGGCGCTACTGTTTTAGTGCAAAGTAATCTGACCCCTTTGCACCAACGCCGGGATTGTCGATACTGCGGCCGCGGCGCGATATGAGGCGCGAAACCTCGCCCAGCAACACGCCGATCACCACACCCATGAGGATCGGCAACTTTGACATCTCGGCGGGCGAGCTGTTAAGCGGCACGATTGTCGCAACAATCGAAAGCACGAGCTCTACCACCGGCACCGCAAGCGCTACCGCAAGCACCTTGCCCTCGAAGGGCGTGCGGAACACACGCGGGCGACCGTCGTATTTACGCAGACGCCAAAACGCCGGGAACATCGGGATATAGCTCATGAGCAGAAAGACGACGTTCATCGAGAAGAAGACCCAAAAGACGTCGGAACCTTCGCCCAGCGGAATCTGAAGTAGCAGCACCAAGCTGGCAAAACAACCGTTAATGAGTGCCGAGCCATTGGGCATGCCGGTCTTCTTGGACACCAGCGCAAAGGGGCGCGGCATGTTGCCGTGGCGCGCGGCATAGCTCGCCACGTTGTTGACGCCAAAACTCCAGCAGATCATGTTGGCGAACAGCGTCACCAAAAAGGCCACGCCCACGACCATCGTCAGCGGGTGAGCGCGCCCCACCATGGCGGCAACCGCGTCCACAATGCCCGAATCGAGTGAAAGCTGCTCGGTGGGAACCGCGGCTCCAATACCGATGCCACAGATAATGTAGATCGCCGCAATGGCAACGCCACCGGCGATAACCGCCTTGGGGATATCGCGCGATGGGTTCTTCATCGTGCTGGCAAAGGTCGCGACCACCTCAAAGCCCATAAAGTTGAATAGGATGATTGAAAGATACGTCAGTGAGTTAGTGTCTCCCAGATCGGGGACAAAGGTCTTAAACGACATATCGTTGGCAAAGCCGTTATTGCAGGCAAACCAGATGCCGACGATTCCCACCACGGTGGTAATGAGCACCTTGATGACGGCGCCGCCATCCATGACCCAATCGGCCTCGGCCACCGGCTGCATTGCCATGACCGTGACGCCCCACACAAAGGCAAGCTCGATGGCAATTCGGACCCCAAGCGAAAATTCGATGCCCCATACCGCATTGATGACACTGGGGAACATGCAGGCGATACTTGCCACCCACAGTGGAAAGTTGACCCAATAGCACCAGGAGCAGCGGGCGCCCCAACGGTCGCCCAAGCCCAGGCGAACCCAATCGTACAGGCCACCCTCGGAATCGAACGCCGTACCGAGCTCGGCCACCACCAGGCCATAGGGAAGCAAAAACGTAATGATGAGGAAGATCCACCAGAAGAACTGCACGTTACCCATGGCAGATGCCGGAGCGGCCGCCTCGATGGTAAAGACAACGCAGATAACCGAGAGGATGACCTCGAACAGGGAGAACTTTTTACCTGCCACGACACGCTCCCCCTACAGCAAAAAGGATGGCATCTGTACCGAAGGCGCAGCCCAAGGTAGGGTTGCAGGCCGCGTCACCGGTGCAGGTGCCATCCCAAAGAGAAGAGAGGATGCAATTGTTGGACCAACGCTCGCGGAACAGGCGCGTGTAGATAACGATACGCTGGTACATAGATACTCCGATCAAAACGGCCGCGTTTGCGCCCGGAAACTTTCGGCAATTGAGTACGCGTCTGACCTGGGATATTCAAGCGAACAATTGGCCTAACCCGCAATAAATCCCAGATCAGACGCGTACTCAATCAAAGAGTCGGGCACTCCGAAGTGGAGGCAACGGAGTGCCCAAAGAAAAACCCAGCCGACCAAGACATCAAGCAGCAGCCCATCAATGCCCCGAGATGGGACGACACGCCACCTGTCCGATTGATCGGCTGGGTTTTCGAGGTGCCCCAGGTCGCCGCGAAAGAGGAGCGAAGCGTACTTTGGTACGCGAGCGACGGTTTGAGCGGCGAGATGGGGTGCCTCGGAAAGCCAGACGATTAAGCGGACGGCTCCTGCTGCGTGATGCAGTGGATATTGCCGCCGCCGAAGACGACCTGCTCGGACTGAACGCCGACGCACTTGTAGACGCCCTCGCCCCAGACCTCGTCGTAGATCTTCTGGAGCGTGTCGACGGCCAGCTGGTCGTTCTCGTCGCCGTACTGCGGGACGATAACGCCGTGGTTGGTCACGAGGTAGTTCATGTAGGAGGCGATCAGCGGCTCGTCGGGGACGCGCGGCTCGGCGTTCTCGTCGGCGTCGATGGTGTCGCAGGAGGCCTGATCCATGAACAGCGGGTTAACGGGCATGCAGAGCTTGTAGACCTTCATCTTGCGGCCCTTGGCGTCAACGGCGTTGGAGAGGGTCTCGTAGGCAGCGTGGCACTGCTCGTAGAACGGATACTCGGGATCGTCGGTCCAGATGCAGGCCATGACGCCCGGGGCGATGAACGTAGCAACGTCATCGATGTGGCCGTTGGTCTCCTCGGGGTCGATGCCCTCCTTGACCCAGATGACCTTCTCGACACCCAGGTAATCCTTGAGGTGCTCGTCCATATAGGCGCGAAGCTCCTCGCTCCAGGGCTCAAACTTCTTGTGGAACTTGGGCCAGATGGACTCGGGATCCTCTTCCTCCTCCAGAACCGCAGAGCAGGTGCGGCCCGGGGAAAGCAGGCACTGGTCGGTCACGACAAGGGTGCCCTCGCCGTCGACGGTGATGGAGCCGCCCTCGAGGATCATGTCGTCGGGACGATAGCGGCGGCAGCCGGAGAGCTCAGCCATCTTGAGGGCGATCTGCTCGTCCTTGTCCCACGGGAAGTACAGGCCGTCGACGAGGCCGCCGTAGGCGTTGAAGTGCCAGTGGTTGGCGCGCTTCTCGCCCTTGCCGTTGATGACGTAGGTGGCGGCAGTGTCGCGGAACCAGGCGTCGTCGGTGGTCATCTCGATGACGGTGACGTTCTCGTCGTTCTCGAAGACGGCCTTGCAGTTGGCGTAGTCGACCTGGTTGGCGCACATATAGACCGGGGTGAACTCGGAGATGGCGCGGGCGATGGCGGCATACTGCTTCTGGGCCGGCTTGGCGCCGTGGGCCCAGGTGTCGGTGCGGTGGGGCCAGCCCATCCACACGCGATCCTGCGGGGCGAACTCGGCGGGCATGAAGAAGCCGTCGGCCTTGGGGGTGGACTCGGACTCGGTGATCGTACGCATAAGATTTCCTCCAAATCGAACGATCGCTTGCTGCGGGCGGGTTACCCGCAGCCTAAAACCAAGAGATGGTAGGCGCCCGTTCCCCGGCAAAGGTCGGGGCGCCCGGTGCCGGTTTTCACGGAATCGCACCGGCAAGCGACGACGTAACCAAGTGCGCGGAGACAAAACGCACGAAGGATACGGAAGAGAGATTGGGGTGGGCGGTGGTTACCGGAGCTATCGCTCACACCCACCCCGGGGGAATGGTTAGCAAACCTGTCGCTTGGACACGCCTCCGAAGAGGCTAGAGTGCCCGGAGTCGGGAGCGACAAGCCCGACGAAGCGCGCGTTGGTACACGAGGAGGGTTGGAGCCCCAGAACCGGGTGCTCTAGTTCTCCTCGGCCTCGGCGGCCTCCTCAGCGAGACGCTGGGCTGCGAGCTCAGGGGTCAGACCCTTGTACTCGGTCTCGCGGCCCTTAGCGCTGACGACGCGGACGACCTCGCCGATGAGCACGAGCACGATGAAGATAACGATCATCGGGACCTTGTCGCCAATTTCAGCAGCGGAGAACGGGATCAGCGTGGCAACGATGGCAAGAACCAGCTCGATGCAGGGGATGGCCAGCATGACCTTCATCATGGCGCCCTTAAACGGGAACGTGAAGATGCGCTCACGGTTGGGGTCGTTCTTACGAAGGTTGAGGAACGCCGGGAACATCGGGATGTAGGTCAACAGCAGGAAGACGACAGAGGTGCCAAAGAGCATCCAGAAGACACCGTTGGAGATGGCGTCGATGGGAACGAGCTGCAGGCACAGCACCAGGGAGGCAACGACAGCGTTGACCAGGTTGGCGCCGTTGGGCATGTCGCCATCCGAGATCATCGAGGCGAAGACCTTGGGCATGTTGCCGTGCTCGGCAGCGTAGCGAGCAACGGAGTTAACGCCGAAGGACCAAGCGGCCATGTTGGCGAACAGGGTGATCAGGAAGGCGATGCAGATGACCTTAAAGATCATGGAGTCGCCCACCATGGTCTGGACTGCGACGATCATGCCGTAGTCGGGATCGATGGAGTCGGCCGGCACGGCGGCGCCGATGCCAAAGCCAGCGAACAGGTAGATCACGGCGATGGACAGGCCACCGACGATGATAGCCTTGGGGATATCGCGAGCGGGATCGGCCATGTCGTCGGTCATGGTGCAGATGACCTCGAAGCCCATGAAGTTAAAGATGATGATCGACAGGTAGCCGAGAGCGTTGGTGTTGGTGAGCTCGGGCAGGAAGGTGGCAGCGGACATGTCGTTCGCAAAACCGTTCTCCATGGCATACCAAATGCCCAAAGCGCCAACGATAACGGCGACGGCGACCTTGATGATGGCGCCACCGTTAAGGACCCACTCGGAGTCGGCCGCCTTGGAGCGGCCCATGAGGTAGACGATCCACACAAAGGCAAGATCGATACCCATCTTGGCGATCAAGTTGAACTCGACGCCAAAGACCATGCCCAAAATGTCGGGGAACATGGTAGCCAGCGAGGCGATCCACAGCGGGTAGTTGACCCAGTAGTAGTACGAGATGCGGGCGCCCCATTTGTCGCCCAGGCCATCGCGTACCCAGTCGTAAATGCCGCCCTCGCCGTCATAGGTGGTACCGAGCTCGGCGACAACCATGCCGTAGGGAAGCAGGAAGGTCAGGATCAGGAAGATCCACCAGAAGAACTGCTGGTTGCCAATGGCAGCAGCAGGAGCGGCAGCCTCGCAAACGAAGACGACGCAGATGATGGTCGAAATGACCGTCAAGAAGGAAAGCTTTTTCTTTCCGTCGCTCATGATGAGCTCCTTCGCTCAGTCTTGGACAGATCCGAGGCCCTAAGGTATTAAGGCAATTGCTTGGGCCTCGGTGAGCGGGCGACAGGAGACGAGCATCCGCCGCCCGCAAACGTGCTTTTAGAAGCCTTGAGGCTTAGAGCTGCTCGAGAGCCTCGAGAGCGGCGTGGAGCTCAGCCTTGGCGGAGTACTCGACACCCTCGTCGTTGAGCGGGGTGCGCTTGCCCAGGGCGGCAAGGAGAGCACGGATGGAGTGCTTGCGGTTCTCGGCCTCGACCCAGCACAGGGAGCGCTCGGGATCGTCCATAACCTCGTCGACGACCTCCTCGTTGCGGGTGGCCGGCAGGCAGTGCATGAACTTGGAGCCTGCGCCGGCGAAGTTCATCATGTCCATGGTGACCTGATACTTGGGATAGAACACGTCCATGTAGTTCTCGCCCGAGACCTCCTCGTCGTACAGGCCATACCACACGTCGGTGTAGATGAAGTCAGCGCCCTTGATGCACTCGATGTCGTCGGAGATGACGACCGAGCCGCCGGAGACCTTGCAGTTCTCCTCGGCGATGGCCATCATCTGCTTGCCGAACTCGGCGCGCTCCTCGACGGTGCCGACGTGCAGGCCGCCGTCGGGGATCTGGTGGCCCTTAGGTCCAAACTGGACAAACTTCATGCCGACCTTGGAGGCGATGAACATGAGGGAGACGCAGACCTGGGTGGCGTCGCCGATGAAGGCCAGGGTGCAGTCCTCGATCTTCTTGCCCTCGGGGAGGTTCTCGAGCATGGTCATGAGGTCGCCCATCTCCTGCGTGGGGTGGTTGAACTCGGACATGCCGTTGATGACGGGCACAGCGGAGCCCTCGGCGAGGCCGACGACGTCCTTGTGACGGTCAACGCGAGCCATCATGATGTCGAGCAGGTCGCCCATGACGCGAGCGGTGTCGCCCAGGGACTCGTGGCCACCGAGCTGAATGGTGCCAGGGCCATAGAACTGAGCGTGGCCGCCGAGGTCGGTCATAGCGGTCTCGAAGGAAAGACGGGTGCGGGTGGAGACCTGCTGGAAGATCATGCCAAGGCTCTTGTTGCGGAGCAGGTGCGGATAATAACCGTCAACCTTGATGGCCTTCTTCATTGCCAGGCCAAGATCCTCGATAGCCAGGATCTGCTCTTTGGTGAAGTCGTTGGTGTCGATGAAATCCTTAGGCAGTGCCATGTCGATTTCCTTTCCGCCGGTCTTGCCGACTATTACTATGAGGCGCTCGTACATCACGCCTCGTGTTGACAAGACCATCATTCACCCGTATGCAATTTTTACCTAGTTTATTCGGGATTAAAGACCGTTCACGGAGTTACACCCCCTCTAAACCTATATAAACCCGCAGGTCAAGAGTTTACAGGGGGTTTACCATCTAGAACCGCGAACGGTATACGGCTATGCTGTATCTCGGCGCCTAATCCGCAATGAAACGAAGGGTTGAGACGTCTATATCCCACAAGGTATACAGGGCTCGGCCATAGAATAAATGAGATGGGACGGTGACAGATGAACACCCTGATGTTCTTCTATACCCTAGCGATACTCGTGATCTGTATTGTGACGGCGGTGCTCTCGCTTGCCGCCTATGCCTCGTCTCGTCGACGCTTCTTTATCTATGGCAGCGGCGTATTTATCTGCTATGCCATCGAGATGACCGAGATTTTCTTTTTTGAATACACGCTGCAAAACCAGAGTTTTCCGGCCAGCGACTATTACTCAATTACCATGCCTGTGTTGCGGACCTTTGTGGCGACCGCTTCGCAGGCTTTTATTTGGCTCATTGCCATGGATTTGCTCGACAAGCATTCAAAAAAGCAGTTTGTCATTCCTGTCGCAACGTTCTTGCTGAGCGAGCTGCTGATTATCGTCGCCGTCCCCTACGGCCCCATTCATCAATGGCTCTACTACACGATGCGTCAGGTATTCCTTGTTTTCGTGGGACTATATATCTTTTGGACGGCACGCAAGAGCACACAAGTCGAACTTAAGGCCCGTGTCAACAACCAGCGAAAGCACCTGATTATCGGCGCTATTCTGGTCGGTTGCATCGTTGCCGAGGATTTCTACAACATTCTGATTGTCCCCATGAGTCTGGCGCCCTCTTGGCTGCAACTATATCTGTCCGAGCGCAACTTTAGCGAAAACGTCTTTGCCTGCTACTTTGCGATCCTGCTGATCATCTACTCCTACCACGTGCTTTCAATCCGCATGCAGGAGGCGCCCGAGGAAAAGAACGTCAGCGATCTTGATCGACACATCGAAGAGCAGATGCCCTTCTATCGCAACGCCTACAAGCTCTCCAACCGTGAGACCGAAGTTATGCGTCTGGTCGTACTGGGCAAATCGAACCAAGAGATCGCTGACGAGCTATTCCTTGCCGTGGGCACCGTCAAGACCCACATCCACAACATCCTGGTCAAAACCGAACAGCAAAACCGCACGACGCTCATCCTCCACTTTTGGAAGCGATAACCTGCCAAAAAGGGACAGGTTTATTTTGGCAGGTTTTATCTGGGCGAACGTTAAGACCGCCGCGGGGGAACTGCTTTCCCTCGCGGCGGTTTTCTGGCTCACGCTTTCTTTCGTCTCAATCTGTAACATATGGAGACCAAATCGCCGTCTTACTGTTACAGATCGAGACGAGTTACAGAGCGCGCGTCGAATAATCTCAATCTGTAACAGGTAGAAGCGTTTTTGCCAGTCAGATGTTACAGATTGAGATAAACGAAGGAGCGGTAGCGTTAAACAAGTCCGCCACAAAGTTATTCGGAGAGATCCGATCCTAGAGTTGTCTACCAGGTACGATATGTGCACTGATATTTTGTCTCAAACCCGGGCATCCCGTTGCCGCGTGGGCTTAACGCTGCACCCGTATAGAGAATCGTTTGCCCCGTACGAGAATACGAAGTTTTGAAAGACAGCCTCTTGTATGTCTGGTCGAAACAATCAACATTCTCGCTCGGGTGGTTCGCAGTGGAGAACGACTTGTAAGTGTCCAAGACGTCCGCTGTCACAAGACGACAAGGCGCGACAGAACCTGCATCTGGTTTCGCCGTCGCACAAACGGGAATTGTGACCATCGACAGGGTAAGCATAAAACATGCGAACATTGCCTTCACAAAGTTCTTCGTTACATGGCGTTTCATGGTTATCTTCCTTTCCTAGTTTTACTGTCGTTCGTCTTGAAAAGCTGCGCGTATACATTACCGATCCACTTCGAATCACCTCCCATTTCTCTGGTAACGACACGCGAGTCATCCCCTGTGAGCAATACGGAGGCATCGCAGAGCGATTCGAGGTTTCCGATAAGATGAGAAGAGATAATGACATGTGCTCCTCTACCCGCTTCATCTCTAAGAGCATTCGAAACAATCGCAACGTGTCTCACATCAAGTGCATTCATGGGCTCATCCAAAAGGACGACTTCGCAATAGGACATATACGCCATCGCGACATTAAGTAATTGTCTATTTCCATCAGACAGCCTAGATACGGGCGTATTCTTCAACCCAGTCAAGTCAAAGCGATCAAGCACTTGGTCCAAAGTGCGAGGTGAATGCCAAATTCTCCTGCATCGGTCGAGATGAAAAGCGACGGTCATGTATGGAATCAATAGCGACGGCCTATTCGGAACCAAAAAGAATACCTTTCTCATTTCCTCACAGTCGACGCATACTTTTGCATGAAAACAGAGAGAACCTGACACGCGCACTGATGGCCCAGCATCTCCCCAAAGAGTATTCAGTAGCGTAGTCTTGCCATGTCCATTTGGCGCGACAAGACCCCATATCTGGCCAGCGGGCATATCAAACTGCAATCCCTTTACCAGCTGGTTTTTTCCAACCGTCAACGCATCCAGCGACAGAGAGAGCAGGCTTTTCTCGCTCAAACTATCCGGGCGAATATGGTTCCAGGCCCAGCGATTCTTGCTTTTTAGACACGAAAACGAAATGACCCCCAACGCGCAAACAGCAAACGCGCCCATCACGGCAAAGAGGCAGTGCGATGCACTGGCTTCAGGAACGAGAGATACCTCCGCTCCATTGGCGTAAGATGCGCCGCCGAGCGCAAACGAAGAGGCAGAATAGCTCGACACCATATACGGCAGCAACGCATGCCATGGAGCATCTTTGCTCGCATAAAACGGAAGCTGGCTTATGCCCCCCACAAGAGCGATCACCATGGACGAAATGGCCCTGTTTCTGCTTCCGGCGTACACGCACACGCCCAAGCAAGCAAACATCATCGACAGCACAGCTTCAAAGACGGCAAATAGCCCTAGCTGAACTAACACAGTTCTTTCGACTACGTCACCATACTGAATGAATACGACTGGGTACTCTGTCTGACCTACACCGTTAAACACCGTTGCCAATACAAAACAGGGAGCCAACGCCAGAACCAAAACCAGCATCGATGCAATACCAGAGACGAGAACGCGGCATGCATTCATCTCTAACTTTGACAACAACGCTCGATCGTAGAACCGCTTTCCATCCCCCTCAAGCGACATATAGAGGACGAGGACCGGGACCAAAAGCCACGCTATTGCAGGAACAGCGCCGCAATAATATGCGAGAAGAATCATCCCGGGCATTTTTGTTGTTGAGTCGTACGATTCCGGATGGGCCAGCATCGATATGGCTCGGGGAAGACGTTCTTGGGCTTCAAGCGATAACTCCGAATCAACACCATTCAAATAACCGAGTCGGTATTCCTTGAGCAATAGATTGTCGTAATCGGCAATCGCATCGTAATACTCTCTGGAGTCCGCCTTGCTTTCAAGCGCCCGATCAAGGCACGCCCTTTCGTCGGCAATGATGCTGTTGAGCTCCTGTGGGGCAGTGTCATAAACGCCGTCAGAGACTTGAGAGACCAAAAGGGCTCTCTGGTCTTCGATGGAAGCTCTACCATATAGATAATCTGCTCCCGTTGGAACGGATAGAAATACCGGGATGCAGTATACGAGCGCGAGCAGCGCCGTCAGCAACATAATTCCCCGGTTGCGCGCAAGAACTTCTAAATTAAGCCGTACATATGTGAGGCAATCACAGGTCTTCACAGCAAGCACCTCCGGTTCGCAACACACGAGTCGTCGGACCCGTTGTCCGGAAGTATCGCCTTCATCGTCAGAACTGTCTGTAGACGTGTAGGATGGATTTACAATCTTATTTGTCTACAGGCTTCTACCTGCTATTTTCTATAACATCTGCCATAAGACTAAAAACCCTATCTCTAAGTTCACACTCCGAGTGAACTCCAAGCAAGGCATAGCTCTTGCTCTTGGCCTCTTTGGCGGTTCCCCGAGCAACGTTAAGATGCGCGCAAATCTCGGTGGTTCTATTGCCATCAAAAACGCATGTCATGATATCGGCATAAAGCGGCGTGAAACCAAGCCTCAAGAAGGCCTCACGCACGGTATCGCGTCGATCACCCACCCGAACCGTATCTTTCGAACGCAAGAATAGCAGCGAATTAGCCATAAGGATAAGTACGGCAAGGAACGCAGTCACGCGTAAGGCAGGCATAAGGCCGCCAACGGCCTCACCGCTCCCAACGGACTCAAAGAAAATGTACAGTCGACTTACCACATCGTGAACCCAGAACGCTGCTCCAGCACCCACAGACACCGAAGAAAGGGTGAGTTCAGGCGAAAGGCACAAGTGCATTTCAGACATCCACCGTATAGCCGCACGGCAACACAGGGCCACAAGCACTATAGCTATCGATAGGATTATCGCATCATGCTCAAAGCCGAAGCATACGAGGATTTCCTCGATGCCCATTCCAGACGCATACATAAACAGGAAGCAGACGAAGACTATCCTGCAGTTCTGATTGAACGATGAGGACCCCAGCGATTCTGAACGGTGATCATGGCCTTTTGTTGCGTCAAGATGCCACGCATCCTTTGACAAGAGAAGTCCAGCCGTCGCCTCTGAAATGCTTTTATATCCGGTTTTAGTCAAGGCCCGCGACAAATAGGTACGGGCAGTAGACGGGGAAATGTCCAAGGCAGAAGCAATCTCCTCGTACGTTTTTCCCTCTATCCTCATAGAGAAAACCGCGGACTCCCTTTGAGAAAAACCCGAAGCCGTAGGGATATCGGCAACTGCAGAGTGTTTTCCTCCTAATTTGGCGGCCGCAGAAAAAGCGCTCGTTAAGTCGGGGAAAAATCGCGTTATGGCCCTGGCAAGGATACTGCCCAAAACGGTAACCAGAAGCAATACGATCTCTTGATGCCCACCAAAGCTCAGGAGCACAGCTCCGATGTTTATATTGCGCGAAAACAAACAATCCGTATCGAGAATAACGGCGGCATTACCAAACGCAAGAGGTTCGACGAGCAAGGCAGCAACCCCCATCTCGGCGTTAACGGAAAGGAAAGAACCGATGGAGTCCATCAACGGGACGAGAAGAAACTGAAGGCCAACAAGCAAAGCAATCAAGAGCACAACGGGGCTGTAAAGTGCGAGCTCAGGATACCCGTGGAGAGCAGAGCTATCGGCCACATGTTTCCCCTTTAATCCCGCACGTATGTTTGCGAATTCACCGCCAAGCGCCCAAGAACAGCAAGCGACAAGCAAGGGGGCTAGTAACAACAAAATGAACGCGAGCGCCGAAACCACAACATGAAATTGATGAAAGACATTAAGAGATATCGTGTACATCACAAGAAGTGCAATGTCTACGAGCATAAGTCCAAAAAGCCTTTTAGAAATACCCTGTCTCACAGGGCGAGAGATGAGGCCCACACAGAAGCCCGAAAGCAGATGCAGACCGATAAGAACGGTGCCAGAAAGGCCCGTATAAATACTTGGCGCCACACAATACAGACCAGCCGCCCCTATAAACAACATAATTGAATGCCAGAGGAACGAGCGCGTCACGTTTTGCAGGGCAGCTGCCACGGTTGCCATAAAATCAAAGCTCCTAGATAGCATTTTGGTTATTTTAACATCGTTCCCGGCGTTAAAAAAACTGTTACCCGAATTAATCAATATCCCCCCTCCACCAAAAGGCACCACGCTGATCCTCCACTTTTGGAAGCGATAACCTGCTAAAAAGGGACAGGTTTATTTTGGCAGGTTTTATCTGGGCAAACGCCAACCGCCGCAAGGGAGCTGCTTTCCCTCGCGGCGGTTTTCTAGCAGAAAAAACTGAGTGAGTAGGCTTTTTGCAGGAGGCGAAGCACGACCAAATGCGCCACAGTTCTGACCTGCGGTTTTATTGGGCGCCACCCGCGATGTGCTCGGCAGATCCAAAAAAGCCTACTCACTTGCATCTGAGATGCTCTAGATACGCAAAATACCGCCGCGAAGGGAGCTGAACTCCCTTCGCGGCGGTTATTCGTTCTGATTTTGCGACGATTTTGCCCGCTTGTTACTCGCTGTAACGGGTGGCGATGGCAGCTTGTACCATGCCGGTGCTCATGAGATAGGTCACCAGGAAGTAGCCACCGTATGCTGCCAGGAAGATTGCACAGGTGAGGCCCACGGTGCCGCCGATGCTCATATTTCCGAAAATGCTCACCAGCTCGATGATCACCTTAAGTGCCACAAAGGAGTGTGCCAGGCCCACTGCCAGCGGGAACAGGAAGAATACCGCTTGCTGCGCCATCACCGAATGGCGAATCTGGCGGTCGTCGCAGCCGATCTGTGCCAGCACACGATAGCTGCGGCTGCCGTCGGCCACGTTGGAGAGTTGCTGGATCGACAGAATCGCCGCGCATGCAACGACCAATACAAAGCCGATGTAGATGGCTAGGTAGCTAATAAGACCGTTCATTTGCGCTGCTTGCACGTACATCTCGAAGCGTGTGATGAAGGTTCCCCACGACCCCGGCTCCTTGCCGTCAACGAGCAGATTGTCGAGCACAGTGTATTTAATACTCTCGTCTGCCTCGGTCGTATCCATCCCCTGTTTGTAGTTAACGAGCAGGCTACTGGAATACGGCTGCAGATTAAGTTGGGACAACAGCTCGTCGGCAACGACGACGGTACCCGGATTACTGCCCATCGCCGAGTTGGCGATGGCCGCCGCATCTTCGTCCGACTTATCGGTTGCGGGCTTGAGCGTATGCCCGCCGAAGGTAAGGGCATGGCCGCCAGCCATATACTTGGTGTACAGGTCGACCAGCTCGCCGCCCATATCACACGTGAGCAGATACTGGTCGTGACCGATGTGCACCGGCTCCTCGCCCATCATCTGACGCAGTTTGTTGTACTGGCTCGCCGGCGTCACAAACAGACCCATCGTATCGGCATTGCTACCCCCGAACGCCTTGGGAAGCTTTTCGCCCATGGCCTTGCACATTTCACTTGGAGTCACCGAAGGATCCGAACCGCCAAGCGGGTAACTCAGATACGAATCGATCTGCACATGCTCACCGGCAACATCGGCAATATTGACCTTCTTGCCGGTCTCGTCGTTGTTGTCCGCCGACTTGCCCTTACGATCGCCGTGCCATGGATCGCCGTGCCATGCGGAGTACAAATCGACCGTTGTATCGGCCAGCACCATGCGATCGGCTTCAGACGGATTGATGTACTCTTTGTAGTAGTCAAGCGTATCGGGCGTGTAATAGACATACGTCTGAGACACGTCAACAGGGTTATAGCGCTCCAGGTTCTCGTTCATCACGTTGGCAATCGACATACCGCACGTCACCGAGGTGATGGCCAAAAACAGGAGCATCGCGATGACGCCCATCGAAAAGCACACCGTGTTGACCTTGGCCGCAAGCTGGCGCACGGTAAACATGTTGAGGCCGCGCCAATACACGCCGCGCAGGCTCTGCAGCAGCTTGATGAGCATGCCTGAGAGTCCCCAGAACAGGGCAAAGGTGCCCACGGTAACCATAGCGGTCGTAATACCAAACTGGTTCATGGCCTCTTGCAGCTTGCTGTCCGTCGCGGTTAGCGGGAACCCATCACGTAGCAGACGGTAATAGGCCACGCCCACAAGCGCCACGCCCACGGCAAAGATGGCAATCGCAATCCAGGGGTTGCGCGTCTTGATGCTCTCGTTGCGACGCTCGGCACCCATAAGCTCGATGAGTTTGGTACGACGCACGGCGCGAAGGTTCAGCAGTAGCGTGAGCACAAACATTACGAGCATGCAGGCAAGGGTCAGATTGAACGCATGCACCGAGAAAAAGAAGTGGAAATTGGCAATCTGTGTCTTAAAAAGCGAGGCCGTAAAGAACGTCATGAGCTGGGAGAGTCCCACACCCAGCACAATGCCGGCGACAAAGGCCACGACCGAGACGATCACGGTCTCGAGCGCCATGATCGTGGCGACGCGCCCGCGCCCCATGCCGAGCACCTGGTACAGGCCAAACTCCTTCTTGCGGCGTTTCATGATGAAGTTATTGGCATACACCATCAAAAAGGCCATGACACCGGCCAAAAAGTACGTCAGGTCGCCGAGCATGCTGCCCATAACCTGCGCCAAGCCCTCTTCATCGATTCCGGCGATGTCGACCTGCATCGAGATGGTGTTAAAGGCATAGAAGACCGTGACGCCCAGGGTGAGCGTCAAAAGGTAGACGAGGTAGTCGCGGCCGGCGCGGCGGACGTTACCCCAAGCGAGTTTACAGAGCATCGGAGCCCTCACCGCCCATCATGGCAACGACCTCCATAATGCGGTCGAAGAACTCTCGGCGGTCGGTGTCGCCGCGGCGCAGCTCGGTGAAGATCTTGCCGTCTCGAATAAACAGCACACGGCTCGTGTAGCTGGCGGCAAAGCTGTCGTGCGTGACCATGAGCACGGTGGCTCGCAGGCGGCGGTTAAGGGCCTCTAGGCTCTCGAGCAGCAGGCGAGCGCTCTTGGAATCGAGGGTGCCGGTGGGCTCGTCGGCCATGATCATGGTGGGGTCGGTGACGAGTGCGCGAGCCGCGGCAACGCGCTGCTGCTGCCCGCCGGACATCTGGTAGGGATACTTGTCGAGCACCTGACTGATGGACAGGCGCGCTGCCACATCCTGCACGCGGGTCGAGATCTCTGCCGAGTTTGTGCGGGCAATGGTGAGCGGCAGGGCGATGTTCTCGCGTGCCGTGAGCGTATCGAGCAGGTTGGAGTCCTGGAAGATAAAGCCGAGCTCCTCGCGGCGAAACTGCGAGAGCTTGGCCTGCTTCATGCGCGTCACGTCCTGCCCGTTGATGCGGATGGTGCCGCTCGTGGCGCTATCGATGGTCGACACGCAGTTGAGCAACGTCGACTTGCCCGAACCCGAAGCGCCCATGATGCCAACAAATTCGCCGCGGTTGACGGTAAAGCTGACGTCGTTGAGCGCACGGGTCACGTTGCCCAGCGCTCCATATACCTTTTCGAGATGCGCGACCTCCAGTACCGGGGTCGCCATGTGCGTGGTTTGCATACCGAGTCCTTTCTTGCGATTAGTCTACGGCATCTATAGTCGCAAGAAGACGAGTCGGCTACCATCGATATGGCTTACGCTTGCCTTACCGTTGTGTAAGGTACGGATAGCTACCCTGCCACGTGTTGATGTTGAGAGAGGACTCCTGTTGAAGACTGTTCATGTTGCCGCTGGGATCATTCGCAAGGAAGGATCCGACGAGCTACTGGCCGTGCAGCGCGGCTATGGCGACATGCAGGGACTTTGGGAGTTCCCCGGTGGCAAGCTCATGCGCGGCGAGACGCCCGAGGACGCCGTATGCCGCGAGCTCATGGAAGAGCTGCAGGTCAAAGTCACCAACCTGCGCGATTTCTATACCGTTGAGTATGACTACCCCGATTTTCATCTCTCCATGGAGTGCTACTACTGCTCGCTCGCCGATGAATCCGATGAGCCTCAGAAGCACGACCGCCAGCTCGATATCCGCTGGATTCCGCGCACCTCGCTTGCCACGGTGGAATGGATGCCCGCCGACAAGGGGCTTATCGATGCCCTGATTGAGCTGAAGGAAGATCGGCTTGAGGCCAACAGCACTGCCAAAGATGCCAAGGCCGCCACGACCGAACACCCCGCCGCCAAACCCAAGCGCGCACCTAAGCGCCGCAGCAAAAAGCGTCCCAAGCCCGGTCTGCTCGACGGCATCGATACCTCGGACCTCTCCGCTGACGAGCGCGAACTGGTCCGCCGTCGCGCCGCCATCAAAAAGTCCATGAAGGGCAACAAGCGCGCCAACACCAAGCCCGAGCTGCTCGTTCGCCAGCGCCTGCGCGCAGCGGGCCTTACGGGTTATCGCTTGGAATGGAAGGTTCCCGGCAAGCCCGACATTGCCTTTCCCGGGCGCAAGATCGCCATCTTCGTCAACGGCTGCTTTTGGCACCGCTGTCCTAAGTGCAATCCAAGCCAGCCCAAGCGCAACGTTGAGTTTTGGGAGGCAAAGTTCCGTCGCAACGTCGAGCGCGACCGTGCTGCTGTGACAGCACTCACTCAAATGGGCTGGACACCCATAACCATCTGGGAATGCGAGCTCAAAAAAGACCGCATCGACGCCACGATGGAAAAGGTCATCGAGCAGGTGCGCGCCGCAGAGCCGCAGCGCTAACAGTGAGCATTCACACGCTCCGCACGTCCGCGCCACATCCACGTCACAAACCTTAGAAAGCCCTTAAGCCCAAAACCTTTCAAGAGTGTTACCCGATAGCTTTGACCTGCGGTTTCATCACAACGTCAAACCTCATTAAGCTTTTCTTTAGCGATTCTTTGCAACAGCCGCGGCATAATACTGCCAACGCACGGGACCTAGCAGCACACCCCGTGCGCAACCTTTTGGTGGACATCGAGGAGGCCGCATAAGCATGCATTCTTCCAACGACGCAGCACAGCAGCCATCCCTAACACATGCAGACCTTTTCTCCTTCCCCCCGACACAGAGAAACGGCCTCCTCGACTCCCCCACCACAAAAGCCAAACGCTCAACCGACCAGAGCCACAACTTGCGAGCATCGTTCGAAAAGCTCCAAGCATCCCTAGACAAGGCGTTCCCCGAACAGGCAAGAGCAATCTAAGCCCATCGCGCTTTATACTGATGCCATGCGAAACATGGATCACATAGAATTGCACCGCGGAGGACGCGAGGAAGCTTTTCCCGAGACCGCCGAAGACTGGCCCTATATTGCCGAACGCGCAGAATTCGCTCGCTATCCGGGCAATTCCATCCCCTGGCACTGGCATTCCGAAGTTGAGCTTTTCTACATGGAGCAGGGAGCGATTGACTATCGAACGCGCGCGGCTCATGAGCACGTACGCTTTGAGGAAGGGTCCGCCGGCTTTATCAACGGCGGCGTTTTGCACAGCACGCTGCAATCACCCAATTCGGCGCCAGCCATTCAAATGCTGCATATCTTTCAGCCGTCGATGCTCGGCGATCCCGCGGGACGTCTCCAAAAGCGCTACATCAACCCATTGCTTCAATGTCGAGGCGTCGATGTGCTCAAATGGTCGCCCACCAATCCCGACGATATGCCCTTTATTGATTTGCTGAAGAGCTCCTTTAGCCACGACCTTCAACGGCCGCAGAACGAGATGGCGCTTCGAAATAGTTTGTCAGAGCTCTGGATTCAGATTAACGCCAAGGCCGAACCGCTCTTTTCCTCCGACAACGCCTCTTGGATGACCAACCGCGACGTACAGTTCAAGGCAATCCTGGACTATATCCGCGCAAACTATGCAGCCGCTATAGATGTGCCCCAGATGGCATCTGCAGCCGGCGTAAGCGAAAGAGAGTGTTACCGCATTATCGAAGCTTGCGCAGGAACGACCCCGGCGGCATATCTGCGTGCATACCGCGTAAACCGTGCTTGCGAACTTTTGGCACACACCACGCGAACGGTCCAGACAGTCGCGCGCCAATGCGGCTTTGCGACAGCAAGCCATCTTGGCCAGGTATTTAAAGAACAAATGGGATGCACTCCTTCGAGCTATCGAGCAGCGAGGCAGAATCTCGATAGCACCAGGCAGAAATCCCGCTAGCCCTTCTTCTGTCACTGCATCAAACTTGCAGGCAAACAACAGAGAGGAGCAATCATATGAAGCACTTTGACCATATCGTATTTGACGTTGATGGGACATTGGCAGATACAGAAGAAAGCGTTCTGTCATCGCTTGTCCAGATTGTCCAAGAAGAGACCAGCAAAACGCTCCCCCGACACGAGCTTGATTTTGCCCTCGGCATACCCGGCAAGGATGCCCTTGAGAAACTTGGGATCTACTCGCAGGCAACGTTGGATCGCTGGTGCCAAGTTGCCGCCAGCTTTAAAAGCACCATCAGCGTGTTTCCAGGTTTGCTTGAAGTCATCGCAACACTCGCCGACAACGGCTGCAAACTTGGCATCGTCTCCTCACGTGCGCGCGACGAATACGCAGAAGAAATTGCACCCCTTGGCTTCGATAAGTATTTTGAGCACATCATCCTTGTCGAAGACACAACCGAACATAAACCCGCACCCGCTCCCATGCTCGAATATCTCCGGCGTACGGGCGCGAATCCTGGCAACGTCGTCTACGTTGGCGACACCGTCTACGACGAACAATGCGCAACTTCGGCAGGGGTCAGTTTTGCCAGAGCGGCATGGGGATCACACCAAGACATCCCAAATGCCACCTACAACCTCGAAACCCCCAACGACCTGTTAACCCTAACAACCAAATAACCCACGCGTCCCACCCTTTCAGTCCCAACGCCACAAGGGCGACGACCTCGAGTAGGTCAACCTGGGAGGGACGAGGGCTTAGTTCCCCAATCTTTCCGCAGGGGGCAAAAAGCCTCGCCGCACGAAGTGCGCAGCGAGGCTTTTTGCATGCCCGAGGACGATTGGGGAACTAAGCCCTCGTCCCTCCCCGGGATATGTAGCGAGTCAGAGTACCCTTGCTGTTACTCTGCTTTGCCCACAGAGTTGAGGTTGGTCATGCGGATCTTAACCAGCTCGGTAATCTCACGCATGCCCTCCTTGGCCGGCTTCTTGGGGTCGAAGCAGGCGGGGTTCTCGGCCATGTAGGCCATGAAGCCCTTGGTGTAGGCCTGACGCAGCTCAGTGGCGTAGTTGACCTTGCAGATGCCGTTCTTCACGGCCTCGGCGACCTGCTCATCGGGCACACCGGAAGTGCCGTGCAGAACCAGCGGCACGTCGACGGCGTCGCGGATGGCCTTGACCACGGACTGCTCGATGTGAGGATCGCTCGTGTACACGCCGTGGCTGGTGCCAACGCCAATGGCCAGCGAGGTGCAGCCGGTGCGCTCGACGAACTCCTTGGCCTCGGCCGGATCGGTGTAGGGGCTCTCGCCCTCAACCGCGGGACCGTCGTCCTCCTTGCCGCCAACCTTGCCAAGCTCGGCCTCGACGGGCACACCCATGGCGCGGCCAGCGTCGGCGACGGACTTGGTCAGGGCGATGTTGTCCTCGAAGGACTCGTGCGAACCGTCGATCATGACAGAGGTGTAGCCAGTGCGGAAAGCCTGCATGCAGCGGTCATAGCCATCGCCATGATCGAGGTGCAGGGCGACGGGCACGGAAGCGCGCTCGGCGGCAGCCTTGACCATGCCGTAGAAGTAGTCCAGACCAGCGGTCTTGATGGTGCCCGGGGTGGTCTGCATGATGACGGGGGACTTGGTCTCCTCGGCAGCGGCCAGAACGGCCATAACAAACTCGAGGTTCTCGACGTTGAACGCGCCAACGGCGTAATGGCCGGCCTGAGCGTCCTTGAGCATCTTTTCGGTGGTAACAAGTGCCATGAGCGTTTGCTCCTCTCCCTCGCCCGCATCTGGACATCGGGCGTACGTGTCCGCAAGGCGTTTTACCTTGCGTTTTGCTGCGTCCATTGTATGAAATTCAGCGGCTTTGCATGTGCGAGATATTGAGCCCATGCAGGTCAATACAGTCGTTTTTGAAAAGTAAACGGAAGGAATTGGAGCCGAGTGGGCGTATTCGATATTGAATTTTGGGCGTTCAGCGTCTTTCTTTTATAGAAAAGATAAGTAATCGAAAGGCGTTTTCTTACTCAAAAAGAAAATGAACGAAAATAGACTCAACACAATTCCTACAAATTTAGCCGAGAATGGAGCAGCTATGGCCCATGCGACAACCCGAGCCTTCGCCGATGAGCGTCGTGCCGCCATCATGGAGATGCTCGAGCATAACGCCTCGGTGCAGGTGGCAGAAATCGCCCAGACCTTTGGCGTATCCTCTGTCACCGCTCGCGCCGACCTGGACTCACTCGCCGAGTCCGGCAAGTTGCGCCGCACGCATGGTGGCGCCGTGTCTCTCCAGAAGCGACTGACCGTATCCACCCAGGATCGCCGCATCAACGTCAATGTCGCCGCCAAGCAGGCCATCGCGCAAAGCGCCATCGAGCTCGTCGGCAATGGCGACACGCTGCTTGTCGACTCGGGCACCACGGCGCTCGAGTTCGTCCGGCTCCTCGATCAGCGCGACGGCATCACCGTCATCACGGCCGACATTACCATCGCCGATTACATCGACGAGAGCATGCCCTCGGTCGATGTCGTCATGCTGGGTGGGGCACTGCGCAAAGGTCATCGCTATCTGTACGGTCCACTTACCATGCAGGCGCTCCAAATGGTCCACGCCGATCTGGCCGTCATGTGCCCCGGCGCTTTTGTCCCCCGCTGCGGCTTTACGACCGACTTTCCCCAAATGGCCGAGACCAAAACGGCTATGATCGCCGCAGCCCATCAAAGCGTCGCCCTCATGGACGCCAGCAAGGTTAACGGACGCGGCATGTACCGCTTTGCCGAGCTGGCAGATGTCGACACCATCGTGATGGACCGTGACCCCGATCATGCCGTTGCCACCTCAATCGCCGAGATCGTCGACGACGCCCGCCCAAATCTCCTCATCGCTGGCGCTTAAACAAAAACCACCACAAAGGTGCCTGTCCCCTTTGTGGTGGTTGAGCGTTAAAAGCGAAATATCGCTACTTGGAAAGCTCGTCGGCGAGGGCCTCGATCTGAGCGCGCGAGGCGTCGTTGAGCGACCCCAGCACAGTCACCTTGTTCTGCGCCAGGGTGATGTCCTTCATACCCTCGAGCTCCTTAGTCATAACCTTGGCAGCGGTGGGCGCCCAGGAGCCGGCCTCGACGAGCGCCACGGTGCGGTTCTGGTAGGCATGCTCGGCGAGCGTGTGGATAAAGGTGCTCATGAACGGGAAGATCTCGCCCTGATAGGTGATAGAGGCGAGCACCAGACGGTCATAGCGGAACGCATCCTCAACAGCCTCGGCCATATCGTCGCGAGCCAGGTCAAAGACGGAAACCTTCTGGCCGCGGGCCTCGAGCGCAGATGCGAGCTCTTCAACGGCAGCCTTCAGATGCCCATACACACTCGCATAGGCAATCGTGATGCCCTCGTCCTCGGGCTGATAGCTCGACCAGGTGTTGTAGGTGTCGAGGTAATAGCCCAGGTTCTCGGTCAGCACGGGGCCGTGAAGCGGGCAAATGATCTGGATGTCCAGATTGGCGGCCTTCTTGAGCACGGCCTGCACAAACTTGCCGAACTTGCCCACGATGCCAAAGTAGTAACGGCGCGCTTCGCAAGCCCAGCCCTCGGGATCCTCGATGTCGTTGGCGCCAAACTTGCCAAAGCCGTCGGCACTAAAGAGCACCTTGTCGGTGGCCTCGTAAGAGAACAGCACCTCGGGCCAGTGCACGTTGGGGGCACCGACAAACGTTAGGCTGTGACCGCCCAGGTCGAGCACGTCGCCCTCTTTGACGACCATCTTGCGCTCGGGATAATCGGTGCCAAAGTAGTTGACCATCATGCGGAAAGCGCCCATGCTGGCCACAATCTGCGCCTGGGGATAGCGCTCCATAAAGGCGGCGATGCCAGCGGAGTGATCGGGCTCCATGTGATGGACGACCAGGTAATCGGGCGTGCGACCGTCGAGCACGGCTTCGATGTTACCGAGCCACTCGTCGACAAAACCGCCGTCGACTGAATCGGCGACAGCGATCTTTTCGCCCAAGATAACGTAGCTGTTGTATGCCATACCGTTCTCGGACACATCGTACTGGCCCTCGAACAGGTCAATGTCGTGATCGTCGACGCCAACGTAGCGGATATCCTTGGTGATCTCCATCAGGCAAAGCCTCCTAGATAGACAAAAGAGCCCGTCTATCATAGCACTCGGCTGCATCCCAACAGCTATCTGCCGGCATCCTTACCGATTGTTATTAAAATGCGATAAATCGCCGTTTACCAGCACAAACTATGAGCGCGGTATCGCCGTGCTATGTCGAATGATGAGCTGGCCGGGAATACGAATGGCAACGGTTTTGCCCGCCGTACCCGCCTCGGGAACCGCATGCTCAAACACCTCGCGTCCGCGCTGGTGCAGATCGAATCGCACGGTCGTAAGCTCGTTATGTGCTACAAAGTCGTCGAGCGAGTCATCGACACCCACCACGCTCACGTCCTCGGGCACGCGCAATCCGCTATCGCGCAGCGCTGCAATGGCGCCGTTTGCCATCTGGTCGTTTGCCGCGTAAATCGCCGTCATGGTGCGGTCGTGCTCGGCCAGGTACCTGCCGGCCTCGTAGCCGCTGTTGGCAGACCAGTCGCCCTCGAGCGGCTCTACCGGCTCGATGTGTTTACGCTCGAGTGCATCTTGCCAACCGGCGCGACGAAATTGCTCGTCGACTGAGAACGACGGTCCGCCAATATAGCGAATCTGCTCGTGTCCCAGCTCAAACAGGTGATCCATGAGCAACAGCGAGCAGCCGTAATGGTCGGAATCGACCGTGGTCACGCGCGGATGCGCGTACATGGTAACGATGACCGTTCCAATGCCCGGCAACGGATCGAACGTCTCAAAATCGGGCGCCATGCGACTCATGCCGATGATAATACCGTCCACGGGCAGCGCGGCCATACGACGCGTGGCCTCGGCAAGCGAGAATTCCTCGGTCTTGGACATCTCGACCAGCGTGATGGCGCAATTATGCTCGCGAGCAGCGCTGGCGATGCCGTCGATCATTGAGAGGTTGCCAAACTTGGTGACATCGTTGACACACAGACCGACCGAATGGTAACGGCCGTCGCGCAGCGAGCGACCGGCATAACTCGGACGGAAGCCGAGTTCTTGCATAGTGGCCTGCACGCGCTGACGTGTCTGCTCGTTAACGTTGGGCAAGCCGTTGGCGACGCGCGAAACCGTCTGCTGCGAAACGCCAGCAGCGCGGGCGACGTCGGCCATGGAGACCGGACGCGAACTGGTATCGTTGGACGGGCGCCTTGCCACAGGATCACCTTCACCCTTGCGAGATCTGAATAGCGTGCATGCCGGCCCGGGCAGAAATACACCCCGCGCCGAAGCCCGCTATCGTCGGACGCATGTTAACGTACTCTACTTTTTCTATCTGCATCTCTTCTGCTTTATAAGTCCATACGGCAGTACCGTTCACGGCTGCATTTCTACCGATTACCAGATTCTCAAAAAGTGACAAGCGATGTGTTATGAGTACGTTAACATAGCCCGTAACGTGCGGCATCGTGAACACGTGATTCATGCCGCTTCAAGTTGTTAACGTACTCATAACGACGCAAAACTCACCCGTGCGCGCCAAGGAAAGGACTCCCATGACCACCCCCGACGAAAAGATATTCGCCACGCTCACCAAGCTGTTTGAGGAGGAGTTTGGCCCCATCGGCGACCGCCAGGTGCTCTACGTGCACGCGCCCGGCCGCTCCGAGATCAGCGGCAATCACACCGATCACGAGGGCGGTCACGTTATCGCCGGCTCGCTCGATGTCGCCGTTGACGGCATCGCCGTGGCAACCGATTCCAACAAGATTCGCGTCGCCGACGAGGGCTATCCTACGTTTGAGATCACGCTCGACACGCTAGACATTCAGGAGTCCGAGAAGGGCACGTCCGCGAGCCTCGTCCGCGGCATGGCCCATGAAATCGCTGCTCTGGGCGTTGAGCCCCACGGCTTCGACTTCGCCTTCACCTGCTCCGTCCCCTCGGGCGGTGGCCTTTCCAGCTCTGCTGCCGTCGAGGCCGCGTACGGCCGTGCCATGGAGACGCTCTGGGGCGCGCCCGCCATTGAACCCGTCGCACTCGCCCAGATGAGCCAGCGCACCGAGAACAACTACTACGGCAAGCCCTGCGGTCTAATGGACCAAGCTGCCGTGTGCCTGGGCGGCCTCGCCTACATGGACTTTGAGGACCAGGCTCAGCCTAAGACCCAGAAGCTCGAGCTCAACTTTGAGGATCACGGCTATGCGCTCGTGCTCGTTAAAGTTGGCGCCGACCATGTGGCAGCCACCGACGACTACGCCGCTGTTCCGCGCGAGATGCAGGACGTCGCCGCCGAGTTTGGCAAGGCACGCCTGTGCGAGGTAAACGTGGCGGACTTTGACGCCAAGCTCCCCGAGCTGCGCGCCAAGCTGGGCGACCGCGCCTGCCTGCGCGCCGTTCATTACTGGTACGAGAACGGCCTGGTCGATAAGCGCTGGGCGGCCCTGAACGCCGGCGACATTGACCAGTTCCTGGTCCTGACGCGTGAGTCCGGCGCCAGCTCCGCCATGTACCTGCAGAATGTTGTTGCCAAACTGGGTGCCGAGCAGCCTTCCATGTACGCGCTTGCTCTTGCCGAGCATGTGCTCGACGGCCGTGGCGCCGTTCGTATCCACGGCGGCGGCTTTGGCGGTACCATCCAGGCCTTCGTGCCGCTCGAGCTGGTCGACACCTTCATTGCCAAGATGAACGGCTGGCTTGGCGAGGGCTCTGCCCGCCACTACGCGATTTCTGACAAGGGGGCTTACGCGGCATGGCTGTAATGACTGATGTGCGCGAGGCCGCGCAGGGCCTCATCGAATATGCCATCCACCGATCGATGATCGGCCAGGACGATCGCATCTGGGCATACAACACCGTTCTCGAGTGCATCGGCGCCACGGGGCCGGCACTCGACATGGCCTGGGCACTCCAGGTTGAGAAACTCTCGCTCTTGCACCCCGATACCCTGCCCGACTTTGACCTTGAAGGCACGCTTGCCGCGCTTGCCGAGACTGCCGTTGCCAACGGTGCTGCCGAGGACACGGCGTCGGGCCGCGATCGCATCGCCATGCGCATCATGGGCGCGCTCATGCCGAGGCCTTCGGTTGTAAACGAGGAATTCAATGGGCGTATGGGCGTCAACGAGCCCCGTGCCGCGACCGACTGGTTCTACGGCCTGTGCTGCGACGCCGGCTACGTGCGCCGTGCCGCCATCGCGCGCAACATCAAATGGAGCACCCCCACCAACTGGGGCGATCTTGAGATCACCATCAACCTGTCCAAGCCCGAGAAGGACCCGCGCGATATCGCCGCGGCAGGTGCAGCTAAGAACACGGACGAGAAGTATCCCGCCTGCCAGCTCTGCATCGAAAACGAGGGCTATCCCGGACGCTCCGCCGCAGCCGACGGCGGAGCTCACCCCGCCCGCCAGAATCTGCGCGTTATCCCCATCCAGCTCGACGGCGAGCGCTGGGGCTTCCAGTACAGCCCGTACGCGTACTTTAACGAGCACTGCATTGCCATGAGCTCCGAGCATCGTCCGATGCACGTCGACCGCAAGGGCCTGACCTGCCTGCTCGACTTTGTGGACCTGTTCCCGCACTACTTTATTGGCTCCAACGCCGACCTGCCCATCGTGGGCGGCTCGATCTTGTCGCACGACCACTTCCAGGGCGGCGCACACGAGTTCCCCATGATGCACGCCGCCGAGGTCTCGCAGTTTAGCGTGCCCGGTTTTGACCAGGTCAGCGGTAGCGTGCTGCAGTGGCCGCTCTCGGTGCTGCGCCTGCGCTCGCATGACCGCGCTCAGCTGCTCGATGCCGCCGAGAAGATTATCCTCGCCTGGCGCGAGTGGAGCGATGAGTCTGTTGGCGTCATCGCGCACACAGCCGATGGCGTGGCGCACAATACCGTGACGCCCGTCATTCGCCGCGTAGACTCCCGCGGCAACGCCGGCGGCGAAATCTACGAGGCCTACCTGGCGCTTCGCTGCAACATCACGACCGACGAGCATCCGCTGGGCGTTTTCCACCCGCATGCCGAGTATCACCACATTAAGAAGGAGAACATCGGCCTGATCGAGGTCATGGGCCTGGCGATTTTGCCGCCGCGCTTGGTTCCCGAGCTCGGCGCTGTCCGCGAGCACCTGCTGGCGGCCAAGGCCGATGCCAGCTACGATCTCGCCGGTGCGCTCGAGGGCGACGACCTTTGCCGCAGCCATGCCGCATGGGCCGAGGACGTCTTTGCTCGTCGTGCCGATGAGCTTACGGCGGATAACGCTATCGACATCCTGCACGAGGAGGTCGGTGTGGTGTTTGGCCACGTGCTCGACAACGCCGGCGTCTTTAAATGGGACGAAGCCGGCCGTGCCGCCCAACAGCGCTTCATCAACTCGCTGTAGCATACGAGTTCGAGCCTCATCAGCGGCCACGACATAACCGCCCACACGACAACGGCGCCCGCCGGCAACATCGCCGACGGGCGCCGTTTTTGAATGTAGTCGTTGGGGACGTTCTTAAACGACTAGTCAAACAAGAACGTCCCCAACGATTAATGACTCGAGCGTGGAAAATCTCCCACTTTGAGCTCGTATGGGCACCAAAAGCGGGAGATTATCCACGCTCATTCTATTAGGAGTCGCAACCGCTACAACTCTACGACCTCAACGTTGTTGTAGATCTCGTCCCAGCGGTCCATGACCAGGTGGCCGGTCTTGGGATCCATGGCATTGAGCTTGCCGCAGGTATTGGCGGTCTTGAGCACCGTGACGTCGTCGGCACCAGCAGCAATGGCATGCGCAAAGCCGGCGATGGTCGAGTCGCCGGAACCCGTCGCGTTCACAGCCGCAATCGCGGGCGTCTTGGCGCGGAACGCGCGACCCTCATGGAAGCCCACCGAACCGGCAGCGCCCATCGAAACGACAACCCAGGGGATACCGGCAAAGCGGCCATCGGCGGCAAGCGCCTCGCGCAGGGCATCGACATCATCGGTCGTAAAGGACGTACCCAGCAGGCCGTTAATCTCGGTCAGGTTGGGCTTTACGAGCTCAGGCTTAGCGTCGGACTCCAGCGCGGCCTCCAGCGATGCGCCCGAAGTGTCGAGCAGCACCTTGGCGCCCGCCTCCTTGGCGATCTTCACGAGCTCGGCATAGTAACCGGCATCGACGCCACGCGGCAGCGAGCCTGAAAGCGTCACAACGTCCGCCTTCGCTGCAAGCTCGGCGAACTTGGCCGTAAAGGCCTCGAGCTCGGCCGGGGCGATCTGCGGGCCGCTCTCCAGCAGCTCGGTCTGATTGCCCTCGTGCAGGATATTCAGGCAAATGCGCGTCTCACCGGCGATGGGCACAAAGTCGTTCTTGACGCCGTCGGCATCCATAAGCTCGGCCATATAAGCACCCATGTGGCCGCCGAGCAGGCCGGTCGCGAGCACATCGTCGCCCAACTGCAGCAGCACGCGGCTCACGTTGAGACCCTTGCCGCCAGCGGTCTTTTCGGGCGTCACGCGGTTCACGTCGTCGATGATCAGCTTGTCGAGTTGATAGCGCGTATCGATCGACGGGTTCATGGTAACGGTCAGAATCATGTTGAACTCCTGTTTCCGGGGCACGACGTGTGCGACCCCAAACATACGATAGCTCTTTAAAGGATCTCGATCTCAAAACCGCGGGTGACGGTCTCCCCCGGCTTGGCAACCAGGCAGCCACGCTTGTGCTCGAGGATATCATCCTCGTCGGAGCAGGTGGACAGGCCGCCCCACGGTTCCACGGCCACAAAGTCGCCCTCGGGCTTGCTCCACACAATCAGGTACGGCATATCGGGGAACGTCAGGCGCACGCCCTTGTCCTCGGTTTTCTTGGTCAGCGTAACCACGCGGCTCTCGAGCACGTCGAAGATGGTCTCCGCGAAGTCGAAGAGTTCGTGGGTCAGCGGCAGGTTCTGGCCGATCATGGGGTTCTTGCTGCGATGTTCAACATCAATCAGGCCCGTCGAGGGAACGGCAGTACAGAGCTCGGTGGCCTCGCGCTGCTCAAAACGAAGCTCATAGTCGTCATAGGACTCGCCCTCGTCGAGCGGGCACTTAAAGCCGGGGTGACCGCCCACAAAGAACGGCATGTCCTCGGTGCCCTCATTGGTCACCTCGTACGACACGGCCACCTTAGCCGCATCGATCGTGTAGAGCGCGACGATCTTAAACGGATACGGATACTGCTCGAGTAGCTCGGCGTGGTCGGCAGAGCTTAGGCTCAGTGCAACCATGCTGTCGCCCTGCTCCTCGAGCTTCCACTCCTGCTTGCGGGCAAAACCGTGGCGGGCAAGCTTGACCTCGCGGCCGCCCATGGTCATCGCGCGGCCGTCACGAAGGCCGCCGCAAATCGGAAAGCAAATGGGTGCCTGGCCCGACCAGACCGCCGGATCGCCCTGCCACAGGTACTCACGGCCGTTGGCCGCAATAGAAGTGAACGACCCGCCCGCCGTGCTCAGTGCTACGCGGATAGAACCGTTATCAAGAACAAACTCCATAGGAGCCTTCCTTTCTTACGACAGCCCGCCAAGTCAATAGGGCCGATAGAAAACCGGCCCGCGCCCCCTCACAGAAACGCGAGCCGTCAACGGACTAGTAAATTACGCCGGATACCCGCTAATCATGGTATTCGCCGCGGTCCCACTTCTCGAGGAACTCGTCAAAGAAGTGCGGGTCAGCCTGAGCCTCGGCGTCGGCCTTGTTGCAGGCATCGATCTTGGCGATCAGGGCATCGTGCTCTGGGGTCTTCTCGTAGGGCTCCTCCAGGAAGGCAAGCATAATGTCGGCCATCAGGAACTCGCCGGTGATCTTGCCGCCAAAGCCCACGATGTTGGCGTTGAGCTCGCGACGGGCATACAGGGCAGAGGTCATGTCGCGAACCAGGGCGCAGCGGGCGCCGGGAACCTTGTTGACGGCGTTGGTGATGCCGATACCGGTGCCGCACAGGGCCACGCCAAAGTCGGCCTTGCCGCTGGCAACAGCCTCGCCCACGGCCTTACCGTAGATGGGATAGTGCGTACGGGTGTGGCTGTAGGTGCCGCAGTCGAGCACCTTGTAGCCAGCCTGCTCCAGGCGGTCGGCCAGATAGATCTTCTCGTCCGTAACGATATGGTCGCAACCGATTGCGATGGTCTTCTTCATCAGAACGTCCTTTCGTCTGAATTCACAAGTTGAGGTAGAAGTTCGAGTTCTCGGTGGCTCTCGTTAGGCCATCTTGTTGAGCATGTCGACACGGATCTGGTGACGGCCGCCGGCGTACTGGGCACGCAGGAACTCGCGGGCGATCTTCTTGGCGACCTCGGTGCCCACAACGCCCGGGCCCATGGTGACCATGCGCGAGCCGTTATGCTCGCGGGTCATGTAGGCGGAGCGCTCGTCGGAAATGTTGGCGACGACCATGCCCTTGATCTTGACGGCGGCCATATAGGAGCCGACGCCGTACTTATCGAATGCGAAACCCTGGGAATCCTTGTGCTCCAGCAGGTCCTTGGCAACGGCGGTCGCGGAATCGACAAAGTCCGCGGCAGGGGTCTCGGAATAGTCGACGACCTCGTGACCGTCGGCGATGAGCATCTCCTTGATGGACTCCTTCATCGACATACCGTCGGCATCGGAAGCGATTACAACCCTCATGACATCCTCCTTGAGAGATACGCTGGCGCGTAGTTTCTGTTTGGAAGTGTTGAATCGCGATCAGGTCCGGGCATCTGAATGTGCGGTTCTTCACTGTTCATGTTTATTTGAACACATTCGAACATCGACTGCAACAACTATTTGTTTGTCTTTGTTCTTTTTTGAACAAAGACCGTTCACGGATGATTGTTGACCGTTTGGGATCAGGAACGGCCGGGCTTACCACGTATTCAACAAACAAAAAGGCGGCCGAGAACGCATCTCGGCCGCCCTTCGGCGGTATGCCCTGGTATATACAGCTGTTTTAGCTACTCGGACTGCCCTCCCTTTTTGGCGTGCTTGGACGGAGCGCTCAAGAAACGACCCGTCAAATAGTTCGCTGGACCGGAAATATCAATCCCCAGCAACACGTGCCCCAGCCACAAAAACGCCGCGAGCACCAGCAATGGGATAACACACGAGGTCACGATCATCACGATGACGCCTTCGATCAGATCGGTCACCTGTTGCACAATCTCATCGGTCATCTGCTTGGCGCCGCTGGTCACCGACGTGACAAGACCCGAGGCGCCGTCGGCAAGCTGCTCAAGCACGTTCTTGGACTCTGTGGACTCGACCTTTTTCTTGCTTGCCTTGGAGTTATCGCTATCTTCCGCACTCGCAGCGTCAGTCGCCTTTTGCTCAGCCGCTTCGATGCTCACTCGATACGTTTCGTCGACCTTTTGCGACACCCATACACTTGCAGGCACCAACGCCATGCCGATCATGGCGACCACCAGCACGCGCGTCGCCACGCGACGAAGGACGGCGCTGGTGCTCCAGCGTCCGTGAATGCCAAGCGACACCGCGAAGAGTACGAACGAGAACGGGATCAGGATGCCCAGACCAACCGACCACAAAATGGTCAGCAGATATTTCTCGAGGTACAGCACGGCAAGCACGATACCCAAGTTACCCGAAAGCTGCGCGAGCTGCTCGGCAACCGGCGTACCCGTATCACCCGGCAGCGCGGTAATACCCGCAGACAGCGCCACGCACGAGGTCGTGAGCGCCAGTACGTTACCTTTCTTTTGATCGATGACCTCGATGGTGGAATCCCAAGTTTTGGTATCGGCGAAATGCGGACGAGCTACAAAGCCCGACAGCAGCGCCAGTACCACGAGCGCAACGATAAAGCCAATCTGCAGCTTTTTGTTTGCGCACACGACATCGGACAGGCTGGGCTGTAGCTCGGTTACCGTCGTATGCTCAGTTATCTGGACAGGACGCCCATGGGCCATCTCATGTGCGTCTCTCTTTTGAATCGATCCGTTGTCCGGCATTTGGATACCTCCTCATTCCGGCCTGTATTGCGGATGGAAGTATACCCACCCAGCGAAAAACCGAACGGGAGGGCGTGCAGAAGCTCCATAACGCTGCTAGTCGAATAGTGCCATTTCAAAACTATGCCGGTTTACTGCGATAAAACCGATAGGACCGACCACATTTGCTATTAGTAGAAAATGACAAGCGTTCTACCTGCGGTTTTGATAACGCTGTTCTTTCCATAGTTGAAAGAATGCGATTCATCGTAGTAAACCGGCATAGTTTTGTAACCGACAGGCCGATTCGGCAGCGCAGCAAACCCAATTACTCGTTTTCTTCCGTCCTCAAAGGATCAAATGCATGGCAGGAGTGTCCCAAACTGCCGGCAGATAAGGAACGTCCCCAAGTGCCGGGTAAACAGAAAAAGCCCTGTCGCGGGTTTGCGGCAGAGCTTTTGGAAGGGGACGAGGTTGTGCGGACTCGTTAGGCGAGCTTGGCCTCGAGCTCGGCGATACGCTTGTAGGCATCGATGGTAAAGCGGGTCTGCTTCTCCAGGATCATAGTGGTCATGAGGGTATCCTGAGCGTGAGCCATGATGAAGGTCATCTCCATCTCGCCGCCGCCGGCCTCCTGCGAAAGCAGCTTGGTCTGCGTATCGTGGGCACCGATGAGCGCATCGCTGGCATCCTTGTGCAGTTGCTCGGCCTTCTCAAAATCACCCTCGCGAGCAGCATCGAGCGCTGCAAGCAGATCGGTCTGGGCGTCACCTGCGTATGCGACAATCTCGAATCCAACCATCGAGATTTCTTCTTTGGTTGCCATATTGCGTTCCTTTCACATATGAACCAACGGAGAGCATCGCGTCCGGGCATACGCGCTGCGCTGTGTATGACAGAAACAATAACATTCAAACAAAAAGGAACAATGCAAACCGTTATTTCGAGCCGTGAACGGTCTTTTTTCGCCCGTGAACGGTTTCCAAACCATTTCGAACAATATCAAACATGATTAGCGGAAACCCAAACAGGACCGCACCCTACCGCAAATCGCGTACCGTATCGCCCTCCACGAGCACGCCGGGGATCAGCATGTGCTCCACGCCAGACACAACGCCCTCGGCGCCGGCGATCTTGTCGACCGCCCACATGCCGACGCGCCTGTTGTCAAAGCGCACGGTGGCCAGGCGACGATCGGGCACGATGTCGCCCAGACTGTCATCAACACCCACCACACTCACGTCCTCGGGCACGCGCTTTCCGCGAGACTCGAGTCCGCGAATGCAGCCGTAGGCCATGGCGTCGTTGGAAGCATAAATGGCCGTACAGGTCGGATCGTCCGCCAGAGCCTGACCGGCAGCATACCCACTCTGAGCCGTCCAATCGCCACGAACGAGTCGCGGCGGCTCAATGCCATGCGCACACAATGTCTCACGCCAGCCTTCCTCGCGCTGCATGCCCGAAAGCGAGCGCTCGGGGCATGAGATAAAGTGCACGGTCTTGTGCCCCTGCTCCAGCAAATACTCGACCACCTGGCGCGAGCAATCGAACTGGTCGTTATCGACCGTTGAACAGAGCGGGTGCTCCAACATCGTAACGAGCACTGTCTGCATGCCGGGCAGTGGCTCGAAGGTTCCAAAGTCCGCCGGCATGCGATTCATGATCACGACCATGCCATCCACCGGCAGTGCGCTCATGCGCGACGATGCGCTCTCGAGGGTATACGGATGCCCATCTACTTTCGTGAGGGTAATGGCGTATCCGTGCTTATCGGCGGCGGCAGCAAAGCCCTCCATACGGTCGAGGTTGCCTGTACCGGTAATGTTGAACATGGCGACGCCGACGGTCTTAAACTTGCCACGGCGCAGCGATCGACCGGCAAAATTGGGGCGATACCCCAGCTCGCGCATGGCGGCACGCACGCGCTCCTTGGTCTCGGGGCGCACGCTGGGTGAATCGTGCACCGTACGCGAGACTGTCTGCTCCGAGACGCCCGCGAGACGCGCCACGTCCTTAACGGAAACCGATTTTTTAACAGCGGCCATTGGTCGATCTTTCCGTGTCAACGATGCCATTGACGGCATCCTGCGCAGTCATATTAAACGCCTTCAAGTATATCTAACGCCGCCTCTGCAATACGCTTACCACCCAAAACCTACCGTTCACCGACATTTCTGCTTCCCCGAACGGCTTTTGTCGCCCAAATGTTAACGTTGCCATTGTGCAAACACAGAGCCACCGGGCGGCTCAAACGTTTACGCACAAAGAATCGACGGTTCGCAGGCACAGGAACCACCGGTTCGCGTCTTTTTTTGTGTCGCAAAATGGCAACGTCAACATTTTGGCAACCGAACGTCAAAAGCTACCATCGTTGCTAACCCACCGACTCTTAGGAGCTTTGCATGGAGCAACTCATCGCCACTATCGAAAAGGGCCAGCCCTTTTTCAACGCGATCGCCCGCAACAAGTACCTCAAGGCGATCCGCGACGGTTTTATCTCCGTCATCCCCATCATCATCTTCTCGTCCATCTTCTGCCTGGTAGCCTCGGTCCCCAACATCTGGGGTTTCTACTGGCCCGATGACATCAACAACGCCCTGTGGAAGTGCTACAACTACTCCATGGGCATCCTGGCAATCGCCTGTGCCGCCACCACCGCCAAGCACTTCGCCGACGCTCAGAACCGCGACCTGCCCAAGAACAACCAGATCAACTTTATCTCATGCATGTGCGCGGCCATCATCGGCTTCTTGCTCCTTTCGAGCGACACCATCGCCACGGACGCCGCCAGCGGCTTCAACACCACCTACCTTGGTTCCAAGGGCCTGCTGACTGCCTTCATCGCTGCGTTTGTGACCGGCATCATCTACAAGTTCTTTATCAAGCGCAACATCACCGTCAAGATGCCCGAGCAGGTTCCGCCCAACATCTCGCAGACCTTTAAGGACATCATCCCCTTCTCCGTCTGCATCACCGTCTTTTGGGTCTTTGACATCGTCTTCCGCGCTGCCTTTGGCTTCTGCTTTGCCCAGGGCGTCATCCAGGTGTTCCAGCCCCTGTTCACCGCTGCCGACGGCTATATCGGTCTCGCTGTGATCTACGGCGCCATGAGCCTGTTCTGGTTCGTCGGCGTCCACGGCCCCTCGATCGTCGAGCCCGCCATCGCCGCCGCCCTCGTTGCCAACATGACCGACAACCTGGCTGCATTCCAGGCCGGCGAGCACGCCTCCGCCGTTCTGACGCAGGGCGCCCAGTACTTCGTCGTCTGCATGGGCGGCACCGGCGCCACGCTCGTCTTGGTCTTTATGTTCTGCTTCCTGGCCAAGTCCCAGGAGATGCGCGCCGTCGGTAAGGCCGCCATCGTCCCCGTGTGCTTTGCCGTTAACGAGCCGCTGCTGTTCGCCGCACCCATCGTGCTCAACCCCGTCTTCTTTGTCCCGTTTGTCTTTGCCCCGATCGCCAACATCTGGATCCTCAAGATCTTTATCGACTTTTTGGGCATGAACGGCTTTATGTACACCCTGCCCTGGACTGTCCCCGGCCCCATTGGCACCATCATGGGCTTGGGCTTCCAGCCGCTCGCCTTTGTGATGCTCGCCCTTATCCTGGTCGTCGACTTTGTTCTGTACTATCCGTTCTTCCGTGCCTACGACGCCCAGAAGTGCGCCGAGGAGGCCGAGATCTCCCAGGAGGAGCTCGCCGCCAAGAACGCCGAGAAGGCCGCCAAGCTCAACGATGCCTTCCAGGGCAAGGCTGACGCCAAGAGCGTTGCCGCCGGCGCCGCTGCCGAGGCCGTGAAGTCCGATGCCCCCGCCGTTCCCGCAGCGCCCGCTGCCGAGGCAACGACCGCCAGCGACCTCAACGGCAAGCGCGTGCTCGTGCTCTGCCAGGGCGGCGGTACCTCGGGCCTGCTCGCCAACGCACTGGCCAAGGCCGCCAAAGAGCGCGGCATCAATCTTGAGACCGCTGCCGAGGCCTATGGCAACCACGTTGACATGCTCCCCGACTTTGACCTGGTCGTCCTGGCCCCGCAGGCCGCCAGCTACCTGGCCGACCTGCAGAAAGACTGCGAGCGCGTGGGCAACAAGTGCGTCGCCTGCCGCGGTAAGCAGTACATCGAGCTCTCCCAGAACGGCGATAAGTCTCTCGCCTTCGTCTCCGAGCAGCTTTCGAAGTAAGTAACGCTCAGGGCCAGCCGACCATCCAAGACCGGCTGGCCCTTCGATTTAGACGATTGGATCATCATGTCCGTTAACCCTGCTAGCGTCACTAACCCGCCTGCGCAGTTTCCCGAGGGCTTTGTCTTTGGCGGCGCCACTGCTGCCTACCAGGTAGAGGGCGAGACCCGCACTCACGGTAAGGGCAAGGTTGCCTGGGACGACTTCCTGGAGGCCCAGGGGCGCTTTTCCCCCGATCCCGCTTCGGACTTCTACAACCAGTACCCCGTCGACCTGAAGCTGTGCGAGGAGTTTGGTATCAACGGCATTCGCCTCTCCATCGCCTGGAGCCGCATCTTTCCCAACGGTACCGGCGAAATCAACCCCGAGGGCGTCCAGTTCTATCACGATCTCTTCACCGAGTGCCATAGGCACCACGTCGAGCCGTTTGTCACGCTGCATCACTTTGATACGCCGCTGTCCCTCTTTGAGAAGGGCGACTTCCTCAACCGCGAGACCATCGACGCCTTTGTGGACTTTGCTACCTTCTGCTTTAAGGAGTATGCCGACCAGGTGACCTACTGGTTCACCTTTAACGAGATCTGGGCCGATGCCTCCAACACCTACATCGAGGGCACCTTCCCCGGTGGCGTCAAGGCGCATCTGGCCGAGGCCTTCCAGTGCGAGCACAACATGATGCTCGCCCACGCCAAGGCAGTACTGGCCTTCCACAACGGCGGTTTTAAGGGCAAGATCGGCGTCATCCAGTCGCTGGAGTTTAAGTACCCGCTCAACGAGAACGACCCCGCCGACATCAAAGCCGCTAATAACGAGCACGTGTTGCAGAACCAGTTCTTGCTCGACGCCACTTTCCGCGGCGACTACGCGCCTGACACCTTGGAGTGCGCCAACCGCCTGGCTGCCGTCTCGGGCGGCACCATCGAGATTCTGGACGAGGACCTCGAGATTATGCGCGAGGCCGCGCTCTACAACGACTACCTGGGCGTTAACAACTATCAGTGCCGTTTTTTGAAGGCTTACGATGGCGAGAACGACCTGCACCACAACGGTACGGGCGAGAAGGGCACCGGCCGCTGGCGCGTCAAGGGCATTGGCGAGCACGTGAACAAGCCCGGCATCCCCACCACCGACTGGGACTGGATCATCTATCCCGAGGGTCTGTTCGATCTGCTCGTCTACATTAAACAGCGCTACCCCAACTACAAGCAGATCTTCATCACCGAAAACGGCATGGGCTACAAGGACCCCTACAAGGACGGTTTTGTGGACGACCAGCCGCGCATTGACTACATCGAGCAGCACCTACGCTGGTTGCTCAAGGCCATGGAGGTGGGCGTCAACGTGGGCGGCTACTTCCTGTGGAGCCTGCAGGATCAGTTCTCCTGGACCAATGGCTACAACAAGCGTTACGGCTTCTTCTACGTTGACTTTGAAACCCAGAAGCGCACGCCCAAGGCAAGCGCCTACTGGTACAAGCACGTAGCGCAGACCCGTCGTCTGGACTAGCGGCTTGCGGGGTTACCCGCCCACATAACCTGTCCCCATTTCTCAGCCGGGGGCGGCACGTCACACGGCGCGCCGCCCCCGGCCTTTTTGTTTTTGGGCTGGTCAGGAGCCGTTTGTCTCGATCTGTAACATCTAGCCGAGTTTTTGGATCCTAGCTGTTACAGATTAAGATGAACGAGCCGAGCACGTCTACGCCCGCAGGTCCTTTACGCTGGAACGCTCGACCAGCACGCCCGAAACGAGCGTACGGCTTCTGGAGCTCGGGGCTTCCAGACCTGCGACGACCTCGTTAAGCGCACGGATGCCCAGCTCGCGGTGGCGAAACTTCACCGACGTCAGAATCGAATTGGGTATCGTCTTGTAAAGCTCATCGTCGAAGCCGATCACGGACACGTCTTCGGGCACACTGAGCCCTTTGTCACGTAGAGCCATCATCACGCCGTTTGCCATGCAGTCGTTAGCAGCGAGGACCGCCGTGCAATCGGGTTTATCGGCAAGCACAAGGCCCGCGGCATAGCCACTATCCGCATTCCAATCGCCTTGCAGAGGCTCGGGCGGCTCAATGCCACGCGCCTCGAGTGCCGCACGCCAACCTTTCATACGACACTGGCTCGACAGCGATTCTTTCTTACCAGAGACGAAGTACACGTTCTTGTGCCCGTGATTCAAGAAGTACTCACACGCCATGCGCGCGCCGCCCTCTTGATCGTCACTGACGGTGGAGCAGGTAGGATGCTCCATCGGTGTGATAATCACCGTCTTGAGGTCTTTCGGCGCCTCAAAGGTATCAAAGTCATCGACCATCTGGCGCAGGTTGAAAATCATGCCGTCGACGGGAAGCTGCGACATCCTATGCGCCGCTTCGGCAAGGGTCATCTTCTCCCCCGCCCGCTTTTTGATCACCGTGAGAGCAAAGCCTCGCTCTTCGGCGGCATCGGCGATACCGTCGATCATGTCCACGGCGCCGCCCGACAAGTGGAACACCACCACGCCGATGCACCCGTAACGGCCCAACTTGAGTGAACGCGCGGCAAAGTTCGCCCGGAACCCAAGCTCCTCCATGGCCGCATGGACCCTATCGCGCGTCGACTCTCGCACACTATCGGGCTCGTTGATCACGCGCGACACCGTCTTGAGAGAAACGCCCGCGGCAACTGCCACATCGTTCATCGAGACATTTTTCTTGTCCATCGTTGCCACTACTTCTCCAGTTGGTTTTGCATCGCTTGTTTTTTGTGTTCTAGCATACACTACCTGCCCGACTGACAAATCAGCCGTTTATCGGACAATATCGACCGTTCACCCGTAAATCCTTGTTGCTCTTCCAAAAAAGTCTTACGTTGTCATTAACGAAATGACAACGTTGTCATTTCGCAATGCCTTCCTTAAGCAGGAAGGTTTCCGGGCAGTCCTGACCATCCATCGACGACCAGTTCCATCCACATGCATCGCGCATCAAGCAGCAAAGGAGCTCTATGGACGCCATCGTAAAGATGCTCGAAAAGCATCAACCGTTCTTTGAGAAGATCTCGAGGAACATCTACCTCCAGGCCATCAAGGACGGATTCCTTGGGTGCATGCCCATTGTCCTCACCTCTTCGATCTTCCTGCTGATCGCCACGCTTCCCGGCGTGGTCGGCATCACGCTGCCCCAGCCGCTCCTCGACTGGTGCAACAAGCTGTACAACTTCACCATGGGCGTCATGGGCATCATGGTTGCCGGCACCACCGCCAAGAACTTCACGGCATCCATGAACCGTCGCATGCCCGCCGGCAAAGTGCTCAACGACGGTTCCACCATGGTGGCCGCCCAATGCAGTATGCTGCTGCTCGCAGTCACGCAGTTCACCACCAAGCTCGACGGCTCCGAGCTTTCGGTCTTCGATTGCACCAGCATGGGTACGCGCGGTCTGTTCTCGGCCTATATCGCCGCGTTCATTACCGTGTGGGTCTATAAGTTCTGCGTCTCGCGCGATCTGACCATCAAGCTGCCCAAGGAGGTCCCGGGCGCCATCGCTCAGAACTTCCGCGACATCATCCCCTTTGGCGGCGCCGTCATCATCTGCGGCATCATCGATGTCATCGTGCGCAACCTCATGGGCGTTCCGTTCTCCGAGCTGCTTATCAAACTGCTCTCCCCGCTCTTTACCGCTGCAGAAACCTATCCTGGCCTTATCCTTATCCAGGCAGCCACCGCGTTCTTCTGGTTCATCGGTGTCCACGGCCCCTCGATCGTCCAGCCGGGCATCGACCCCATCCGTCTTGCCAACCAGGCCGAGAACCTGCAGGTTCTGCTGGCAGGCGGCCACCCCGCCCACTCCCTCACCTTTAACATGTCGCTCGTGGGTGAGTTCGGAGGCACCGGCGCCACGTTCATCGTGCCGCTTCTGCTGATTCTCTTTATGAAGTCCAAGCAGCTCAAGGCCGTCGGTAAGGCCTCGATTGTTCCTGTTGCCTTCGCCGTCAACGAACCGCTGCTCTTTGGCGCGCCGATGATCCTTAACCCCTACATGCTCATCCCCTTTGTTACCGCCGGCTGCGTCAACGTGAGTGTTGCCAAGTTCTTTATCGATAACGTGGGCATGAACGGCTTCTCCTTCGTGGTGCCTTGGGCCACCCCCGCCCCCATCGGCATTTTCATCACCACGAACTTCCAGCTTATTGCCCTGGTATTTGTCGCGATCATCATTTTGCTGGACGCCATCATCTACCTGCCGTTCTTGAAGGCATACGATAAGCTGCTCTGCGACCAGGAGGCCGAGCGCGCCGCCGAGCTGGGTCTTGAGCCCAACGGTACCGCTGCCATCGCCGCCAAGCCCTCTGCGCCCGCTGTCGAGCAGGCTACCGCTTCCGTCGAGACGACTGTTGCCGCCGCTGACAGCAAGCCTGTCGCCGATCAGCCCAAGCCCGCTGCCGATGCATCCGCCAAGAAGGATGTCGATGGCCTGAAGGTCCTCGTCCTGTGCGCCGGCGCCGGCACCTCCGCCATGCTCGCCAACGCCATCAAGGAAGGTGCCGCACAGACCGGAGAGAACATCGCTTCCTCCGCCGGTGCCTATGGTCAGCACACTGCCATCATGGATCAGTACGACGTTATCGTGCTTGCCCCGCAGGTTCGTAGCTACTACAACGACATGAAGGCCGACACCGATCGTCTGGGCATTAAGCTGCTCGCTCCCCGCGGTAAGGAATATATCGACCTTACTCGCGACCCCGCTGGCGCCATCAAGTGGCTCCGCGAGAACCTCGACTAGTTCCTTCCTCTGTTGGTGCCCGGACCCCCAGTTTGGGCACCTCTCCCTATTCATATCCCACAGAAAGGATGACTCATGACCAACCCCATGCAGTTCCCCGACGGCTTTGTGTTTGGCGGCGCCACCGCCGCTTACCAAGTTGAGGGCGAGACCCGCACGCACGGCAAGGGCAAAGTGCCCTGGGACGATTTCCTGGCCGCACAGGGTCGCTTCTCCCCCGATCCTGCAAGCGACTTCTACAACAAGTATCCGGTCGATATCGATTTGTGCCAGCGCTTTGGCATTAACGGCATTCGCGTCTCCATCGCTTGGAGCCGCATTTTCCCCAGTGGCACCGGCGAGATTAACCCCGAGGGTGTCGCTTTCTATCACGAGCTTTTCGCCACCTGCAACAAAGCTGGCGTTATCCCCTATGTCACGCTCGATCACTTCGATACGCCCGAGGCCTTTTACCAGAACGGCGGCGAGGGTTTCCTGACGCGCGCGACGATCGACGCCTTCGTCGAGTACGCCAAGTTCTGCTTTGCCGAGTTCACCGAGGTCAAGCACTGGTTCACGTTTAACGAGATTCCCGCAACCGCCGAGGGCAGCTTTATCGTCGGCAACTGGCCGCACGGCGAGAAGTACCGCCTGGACAAGGCCTTCCAGCTTATGCACAACATGATGGTGGCCCATGCCAAGGCCGTCGTCGCCTTCCACGAGGGCGACTTTGAGGGCGAGATCGGCATTGTCCAGAACCTGGAGCCCAAGTATCCCCTCGACCCCAACAACGCCGCCGACTGCGAGGCAGCTCGCATGGCCGACGTCATCAACAACCGCTGGGTACTCGACGCCACCTTCCGCGGCCACTATGCAGCCGACACCATGGAGGCTGCGACCAAGCTGGCCCATATCGCCGGCGGCGAGCTCGACGTCCGCGACGAGGACATCGCCGCGCTGACTGCCGCGCTCCCCTACAACGATTGCCTGGGCGTCAACACCTACAAGTGCCAGTTCCTGCGTGCCGCCGAGGGCGAAAACGACATCAACCACAATGGCACCGGCGACAAGGGCTCCTCGCGCTGGTTCCTCAAGGGCGTGGGCGAGTCATGCGTGCGCGAAGGCGTACCCACCACCGATTGGGACTGGATCATCTATCCCGAGGGCCTCTACGACCTGCTGCTCCGCATTAAGAACGATTACCCCAACTACAAGAAGATCTACATCACCGAGAACGGCATGGGCTATAAGGATGACTTCGAGGACGGCTTTATCGACGACGCCCCTCGCATCGACTACATGCGCCAGCATCTCGCATGGATCCTCAAGGCAATCGACGGCGGCGTAAACGTCGACGGTTACTTTGTGTGGTCGCTGCAGGACCAGTTCTCCTGGACCAACGGCTACAACAAGCGCTACGGCCTGTTCTACATCGACTTCGAGACCCAGAAGCGCTATCCCAAGGCGAGCGCGTACTGGTACAAGAACGTCGCGGAGACCGGCCTGCTCATGGCCTAATTCAAGCCGCATACCCCCTGTCGGCCGCATGCGAATCCCTCCACGGGTTCGCATGCGGCTTTTTTGTTTTGGCTCGACCCGAGCAGGCCGTTTGTCTCGATTTGTAACATCTAGCAGGGATTTTTGGTCCTACCTGTTACAGATCAAGACAAACGCGCGGCCCGAACTTGAAGATCTCGATCTGTAACACGTAGCCCGTTTTTTCACGTCTACCTGTTACAGATCGAGACAAACGGGTAGCCCGAAGCAGAATATCTCGATCTGTAACATCTAACCCGGTTTTCTACTCCCAACTGTTACAGATTAAGATAATTCGACGACGCCGACGTTTTAATATACCGTGGTACAATTGTGTCCCAACGCAAAGGAGGTACCCATGTCAGCTTGTGTGCCCGTCCGAGATATGAAGGACACTGCTGCATTCACCACGCTTGTTGAGTCTGAGCGCGACGTCACCGTAACTAAGAACGGCTACGAGGCCATGCACTGCATCAGCAGCGACCAGTATCGCCTCATGCAAGAAGAAATCGCCAAGGCAAAACTGCTGTCTCGTATGATGTTGGCAGAAGACGAAATATCGCAAGGCGACTACAGCGACTACGAATCCTTCGCGGCTTCGATACGAGACAAATATGACCTATAACGTCGTAATCCTCAAAAGCGCGCGGTATGAGTACGAGAGTATTGTCGGATACCTTGCTCAAATCCTCAAGAATCCGCGTGCAGCAGGCAATTTTGTCGCTGAGTTTGAATATCAGCTTGACCTGCTTCGCGAGCAGCCTCTTTTACGTCCCCTCTCGCACATGCAAGAGCTGGCGGCACGTAATTACCGATCGTTTCCCGTCAACAACTACGTGTGTCTATACAAGTTTGAGCACGAAACAATCTATATCGCCCACATCTTTCATCAGTCACAGGACTACGCCCGCCTGGTCTAGCCCACAAACTGAATATTTGTTTTGAATCAATGCGTTGAGAAGGCGCACCTTGATCAAAAACTCTTTGATGCATGCGCCACGAGCAAATCGAGTTCTATCTTCGTGGGATTTGGCAAGGGCGAGCCAATGTCCCGTTCGGACCCAAAGGAAGCAGAGTCATTTGCATCGTCGGCCTAGCGGAGATGACCTTTGGGTCACATAGATGGAAGGCAGTTTGTCGGTGACTCGGATAGCGCCAATGCGATCTCACGACGGTTGCGCTCATTGTCTCAATTAGATACTCAACGAAATACGGCCCCGCAGCTCAATAAGCTGCGAGGCCGTACTACGCACCGACGGATTAACGACGAAGTGCATCCGCTATTTGGCCAGCTCCTGAACGATCCAGTCAATTGCACCTTCGGGATCGTTGGTAAGGTCGATATACTGCTTGCCCCTTGTGGTGAGCAGTTTAATTCCAAGGCGATCGGTATCGGCCTTCATAGCGTCATAGTACATGCGTGCCTGGGGCGCCAGAACAATCACGTTGTACTGATCCATTGTCTCATAGTGGCTTCCGTACGCGCCGGACTGAGAAACCAGATCAATACCCTTAGCAGCGGCACCTTCGCGAAGAGCATTTGCCAAGAGAGTTGAAGTGCCGGCACCCTGGCAAAGCACAAGCACGCGGATCTGCTCCGCCTTGCTCTTTACCGCCTCCAGAGCTTTTGCGGCATTTTCTTGTGCGGCAATAGCATCTGCATCCGAGGTTCCTGCAGCTTCCTTTGCAGACTCCTCCAAACAAAGCTGATGGTCATACGCCTTGCAGAACGGATAGTAAATCACAAAGTCAACGACCAACAGCACTGCCATCAATACGAGAGAACGTAGATCGAGACCCGTGGTGAGAAATGCACCGATTGGGCCGGGAAGCGCCCACGGCATGGTATACATGGGGGCGTTCATTCCAATTACGTCAATGAAAAACTTACCGATTATGGCGTTGACCATAGGAGCCGCTAGGAAGGGCACGAACATATAGGGATTGAGAACGATCGGCATACCGAAGAGAACGGGCTCGTTAACTCCAAAAATCACCGGGATAATCGATGCCTTGCCCATGGCTTTAAGCTGCTTGGAACGCATAAACATGATCAGGATAATAGGAACGATGAACGTGCAGCCAGAACCGCCCAGACCGCCGATGAAGCTTGTAAAGTCCTGCGTGAGAGCAATTGACGGGTGTCCACCTGCTTGGAAAACCTCAAGATTGGTAACGGTATTGCCGTAGAGCGCAGCATTGATCGGGCTCATGACAACCGAAGCACCGTGAATACCCATAAATTGGAAAAGTGCGACCGCGCCTTCGATAAGCGCCATGCCAGGATAGGTGTCGACCGCGGAGAACAGCGGCGAGATTAGAGCAGATACCAAATTGGCGAACGGCACAGCAAACAGCGTACGGCTCGCGAGATCGATAACGGCGCACGCAAGGATTGAAAACCCAAACGCAAAGATATCGCGAAAACTCTGCGCAATAGCGCCAGGGACCTCTTTGGGGAGCTTGATCGTCACATTATGGCTAATGCACACCTTATAGATATTAACGGTCAAGAATGCGGATACGAACGCAGCGAGAAAACCCTTGGTTCCCATATAGCCGGTTTCAAAAACAGATGTATCTGCTCCGCCAATCGAGACAACATCGTTCGTCACCGATAGCAAGAACATGCCGCACATGGCGCAAACCATGCACGAGGTGGGGTTAAGAGATTTGCCCGAAGGCATGCGGCGGTTCATCGACATGGCAAGTGAGCTCGCCGTGGTGCCGGCCACCATAATGCCAAGAAGCCCCATGGTATATGCATAGATTTTATTAAAGAAATCCAGCACCTCAGACGGAAGCGCGATGCCTACATAGGCAGGGAGCGTCGAAAGAAGAAGGAACAGGCTCGAGAACAGCACAATTGGCATATTCGAGAGAAAGCCATCCTTAATCGCCACCAGATAAATGTTCTTTGAGATTTTGTCGAAGAGAGCCTGGTGTTTTTCAAGGAATTTGACGATAGCGTCCATAACGCATCCTTTCATGATTGCCGGGCACACAACGATTTATCCGGATTCAACCGTCGTCATCCCAGTTTGTATCCGCTTATGTAAGTGAATACGTTCTCGTGCGAAATGTAATATCATTTGCGCGATTTGTCATAACCAATTCTTTTTCCGCTTTGTCGACATGTCAAGAATTTAAATCTTTATTCGGTGAACGGCAGTTGCTTAATTTTAGATTTGTCCAGCTAATAGCTATTTTTTTGGAGCAGTACAATAAGTTTGTAACCGTTTACCGATTGGATATAACATATTAAATATATTGTTGTAACAATATTAGGGACAATGTCACAAGCCTGTCACTCTAGTCAAAGGAAGTAATAATGCCCAAACGATTGCTGAACATGTCCGCATCCGATTTTGCCGCCACGTCACCCATGGATCTAAAGCAGGCAATTCTGGCTTCCGAGGGACGTACCATCATGGCAGAAAACGTACCCTCTTCCCAATTTCTCGGCGGCGTTACTAATGCCGAAATCGAACGTGCCGCAGGTGCCGACCTGCTTCTGTTTAACGCGCTCGATGTGTTCAATCCAGTGATTGCCGGCATTCCGGATGAACTCACCGAAAACCCGGTCACTTGGGTGAAGCGAGCATGCGGAAGGCCCATTGGCGTCAATCTGGAACCAGTTGATATTGAGGCTGAAATGTCTGAATCCCGTACAGAAATCCCTATGGGTCGGCGCGTCTCTCCCAAGACCCTAGAAAAGGCCAACGAACTCGGATTTGATTTTATTTGCCTCACAGGCAACCCTGGAACTGGCGTCTCCAACGATGCAATCGCCCATTCGATTAAACTCTCCAAAGAGCATTTCGATGGCCTGGTCATAGCCGGGAAAATGCATGGAGCGGGCGTTGCGGAACCTGTCATGACACTCGAAATAGCGCGCAAGTTTGTTGATCTCGGCGTCGACATCCTTCTCGTGCCAGCCCCCTACACTGTCCCTTGCTTCCAAGAAGCAGACCTGCGCGCCATCGTAGACTTTGTACGATCCCACAACGTAGACAAGTCAATTGAAGAAAAGGTTCTCGTCATGGCGGCGAACGGGACAAGTCAAGACTCCTGCGACAGCGAGACCATTAAGAAAATAGGCCTTGCAGCAAAAGCCGCTGGCGCTGACCTCCAACATATCGGGGACTCCATGAACGGTATTTGTCTGCCCCAGAATATCTTCACGCTTGGACAAGCCCTTCGTGGCTACAGGCATCAGATCGTCATGCTGAGCCGCTCTGTGATACGTTAAGGTAGCCTCGCCCACGCTACATCCCGACTGAGGCACCCATCGGATACCACCAACATGCAAACTGAGGCTCCAATGCTCGATACACACGAAAAACGGCCACTCTATTTACAGCTCACCGACGCGCTGCTCAAGCAGATCGTCGATGTATATCAAGCAGACGATAAACTTCCAACAGAAATGGAACTTTGCGACGAATACGCCGTAAGCAGAACAACCGTCCGACTTGCCATGAGTGAGCTGGAGCGTCGTGGAAGTATCTATCGAATCCAAGGTAAGGGATCGTTTGTTGCACCGAAACGCGTTAGCGAGCTCAATTCACTTTTAGACTTTGACTTTGCAAGCCATTGCGATGGTGTTGATCCGGATACCATCACCAAACATTTCGGCGGCCGCACATCAGGTCGTCCAATTTCCGTAATGATGCTCCAGCAATTTGGATGCCAAAGTCGTGATGAGATTCAGCGTCTTGAACTGACCTACGAACTTGAAGGCAGCTTCATAGGCGCTGATACGTTCTTCATTTCAAAGTCGCGCGTTCCGAATAATCAGTTAGATTTTCAGGCATTTAGCAAAATCATGGACGAGTTGTCCAAGTCTGTCCAATCTGCTCGAGAAAGCTATAGAGCACGTCAGCTTAGCGATTCCGAAGCCAGCAATTATGGTGTTGCAAAACTTCCGGTCATCGAACTAACTCGTCATGCTTATGACTCCGGAGGCAAATTAATTGCCATTACTTGCCGCACCGTCTTAACTGGACAAATCCCTTATCAAAACTTTATTTTCAAGTCCTAATGTTCTTTTTCTTTTGTCTCGATCTGTAACACGTAGCCGAGTTTTTAAGTCCTAACTGTTACAGATTGAGACAATTTGATAGTGAAGTCCCCATTTGCGCTTCATGTCGCGTTGCGTTGACACGCCAATCCCTCGCCACGGCAGGGCAAACGTATAGCCCACAGCGCTAGCTAGCAGATGACCCGCGTGTGTTCCTCGATGGCGGCACGATCCTCGGCGGCGATACTCGGCTCACACACCACGGCGTCCAAGTTATCCAGGCGACAGAAGGTATAGAAGTCGCGCTTGCCGATCTTGCTGGAATCGGCGATCAGATAGCGCGAGTCGGCCTTGCTAAAGGCGAGCTGCTGGATACGGCCCTCGTCCATGTTGGATGTGGATACGTCACCGTCCAAGATACCGTTGGCGCCGATAAACGCCGCATCGATGCCCAGCGCACGCAGGGTGTCCTCGGCCGTTGGCCCCACAAAAGCGGCAGTGCGGCGACGGTACATGCCGCCCACGAGGCACAGGTCGCAGTCCTCGCGCGCCTCGAGCAGGTTAAACACCGAAAGCGAATTGGTCACGATGCGCAGGCGAAACGCCGGCAGCAACGAGGCCATCTGCTCAACCGTGGTACCCGTGCCCAAAAAGATAGTAGAGCCCTCCTCGATAAGCTCCACAGCACGGCGTGCGATCTGCAGTTTTTCCTCGGCATGCTTGGTGCGCTTTTCGCTGTGCGAATACTCATGGCGCAACATAGCGTGGGGACGACCCTGCGCACTGCGGGCGCCGCCGTGCACACGCTCGATCTCACCCAGACTCGCAAGTTCTTCGAGGTCGCGGCGAATCGTCATGTCCGAAACGCCCAGCGCATCCGAAATCTCCTTAACCGAGACCGTGCCCTGCTCTTCGAGCAGCTGACGAACCTTATCCTGTCGCTCTGTCTTAATCACGATGAATCCTCGCTGTTCTATGCGCGCATACCGTTCAAACAGTAACGAACAAATTGTATCAGAATCGCGCGCCAAAAAATGAGCGCCCACACAGCCCCAATCATCACTTTTTTGAGAAAAATACCCCCTGCTTTAGTGGGGTGTAGTGATAATCTCGCCTGTTCGCGCTACAGTTTGTCCGAAATACCTCGATGTTAGGAACCAAATGATCACTTCCGAGCTTTTCGGCACCGCGCCGTGCGGTACCCCCGTTCATCGCTACACCCTCAACGGGCCCGAGATCTGCGTTCGCATTATGGACTATGGCGCCACCGTGTTGGGCATCGATGTGCCCGACATTCCCGGCAACGTGCGCGATGTGGTGCTGGGCTTCGATAAGCTCGAGGATTACTTTGACAACCCCGCCTGCTTTGGCGCGACCATCGGCCCCGTGGCCAACCGCACTGCGAGTGCCACGATCACCATCGACGGCACGGACTGGCATATGCCGGCCAACGAAGGCGTCAACAACCTGCACAGCGATCTTGAGCATGGTCTGCACAAGCGCGTATGGGATGTTGAACTCGACGAGGTCCACAATGCCGTGCGCATGACCACCTCGCTTGAGGATGGCGAGCTGGGTCTCCCCGGCAACCGCACCTTTACGGCCGTGTTTACCGTGACGCACACCGGACGTTTCCGTATCGAGTATGGCTGCGAGAGCGACCGCGCCACCTACGTGTCCATGACCAACCACACGTACTTTAACCTTGCCGGTCATAACGCCGGCATGGACTGTGAGCACTTCTTTGTTGCTAACGCCACTCACTACCTGCCCATTAACGAGCAGAACATCCCTACCGGCGAGATTGCTCCGGTCGAGGGAACACCGTTTGACTTTCGCGAGCTGCACCCCGTCGCTCCCGGCATGGAGGCCGACGATCCGCAGATTAAGCAGGCCCGTGGCTACGATCACTGCCTGTGCATCGATGGCTATCAGTACGGCCGCAACCTGCGTCGCGCCCTACATGTCGAGGAGATGTGGACCGGTCGTGAGCTGGACTACTACACCACCGCCCCGGGCGTGCAACTCTACACCGGCAACTGGCTGGGCGACGAGCACGCCAAGGACGATGCCAACTATGGCTGGGGCGCCGGCTTTGCCCTCGAGGCCGAGATGTACCCCGACACGCCGCACCAGCCGCTGTTCCCGCAGGGCATTGTGGGTCCGGGTCACCCCTACAGCAATATGATCGAATACCACTTTATGAGGCACTAGGCCCACAACGCGACATCTCGCACAGCAACGCCCGCCGGCACCACCGCCAACGGGCGCTGCTTCATGCCTAAATCCTTCTTTTCGATGCCACCGAATTGGTGACATAACAAAACTATGCCGAATTACTACGATGAACCCACTATGTCCGACCACGCGCTGGTTTATAAAAAATTAGCAACTCGTCTACCTGCGGTTTTATTCTCTGCAAATTTGGCATGCTCGGCGATAAGCAATTCATCGTAGTAAACCGGCATAGTTTTGGCGGACAGCGCCACACAGATCCCCTACGAAGGCAAAATGATCCGTTTTCCTCCGTCCCCAAGGGATCAGTTGAACAGATTGCCGATGGGGTCGGGGGCGGAACTGGGGAGATAGCGGATTTCTAGTTCTATGCCGAGCTTTTGCAGCTCTCTGAGAACAGCGACGTCTGTGTCGTCTACGGCAACTGCGGGCGTTGCGGGACGCTTGCCCTCCCCTGCCTGCATATGACCAATGCTGATCTTGGCGATCGGCACACCGCCCTTAACCAGCGCGAGCGCATCGGAGGGTGAGGCCACCATGATCAGAATCAATTGGCGAGGCGTTGCGGTATGAATGACGTCGATGGTCCTTTGCACCGAGAAAAACCGCGTCCAAACGCCTTCTGGCGCCGCCACCCTCATGGGTGCCCATTGGCGCGAATCTGCCGCGATCTCATCGTTGACGATTAGGACAAGGTTGGAACCCACGGCTTCGTTCCACAGCTCAACGTCTTGTCCGTAAATGAAACGGTCGTCGATGCGTGCGAGAAGAATCTTGGGTTGAGTCATCGCTGCCCCATTCTGTTTGAGACCCGTAAGAGCAAGACATCGCGTCTCCAATATTAGTGCATTTAAAGTGAGAAAAGCCGTCAGAACACTTGCGCGGATTTGCGATGTCCCGTATCATAGACAGCCGTTGACGCCTCAGTTGCGTCACCATATGGCCGCCAGCGTAGCTCAGTTGGTAGAGCACCGCTCTCGTAAAGCGGGGGTCACCGGTTCGAGCCCGGTCGCTGGCTCCATTGCACAAGATAGCCGCCTTCGGGCGGCTTTTTTGTTGCCAATTTCGGGCGCATATCCGCCAATCCAAGCACAACGCCGCCGGCAACTCCCCTACTCAACAAAAAGCCCCGCCAACCGCAATCCCCAAGGGAACCGCGATTAACGGGGCTCAAGCGCGCCCCTCAATGGAATCACGCCAGCATACGAACAACTCAGCCGAGTAGCTCGCTACTCCTCCCAGTAAGCATCTGCAAGCAGCTTAAAGCAAATCTTTTTGACCGGCTGTGCGCCATCGCCCGGAAACTCGAGCGTGGGCATGTGAGGCTCGCCGGCAACAAACAGCGCGAACTTGTCGTCGGCAAGATCGCCGGCGATCGAAGCGTCGGAATCGACCAGATCGTAGTCGTCCTTCTCGTCAAACTCCTGAACCAGCGTCAGGCTGCCCGTGGCAACCTTAAAGGCCTCGCGACCCTCGACGTCGATCTGCAGGTCGTGATAGCGCTGATGCGTCTCATAGTGAGCCTCGCCTTCGGGACGCGTCGTGGGAGCCATGACGTTCGCAAAGACCTTGTCGCCCAGAATCGGATGGCTGCCGACCTCGAGCTTCGCCGGATCGTTCTCCTCGAACCAGTCAATCAGCACATCGAGGCCCTTGAGCATTCCGCGGTATTCCTCGATATCGCCCAATGCACCGTAAATCATCTAAATCCCCTCTCGGATCGTTTCTTTGGCGGCTACTCGATAAACGCATTACCAAAGCTGTTGCCGCCCACCTACGTCTCGACTAGGGTAAGGTCGGGACTGAACACGACAAAGTCGGCGTCGCGCCCCGGCATAATGCTACTGCACTTGTCGTCGACATGAGCTAGCAACCGATGCCGGGGCCGCAGCACAAGCTCCTACAGCTCGGTCACGACAACGCCGTTGTAAACCTCGTCCCAACGATCCATAACCAAGTGGCCAGTCATGGGATCCATGGCATTGAGCTTGCCGCAGGTGTTGGCGGTACGCAGCACCGTCTCGTCGTCGGCGCCGGCAGCAATCGCATGTGCGAAGCCGGCAATGGTCGAATCACCAGAGCCCGTAGCGTTAACGGCGGGGATATCGGGGGTCTTGGCGCGGAACGCACGGCCATTGTGGAAGCCAACGGAGCCGGCAGCGCCCATGGACACGACGACCCAGGGGATATCGGAGAAGCGGGCGTCAGAGGCGAGCGCGGCGCGGAGCTCGTCCACATCGTCGGTGGTAAAGCTCGTGCCCAGAAGGCCGTTGATCTCGGTCAGGTTAGGCTTAACCAGCTCGGGCTTGACCTCGGACTTGAGCGCAGCCTCAAGCGAGGCACCCGAAGTATCGAGCAGTACCTTGGCGCCGGCGTTCTCGGCAATGCCCGTAATCTTGGCGTAGTAGTCTGCCTCGACACCGCGGGGCAGCGAACCCGAAATGGTAACGACGTCGGCCTTGCCCGCAAGCTCAGTAAACTTGGCGGTAAAGGCATCGAGCTCCTCGGGGGCAATTGTCGGGCCGCTCTCGAGCAGCTCGGTCTGGTTGCCGGCGTGGAGGATGTTGAGGCAAATACGAGTCTCGCCCTTGATGGGTACAAAATCATTCTTAATGCCGTTGGCATCCATGAGCTCGGCCATGTAGGCGCCCATGTGGCCGCCGAGCAGACCGGTTGCCACAACGTCGTCGCCCAGCTGACCCAGCACACGGGCCACGTTAAGGCCCTTGCCGCCGGCGGTCTTTTCGGGCGTCACGCGGTTGACGTCGTCGATAATGAGCTCATCGAGCTGATAGCGCGTATCGACAGACGGGTTCATCGTAACGGTGAGGATCATTTTTAGCTCCTTATCTCGCAGGCTCCTTATGCCTCGCGATACGAGTCGACAAAAACGGAATTACAGAATCTCAATCGTGAACGAGCGCACGATAGTTTCTTTGGGCTTGGCGATAAGGCAGCCGCGCTTGTGCTCAAGCACGTCATCCTCATCGGAACAGGTCGAGAGGCCGCCCCAGGGTTCAACTGCCACAAAATCACCCTCGGGCTTGCTCCACACAATGAGGTACGGGAAGCCCTCAAAGCTCAGGCGAACGCCCTTGTCCTCGCCCTTTTTGGAAAGCGTGACCTGACGGCTCTCGAGCACGTCAAAGATGGTCTCCGCAAAATCGAAGAGCTCATGCGACAAAGGCAGCGTCTTTCCCACCATGGGGTTCTTGGAGCGCCTGTCCACATCAATCAATCCGGTCGAGGGAACGGCGGTGCAGAGCTCCGCAGCCTCGTCTTTCTCAAAACGCAACTCGTAGTCCGTATAGGCCTCGCCCTCGTCGAGCGGACACCTAAAGCCGGGGTGTCCACCGATAAAGAACGGCATGTCCTCGGTGCCCTCGTTAGTAACCTCATAGGAGACGCGCACGGCGGCGTCCTCGAGCGTATAGCGGGCGACAAGCTTAAACGGATACGGATAATCGCTCAGCAATGCAGCGTTATCCTCGGATGCCAGGCACATCGCCAACTCGTTTACGTTTTGGCTCAACAGCTTCCACTCCTGCTTGCGCGCAAAGCCGTGGCGGGCGAGCTTCACATGATGTCCGGCAAACGTCATGGCGCTGTTATCGCGCAAGCCTCCGCAAATCGGGAAGCAAATCGGTGCCTGGCCGGACCACACGGCGGGATCGCCCTGCCACAAGTACTCGCGACCTCCAGCCTCAATCGAGGTAAACGAGCCGCCGGCCGTGGAGACCTTGATAGAAATCGAATCGTTGGAGAGAGCGTATTCCATTGTCCATCCTTTCGAACAACTGCTTTTTGCTCGCAAGAACCCGTCTCGGCCCTGACCAAAGGACAAACCCGCACGTTCATCGATGCGTCCGGTTTCCCAGCCATGCAACGGGGTACCATACAGACATTGATGCAATTACAGCTGAAAGGCCTTCTTATGCGAACCATCATCCTTTATGCCTCACGCCACCACGGCAATACGAAAAAGCTCGTGGACGCCATCGTCGAGGCGCACCCCGAGATCGATACCCTCGACGTGAAGTCACTCGGTAAAAACGAGTACCCCGACCTGCACGAATACCATCTGATCGGCGTCGCCACGGGCATCTATTACTCCGAGATCGACAAAGATATGGCGCGCGTGCTCACGAACGTGCTGCAGCCGCAGGACAAGGTGTTTGGCCTTATGACCTACGGTGGCAAAAACAAGTGGTACGGCAAGGATATCGATGGCATCTGCCGCATGAGGCAGGCCATCTTTATGGGTGTCTACGGCTGCCCCGGCTTTGATACGTGGGGGCCGTTCAAGCTCGCCGGCGGCGTCCAGAAGGGACACCCAACTGCCGAAGAGATTAAGGGAGCCGTCGATTTCTTCGACAAAATCGAAGATGAGTACGGCGATATCATCGTCGAAGAGTACGCCAAGCGCGAGAAGCGCCTAGCATACGAGAAAGAGCATCCTGCAGGAGGCCTGGTAGCCGGCGTTAAGCGCACGGCAAAGAAGATCGCTAACAAGCTGTAACTGTAAAGGTGCTTTTGAGCGTTTAACCCATACGGCGGGTCCGAGCAGATTCGGGCCCGCCGTCTTTTCTATCGTTACTCGGTAAAGGCGTTGCCGACGCTCTGGCCGCCAACATACGTCTCGACGAGGGTGAGCTCATGGTCGAACACGACAAAGTCGGCGTCGCGACCCGGCATGATGCTGCCGCACTTATCCTCGATGTGCGCGGAGCGTGCCGGCACCTCAGTTGCCATGCGAATGGCGATATCGGCGCTGGCGATGCCCCAGTCGACGATGTTCTTGACGCCCTGGGCAAGCGTGAGCACCGAGCCGGCAATGCTCTTGCCGTCGGCGAGCCAGCACAGGTTGTCCTTCATGATGACGTCCATGCCGCCACTGGTGTAGCTGCCCTCGGGCATGCCGCCGCAACCCAGGCAGTCGGTGATGAGTACCGTGTGCTGCCAGCCCTTTGCCTGCAGCAGCGCCTTGATGGCGGCAGGGTTTACGTGCTTGCCGTCACAGATGATCTCGGCGTAGGTCTCGGGCGTGGACATGGCAGCACCCACGACACCGGGCTCACGGTGATGCAGACCGCGCTGGCCGTTATAGGTATGCGTAAAGCAGCTGGCACCGGCATTGACAGCGGCGATGCACTCATCGTAGGTGGCGTCGGAGTGACCGATGCTGGTCACCACGCCCTTGGCGTTCAGAGCAGCCGCATAAGCAGCGGCACCGTCGCGCTCGGCGGCCATGGCGCTCTTAACGATGCGACCGCCCGCAGCCTCCTGCCACTGGTCGAAAACCTCCTCGGAGGGGTCAATCAGGTAAGCGGGGTTCTGCGCGCCCACGTGCTTCATGGTAAAGAAGGGGCCCTCCAGGTAGATGCCCTGAATGCGGGCACCGCAGAAGTCGGGGCCGCGGCCCTCGTCCGCCTTGGCGATAGCAGCGCAGGCGTCCTTGATCTGTTCGACGCCATCGGTGAACGTCGTGGGCAGCCAGCTGGTGGTACCGCGACGGGCGAGCTCGGTTGAGCTGATATCGATGCCCTCGGGATCGTTATCGGTAGTTGAGTGGTTGTAGAAGCCATGGATGTGAGTATCGACCATACCCGGTGCGATCCACGATCCCGTGTAGTCCTTAATCTCGCAAGAGGGCTCGTCGGCCTGCCAGGCGCCAAAAACGCCATCCTCGACCATAAGATAGCCGCCCAGTTGCGGGCCTGCCGGCAAGAAGAACTTGTCAGCCTTAATTGCGTACGTGCTCATATGCACTCCTCGCTTCTAAAGCAGTTGACTGTGGTAATGCTTATACCCAGCTCACGTAAAACAAAAAGCGCCCGCCCGCCGTTATGAGCGGACGGGCGCCCTTACAGGGGGACGCGATTAAGCGGTGAAGGGGTGAATCGTCACGCCCTTAACCACGCGGTTGACCGTGCCGGTGGGGCTCGGCGTATCGGGCGTGTTGCCCACGCGGACGGAGTTGAGCAGGCTGATAGCCTGGGCAAACATCACGAACGGCAGAGCAAGGTAACCCTCGGGAAGTGCCTCGTAGCCCTTAAAGGTGAAGGACTCACCCTCATAGACGGTGGCACCTTCCTGCTGAACGGCGATGGTGTGCTGAGCGATCTCGTCGCCACCGATCTCGTTTAGGATGTCGATGTCGTACTGACGGGTGTAGGCGTCGTTGTTGACGAACACGAAGACGAGCGTCTTATCGTCGACGAAGGACTTAGGTCCGTGACGATAGCCCATGGAGGTGTCGTAGGAAGTAGCGACCAGACCGTGAGCGAGCTCGAGGATCTTGAGCTGGCTCTCCTGAGCAAGGCCACCGAAGGAGCCAGAACCCAAGTAGGTCACGCGGTTGAAATCGCCAGCCAGGTAATCGGCGATCTCGGGCTCACGGGAGATGACCTCCTCGCCCATCTTGGCAATCGTCTCGACCCACTCGGCCTTCTGCTCGTCAGAGGCAGTGTCGAAAATAAGGGTGGAGAGCAGGGTCATGCAGGAATAAGAACCGGTCATGGCGAAGCCCTTGTCGTTGGCGCGCGGAATGAGCAGCGTCAGCGCATTGGGATCATCGGCAGACTCGACGGCAAGCTTGCCCTCGGGAGCACAGGTGATGTTGAGGAACTTGACGTTGTGGACGAGCTCCTTGGCAACGGCAACGGCGGCAAGGCTCTCGGGGCTGTTGCCAGAGCGGGCAAAGGAAACCACGAGCGTGGGATCCTCGGCGCGCAGGAAGTCGCGCGGGGCGCTCACGATGTCGGTCGTGGCGATGGGCTTAAAGTCGTAGAGATCAGTGTTGCCAGCGTGACGCAGGTACGGGGCGCAGGTATCGCCAACGTAGTCGGACGTACCGGCACCGGTGAAGACAACGGACAGACGACCCTCGCCCATAGCGCGAGCCTCGGCCAGGAAGGCCTCGATGGCCTCCTTGTTCTCGCGATAGATGTTGAGCGTATCACGCCAAAGCTCGGGCTGCTGAGCAATCTCGGCCGTGGTGATCTGGGCGCCGAGCTCGGTGAGCTCCTCGACACTCTTCTCGAACATTTCTAATACCTCTCTCTAGAAGTAATCCTCTGACGTGCAATTATACACTTCGGTTGGTTATCTGGTAGTAACCAGTTAAATGCAAAGAATCACCATATGGAAACGATGCGAGCACTAGTTACTGCGCTGGTGGTAAACCTTGTATTTAAACTGATCGGCACGAGCAACCGAGAGTGTGTACTCCACTACCTCGTTTGACTCGTTATACGTAGTCCTGACCAAATCGAGCACAGGCGAGCCCTCGACAATTCCCAAAAGGTGGGCATCGGTGGGACGGGCTATGCTCGCATAGAACTCCTCTTCGGCCACGCGAATCTTTTGCTGAAAGTCCTGCTCAATCACATCGTAAAGCGGCTTACGCTCCAGCAGCGGTCGCTTTAGGGACAGAAATTGACGAACCGGTAGATAGCTGCGTTCGACCATCATGGGCATGTTGTCGGCAGAGCGAAGACGCTTGAGCTTAAAAATGCGATCACCGATGCGCAATCCCATATGCTCGGCCAGATTCTTATCGGCCTCCATCTCGCAAAACTCGAGAATCGTGGTCTCGGGTTCTCGACCCATCGCGCGCATCTGCTCGGTAAAGCTGTAGGACTGCATAAGATTGGTTGCTTTTGCCGAACGGTCGGTCACAAAGGTACCGCGACCGTGCTGCCGAACCACCAGTCCTAAACGCTCCAGTTCCTGCAGAGCCAGGCGTACCGTAGTGCGCGAGAGACCATAGCGCTCCGAAAGTTCGCGCTCGGAAGGAATCATGTCACCGGCGCGATATTCATGGTCAATCTTTTCGGTCAGAATATCGACCAGCTGATCGTACAGCGGTTGCTTACGCGCTCCGATCGCCATCCTATCCTCCCTTTTGCTCGAATTCGGCTAACTACCTAGGGTGTTATGCATTATCTGTCTGCCACACCCGAATCATTAAGAAAACAAAAGCCGCGCGCTCTTTCGAGCACGCGGCTTTTAACATACACATGGCTTAAGGGGTCGGGGTGTGAGCCGCGTAGGGACACACCCCTCAAGCTAGAGCCTTACCAGATGCTCGGCCAGAGACCAAGCGGGCCAGCGCCCAGGATGCCAAGGACGAAGAGCAGGAGAATGCCCTTGGTCGGGGTCCAGCTGTGCTTAGCGAACATGTAGTAAAGCAGCAGCGTAAGCATAAGCGGGACGAGCTTCGGGACGATGGTGTTGAGGGTGTCGGCAACAGAGAAGTTGACCGGATCCTCGGTAACGGTGCCGTAGGTCACGGACTCCATGCCGTTACCCAGATCGGTGACGCCGCACTCGACAGCGTTGCCGTCGGCATCGGAAGCGGTAAGGGCGTTGCCGTCCTTATCGGTCATGGCGATGGTACCGGCCTCAGCGGTCTCGGTATCGATGCCCTCCATACCGGTGAAGTTCTCGGCCTCCTTCTCGGAGACGATCACGGTAGTAGCGGAGAGACCACGGGTGGTGCCGTTGGGGATCTGGAGGTTGATCTGGGTGCCACCCATGGTGACGACCAGGCAACCGACGACGAAGACGCCCATGATGGAAGCGGCACGCGTGAAGGCCTGCATGTTGGCGGTCAGAGCGTCAATAGCGCTGGTGCCAAGCTTGTAGGACCAGTTCATGAGCCAGAAGCGCAGAGCGAACTGGACGACGTTGAAGATCACCAGGAAGATGATCGGTGCAGCGGCGTTGCCGTTGATGGCCATGTTGGAGGTGATGCCGGCCGTGATAGGCACGAGCGTCAGCCAGAACAGGGCGTCACCGATACCACCGAGCGGGCCCATTGCGGCGACGCGGACGGCGCGGATCGTGGGGATGTCAACCTTGTTCTGCTCGAGCGAAAGCACGATGCCCATAACAAAGGTGACAAGGAACGGGTGGGTGTTGAAGAACTCCAGGTTGTGGCTCATGGAAGCCGCGAGGTCGTTCTTGTTGGTGTGGATCTTCTCCAGACCGGGGATGATGGAGTAAAGCCAGCCAGCGGCCTGCATGCGCTCGTAGTTGAACGATGCCTGCAGGAAGCAGGAGCGCCAAGCCATCTTGTTGAGGGTCTTCTGGTCGAGCTGCGGAGCAGGAGTGAGATCCTCGTAGTGCTCCGGGATCACATACTCATTAGATGCCATCTTCGAAGTCACCTCCGTCAGAGACAGCTGCACCCTTCAGCTCGGTCTGCTGCTGGAAGTCCCAGAAAGCGATGCCGAAGCCGATGAGAGCGAGGATGAGCAGAGCAGGGGTTGCCAGCGAATCGTTGGCAACGGTGATGAGCGCGAGGCCAAAGCCCATGAGGAAGAAGCCCCACATATCGCGGTTCATCATAACCTTGAGCAGGACGGCGAAGCCGACGAAGCGCATCATGCCGCCTGCAGCGGAGAGACCGGTCTGCAGCCAAGTCGGGATGGCAGAAGCGATGGTCTGACCGATGGTAGCGCCAGCGATGAAGAACAGGGTGACGACGACAGCGAAGATCAGGCCGAGCAGAGCCATGGCGAAGTAGTTCAGGCGCTCGATGCCCTTGGTGTCCGCGTTGTGAGCCATGTTATCGGCCGTGGACATAAGCGGGGACATAAGCGTGAAGACCAGGGTAACGCCAAGCTGGCCAAGCAGAGCGAACGGAATGGCGAGGCCGACTGCCGCGTTGGGCTCGAGGCCCGTGGCGATAGCGAGAATGGCTGCCATGATGCCGCCGATGACGGCGTTAGGCGGCTGAGCGCCTCCGATCGGCATGTTGCCGATCGTCATGAGCTGATAGGTACCACCCACGAGAAGACCGGTGTTAAGGTCGCCAAGGATAAGACCGATGACGGCGCCGGTGACGATGGGCTGATAGAGAGACTCGAGGAAGTCAAACTGGTCGATTGCCGCGATGAACGTGACGACGAAGACCAGAGCGATCTGGATGATCGAGTATTCCATCTTGCTCCTCCTTTCAAAATGTATGTACGCACTTTGGATTTCACGTACAGAACGTCAGGGTTTCACTCCTGACAACGTGGATCACGAGGATTACGAGAAGAGCTTGCTCGTGTCCTCAACAGGCGTGCTCGGAACGCGCCTGATCTCCAACTCCACCCCCAATTCCTGCAGCTCTTTAAACGCAGCGACATCCTCGTCGTTAACTGCGACGGAGGTGGCGACTTGGCGCTTTCCTTCCGACATGTGCATGTTGCCGATGTTTACCTTCTTTATAGGCACACCGCCCTTGACGAGCGTAAGCACGTCTTCCGGTGTTTCGGCCACGATGAAGATCTTCTGGCGCGGGCTCGCCTTGCCAATGACGTCGATGGTCTTCTGCAGAGAGAAGAAACGCGTAGCGACGCCGGCGGGAGCGGCCATCTTCATGAGGTTCTGGCGCATGGTGTTGGACGCCACGTCGTCGTTGGCGACGAGGATGAGGTTGGAGCCCAGGGTGGAGTTCCACTGGGTGGCAACCTGACCATGAACCAGTCGGTTATCGATGCGGGTAAGAAGAATGTTGGGTTCTGCCATGTTGATCAGCTTCCTTTCGTTATTTGCTGACGACAGTTACTTGATCTCCTGAATCGCGTAACGCGAAACATCTACGACGGCTCCGGATCGGACTTTGATCTGGACCTTCTCGCCTTCGATGCCTTTGACGGTTCCGTAGATACCGCCGGCGAAAAGAACCTCTTGACCCGGCTTGAGCTCGGTGTGCAGCTCCTTGAAGTACTTCTGCTTCTTCTTCATGTTGATTTGCGACCAGATGGTGTAAATCAAGCCCATGATGACAAGCAGGCCTAAAAGGGCGACCGAGGAGCTCAGGACGTTGGCTCCGAAATCGGCCATTAGATGCCGTCCTCGTCGCCGAAGATATCCTCTTCCTCGGAGCCGGCAACGGATGCGACCGTCTGGGCGGTGACGCCCGTCTGTCCAACGGTCACGGCCTGCTCGCCAAGCTCGGCGAGCGTGGCATTGCCTCGGAGGAACAGAAGCTCAATAACCATGGGAAGGTTGGAGCCAGTCAGAACCTCGACGTTGTCGACATCCTGGGCAATCATCATCGACTGGTTGAACGGGGTGCCGCCAAGCAGGTCGGTAAAGACGAGCACGCCATCGCACTCCTCGCGCATGGCGGTAATAGCGGCGCGGAGATCCTCACCGTAGGAAGCAGCCTGGTCGCCCTCAAAAGGAACAACGGTAAAAGCGGGCTGGTCGCCGGCAACCATAGCAATAGCGCTTGCGAGGCCGGGTGCGAACTGTCCATGACCGGTAAGAATAAAGCCAACCATTCAAATTTCCCTTCCGAAGGTGTGTACAATCTGAGTCCGATGATTTTCGGAAGCCAGCGGGCGCTCGCCCTTAAAGCTTCTTGGAAAGCGTTCTTTGAAGACCAGTGGTTTCTAAACTGGTAGTAACCACGTGACGTGTTGTTGTCACTATATCACCCCAGAAGAGGACGCTTTCGTTGATTTATACAGTAAAACGTTTTTGCACCGCTCACGGTGATAAATCGACCGTTCACCGCTCGTTAACACTTCTACCTGCAGTTTTGAAACCGTTTCGAAATGCTTTGGCAAAAGATCGGAACTATTTTTATGTCTAAACAACGCAGGGTGGCTAAAAATAGCGTGTAGAAAAATTGCAGGTCATTGTGAAGATATGTGAATTGGTCTTTTTGACTTAATACCAGTTAGAACCAGTTTTGAGATTATCGGTGAACGGTAGTTTTCGACCGCTCAACGGTTATTTGCAATCGTTTACGGCCGTTTTCCCGGATGAATTGGGAAACCCGATGAAGCACTTGTACGGTTGCAGGATATTTCAATACTCGTCCATCCCCCGCGCGCCAAACTCCCACTCCCTGAATGTGCCATAAGCTCTCGCTATTCGTCTTACAAATATTACTTACTCAAATCTGTAATTGTTTATCGTTTATCGTTAAGTATGTTATAAGATTTAAGTATCATCCAAGACGGTTGGTTGGAGGAGCTATGATCCGCTGGAACGCATCCAAATCGAATGAACCCATCAACCGCGAACAGGCAATCGCCGAGCTGAGGAAGCTCACTCACATCTGCAAATGGGCCACAATCTGCACCACCGTGGCGCTCGCTCTGGGACTCCTCGCAGTCATCGCAATCGACCTTCTGCTCATATTGCCTAGCCTCTCCCAAGGGTTCTGTCTTCAATCCGTAGAGCTTAAGGCTGGCGAAGGACCGTTTCTCGCTCTCGTCGGCACCAGCGCACAGACCCCTCTTATGCTTGTCGCGCACGACGGTCATACTGCCATAGGGAGCGCCATGATGACATGCCTCGCGCTTACCATCGCGCTAAGCGTGCGCAGGCTTTTCTTCAACATTGAAAAGGAAGGCAGGCCCTTTGACCTTGAATGCAACCACACACTTCGTCGAGTAGGACATTTATTCCTAATCGGCGGCGTTGCCGTGAGGCTTCTTGGTGCCGTAATCACGGGAATGATACTCTCAGGATTTGGCGGCAGCTTTACGGATGCGTTCGTCGGCCAGCTATTCGAGCCCTCCATGCTCTTTGCAGGCCTGATTATTTGCCTGATTGCCAGCGTCTTCCGCTACGGGTATATCCTGCAAAAACAAGATGACGAATTGCTCTAGGGGGATCTATGATTATTCTGCGGCTTGACCGCATGCTCGCCGAACGCAAGATCTCATCCAAAGAGCTTGCGGAACGCGTGGGCATCTCCCAGGTCAATATGTCACGCATTAAGACGGGCAAGGTTTCTGCCATACGTTTTTCAACTCTTGACGCGATATGCCGGGCACTCGACTGCCAACCGGGCGATGTACTTGAATATATATCCGACGATGAAGCCGATAGCCTTTTTGGACTTAAAGATGAATAGCCATAATTAAGCCGTCAATCACGCCCTCAACGCAAAAAGCCCGCTAGAACGGTGTTCGTTCTAGCGGGCTCAATCAAATATATCGGCTTCGTACTCGAAAGCTCAGGCAATCTTTACGCAAACAGGCCGTAGATGCTGATGTTGGCCTTGGCATAGAGGCCGTTAGCATACTCAGTCCACTTGGAGCTGGCGCTCGAAGCCTGCGAAGAGTACTGCTGGTAGGCGGTATAATAGGCGGTCATGGCCTGCTTATAGGTCGCGCTATCGGCCGTAAAGGCATCGTCGGCAAAGGCCTTAGCGTAGGTGCCATCGGCGTCCTTCCAGGTGCCCTTCTCGCTATCCCACTCGTCGCCGGCAAGGTTGATGATGTAGTCGGCGTAGTCCTTGCTCGCGGTGTCCTCGTTGCCGTCAGAAGGCTCGGTCGGAGCAGTCGGCATGCTTGCGGAGCTATCGCCCACCTTCTTCTTGTAGAGCTTCTGCAGCGTCGCGGACTGGCGGACGATCTGCTTGGCCTGGTCCTTGGACACGCCGTACTGTTTTGCCATGGTCTTGTAGTCGGAGGTGCCGATGGAATCCTCGGCGTACTGCTTCATCTCCTTAGAAGAGACGGTGATGCCCTCGTCCTCGGCAGCGTCGAGCAGGATCTTGTTGCGTACGTAGGACAGGATGACGTCGGCAGAAGGAGCGGTGTAGTTGCCATCACTATCCTTGACGGTATCGAGGCTGTACTGGCTCTCGATGGCCTCGCGCGCGGTGATGTCGCTCTTCTTGCCGTTGTAGCTATAGCTTGCCACGGTCGAATCGAGCTGATCCTCGGTGAGGGTCGCCGAGCCGATGCCCTTGCCGCCAAAGCCGCCATTGCCAATAAAGAAGCCGACCACGGCAGCGATAACGACGGCAACCACGAAGGCGGCAATCATCGTCTTCTTGTGCTTGGATGCGTGGTCGTCCGCGTCGGAATCGTCCTCGTCCTGCTCCTCGGGCATCAGATTCTCGTCAGCGGCATCCGCGGCAATCTGAGCCTCCAGACGGGCGTCCTCCTCCTCGGCCGTCGTACCGGCGGCAATATGCTCGGCAGACGTACCGGCGACCAGGTCGATCTTCTCGTCCTCATCACCGTCGGGGCCTTCGCCGCGCTCGATGATCTGGATGCCGTCGATCTCGTCCTTCTCGTCCTTCTTTTGAATCAGACCCATATCAGTTACTCCTTGTTAGGAAACATAGTCCTCAATAGAATACGCCCGACGAGGCGCCGGGCGTATTGATTCTTAGGTTATACGCAAACACTTAAGTACTATTTAGGCGTTTGCGGCCTGCATGTCTTAGGCCAGGTGCGCGATAACGGCATCGGCAAAGGCCTGCGTGCCCACAGCGCCCTCGACGGAGCCGGTCTGGGCACGACGTACGTCGCCGGTAACCTGCTCGCCCTCGTCGAGCGTGGCAGAGACGGCGGCGCGAATGCGGTTGGCCGCGTCGTTTTCGCCCAGGTGGTCGAGCATCATAGCCGCAGACAGAATCTCGGCCGTGGGGTTGGCGATATCCTGGCCCGCAATATCGGGCGCGGAGCCGTGCGTTGCCTCAAAGATGGCGCAGTCGGCACCGATATTGGAGCCGGGGGCCATACCCAGGCCGCCTACCAGGCCGGCGCACAGGTCGCTGACGATGTCGCCGTACAGATTGGGCAGCACCAGGACATCGAAGTCATTGGGGTTCTGGACCAGACCCATGCAGGTGGCGTCGACGATCTTGTCGTTGAACTCGATATCGGGATAGTTAGCGGCCACCTCGCGCGCAACGCGCAGGAACAGGCCGTCGGTCGCCTTCATGATGTTGGCCTTGTGCACGGCCGTTACCTTCTTGCGGCCGCAGCGGCGGGCGTACTCAAAGGCGTACTCCACAATACGGCGGCTCTTGGCGATGGAGATCGGCTTGATCGAAATCGCGGAATCGGCGGCGAAGGTCTTTTGGCCCGAACGCTCGACAAGCCGCGAGAGCTCCTCGACCTCGGCAGCGCCCTCATCGAACTCGATGCCGGCGTAAAGGTCCTCGGTGTTCTCGCGCACGATGACCAGGTCGACGTCGCGGAAGCGCGAGCCGTCGCCCGGCTGCGACAGGCAGGGGCGCACGCAGGCGTACAGGTCGAAGTGCTTGCGCAGGGCGACGTTAACGCTGCGGAAGCCCGTGCCGACCGGCGTGGTGATGGGGCCCTTGATGGCAACCTTGGTCTCGGCGACCGCATCGAGCACATGTTGGGGCAGCGGCGTGCCAAACTCGTCCATGACGCCGGCACCGGCCTCCTGGACGTTCCAGTTGATCTGGACACCGGTGGCCTCGACCACGCGGCGCATGGCCTGCGTAATCTCGGGACCGATGCCGTCACCGGGAATCAGGACTACATCGTGCGCCATAATCTGTTACTCCTCGTCTTCGGCGTCGTCAGATTTTTTAACGCTAGCACGCTTCTTCTTTTTGGAGAGATCCAGGCCAAAACGTTTAACAAGCATTTCGCAAATCTCGCTCGAACGCGCCTTGAGATAGCTGCCCTTGCCGTTCTCGGCATCGAACTTAAGGCGCAGCGCAAGCTTCTCGGCAACCTCGGCGTCGATCTCGCCCTGGCAAAACTCGTACAGGCAACCGAGCATATCGCGATACTCAAGGTCGCCGTGGTAGCACTGGATGGCCTCGTCCAGGATGGGCCAAGCCTCGCGCGAACGCTCGACACTCGTGGCGCCCCACACGCACAGCAGGCGGAAGGCGGCATAGCGCAGCGTGGAGGAGATCTCGTCGAACAGTGCGGTCTCGGCGCCCTCAAAGGCATCGCCCAGCTGCTCGGGGCAGGTGGTGGCGAGCGCCGTCAGGGCATCGAGGGCCTCCCAGCGGGTCTGCGCCTCGGGGCGGTCGAGCGCCTCGATCAGCGCGGGTACGCAGGGCTCGACGCGCTGCGGATCGCGCTCGGCAAGCAGGTGCAGCACGCGGGCGGCAAACTGGCGGATGCGGCGCGTGGGGCAGCCGAGCTCCTGGACCAGTCGATCGACGGCGTTCTCGTTCTCCTCTGCCAGCTGGAGCTGAGCCAGCTCCTCGTCGGTGAGCTGTTCGTCTTTGTTTTCTGCCATAGTTACCTCTTCTTACTATTTCTTAGCGTGCTTGCCAGCACCCTTGCTGTCATCGGTGACCGAGATGAGCTGTCGGTCGGCCGCGCCATTGCGACGTGCGCGGCGGCGCTCCTCGGCGTCGCCCGCGTCGGCGGCGGCTCGATGAGCCTTGTTGACGTTAAAGACCTCGTCGTGCTTGCGCCACGGACCGACGGACTCGCCAAAGCTCATCTTAAGACCGGCGATAAAGCCACCGAGCCAGCCGATCGGCGCAAACTGCACCAGCGGGAACAGCGAGAACACCCAGGTCAGCAGGACGACTGCCGCCGCTCCTGCAAAGTTGGCAATCCAGTAGTCGCGCTTGGTGATCACGCGCTTTTCGCACGCCCACTGGCCGCACAAAAAGCCGATGTAAATCGCAAAGAGAAAGAGCACCAGCGCAAGCACCACGAACGTCCAGCTCATGGGCGCTACTCCCCGTGATGGTGGCCGCAGCAGCACTCGTGGCCGTCGTCATGGCCGTGGCCGCCGCAGCACTCGTGGTCCTCGCCGTGGTGGTGGCCACAACCGCACTCGTGGTCGTCGCCATGCTCGCCGCAACCGCAGCCTTCCTCGTGAGCACCGTGCTCCTCGGGGCGATACTGCGACCAGTCCAGACCGGCGGCAATGGCATCGGCCTCCTCCTTATAGAGGACCGTGATGGCCTGGGTGCCCAGCTTGGCGCCACCGATAGCGTCGAGCATGTCGTAGAGCGTAAAGGCCACGTCGGCGCCGGGCAGCGCAAGCTCGCGGTCGTCGGCATAGGCGAGCGCCAAGCGCAGGTCCTTGATGAAGTGCTCGACCATAAAGCCGGGCTTGTAGTCGCCGTCGAGCGCCTTGGGCGCCAGGCTCTCCATGGCACCGGACTTGCCGGTGCCGCCCAGGATCATCTGACGGGTCTTCTCCAGATCAAGGCCGCTCAGCTCGGCAAAGGCCAGCGCATCGGCCATACCGACCATGCAGGCGCCCAGCGACACCTGGTTGGCAAGCTTGGCAGCCTGACCCTTGCCAGCGCCATCGAAGCAGCAAATATTTGCCGCAAAGGTGGAAAGGATGTCGCGGACCGGGGCGATGTCGTTTTCGGTAGCGCCCACGATAGCCGTAAGCGTGCCGGCGATAGCACCCGACTCGCCGCCGGTGACGGGGCAGTCAAACGCCATGCGGCCGGAAACCTGGGCGGCCTCGGCAATGTCACGGGCGAGCTCGGGCGAGCTCGTAGTGAGGTCGATCAGCACCGCGCCGGGCTTAGTGCAGGCCAGCAGGCCGTCGCCCGCCAGGTAGAGCTCCTCGACCTCGGAGGGATAGCCCACCATGGTAAAGACGACGTCGGCGTTCGCCACGGCATCTGCCGGCGTATCGGCCCAAACGGCACCGCGCTCGATAAGCGCGGCGGCCTTGGACTTAGTGCGGTTGTTGACCGTGACGGGATAGCCGGCATCCAGGATGTGGCCGGCAATGGGGGCACCCATGATTCCGGTGCCGATAAATGCGACGGAGAGCTTGTTTGCCATGAAACCTTTCCTTTTGGGTTGGGTGTTATTACCAGGTTAAATACTCGGTGCCAGCGCTTGAGCTGTGAGTTGGGATCGATTACGGCCGCGTTACTTGCCTACTGACCGCGCACGCGGCGGGCGATGCGGTCGGAAAGCGACGCCTTGTCGGCGCGGTTCTTGCCCCAAAACGCGCAAGCCACCATGCCGGGGCCCACGTGCGAGCCAATGGTGGGGCCCACAGAGCTGCGGATGATGGTCACGTCGGCGCAGCCTTCCTCCTTGCGGATGGCGGCCTCGAGCCAGTCGCCGTCCTTTTCGGCATCGGCCGTCATAATGGCGATGGGCATGGTGCGATCGGGCACATAGTTCTCGCGGAACGACTTGAGAATGGACTTGAGCGCCTTCTTGCGGCCGCGGTTGACGCCGATCAGCGACAGCGAGCCGGCCAGGTCGTAGGACAGCTCGGGTTTGACGTCGAGCTTTGCCGTGAGCTGTGCCGCCGCGGGCGGAATGCGGCCGCCGGCAGCCAGCGCGTCAAAGCTCTCGAGCGTAAAGTAACCGTGGACATAGGTCTTAGCCTCGTTTGCCCAGTCGACCAGCTGCTTGGCGGTCAGTCCCGCCGAACGCTGGCGCACGGCCTCGAGCGCCAAGAGCGCGCCGGTCGCGCAGGGCAGAGCGTTGTCGACCACGTAGAGCTCAAAGTTGGGATACTCGGCGCGCACGGCATCTGCCGCCTGGCACGCGGAGTTGTAGCTCGACGACAGCGCCGAGGTAAAGCACAGGTAGACCGTGGGCGTGCCCTCTTTGGCGCACTCGGTAAAGAACTCGATATAGCGACCGAGCGACACAGCCGAGGTGGACACGCGGGCACCGGCGCGCATGCGGTCGTAGAACTCCTTAGGGCTCATGCTCGACCAGATGTCGTCCGTACGCTCCTCGCCATCGATAATGAAGGGGAAACCCAGGATATCGACATCGAGGTTCGCGGCGACCTCGGGGCTAAAGTCGCAGCAGGTATCGACGACGACGCGGCAACGGTCCGAATGACCGGCGGATGCGGCCTTGTCCATCAAAGCGACTCCTTACGTAAAAAGGCGGCCACCCGCATGGGATGGCCGCCAACCGTTAACTCATGCAAGTTAACGTATTTTACTCGTCAAGTGTTTCGATACGGGGCTTGATGATGCCATATCCACCATTCTTACGGTGATACACCACATTGATGAGACCGGTCGTCGCGTTCTCGAACACGTAGAAGTCGTGGCCCAGCAGATCGGTCTGCACCAGCGCCTGCTCCTCAGTCATCGGGGTGACGTCGATAACCTTCTCGCGGACGAGCAGGTCGTCCTCCTCCTCGGGCAGCAGCAGGTCGGCCAGATCCTCGACGCGCTCGACCGGCGCGACATCCGCTGCGCTGGCACCGCCCTGGCGGTTGTCCACGACCTTGGTCTTGAACTTACGCAGCTGGCGGGTGACCTTATCGGCAGAGAGGTCGATGGCGGCGTACATATCTGCACCGTGCTCGGCAACGCGAATTACCGAACCGCGGGCACGAACCGTAACCTCGACGATTGCCGGGTTGGGGTTCGAGGGGTTCTTCTCATAACGAAGTACAACGTCGACCGTCATGGGCTCGATATCGAAAACCTTGAGCGCCTCGCCGATCTTCTCATCCACATGCGCACGCAGAGCATCGGTTACCGTCGTCTTGCGTCCAGAAACCTTGATATCCATACGTGGCTCCAATCTGCCTCGGGGACTTACTGTACTGGCTATGTACCCATTGCCGTGCATTTAATCACGCGGATTCCTAAAGACCCGAATAACGACTGCTTGATACCGCATACCGAAGTCTCGCACTTTTCTGTGGCAAAGTGCGCTATGGAAGAGCGACGGCGACTTTGGTTTTGCACCTAAAAAATGTCTTTGACCTGCTGGTTTTATGGAAACGAAAAAGCCGGGCTCCCCTGTTGGGAGAGCCCGGCGATGCGTGTTGAAACCGTGAAGAGGCGTCCCTCCTAGCGCATAGGAGACGCCACCCCTAGCAATAACTAGCTATTAAGCTTGTTAATGTCGTCGTCGGTGATGGTGTCTTCCTGGCTGGACGATTTTTCTTCGGAGGATGCGGTCTCATTGTTGGAATCGGAGGACTCGCTGCCGGAGGATGCGGAGCCAGACGACTGAAGGTTGACACCAGATACTGTCTTAGTGGTGAGGTCGTAGGGCATCGTGCCATACCAGACGCAGTGGACCGCCTCGAGCGTACCGTCGACCGTGATGCCGTCGAGGGCATCGCTCACGGCACGGCACAGTTCGTCATTGGACGAGAGGCCCGCAACACCAAGCGTCGAGGGCGCCTCGAGCGCACCGACATAGGAGATCTCGCTCATCAGGCGTGCAAGGTAGCCGCCGGCCGTGGAGTCGCAGATCACATAGTCGACCTCGCCGGACTCGAGCGCCTCAAAGCACTCGTTGATGTTGGGGTAGGTCTTTTGGTTGGCGGTGATGCTCTGCTTAGCAAGCGCCTCCTGCGAGGCCGAGGACATCTGGACACCCAGAGTAGACGTGTTAAGGGTATCGGTGGAAACGTTTAGCGACCCACCATCGCTGGTTCTACCGAACACGGAAGCGGCATCGTACAGGCAGGTGCCGAGCGAGCTAACGTCCCCGTCAGTGGAGCTGATCTCGCCGATAAAGATATCAGCCTTTTTGTCGCCGAGCGCGGAACCTGCCGAGGACGCATCGACAAAGGCGACCTTAAGGCCCATACGGCTTGCGAGGGCGCGGGCGGCGTCGACCGCATACCCCGTGAGCTCGCCGTCGGCGCCCTGCATGGCCTGCGGCGCATCGGAAGTATCGAGGGCGACCGTCAGGGTACCAGGGGTGACCAGGGCATCATCCGACACCGTGGGCGTGACGGTCTCGTACTCGATCTGGTCGATCGTGGGAGTCGTGAACGTGGACAGTGGATTGAACGCGCATCCGCTCAGGCCCAAAACGGCGATGACTGCTGCGGTCCCAGCACCTAACCGCGCCGCGTGCATCAAGCTGCCCCTCACCATGTCCACTACCCTGCCTTCTGTGTCGTATACGATCCGTGCGTTGCGCGGAATATCAGATTGTTCCCACCAGCTGACCTGGTATTTGACCCCACACTTGCGCACCGGGGTGTTTGCTCGGGAGGCCGCAGCCACCCTCACGACTGGCCCGCTCGCCCGCGAGGCGGTATTGCCCCAAAGAAAGTAGAACGGACGGTGCGGCTTACATCTAGGACGCGCCATGATCGCGCCGCGCGCACGCGGTCGCTTACGTGGATCCCTTTGACCGCGTCTGTCTTGGACTAGGGCGGGCATTTCGTCCGTCCGCAACCACAGCCTGGTAGGAACGTAGCGCATTATAGCTAAGTTCAAGCTAAAGTTTAAGGTTAGGGGCGTCATTCGCATCGCGAGTACAGATTTCGCAGGTCGGAGTGGGCTATTCGTGCCTCTGTGAAGCCCGGAGCTCCCCTATGGGGAGCTCCGGGGCACCCTTCCTAGGGTGCCGTGGCCAAAAAATGGCAGATATGAGTACTGTCACCAATTTAGTAACAGGCAATTTTGGCCTCTCGGACAGATTTTGCGCTCAATGTCGCTAACCTGATGCTTAGTTATTCCACATTTGTTTATTATCTTCTTACTTTATGCCGCCTCCGAGTCCTAAATTCCTTGATTTTGCTGTTACTGATTTAGTGACAGTACTCATATTTGCCATATTTTGGCCAGGGCATATGATTAACCCCCTATTTTCGACGTGAATTAGACCGGCTTAAGCCCAAAACACGCCCGCAGCGTGTTAAGCAACGCCTCTTGCTTCTTCCTGCGGGCATCGACACGATTCCGGTACCGCTTTCGCATACGCTGGTGGATGCGCCATGCGAGCGCTTCCATCGCTTCCATGTCGCAGAGCATTTCGTTGTTGACCGTCGCGACCTCGATTCCCATAGTAATCAAGCCCGTGTTGCGTTTTTCATCATGGATACGTCCCCTCCGGGAGGAATGGCCCAGCTCACCGTTGTATTCAAGGTCAAACCGGGCTGCTTCCTGATACGCATCGCAAACTGCATGCGGCATCCCCGAGATTGCCTGCGCGCGGTCATCGAACTCGATCTTGTAGTCGGTCTTAAAGGGACCGCAGTCAAATCCGCCATAGGAAAACGGAAGCGAAAACAGAGCGAGCATGATGCACTCCATGGGCGAGAGCAGGTTTTCTGACAGGTAGGGACACAGACGCAGCAGCTGTTTGGCCACATTCCCCTTGCATGCCGCAAGGTAATCTGCCAGGCGATCGGGCGTCAGCGCCGGCTCGACTTCAAAGTAGCCCACGTCTGCTGGCTGGTCCTTGTCCTTTGCAAGTTTATTCGTAACAGGCGAGGTGTAGGGAGGCAGATACTTCCCGCGGTCGCTCAGTGAAATCTTAGAGCACAGCTCCTGGGCCAGGGCAAATGCCTGGATACAGCCAAGTTCGCGCGCAACGGCAAGGCAGAGGGCCTCGGGAGACAAGCTGTACACCCCCGGTTCCACCTCTAGAATCGAGCCGGCGGGCAACCCGGAACACACGGACCAGCCTACGCTAGGCATGCGGCGGCGCTGCGCCGCAGATCCCACCAGCAAGCACAAATCCTCTTGCACCTCGCCGCTTGCGGCTCCAATTCGCACCAAGTCGGGAAGATAGATGTCCTCGGTCGAGGGCGACGACGTGCGCAGCACACGGCGCTCTTCATCGGGATTAAGGTCCTTCCAGCTGATATAGCCCATCTGCCGGCGCTCGGCGCGCATCATGCGCAGCGCTGAAGCGCCTGTTAGGATTACGGAAGCCGCTAGCTGTTCGCCTGTCGGCTCGTTGCGCCGCTCAATCTTCACTGCCACAAAACCACCCCTACCAAACACGTGCGATAGCAAGGCCATCGACTGCCGCAGCGCCGGCACGCTTGAGCTCCGCCGAGGCTGCTGCCATGGTCGCGCCCGTGGTGATAACGTCATCGATCAGCAGCAGGCGGCGGCCGCGCACGTCCTCAACCGTCTCGTACATGCCTTGGGCACGCTCGCGACGCTCCTCACGACCGAGTTCGCGCTGGTCGCCACGCCCGTACTTGACGAGGGCATCGAGCAGGGGAACACCCGACAGCTCACAAAATGGGCGCGCAATGGCCTCCATATGATCAAAGCCACGCCGCCGAAACGCTGCCGCCGTCGCGGGCACAAACACCACCGCATCCGCACCGGACAGCACACCTCCTAAGCGTTCGGGCGCTACGACCTGGGCATGCAGGGCAGTGTCGTAGAGCAGCTCCGCCAGATACGGCGCCAGGCGTCGCTCGCCCGCGTCCTTGTACGCTTTAATGATGCGCGGCAGCGGATGCGCATAGACGGAGCACGCCAGGCAGCGGTCGAGCGCCTCCGCCATTGCCGAGGACGTGCCCTCGACCGAACACTCAGTGCACAGCAAATCCCCAAACGGGGCGCCGCATCGGGTACAGCTATGACGTGGGTCGATGAGCGTGAGCGCGGCCAGGCAGTCTTGGCAAATAAGCGCGCCGGCGCGCTCGCAGCCGGCACATCGTGTTGGCGACAATGCCTCGAGTGCCTCGCGTGCCGCCCGCTCGGCAAACGGCAGCAATTCGTCCGCAAACGGTAGGGCGCCGGCACCCTGCAGACGGCTCAATTTGTTTAGATGGCTCTTCAAGACACAACCCTCCCTACGTTCGGTCGCAGGGAGGGTTGTTGATTCAGCGCTATGGTACCCCGATGCGCTCGGGGCAAGGCGAGCTAAATCCACTCGCGGGCGTTATTCGCCGGCGGGCGGTTGTGGTGCAGACGAAGACGGGGTCGAGCCCTCGCCACCATCCTGGCGCGGCTTGCGGGAACGGCGACGGCGACGGCGCTTTTGACCCTGGTCGGCCGAGCCCTCGCCACCGCGATCCTCGCGCGGCTCGCGCTCGTCGCGAGCGGCGCCACGCGAAGCCTTGGCAGCAGCTCCCCCGCCATCTCCGGGACGACGGCGCGTGACCTTGACCTCGCCATCCGAGACCTGATCGGCCACGGAGGGCACTGAAGGCTTCTGCTGTGCGCCCGAGGAATGGCGACGGCGCGGACGCGGCGCGCGCTCCTCCTCGCCACGTGACTTGCCGCCCTTGTCGGCAGACGCATCGGAGGCCGAGGGACCCTTGGAAGCGGCACCAGCCTCGCGAGCAGCTGCGGCGCGGAAGGCGTCCTCGCGCTCCTCGCTCGACAGATGACGGCGACGACGGCGCGTGGGATTCATGCCACCGCCGCGATTCTGCTGCTGGGGCTGTTGAACCTCGCGCTCGCGAGCGCCGTTCTTGCCGGCGGCTGCGGCCTCGCCGGCATCGGCAGAGCCCGCACGCTTGCGGCGGCGACGGCCGCCAGCGGCCTCCTCGGCCTCAGGCGTTGCGGCATTGCCACGGCCCTTTCCGCGGCCACGACCCTCGCCCTGCCCCTGACCGGCGCGAGCATCGGAATCGGCATCGCGACGACGGCGCTTGGGCATCGACGTGCCAGCAAGACGGTCGGCGCTCGACAGGCCATCGCCCACGTCGACGCCGTTCTCGCGATCGAGCTCCATGAGCGCCAGGCGCATCTCGGGCGACTCGATGCGCTCGAGCACGTCACGCGTCACGCAGTCGGGGCGGCAGTTGCAGCCCTGCTCGGCGGCCTTCTTCTTGCAGCCCTCCGAGCAGGTCATATCGGCCAGGTTGACCTTAAAGACCTTGCCGTTCTCCAGACGCAGCACCAGCTGCTCGCGCGGCGTGTCATATTCCTGAATACGCGCCTTGCCGAGCGGCGTATCGATGAGCGTCTTCTTTTTGGGCGCGCGGCTCTTAAAGTCCTTGTACGCTTCGAACTCGTAGCGCAGGCAGCACATCAGGCGGCCGCACACGCCGCTGATCTTGGAGGAATTGAGCGGTAGGTCCTGCTCTTTTGCCATGCGGATCGAGACGGGCTCAAACTGTCCGCCAAAGCGCGTGCAGCAGAGCTCCTGTCCGCACTGGGCATAGCCGCCCACCAGGCGGGTCTCGTCGCGCACGCCGATCTGGCGCATGTCGACGCGAATGTGCAGCGTCGAGGACAGATCCTTGACGAGCTGGCGAAAATCGACGCGCTCCTCGGCCGCAAAGTAGAACACGGCCTTCTCGCCGCCAAACAGGTACTCGACGCCCACCGGTTTCATCTCGAGGTCGAGCTCCTTGACCAGGCGGCGGAAGTCGACCATGGCCTCGTCGCCCTGGATGGCCAGGTCGTCGGCAAGCTGCAGGTCAATGTCGCTCGCCACGCGCAGTACGGGCTTGAGCGGCTGACCGATCTCGTCTTGCGGCACCTCAAAGGGATCGGCCGTGACCAGGCCGATCTCGGTTCCGCGCTCGGTGGAGCAAATAGCGTAATCTGCCTCGATGATATCCAGGTCCTGCGGGTCAAACCACAGGTCGCGCGAGGCGTAGGTAAACTTAACGGGTACGACTAACGGCATTTCAGTGCCTTCCTGATATCGAACAGCATGACCTCGATGGCCAGCTGGGGAGTAACGTTTCTGGCGATGTTGCGCTCGGCGGTCGCGACTGCCTCGAGCGCCCCCGTGGCACCCGCAACATTGGTCGCGGCGGCAAGCCGACCGATCGTGTCGCGCACATCCTCGTTCACGACGTCGGCCGCCTCATCCTGAAGCGTCAGCAGCACGTCGCGCATGAGCGTCCGCGCGCTCGCCAGCGCTTCCATGATACCCGAACGCTCGCGTGCGTTGAGTTCGCGCTTGTTGCGGTCCTCAAGCTGCTTCAATGCTCCACGCGACAGGTAGTCGGCATTTTGCTCGAGTACCTTTTCCTGCGTGGACTTGACCTCGGCGAGCGGCGCCTTGACGGCGACGATGAGCGACTTGGCGCGACTGAGCACGTCGGCCTCGTCGGCGGCAATGAGTGAGTCGATGGCACGGACCATCTGACGGCGGGCATCCTGGCGCTCGGCGCTCTTAAGAAACTCGATGCCGCGTGTGGGGCTTCCCGCCACGGCGACCGCCATGCGGCAACGCGCAGGGTCCTGACCGGTGGCGCGGCTCACGGCCTGCGCGGCGACGGCGGGCGACACCAGCCGAAACGGCACGCACTGGCAGCGGCTCACGATGGTGGGCAGCATCACGTCTGCCGAGGTGCCCAGCAAGATGAACATAACGCCCTCGGGCGGCTCCTCGAGTGTCTTGAGCAGTGCGTTGGCGGTGTTGGCGCGCAGTTGCTCGGCACGGTCGATGATGTAGACCTTGGCCTTGGCGCGAATGGGTGCCAGCGGCACGTCATCGAGCAGCTCGCGGGTCTGGGCAATAAGGTAGCCCGTGGCGCTCTCGGGCGTGTAATAGTGCACGTCGGGATGCGTATGCCGAGAGACGCGCACGCAACTGTCGCATGCGCCGCAGCCGTCCTGCTCGCACAGGAAGGCTTGGGCGAGCGCCCACGCGGCATCGAGCTTGCCCGCGCCGGGAGCGCCCAAAAACAGGTAGGCGTGCGATGCGCGGCCGCTGGCGACGGCATTGGTCAAAAAGTCACGCACGCGCTCTTGGGTGTCGAGCTTGGCCAGCAGGCTTGCCTGAGCGGGGGCCATGTTACTCGGCCTCCTTGGCAAGCGCGGCGGCGACGGCTTCCTGCGGAATGTCGAGACCGTACGCGCGAACCTGCTCGACCGTCTTCTCGAAGACTTCCTCGACGGTCGTAGTGGCGTCGATGAGCTTTACGCGGTCTGGCTCCTCGGCAGCAATTGCGCAAAACCCCTCGTAGACACGCTCCTGGAATGCCATGCCCTTAGCCTCCATGCGATCTGCCGCGCCACGGGCTGCCATGCGTAGCGCCGCCTGCTCGGGCGTGATGTGGTAGACGAGTGTGAGCGCCGGGTGCGTTCCCGCGACGGCCAGGTTGTTGGCGTCGCGCACCATCTGGCGATCGAGGCCGTCGGCAAATGCCTGGTAGCAGGTCGTGGAATCGTAGAAGCGATCGCACAGGACCACCTTGCCGGCCGCAAGGGCGGGGGCTATGACCTCGTGCACCAACTGGGCACGCGCAGCCTCGTAGAGCAACAGCTCGCAGGTATCGCCCATCGCCGTGTTGGCGGGGTCGAGCAGCAGGGCGCGAATCTTTTCGCTGATGGCAGTGCCACCCGGCTCGCGCAGAGTTACGACCTGATAGCCAGCGAGTTCGAGCGCGCGGGCAAGCAGGCGCGCCTGCGTGGACTTGCCGGCACCGTCGACGCCCTCGAGCGTGATAAAGCTATGTTGAGCAGGCTCAAAAGCCATGGGCGCAGCCCCTTCCTACAAGGCGCGTAAATGCAGATATATCAACCAAGCCATGATACCCCAGTGCTCGGCGCGTCCCCAATGGCTAAAGGCGCCTTTCCAAAGTTGCGGTGAAATAGGGACTGATTGAAGCTCTGAGACCGCCAAACAGTCCCTATTTCACCGCAACTTATGATGGGGAATTTTGGATGCTGGGTATAATCGTCGTATTGCATTGAAATGTGGCGAAAGGAGTGGCAATGTCTCGGTATTGCGCCTCGTGCGGCAAGCTTCTTGCAGATGATGCCAAGTTCTGCACCTCATGCGGTGCACCCGTTGAGCAAACAGCCGCAAGCGATAGCCAGCCCGCTTTTGAGCAGACCGGCTCCCTTGATACGCCGCAAGCCAAGGCGGATGACTCCCTCGCCTATAGCCCCGACCCTGCCGCAAGGACCGAGGCCGTCGAGACCACGCAGCGCATACCCGTCGCGAGCGGCTCGCCCCAACAGCAGCCGGCTCCCGCATACGCGCCCGCTTCGCCACAGACCCCCGCTCCCAAAAAGAGCGGCACCGGGCCGCTTATCGCCGTTATTGTTGTGCTGGTGGCGATCATCATCGCCCTGGTCGTTTTCTTTGTGATCAAGCCTTTCGACAACGCCGCCACGCAGACGACTGCCGCGGTAGCTAAGCTGCACCATGACGTCGACGACGATGACCTAAAGCCTCTCGGCGATCCCAACAGCCTGTACGACGATGATGACGATGACGACGAGGATGGCGGCGAAGCAACGCTCTCCGAGCAGAACCTCTACCGTCGCCTGAGCGAATACTACGACCTGCTCGAAGATCTCGACAGCCAGGTCCGTGGCTGCGCGCAGAACTTCAACGGCAACTATCTGGAAGAGGATCGAACCACCCGTCAAAATCTCGCCGACGTCGCCGAGCGCACGGAGGACACCATCGAGCAGTATTACGACATCGTCGAGGACCTGGACGTCCCGACGAGCTCCAAGAACTACAGCTCCTGGAAGGACATCATCGCCCTGTACGACGACCTGGATCACCGCATTGACGCAATCTGTGATGCCTGGGAGATCAGCCTGAAATACGCCAAGCCTGCGGACCACAAGAATGAGATCGTGGCGCCGCTGTCGCGCGACAACGTGGCGGGCACCAATGACAATAAGTACCGCCTAGACTTTGAGGAGCGCTATCCCGGCGCCAAGCCTGTCGAGGTGAACTAGCGCTTTGTCGTTCCCGAGCCGGCAGTTAGGGACGTTCCTAAACTGCCGGCAGAAAAAGAACGTCCCTAACTGCCGGTCAAAAAAACGAGCGAGGATCGCGGGGTCCTCGCTCGTTTTTTTGGGCAATGTTTCGACTGCGCCGTTACTTGTCGGCGGCTGTTTTCTTGGCAGTCGACTTCTTCGCGGTCGTCTTCTTGGCGGCAGTGGCTTTCTTAGCCGTCGTCTTCTTGGCCGCCGTCGTCTTCTTTGCCGTGCTCGCCTTGGTTGTGGTCTTGCGACCGCGGGCGGGCTTCTTCTCCTTGGTCGGGCAGTCCATGTTGACGCAGATACGCCACGGACCGCGCGCCGTGTTGACCACCACGATGGGGGCGCCGCACTCGGGACAGGTCTCGCCCGTCGCCTCGAGCTTGCCACGCGCCGGCAGCGGATAGCTCACGCCGCAGTCATCGTAGTTGGTGCAGCGGATAAAGCGCTTGCCGCTCTTCTCGCTCTTGTGCGCGATCAGGTCGCCATGGCGTCCGGCCTCGGCACACACCTTGCACTCGCCCACCTTAAGATCGGGCTCGTAGTTGGTGGGGCACGTGGGGTTCACGCAGATCTCGAAGGCCTTCTGGCGGAATGGCTGGCACTTGATGCGCGGCGCGCCGCACTCGGGGCACACGGCGGCCTCGCCCTCGAGCGGGCTCACCTTGACGCCACTCGGCACCGGATAGGTCACGTCGCAGTCGGGCCAACCCATGCAGCCGATAAAGCTGCCGCGGGTCTTGGCGCTCGTCTTCATAACCAGGTCCTTGCCGCACTTGGGGCAGGCGCCCACGCGCGCATCGGCCGTGACGGCGTCGCTGATGGCGTCGCCCAGCTCCTGCGTATGCTTGAGCAGCTCGTCGAGCACGCCGGCCAGCAGCGCACGCGAGTGCGTCACGACATGCTCTTCGGTGTCCTCGCCGCGCTCGACGCGAGTCATGTCGCCGTCGAGCTCGCTGGTCATATCGGGGCTCGTGATGCGCGGGGCAAACTGCGTCAGCGCGTCAATGATGGCGATGCCCAGCTGGCTCGGCTCCACGGGATCGTTTTTGAGGTAGCGCACGGCGTACAGGCGCTCGATGATACTCGCGCGCGTGGACTTGGTGCCCAGGCCGCGCTTTTCCATCTCCTGCACGAGCTTGCCCTGGCTGTAGCGCGCGGGCGGCTCGGTCTGCTTGGCCTCGAGCTTAATGTCGAACACGTCGACCGTGTCGCCCTGCTCAAGCGGCGGCATCTGCTCGTCGCGCTTGAGGCCGTACGGATATGCCTCGCGGAAGCCCGGGGTCACGAGCACGTCGCCCGAAGCCACGAACGGCTCGCCGTTGACGTCGAGCTCGAGCTTGGTGTTCTCGATGGTCGCGGGCCCCATGAGCGTTGCCAGGAAGCGACGGGCGATGAGGTCATAGAGTTTGCGCTGGCCGCCGTCGAGCGTGGACGGATCGCCCTCGCCCGTGGGGTAGATAGGCGGGTGGTCGGTGGTCTCGACCTTGCCGCGCGTGGGCTTCATGGGGCCGGCGAGCACCTTTTTGCACACGGGCGCCAGCGCCGGGTTGATCTTTGCCAGGTCGCTCACCACGGCGCCCAGATCGAGCGTCGCGGGATACACGGTGTTGTCGACACGCGGGTAGCTGATGAGACCGGCCATGTAGAGGGACTCGGCGATGCGCATGGTACGCGCAGGTGAGATGCCCTCGGCCGCGGCGGCAGCCTGCAGCGAGGTCGTCGCAAACGGCGTGGGCGGCTGCTGCTTACGCGAGCGCTTGGTCACCGCGGCGACGGTTGCCGTCGTAGCGCCGTCAACGTGACCGTACGCCGTCTCAGCAGCATCCTTGTCGGTAAAGCGCGCCGTCTTGTGCGCGATCTTAAAGCGATCGTCCTCGGCAGCGCCTTGCGCGGCGCCCATGCCGCGAATCTGCCAATAGTCCTCGGGCACAAACGCCATGCGTTCGCGTTCGCGCTCGACCACCAGAGCGAGCGTCGGCGTCTGCACGCGGCCGGCGGAGCGCACGTTGCCAAAGCCGCCAAACTTGGCGAGCGTCAGGTAGCGCGTGAGCACCGCGCCCCAAATGAGATCGATGTGCTGGCGGCTCTCGCCGGCGTCGGCCAGATTCTGGTCGAGCGAGACAAGATTATCGAAGGCCTGCGTAATCTCGGCCTTGGTAAACGAAGAATACTGGGCGCGGGCGACCGGCAAGTCAGGCGCAACCTCGCGCACTTTGTTGAGGGCGTCCGAACCGATCAGTTCGCCCTCGCGGTCGAAGTCCGTGGCGATAATGACGCTGTCGGACTTCTTGGCAAGGTTCTTGAGCGAGCGGATGAGCTCCTTCTCGGCCGGCAGCTTAATGACGGGCGCCCAGGTGAGGTAAGGCAGGCTCTCGAGCTTCCAGCCCTTGATGGAGATACCATCGGCAAGAAACGGCTTGCGCTTGGTGTCGTAGGGCGGACGTGCCAGGCCATCGGGCATATCGGCCGGCAGCATCTCGCCGTCCTCGGTGACCGAATACCAGCCCAGCTTTTTATCGAACAGCACGCTGTCGCAAAAATCGGGCGCAAGGATGTGACCGGCAAGGCCGATGGTCACGCACTCCTCGCCCTTCCACTCAAAACGGTAGATGGCGGTGTTGTACACCTTGTCCTTTTTGGGTTTGCCCGTGGACAGACGCTCGGCAATCTGACGCGCGGCGTCGTTTTTCTCTGCGATGATGAGCTTCAAAAGAGGCTCCTATCTCGTGTCTCTGCGGCTACGCCCGCCCGTATGGCGGCCGACTTACGCCCTTGCTTGCTCAATCTGCCCGATGAGCCAATCGCACCAGGCATCCATGCCCTCGCCCTTGCGCGCGCTCACGGCAAACCGCGGCGCCTGCGGATTGAGGTCATCGAGTGTCTTAGTATACCTATCCATGTCAAAATCGAAAGCCGGAGCCACGTCGACCTTGTTGAGCAGCTGCGCGCCGGCGTGTTGGAAGATGCCCGGGTACTTGATGGGCTTGTCGTCGCCCTCGGGCACCGAGAGAATCATGATGGACAGGTTCTCGCCCAGGTCAAAGTCGACCGGGCAGACCAGGTTGCCCACGTTTTCGATAAAGATGACGTCGATGTTCTCCAGACCGACGGCCTGGTCGAAGGCATCGACGGCCTCCATGATCATGTTGCCCTCGAGGTGGCACAGGCCGCCCGTGTTGATCTGAATGGCGGGCATGCCGGCTTCCTTCATGGTGATGGCGTCGACGTCCGAGGCGATATCGCCCTCGATGACAGCACAGCGCAGGCCGGCTTTGTCACGCAGGCGCTCGTTGGTGCCCAGAATCGTGGTGGTCTTGCCCGAGCCGGGGCTCGACAGCACATTGATCACGTAGGTGTTTGTCTCATTAAATCGCTGACGCAGCTGATCTGCCAGGCGCTCGTTGCGCGACAGAATCGGCGATGCAATATCAATCGTTTTCTCGGCCATACTTAGCGCTCCTTACTTTGGCCCCTTTATACCCCATCACCAGATGGCTAGCGGGCTAATCGTCGGGGGTTTCGATTTCGATACTTGCGATATCGAGCTCGCGGCCGTGCAGTAGGCGCACGTTGGCACCACCACACTGAGGACAGCGACAGTGGAAGCGATCGTGGTCGAAAACCTCGCCGCAGTCTAGACACTCGCTTTGTGGATGGACCTCCTCCACGGCAAGCTCGCAGCCGCGCGTGAGCGGGTCCTCGTCGCGAAACGTCTCCCACGCAAAGTCGAGCGCCTCGCGCACAACTTCGGTCATATCCCCGATACGCAGCGTTACCAAAACGGCGCGCGAGGCCCCCGCCCCACGCGCCGCGCGAATCACTGTATCGAGTATGCCGTTGACAATGCCAACCTCGTGCATACCGATTTACTCCTCGTCGTCCTCGTCGTCCGAGAACAGGTCCAGACGGCTCACGAACAGGCCCTCCTTGCCCTCGCGCGCGGTAATGACCACGCGAGCGATGGCGAGCGAAATCTCGTAGAGCGAGAGCAGGGCGCCATACATGAGACCCAGCGTAACGGGCGAGCCGTCGGGCGTAATCACAGCCGAACCCACGAGCAGGCCTACGTACACGTAGCGCCAGGCGCTGCGGAAGGCCGCATAGGACACGATGTGGAAAACGGACAGGTAGAAGATGATGAGCGGCAGCTCAAACGCCACACCAAAGCCGATCATAAAGAGCAGCTCCATGTTGACGTAGTTCTCCAGATCGGGCAACGCCGTAGCGACAGCCGAGGTCTCGCCGATGAGCCACTCAAAGCCCGCCGGGATGATGATGAAGTAGCAGAAGATGGCACCCAGGAAGAACAGCACCGTCGAGGCGAGCACCGTGGGCACAACCCACTTGCGCTCGTTGGGGCGCAGTGCCGGCAGGAAAAATGCCAGAATCTGCCAGATGATCATGGGCGTGCACATGACCACGGCCATCTTGATGGCAAGCGAGAAGCGCAGGCCAAAGCCGCCGAGCGTGGTGGTGATGTAAAACTTACCGTCCGGCACAAAGGAGCGGATGGGGTCCTCAAGAATATCGAGCACCACGGGCGTGGCAAAGTACAGCACGATGGCGGCGGCAAACACCGAAACGACCACGATGGTCAGGCGGCGACGGAGCTCTCCCAGGTGATCGAAGAGCGGCATGCGCGCAGGTCCGATCGGCATTACTCATCGCCTCCCTTCGGGGCGTCGGCGGCAGCAGCCTCGGCATCGTCCTCGACCTCGAGCTCGCGAGCGAGCTGGTCGACGACGGCCTTGCGCTTGCGGGGACGACGGGCGTAGAGGTCAGCCGTCGTGGGCTCTGCCGGCTCGGGCTCGGGCTCTGCAGCAGGCTCGGGCTCGACGGCAGCAGCAGGCTCTGTACCCTCGGCCTCATCAACAGCGCCTTCGCCCTCAGCAGCACCCTCGCTTGCGGCCTTCTCGGCAGCAAGACGGGCGCGACGCTCGGCAAAGGTCTCCTTCTTGGCGGGCGCTGCCGTCTCGGCGGCATCCTCGTCCACATCGGAATCGTCGTCGGTCGCAGCAGTCTTCTTGGGCTTGACCGGGGCCGACGCGGCCTCGCTCACCGGATCGATAATCTCGGACTGAACAACGGCCGTCATCTTTTCCTGCGTCTCGCGGAACTGACGGATGGCATGGCCGATCGTGCGGCCCATCTGCGGGAGCTTATCCGGGCCAAACAGCAAAAAGCCGAAGACCACGATGATCGCGAGCTCACCCTCTCCAATACCAAACACACATACCTCCAAGGCTCGATGTGAGTCGAGCCCGCACCGCGCCATTCGGCCGGAACTCGTCTATTCATTCGGTCAAGTATAGCGCCCGGACGCCAAAACGTCCGAGCGCATCACAAACATATGCCAAACGGCACGCCCTTTTGGGGGCAAAGATTATGCAGCGGTGATCGAAATCTCCTGGTCGACGCCCAACAGCTGAACCACGCGCATCACCGGGGGCTGCACGTTGACGCAGCTAAAACGCTTACCATGATCAGCTGCGTGGTGTGCGGCGCCCACAAGCACGCCAATGCCCGTCGAATCGATGTAGCTCACCTGGGCAAAATCGAGCTCAACGGCCTCAGTGGGCTGCTCGAGCGCCAGGTCGATGGCATTGCGCAGGCTATCGGCGTTAGAGATATCGATCTCACCGGTCACCTTAATGGTGTAGAGCTCTGGCGTGGGGTTGGTGGAAATACCCAAATCCATGTATACGCTCCTTTACGTATCGAAAGTGCGGATAGTACTAGGCGCGGACTTGCGGGGCCCTACGCGTTAGGCGCGCTCGGCACGCGCAAGCTCGGCAGCGACGAGCTTGACAGCCAGCACCAGCACATCGAGCGCGGCCTCCAGGTCCTCGACCGTGGGATAGCTCGGCGCGATGCGGATGTTGGTGTCGCGCGGGTCCTTGCCATAAGGCCAGGTGGCACCGGCCGGCGTGAGCTTGACGCCCAAGTCGGCGCAAAGCACGGCGACCTTTTGGGCCGAGCCCTCGGGACCATCGAAGCTCACAAAGTAGCCGCCGCGGGGATGCGTCCAGGTGGCGCAACCCGTGTCGCCCAGGCCCTCGGTGAGCTTGCGCTCAACGGCCTCAAAGCGCGGGCGCAGGAACTCGGCATGCTTTTTCATGTGCTCCTTGACCGCCTCGATGGTGGGAAGGAAACGCACGTGACGCAGCTGGTTGAGCTTATCGGCGCTAATAAGACCGGCCTTCAGGCGCTTGGAGAACTCGGCGATGACCGCGGGGCTCGCACCGATAAAGCCGATGCCGGCGCCCGGGAAGGTGATCTTGGACGTCGAGGCAAAGGCCACCACGCGATCCTCGGTGCCCGCCGCGCGAGCGAGGTCAAAGATATTTGCGAGCTCGTCGGTCTCGTCGTACAGGTCGTGCACGCAGTAAGCGTTGTCCCAGAAGATGCGGAAATCGGGCGCGGCCGTGGGCATCTCGACCAAGCGGCGCACAGTGTCCTCGCTAAAGGTGATGCCCGTGGGGTTGGAATACTTGGGCACGCACCAGATACCCTTGATGGAATCGTCGGCGGCAACCAGGCGCTCGATCTCGTCCATGTCGGGGCCGTTGTCGGTCATCGCGACGGGGACGTTCTCGATGCCCAGATCGGCGGTGATGCCAAAGTGGCGATCGTAGCCGGGAACAGGGCACAGGAACTTGACCTTCTTGCCGTCGTGCGCTGCCTCGTAAGCCTCCCAAGGGTCGCTGCCGCACGAGCCGCAACGCCAGAACATACCGGCGATATCGTGCTCGATCAGCAGGCTCGATGAGCCCAGTACGAGCGTCTGCTCGGCAGGACAACCCAGGAACTCCCCCGCCAGCTTGCGTGCCGAGGGAATGCCCTCAAAGCAGCCGTAGTTGGAGCAGTCGACGTTGCCGTCATGCAGATCGGCATCGGCATTGAGGATATCGAGCATGGGTCGAGAGATGTCCACCTGGGAGGGCGACGGCTTGCCGCGGGCCATGTCGAGCGCCAGGCCCTTGGCCTTGACCTCGGCGACCTCGGCTTTGAGCGCCTCGATGGCGGCATCGAGTTCGGTGGTTTCCATCTTCTGGTAGATCGTCTGCATGGGGTGCGACCTTTCGCGAAGCGGTACGTTGCAGTTCGTCTAAGTATAGACCGCCATCGTCGCAACGTTATGAAGCCGTGATAGATTAAGTTCATCGCAATCAATTACGAATCGCCGCGCATGCCGGCGTGGGGCGCCCAAGGAGGCACTATGGAGTACGGATCGTTTCAGGCCGAGGAATTCGGCGACTTGCAGCGCCTGGTCGACGGACTGTTTTACGACCGCCACGCCATCGACCGCCTAGATCTGATCGTACAGGCCGAAATCTTGGACCTGGCGCCCGACCTCATGGAAATCGTGAACCTTTTGCCGCCCGGCTACTACGACCGCCAGTCACTTTGCGACCAGCTCAACTCCGCCTTGGCCGCCCACGGCTGGGGCGCCGTCTACGGCACCGTGGAATAAGCCTCGAGGCCGGCATTTGGCCCGTTTCCCGACCCTGGCGAGGCTTGTTTTAGGGCTTGTGGCCAAAAAAGGGCAAATATGAGTACTGTCACCTTTTTAGTAGCAGCGTTTCTTGGTCGAAATCGGCAAAACTCGACTTGAAACTCCCTAATCACCGTCAGCTAGCGCCAAATTGGAAGTCGATGGTCACTCATTAACGTACAGTTCTTATAACTTTGTTCATTATTTTCCGCACCTAAAATGATACGCCGTTTGTGACAGTACTCACAAACGGCGTTTTTTGACCACTGGCGTGTCTGGCAGGCGGCAAGCACCGCCAGAATCCGCATTTTGGACGCGCCCGAATCGGTTCTGGAGCCGGTTTTCGCGCTCTTACTCGTCTTTGGGCGCGGGGTGTTTGCAGACCACGCTCATGTAGATCATGCCGAGCACGGCTGCGGTGACCGAACCGGCGAGAATAGCGGCCTTGGCTGCAAGAACCTCAAACTGGGCCGTCGGGAAGGCAAGGCCGCTAATGAGGATCGACATGGTAAAGCCGATACCGCCCAGAATACCCACACCGGCAATCATGTGCCAGTTGACATTGCGCGGCAGCTCGCAGGCCCTAAGCTTAACCAGGGCAAACGTCATACCAAAGATACCGATCGGCTTGCCCAGCAGCATGCCAAAGTACACGCCGAGCGTCACCGGGTCGGTGAGCAGCGTGCTCATGTCCACGCCCACTAAGCGAACCTGAGCGTTTACGAACGCAAAGATCGGCAGGATCACAAAGTTGACCGGCGTGGAGATCAGACGCTCCATGCGGATAAGCGGCGGGGTCACGCGGTGCATGACGCGCTCGACCTTGGTGGTCGAGACGGTAAAGTCATGCTGGCCCAGGATGTGTGCCTCATCATCGTAGCGGTCATCGAGCAGCGGCAGGCACTCGCCCAGCCAATCGGTGAGGCTATCGAGCTTGACGCCACACTTGGCCGGGATGGTAAAGGCCAAGATGACGCCAGCGAGCGTGGCGTGCACACCGCTCTTAAACATGCAGAACCACAGCAGCAGACCCAGCACCGAATACGGGGCAAGGCGGTAATGCTGCGTCTTGTTGAGCCACACAAGCGCGCAGGTCACAACTGCAGCGGCGCCCAGCCAAAACGGGCTGGGGCTCTGGCCGTAGAAGATGGCGATGGCGGCAATGGAGATCAGGTCGTCGGCGATGGCGAGCGTCGAGAAGAACACGCGCACGCCGTTGGGCACGCGATTGCCCAAAAGCGACAGCACGCCCAGCGCAAAGGCAATATCGGTTGCCATGGGGATGGCCCAACCGTTGCGGGCGCCGGCATGGTTAAAGATCAGGTAGATGCAGGCGGGAACGACGACACCGCCCACGGCCGCCAGCATGGGAAGCATGGCCTGACGCGGATTCTTGAGCTCGCCGACCGTCATCTCGTACTTAAGCTCAATGCCCACCAACAAAAAGAAAATCGCCATGAGGAAGTCGTTGACGAAAAGCTCAACGGTGAGACCGGCCGTAAGGTTGCCCAGACCCACATACAGCGGGGTCTCCAAAAAGTGATGGATGGCCTCGTAGGCATCGGTATTGGCGCAAATGACGGCGGCGATGGCGGCGATGACCATAACCGCGGCGGAAATCGTGCCGTTCTCGGCGATGCGCTCCCAAATGTCGTGGCGCTCAAAACGCTTGCGCTCACGAACGTTGAACAGCTGCTCGGGTGCTGCCATGGGCGGCTCCTTTCACGGGATGGCTCCCGTCTTAAAAAAGCACGGCCCGCCCAAGTGGCGGCGCCGCGCTCTAACGTATTACGCTTGCATCTAGCCTACCCTGCACGACAAGCACGCAGGCGTGGCCGAAAAGCGGAACCACAGGTTGAACATTATTTGCTCAACGGCACGGGCGCGCCTGCCCAAGAGACGACGCGGCGCCGTGCACAAAAAACGACCGGAGCGCGGGGCGTCCGCGATCCGGTCGTGGCGTTCGGTCAACTAAACCTAGCAGGCGGCCATGATGGGGGCAGCGACCTGCTTCTTACGGGAGAGGACGCCCGGCATCCAGACGCCGTCGTGCTCGTCGGCAATGCCCAGGCCCTTCTGAGCGGCCTCGGTCTCGCCCTCGAGCAGGACCTGCGAGCCCTCCTCCATGATGTCGGTGATGCACAGGACGATGCCGTCGGCACCCTTCTCGGCGGCGTAGGCGCGCATGGCCTCGCGAATCTCGTCGATCATGCCGAGTGCGCGGCTCTTGTCGACGGTCTCGTACTGGCCGATGAGCAGCTTCTTGCCAGCGGGCTCGAACATCTTGATGTCGTTGCCGACCATCTCGGCTGCGGTGAAGGAGCCGGACGGACGGGTGAGGAAGACCTCCATGCCAAACTTGACCGGGTCGACGCCCACCTGCTCGCCGAGCTTGGCGGCAACGGCGCGGTCGACATCGGTGGTGGTGGGGCTCTTGAGCATGAGCGTGTCGGTCATCATGGCCGAGAGCAGCAGCTTGGCCTGGACGTCGGAAAGCTCAACGCCGAGCACGCCGGCGAGCTTGGTGACGATGGTGCAGCTGGAGCCCCAGGGCAGGCAGATGTAATGCAGCGGGCCGGCGGTCTCGAAGTCGCCGATGCGGTGATGGTCGACAACGCCAAAGACCGTGGCGTCCTTAAGACCGGCGACGGACTGGGCAGACTCGTTGTGGTCGGTGAGAACGACGAGCTGACCGGCCTCGACGGAATCAATCACGCGGGGCTCGGCGATGCCGGCGTCGGCGAGCAGCTTGGCAGACTCTGCCGGAAGCTGACCAAGGGCGCAGGCCTCGTAGGTGTTGCCGGCATACTCAACCTGGTTGAGCAGCTGGGACAGGACAACGGCGCTCATGATGGCGTCGTTATCGGGGTTCTGGTGACCAAAGACAAGAACGTTTGCCATGGATATCCTCCACTTGATATGTGTACTTGGACGTAGCTATGGTAGCACGCCGATGCCGAGCCTTCGCAGACGGAAGGGCCACGGCATATTTTGGGGCAGGCACGGGGGACAGGTTACTTTGCACCAGCTATTTACCGGCGGCGCGCAGGGCTACGTAGGCGGCACCGATGATGCCGGCGTCGTTTCCGAGCGAAGCGACCTTGATGGGCGTCTCGCGCGAGGCGGAGAGCGCGTACTGCTTAAAGTGCTCGCGGACCTTGTCGAGGTAGACATCGGCCGAAGCGGACGCGCCGCCACCGATCAGGAACATCTCGGGGTCGACCACGTTGGCAATAAGCGCCAGGGCACGGCCGAGATAGTCGGCCATGGTATTGGCAGCTGCCAGCGCGAGCTTGTCGCCCTCGCGGCAGGCCTGGAACACGTCCTTGGAATCGGAGGGGCCGGTGAGCTCGATGGGCTCGACGCCCGCCTTCTTGCACTCGGCTAGGTAGTTGCTCACCACGCCGGTGGCGCTGGAATACTGCTCCAGATGGCCATGGCCGCCACAGCCGCAGGTGCGCTCCTCGTCGGGATTCAGGCACATGTGGCCAATCTCGCCGCCGGCGCCCACAACGCCCGACACCACGTCGCCGTTGACGATAACGCCGCCGCCCACGCCGGTACCGATGGTGACCATCACCACGTTCTGCACGCCCTTGGCAGAACCGAGCCAGGCCTCGCCCATGGCAGCGGCGTTGGCATCGTTCTCGTACTTAACGACCGCGTCGGGGCAGTGCTCCTGGATGGCGATCCTAAGCTCGGGCAGGTTGATGGCAATGTTGGCCTTGACCTTGGCATCGCCCGAAGCCGGAATGGGGCACGGAACGGCCAGGCCAATGCCCGCCACAAAGGCACGCGGGATCTGCGCCTTGGCGACCACCTGGTCGATAGCCTCGGTCACCGCGGCAAAGCCCGCAGCATCAACGATGGGAGGCGTGGGCACGCTGGCCTTGGCAAGCAGGTTGCCGTCCTCGTCGAACAGGCCCTCCTTGACCGAAGTGCCGCCGACGTCGATGCCGATATAGTACTGCTTAGGTTCCATGGGAGCCCACCTTTCTCGTTTAAACATTGCCTGTATGGTACCGCTCCTAAGACAAAAACCTGCCAAAAAGGGACAGGTTTGTTTTGGCAGGTTTTATCTGGGAAAACGCAAACGACCGCTCAAAAGGTCGCGCAGGGCCTTCGCCAAATATAAGGGCGCCGGGAGGCGGAGACTCCCGGCGCCCGTCAAAGGGACTGTGTTGTCTGTTGGACCGCGGTCCATCGCGGCGATAACGCCGACTAGGCCTTAAGCGCCTGCAGCAGCTTGTGGACCTCGATGAGCTCCGTGGCCATGACGCGCATGGTCTCGGTGCCGGCCATCTGGTCCTCGGCATGCAGCAGAATCAGCGGGGCCTCGCCGTTACGCTCGCCGTTTGCCTCCTTTTTAAGGAGCCCCATATGGACATCGTGGCCACCGTTGTAAGCCTCGTCGCCCTGCTTAATAAGCTCCTCGGCGGCGTCAAAATCGCCCTCCTTGGCCTTTTGCACGGCATTGATGTACATGCTCTTGGCGGTTCCGACGAAACTGATGATCTCAAAGCAGGTCATCTGCAGCTCGTTCATATCCTCCATGCGCTGCACCTAGCCCATCACGCTGACGCAGTGGTCGATGATGCCAGCAGCGTTCATGCGGCCGTAGTCGACCATGTTGATGACCTCAACCGGGAAGCGGCCAGCGGCCTCCTTCTCAAAATCGCCCTTGGTGTAGCCAATCTGCGGGCCGAGCAGCAAGATATCGCACTCGTCCAGGTGATCGTGAGCCTCGTTCATAGGACGGGCCTCGACCTCGATGTCCAGACCACGGCTTGCGACCTCGGACTGCATCTTCTGGACCAGCAGGCTCGTGGACATGCCGGCATTGCAGCAAAGCATGATCTTCTTCATGGTTTCCTCCTTATAACTGCGCGGCGCGCAGACGACAACTGGTTTTATTCCTTGCGGCTACTGTACCCACCCCCTGCGTCTTTACGCAGGGAGAGCCGCGAGCACCGGCACCGCGTACCGGCGCCCGCAACAATGAAAGGGAAAACGAACCGTTTAGGCGTTCTGCTCGGCAAGGGCCTCCTGCTTGGCGATGGCCTTCTCGGAGATCCTCATAAAGGGCAGGTAGACAACCATGCCGATGACAAGCTCGAGGGCCTGCCATACGCCGGCGCGCCAGTCAAAGCCCGTGGCAAGCAGGGCGTTAATGACGGGAGGCATGGTCCAAGGCACCTGGGCGATGCAGGGGCTGATGATGCCCGCGCAGGTCAGGCCATAGGTGATGCCGATGAACAGGTCGGGAAGAAGCACGAACGGAATCATGAGCGGCAGGTTGTACACGACGGGGTAACCGTAGATGACCGGCTCGTTGATGTTAAACAGGCCAGGAACGATAGCCATCTTGGCAACGGTCTTGGAAGCCTTGTTCTTAGAGAACAGGAAGGTATCGAGCAGGAGCATGAGGGTGCAGCCCGAGCCGCCGATAAGGGCGAAGCTGTTGACGATCTGCATGTTCATGTAGTGATCGGGCTGGATGGTGCCGCCGGCGGCAAAGGTAGCCATGTTGTCGACGATGAGCATGGTCAGGATCGGCTCGACGGTAGCGCCAGAGATGGTGGACTGGTGAATGCCGACGCAGAACAGCAGGTTCGCAAGAGTGTAGATGAGGATAACAGCCCACGGACCGGCGTTCATGATGCTCTTGAGCGGGTTGGAAATACACGTGGAGATGATGGTGCACAGATCGGTGCCGGCAAACACGGCGAGCAGCGCTGCGGCAACTGCGAAGATCGAGAGGTTGAGCAGCATCGGGATCATGACGTTAAAGGAGTTGGAGACCGCGGGGGGCACACCCTCGCCCAGCTTTACTTTAAGCTTCTCGACGCCGGAAATCTTGATGAAGAGCGTGACGGAGAGCAGGGCGATGATAATAGCCGCGAACAGACCGTTGGTACCGGTGTTGGCAGTCGAAAGGGCGCCCGTGACCTCGGCAGAGGTGATCTTGTCGGTGAGCAGCGGGCTCGTGGCGGCAAGCGTGGCGGTGATCTGCTGCGGCATCATGATGACGAAAGCAGAGATGGCGACGACCACGCAGGCAAGCGGGTTATCGAAGCGCTCGTTCTTAGCGAGGCTGTAGCCAATCAATCCGGCCAAGATAATGGCAGAGACGTTGAGGGTGCCCAGCGTAATTGCCGAACCCCAGGTCTGAAGGTTGGCAAGGCCCGCTGCATCGAGCGGGAACAGGGGGAACACGACGTTGTTAATAAGAACCGCGATACCCGCAAGGATATAGAGCGGCGTGATGGTCGCGAAGGCATCGCGCAGGGAACGCAGGTGAACCTGGTTTCCCACCTTCGCAGAGACCTCGGCAAACTTGTCGAGGAAGCTCTTTCCGTTGTCACTGGCCATGATTGCTCCTAACTTTCAAATCCGGCCTTTTCCTATGCGCACGGTGGTCTGTCGCCCTCTGCCACCAGATGTGCCATGTTTTGCGCGCGGCGGCGCGCGGTCTGGGCGTTCGCCCGGTCGCTAATCAATCACGTGGGTCGTGGCGACCTGTTTGAGCCAGGCCGCCGACTTCTTAAGGCGGCGCTTGTAGCCGTCCATGAGGTCGACCTCGACAAAGCCGTAACGGTTCTTAAAGGCATTGGCCCAAGACCAGTTATCGATGACGGCCCAGTAATGGTATCCGCGGCATTTGGCGCCCTCGGCGATTGCCTTGGCAACCCACTCCAGGTGCTGGCGCACAAAGTCGACGCGGTAGTCATCCTGGATGGTTCCTTCGGCGTCACGGTTCTTGTATTCGTCCATGATGCCGATACCGTTCTCGGATACAAACCACTCAAGATCGGGGTAGTTCTTAGCGCAGTCCATGCCAAAGTCGTAGAGGCCCTGCGGGTAGATTTCCCAGCCGCGGCTCTCGTTCATAACGGCGTCGGGCCATACGTACTCGTCGGCAAAGTGCGGCAGGCCGTACTGGTCGACCTTGCTCGCCGGCGCCTGAACACGCGTGGGGTGGTAGTAGTTGCAGCCGAGCCAGTCGACAACACCCTGCTTGAGAATCTCTTGGTCGCCGGCACGGAACGGGAGCTTAACGCCGCCCTCGGCCAGGCTGTCGAGCACGTCGGCGGGAAGCTCGCCCTTGGTAATAAGGTCGAGCCACCAGCGATTGTTGATGCCGCTGGTCATACGCACGGCCTCGATGTCTGCCTCGCTGGGGTTCTGCTTGGTGTAGACCGGGGTAAAGCAGTTAATCATGCCGATCTTGGCATCGGCGCGAATAGCGCCCTCGTCATAGGCCTTACGATAGTTGGCCACGGCCAGCGCATGTGCCAGCGAGATGTGATACTGCACGGCGCGAGCGCGGTTGAAGTCGTGGAGTTGCGGGAACCACACGCCCTCCTGATAACGCTGCTCGGGCTCGACGATGGGCTCGTTAAAGGTGAACCAGTACTTAATCTCCTGGCCAAACTCGCGGAAGGCGACGTCGGCGTAATGCGCGTAAGCCTCGACGACCTCACGGCTCTCCCAGCCGCCACGGTTAAAGAGGTAGGTGGGCATGTCAAAGTGGTACAAGTTGACAAACGGCTCCAGGCCGGCCTCGCGAGAGGCGCGGAACAGCTCGTGATACCACGCGGCGCCCTCCTCATTGAGGTTGCCGTTAGCATCGAGCAGGCGACTCCACTGGATGGAGGTGCGGTAGGTATCCAGGCCCAAGTCCTTCAAAATGCGAAGGTCCTCCTGGTATTTAGCCATAAAGTCATTGCCAGCATAAGAGCCAACGCGGTTATAGAACGAATCCAGATCCTGGATGGACCAGGTATCCCACAGGTTCTCGAGCTTGCCGCCCTGGTTCCACTGACCCTCAGTCTGCGGGCCGGACATAGCGGCGCCAAAGAAGAAGTCACGGGGCAGCTGATACTGAGCCATCAAAGTCCTCGCTTTCGTGTCTAGAGCTTTCGGTTGGAGACGGGTTTGCTTTGGCAAGTTATCCGGCGCGGGCGCGCACCGGTTATCCAGATATCCAGCCCGCCAAAACAAAACCGTCCCCAAACGGTCGGCCCTGCCGGCGGCAGGGTTCCGTTCGTTGCGTACAACTATAGCGCTCTAATTTCTAAAGTAAAGCGTCTTTTTGTTTTTTCTTTCTCGGACTTCTTATATAAAAGTAATATGGGTGCCTCGTTGGGGGTTATACTTACTTGCGTATTCTTATATGTCGGAAAGGAGGTTCCATGATTCCCAAATACGAGGCGATAGCTGCAGATATCCGTCGAAGCATCGAGGATGGCGCTCTTAAACCGGGCGACAAGCTACCCACCGTCGTTGAGTTCTGTGAGCTCTATAGCGTTTCCAAAATCACCGTCAAACGAGCTATCGAGCAGATCACCGAGGAGGGTCTTGTTACCAGCCGGCGCGGATCGGGCACCTACGTTAAAGACACGGCGGGGCTTCCCGACAAGGCGTTTTTCCAGGGCAAGAACGACCGCGCCCAGGGCTTTTCGTATGAGCACCGCGGGGAGAAGGTAACCTCGGTGGTCTACGATTTCTCGATTGTCAATCCGCCGGCAGAGGTTGCGACTCAGCTGGGAATTGCCGAGGATGACTTTGCCTATCACATCGTGCGCGTGCGCCAGGTCGACGAGAAGCCCATCGTTATCGAGTACACCTACATGCCCCTCGAGCTGATTCCGGGCCTTAAAAAGAAAGACCTGTATGGATCGGTCTACAGCTTCATCCGCGAGCAATGCGGGCTGAAGATTTCGAGCTTCCACCGCACCATTCGCGCCGTAGCGGCAACCGAGGAAGAGGCTGAGCGCCTGGACACCAAACCCGGCTCTCCCCTGCTCGAGCTCAACCAGATTGGCTTTTTGGATAGCGGCACCGCCTTTGAGCATTCGATCTCGCGCAACGTCGGTGACCGCTTTGAGCTGCACAACGTAACGTTGGCATAGTTTTGTAGTCATGCGGGCGCTCGTTATGGCTCGTTTAGAGTGGGCAACCGCACAACACCATGGGGGTATGAACATGTCCGATTTGATTAAACTGACGCCGATCTTCCACGAGAAGATCTGGGGCGGCCGCCAGCTCGAAACCGTATTTGGCTACGACATTCCCGAGGGTCCCATCGGTGAGTGCTGGGCCATCTCGGCCCATCCCAACGGCGACTGCCAGATTGCGGAGGGCCCGTATGCCGGCCACACGCTGTCGTGGTTGTGGGCCGAGCACCGTGAGCTCTTTGGCAACTGCGAGGGCAAGGAGTTCCCGCTCCTCATTAAGATTCTGGACGCCAAGGACGACCTTTCGATCCAGATTCACCCCAACGACGAGTACGCTGCCGAGCACGAGAACGGCAGCCTGGGCAAGACCGAGTGCTGGTATGTGCTGGACTGCGAGCCCGGTGCCACGATCATCGTCGGCCAGCGCGCCAAGGACCGCGCCGAGGCAGCGCAGATGATCGAAGATGGCCGCTGGGACGACATGCTCAACGTGCTGCCGATTCACAAGGGCGACTTTTTCCAGATTGACTCCGGTACCGTGCACGCTATTAAGACCGGTACGCTCATTTTGGAGACGCAGCAGTCGAGCGATGTGACCTATCGCCTGTACGACTACGACCGCCCCGGCACCGACGGCAAGCTGCGCCCGCTGCATATCGAGCAGAGCCTCGACTGCATCGATTTTGATGTTCAGGCGCCGACCGACGGCACCGTGACCGCGCCCGAGGTCGACGGCGTGACCGAGCTCGAGTCCAACCCCTGCTACACCGTCGATCGCGTGCGCGTCAACGGCAGCAAGACCTTGGAGCAGCACTGGCCCTTCATGTGTCTGTCGGTCATCGACGGCGAAGGCACCGTCTGCGGCGAGCCCGTTCACAAGGGCAGCCACCTGCTGGCCCCCAGCACCGTGGACCAGATCGAACTCGAAGGCAAGATGGAACTGATCATCAGCCACCTCTAGGTCGCAACAACAACCAAAACGAAACAAGGGGCTCCCCCGTTCATCAACGGAGGAGCCCCTACTCGTATCTATATATCAGCCCACCCGGCTCTCCAGACCAAATAGCGAACGAGCAAAGCGACGTTCGCAAGCAACGTTATCTAAGGGCCCGGGCGGGCGTATGGGGCAACATCGATCGCGAGTTCCGCACGAGCCGGAGAGCATTTAATGTGCTCTCCGTGCGAGTCAGGACTGCCCGAGCAGGCGACCAAAGCCCCCGGCGCGCCCGCCTAGCCGAATGTACGGGTTTTCCAGGTGCGGCGGATCGGCCTGAAAGAGGAGAGCATAGACCTTGAGGTCATGCCCGACGATTGAAGGCCGAGGTGCCGTGCCTGGGAAAGCCGCCTAGGTCAGTTTCACTATAGGCGCAAAGCCCTTCATGAGCTTTTTGGTCTGGCCGGTCTTTTCGAATTGAACCTCGATCATGTCTCCGGCGACCGAGATCACGGTACCGGCGCCAAAGGTCTTGTGGCTCACGGTATCGCCCGCGGCAAAGTCCTGCGATGCGCTGGCGCGATCGACCTTGCGCTCCACCGTCGGCGACACCTTGGACGACGGCTTTTTGGCTCGCGGTGCGCCCGAGCCAAAGGTCGAAGCAACACGGCCGGCGTCGGGCGACACCCCACGATGGCGCTCGGTCCCGTAGCTGCTGCCGCCAAAGAAGTCCTCAAAGCTCGATCCGCCGCGCGAACCGGAGCCGCCGGTCGAGCGCGTATGCGAGCCAAACACCTTGCCGCCGTACATATCCGAGCCCATGCCCGAGCCAAAGGTGCCGCGGCGATCGCCGCGCTTCTCCCAGCCCGTGCCCTCAAAACCGGCAGAACCGATACCGCTAAACTCGATATCCTCAAACGGAATCTCGTTGAGGAAGCGCGAGCGCGGGTTGGCAGAAGTCGAGCCGTAGGTACGACGCGTGGCCGCGTAGGTCAAGAACAGGCGTTTGCGGGCACGCGTAATGGCGACGTAGGCCAGGCGACGCTCTTCCTCGAGCTTACCCGGATCATCGCTGCCGCCAAAGTCGTGCACGTGCGGGAAGATACCCTCCTCCATGCCGGCCACGAACACCGCTGGGAACTCCAGGCCCTTGGCGGAGTGGATGGTCATCATGGTAATGGCATGCGTCTCGCCGGCCAGGGAATCCAAGTCGGAGCGCAGGGCCAGCCACTCCATGAGTGCCGGCAGCGCCTTACAGGTGAGCGGACCGTAGGTGCGCTCGATCTCGTCGGCATGCACGGCGCCCGCCGGTAGCTCTGTTGGCACGGTATACGCGTTGCCCGCGATGGCGGCGGCCAAGGCATCCTGCGGCGAGAGCGCCGGGGCGGCTAGGCTATCGAGCGAATTGGAGCCCGCGGCGTCACGAGCGCCGACAAGTGCCTCAAACGAAGACGCGGGCGCGGACGGTCCCGGCTCGGGCGCAGGCGCGCTCACCACAACGGGCTCGGGCTCGACGCCGGCAGGCACGTCGGCAACACCGGCTGCGCGCAGCTCCTCTAGGCTCTCGAGCGTACCCTCGATATCCTCGTGCGTCTCCTCAAATTCGGCCGCAACGCCCAAGAATTCCTGAATGTTTTCGGCGCGGCTCTCGGACTCCATGGTGCCCTCGGCACGGAACGCCTGCAGCAGGCCCGTCTTATCCACGATCATCTCGACGACGTCCTTGAGCTCGCCGTCCATGCGGCGGCCCTCGCACACCAGCGACACAAAGCTCGACAGGCCGTTACGCACCTTGGCACTAAACATGCCCGTCTCGGCTGTTGCGATCTCGCAGGCCTGGAAGAACGAGCAGCGGTTGTCGCGCGCCAGCTGCTCGATCTTTTGGATCGAGGTGGAACCAATGCCGCGGCGCGGCGTGTTGATGACGCGCTTGACGCTCATCTCGTCGGCCGGGTTCACGATCATCTTGAGGTAGGCCATGACATCGCGGATCTCGGCGCGGTCGAAGAATCGCGTGCCGCCCACGATCTTGTAGGGCACGCCCGCGCGCAGGAACATATCTTCGAGAATACGCGACTGGGCGTTGGTGCGGTAGAACACGGCGATATCGTCGTAGCTCGTACCCTTGGCATGCAGTTTTTCGATCTCGCCGGCAATCCAGCGGCCCTCATCGCGCTCGTCGCTCGCCTGGAAGGCCTGGATCTTCTCGCCATCGCCCTCGGCCGTAAACAGGCGCTTGTCCTTGCGCTGCGAGTTGTGGCGCACCACGGCGTTGGCGGCGCTCAGGATATGGCCCGTGGAGCGGTAGTTTTGCTCCAGCTTAACGGTCTTGCAGTTTTTGAAGTCCTGCTCAAAGTCCAGGATGTTGGTGATGTCGGCGCCACGCCAGCTGTAAATGGACTGGTCGTCGTCGCCCACGACCATGAGGTTTTGGTACTTGGCGGCCAGCAGGTTGGCGATCTCGTACTGGACGTGGTTGGTGTCCTGATACTCGTCGACGCTAATATAGCGGAAGCGCTCCTGGTACTTGTCGAGCACCTCGGGACGGGTGCGCAGCAGCTCGAGCGTGCGCACGAGCAGGTCGTCGAAGTCCATCGCGTTGGCGGCGCGCAGGCGGCGCTCCAGCTCCAGGTAGACCTGCGCGGCCTTTTTGTCATTGGGGCTGTCAGCGGATTTGAGCATGTCCTCGGGCCCGATCATGGCATTTTTGGCCGAGCTGATCTTGGAGCGGATCATGTTGATGGGGAATTGCTTTTGCTCGATGCCGAGCGCCTGCATAATGTCGCGCACCATGCGCTTTGAGTCGTCGTCATCGTAGATGGTGAACTGACCGGTATAGCCCAGCAGGTCGGCGTCCTCGCGCAGCATGCGCACGCACATGGCATGGAAGGTGCACACCCACATGCCACGGGTGCCGCTGGGGATGAGTGCCGCCAGACGCTCGCGCATCTCGGCCGCAGCCTTGTTGGTAAACGTAATGGCAAGAACCTGCCAAGGCTTAACGCCCAGGTCGCCGAGCATATGTGCGATGCGGAAGGTCAAGACGCGGGTCTTGCCCGAGCCGGCACCGGCGAGCACCAGCAACGGGCCCTCGGTGGACAGGACCGCCTCGCGCTGGGCGGGATTAAGGCTGTCGATGTCGACGAGCGGCTTGGCGGGCTTGGGCGCCGGCGCGGGAGCGTCGTAGATGTCGAGCGGAACGAGCTCGGGCTCCGGCGCGGCGGGGGCAGTGTATGCATCGAGCGGCACGGGTTCCGGCGCGGGCGGCACGGCCGCGGCGGTGTTCTTTTCCCAGGGCAAGGGCTGGGTCATGGGCGACTCCTCATCTGACGGACGGCGCGCCTGCGGGCAGCGCCATAGTTTGAGCCGTACCAGTATACCGAGCCGCGCGGACACCGACGCAAATCACACCACGACTCCGTGCGCCACCATCAGGCCCGCCCCGGCAGATTTGGTGCAATGGGGTCAGGTTGGTCTGCACCACGTTGGTGCAAAGAAATCTGACCCCCAATGCACCAATCACGGAGTCACCGATGTCATGGCAACGGTAGCGAGCGGCGGTCAGAGCGAACAAATTGGCATGAAAAGAGGGCGGCATAGACCTTTTGGTCATGCCGCCCTCGTTGAATGACAAGTTGTCGCTCTGGCCGCCGCGCAGCGTCAACCAAGTTACAGGCCAAGCATAGGCTCCAGAACGAAGAAGTACGCGAGCACCACGATGCCCAGGATGATGCGGTAAACACCGAAGCACTTGAAGTCGTGACGGCGGACGAAGCCCATGAGCCACTTGATGGCGATGAGCGAAACCACAAAGGCGACGACGCAGCCCACGCCCAAGATAGCGATCTCGTTGGTGCCGAACGTGCCGCCCTTGATGAAGTACTTGACCAGCTTGAGCGCACTCGCGCCAAACATGACAGGGATGGCCAGGAAGAACGTGAACTTGGACGCCACCGAACGCGTGCAGCCCAAAAGCAGGCCGCCGATGATGGTAGAACCGGAGCGAGACGTACCAGGCACCAGCGAAAGCACCTGGAAGCAGCCGATACCCAGCGCAGTCTTCCAGCTGAGGTCCTCGAGCGTGGCGATAGAGCCAAAGTCCAGGTTCTCGTCATCGTCCTCATCCTCAGCGGTAGCCGTGGCGGGCGCCGCAAAGTGCGCACCGGCGGGACGTCCACCCGACACCACAGCACGCGAACCAAACGAACCGGCAACGACCATTTCCTCGCGCTTGTTTGCACGCCAGTTCTCGATCACGATAAACAGCACGCCGTACACAATGAGCGCCAGCGCCACGACGGGAGCATTGTAGAAATGCTCCTCCATCCAGTCGTTGAGCGGCAGGCCGATCGCCGCCGCAGGAATGCAACCGAGCACAATCTTGCCCCACAGCACCCAGGTGTCGCGACGGCCCTCCTTGCCCTTGCTGGGCGAGAACGGATTGAGCTCATGGAAGAACAGCACACAGACGGCCAAAATGGCGCCAAGCTGAATCACGACCAGGAACATGTTCCAGAACGTCTCGCTCACGTTCATCTTGACGAACTCGTCCACCAAGATCATGTGACCGGTCGACGAAACGGGCAGCCATTCGGTGATGCCCTCGACCAGGCCCATGAAGGCAGATTTTAAAAGCTCGATGATATCCAAAGGGACCCCCTCGTTAGACACCCGCCGATATTGTTCTGCGGACGGTGCGGGCGATGTCCCATTATCAACCGTTGGCGGCGCGCCTGCGCCTACCCTTACCAAAAAACTCGCCCGTTCACAGAATTGCGAGCGGTCAAACCCAAATCCTTGGGTATAACTGCAACAAGATAAAGTGTCCGGCGGCCAACGCGCCCGCGCCCGCCCGATGCACGAGCCCCGCGCCCGTGCGATAGACCAAGGAGGAAACCATGAACGAGGGCTACACCAAGGTATTTGTTTCACTCGACGGTACTGAACAGCAGGATTTTGTGCTCGCACGCGCCATCAAGGTCGCCGCGAACAACGGCGCCAAGCTAATCATCGGCCACGTTATCGATTCCACGGCGCTCGAGAGCGCCGGTTCCTATCCGGTCGATCTGGTCAACGGCCTAGAGGAGGCATTTAAGAACTCCATCGCCAAGCAGCTCGAAGAGGCCAAGGCCAATCCCGATATTCCCGAGGTCGAGGTCATGATTCGCGCCGGCCGCATTCGCGAGACACTCAAGGACGAGATGCTCGACGTAGTCAAGCCTGACCTGGTGCTCTGCGGCGCTCGCGGCCTGTCCTCGATCAAGTACGCGCTCCTGGGCTCGATTTCGACGTTCCTGCTGCGCAACACCGACTGCGACATCCTGGTCGTGAAGTAGCGTTGCTCCCACCGGCCGCGGGGCCTGCGGGGTTTCCACGGGCACGTCCTCACCGCGTTGCGGCTGCGGGATGTGCCCTTAGGAAACCCCTCCCGGCCTCGCGGCCTTCGCAGCCTTACTTCAGCGAGTTGTCTGATAAAAGATGGCGTGCCGCCCCGTTTGGGGCGGCACGTTTTGTTTGGGCTGCACGTTTTTGTTTTGGGAGATCCATTTGAGCCTCATAGTTATGTTCACGTTCGGGAACATAACGCCAGTTGCCTTAGCTAAGTTCACGTTCGGGAACATAGCCGTCCGCAGCGCAAGACGGCCCGGCTACTCAAAGTATTGGAACTTGTTCGTTGAGAAGGAAAACGTTACGACAAAGCCTTCGCCGGAGTCGGATGCCGCGGTGACGTCGATGCCCATCTTGGAGCACAGGCGCGCCACCAGGTAGAGGCCGATGCCCGTTGCGCGCTTGGTGGCGCGACCGTTGTCGCCGGTAAAGCCCTTCTCGAACACGCGCGGCAGGTCGGCCGCGTTCACGCCGCAGCCGTTATCGGCAACGGTGAGCTCGATGCGCTCGCTCGCCAGGCCCTCGTCCAGCAACGCGCCCGAAAACACGATCTTCGCGCCGTCCTCGCGCGCATATTTAATGCTGTTCTGAATGAGCTGGCCCAGGATAAATTCGAGCCATTTTTCGTCGGTAAAGACCTCGAAGTCAAGGTTCTCGCACACCGGAGCCACGTGCGCCGCAATGAGCTCGCGCGCGTTGGCCTTAATCGCACCCGTCACCAGGGTCTTAAGATCCCAACGGCGAATCAGGTAATCGCGCTCCACGACTTCCGAGCGCGCATAGTACAGTGCCTGGTCGATATAGCGCTCAACGCGAGCCAGCTCGCGACCCAGGTCATCCACACGCGACAGGTCGTCTTCGCTGCCGTCCAGGTTTTCAAGAATCAGATGGGCTGCCGCCAGGGGCAACTTGGCCTCGTGGACCCAGCTTTCGATATAGTCGCGATAGTCGTCGGTTTGACGTCGCCCTTCCGCTACCTCATCGCAAGCCGCCTTGCCCACGCGGCGCAGGACTTCGTATTCGAGCTCGCCCTCGGCATAGGTCGGACACTGCACCATCTCCTGCACCCACGCAGGGCTTTCCAGCTCCTCGGCCGCGCGCTCCAGCTGGTGCAAAAATCGACGGCGGCGCGCGTACTCGATCACGATGCCGAGCATGCCAAAGATAAAGGACACGCCGACCGCCACGACCACGATGGAAGCGGGTGCCCCGGCGACCGTCAGCACAAAGCAACTCAACAGCACGCCGCACGTCCACACAGCGACGGGAAGCAGCGCATCTTTAAAGAATTTGGCAAATGACATAGCCGGCCCCTAGACCGAATAGCCCTGGCCGCGGTGCGTCGTCAAATACCCCTTGATGCCGATTTTATCGAGCGTGGTGCGCAGGCGGTTGATGTTGACGGTAAGCGTGTTGTCGTCCACGAAGGCGTCGGAGTCCCACAGGTCCTGCATGATGGCCGAGCGCGAGACAATCTTGCCCGCGCGGCTCAGGAGCAAAGAGAGGATGCGCAGCTCGTTTTTGGTGAGCTCGGTGCTGTCGCCGGTTGCCGCGTTGGTGACCGCGGAGCGGGCAAGGTCGAGCTCCAGCCCCTTGTGGACCATGGTGCTGCGCTCGCCTGCCGCCGCGGTGCGACGCAGCAGCGCGTTGATGCGCGCCACGAGGACGCGGGCGCTATAGGGCTTGGAAATAAAATCGTCCGCGCCGAGCGTCATGGCCATGACCTCGTCAATCTCGGTCGTGCGCGAAGTGAGGACGATGATGGGGACCTCGGATTCGCGACGGACTTCGTGGCAGATGTGTTGGCCGTCTTTGACAGGAAGCGTGAGGTCGAGCAGTACCAGATCGGGCGCGGCAGCGAGAATATCGCGCGAGACGTGCTCGAACGATTCGCAGGCCTCGACCTCAAAACCGGCACGGGCAAGGATGTCGGCAAGCTCGCGACGAATGGGCTCGTCGTCCTCAACGATATAGATCAGCGCCATGGATTCCGCTCCCCTCTTGGTTGTCTTACTGCCATTATTGCCGCGAAGTCGCCGGTGCGCGCCTCGCGCGGCATTAAGGTGACAGAACTGTTCGCGAACGAAAGCGTTCGAATCGCCCCTCGCTCGCAGCGGGCACGGGGATCAAATGATTATAAAATCCCCGTCCCAGAAAAATCATTTAGCGGCGGGCACGGAGCTTTTCGTAGCCGTCGGCAAAGAAGGCGACCGTCGCGGTATCGGACTCAGCTGCGTCGGCGTCCGCGGCGGGAACCACGCCGTGCTCGTCGCTCACCAGGAACAAGGCGCCCTTGAGCTGCGCGGGAATGTCTACGCGCGTGACCGAGATGCCCTTGGTCTGGGCCAGCTGCTCGATGAGCGTCGCCGTGCCGCACAGACACTCGTCCGCCGGCGCCACAAAGGCCAGCTCGCCGTTGTTGACGGCAGCTAGCAGCTCGGGCGCCACGCCGGTTTCGTCGGCCTCGGAGCGGGCCTCGGCGGAGCGGGCACGCAGCGCCTTGGCCGAAGTATCGGCCAGCGGCTCGTACTCACCCACCGTCATGGCGGCATTGCCGTTAACGTCGATCACCAGCATGAGCACGCCGTCGTGCGCGGTGTAATCGCCCTCGGCAAGCGACCACTCAACGTGCTGCTTGGCCCAGCTGAGCATGTTATGGGTAAGCGGCTCGCCCTGCACCAAGCGCTCGGACAGCGCGCGAATGTGACGGTTGAGCATGGGCACCTTTTTGTTGGACATGCGCCAACGGCAGATAAGCGCGGGCTTGTCGAGCGTAAACTTCTCGACCGCCTCCTGATTGGCGCAAAAGTCCTCGTACGCACGCTGATCCTCGGCATTGCCAAACAACTCGGCATCATCAATCTGGGGCATGGTCATACCTTTCGTGTTAGTCATTCCGTCCTCTTATACCAAAAAGACGGCCCTCCAAACGGAGCGACCGTCTTTTGCAGAGATTACTTTAGAAACGAGGCCAATCCAAGGGACGAGATAACATCCCATCCTCCCCAGTCAACCTAACAGGTCGGCGAGGGTTGCCCAGGTGCCGCAGATTGCCGTGAAAGAGGAGCGACGCGTACTTGGGTACGCGAGCGACGAATGAACGGCAAGGTGCGGTGGCTGGGCAAGCCGCAGCGCCACCTCCCTACTTAATGGCGGAAGTGGCGGGCGCCCGTGAAGACCATAGCAATATTGTGCTCGTTGCAGGCCTGGATGCTCTCGTCGTCGCGCTTGGAGCCACCGGGCTGGATGATGCAGGTCACGCCGTGTGCGGCAAGCACGTCGACGTTGTCGCGGAACGGGAAGAACGCGTCGCTTGCACAGGCAAAGCCGCCCTTCTCCACGCCCTCGCGCTCGCAGAAGTCCTCAGCACGCTCGCAGGCCAGCAGCGCAGAATCCACGCGGTTGGGCTGACCGGGGCCCATACCAATGCCGGCCTTGCCCTTGGAGACCAGGATGGCGTTGGACTTAACGCCCTTGCAAACCTTCCAGGCAAACTCAAGCTCGGCCATCTCGGCGTCGGTGGGCTTGCGGTCGGTGGGGAACGTAAAGGTCGCGGGATCCTCGGTCACGTGGTCAACTTCCTGCACCAGCATGCCGCCGTCGACGGAGCGCAGCTCCACCTGGGCGCCGTGGTCCACGCCGCCGGTAGCCAGCACGCGCAGGTTGGGGCGCTTGGTCATGCGCTCGAGCGCCTCGGCAGTGTAGCTCGGGGCGATGATGACCTCGACAAACTGCTTGTTCTGGTCGGCGAAATGCTCAACCAGCTCAAAGGGAACCTCACGGTTGCAGGCGATGATGCCGCCGAAGGCGCTCTTGGGATCGCAGGCGAAAGCGCGGTCGTAGGCGGCCGTGATGTCCTCGGCAACGGCGGAACCGCAGGGGTTCTGGTGCTTGAGGATCACGCAAGCCGGCTCGTCGAACTCGCGGACCAGGTTCCAAGCGGCATCGGCGTCCAGATAGTTGTTGTAGCTGAGCGGCTTGCCCTGGATCTGCTCGGAGCCCACGAGCGGGAACTGCGAGCTCGCGGTGTTCTCGCAGCCCTCGGCAAAGCGATAGACCGTGGCCTTCTGCTGCGGGTTCTCGCCATAGCGCAGGTCGTCGACCTTTTCCAGCGAGATCTCGAGCTTGGCAGAGGTGTCCGCCACGTCGCTTGCCTGGGCGGCAAGCCAACGGGAGATAGCCGTGTCGTAGGCGGCGGTAGTCTGGTAGACCTTCACCTGCAGACGGCGACGAGTGGAAAGCGTGGTGCAACCGCCAGTCTCGCGCATCTCGGCCAGGACGGCATCGTAGTCGGCCGGGTCGGAGATGACGGTAACGCTCGCGGCGTTCTTAGCAGCGGAGCGCAGCATGGAGGGGCCACCGATGTCGATGTGCTCGATGGCATCCGCAAAGGTGACCTCGGGGTTGGCAACGGTCTTCTCGAACTCGTACAGGTTGACGACGACCAGGTCGATCAGCTTAATGCCGTGCTGAGCGGCTTCCTGCATGTGCTGCTCGGAATCGCGACGGGCAAGCAGCGCGCCGTGAACCTTGGGATGCAGCGTCTTGACGCGGCCGTCCATCATCTCGGGATAGCCCGTAAACTCCTCGATGGGGGTTACGGGAACGCCCGCGTCCTCGATGGCACGAGCCGTGCCGCCCGTAGAGATAATCTCGACGCCAAAGTCATCGACCAGCGTCCGTGCGAAATCGACGACACCCGTTTTATCGGTAACCGAGATCAACGCGCGTGCGATCTTCACATCAGATCCCATGCAGTCCTCCTGTCTGGTACGCCGCCGTGCTCTGTGAGTCGGTGATACGTCGATCTGCAGCGCTCGCGCAGCGGCATTGAAAATACTGATTCAATGTAGCGCATCGAGCGCATCGATGCACCCCGCAACGGGCGCATGTGCAGAAAAAGTTTGCTCGCGGAGGGGATGGGCACGGTGAGTTCATGGAACACAGGGGCACCATAATTAGATGCCAATAGCGTGGTAGAACTGTGCTCGATATGCATCCGCAAAAGAAAGAGGCACCATGGTCTCGCGGGTTCTCTACCGACCGTTTGATACCGAAGACTTCGACGCCATCGCGCTGATTCTGCAGCAGCTTTGGCATAACAATTCGGATAACGATGAGTACAACCGCCTTGAGGCCGCGTGCGACCTCGCCTATTGCCTTTCGTCATCGACGTTTTCGCAGGTTGCAGTTATAGATGGCGAGGCGCGCGGCATTTCGCTTGCGCGTGCGGGACAGAGCTCCGGCACCGCCGTCAGGGAACATTGGATGGATACTGAGCGTACACTGCTGTCGCAGATGCGTGAGCTAGAACCCGAGTCGTGCGCCGAGTATCTCTCGTTTGTGCGCGCCACCATTCGAACCAACAACCGCCTGCTCGAGAAAAGCCCACTGCCGCATGACAATGAGGTCACGCTGCTCGCCGTCGACCCTGACGTCCACGGCCTGGGCGTGGGATCGGTGCTGCTCGACGCCGCAATCTCACATCTGTCCTCGTGCGGGGCGACCAGCGCACACCTGTATACCGATTCCAACTGCTCGTGGAAATTCTACGAGCTGCACGGCTTTAAGCGCACGGCCACGCACCGCGCCAACCGCGAAGAGCGCCGTCACGACATGCCGCGTGAAAGCTTTCTCTACGAACTCGACCTAACAGCCTAGCCCAGGCAGCCACACCTAGTCATTTAAGTCTGTCCCCAATGAGTAGCCTTGGTGATCTGCAAATAGCTGTGGTCAAAAAACATCAAATATGAGTACTGTTACCTTTTTAGTAGCAGCGATTTGGGGCATTTTTGATGCTTGTAGGCATGACGACCAGCTGCACGAGCTGACGTAGCTCCCCAAATGTTCAATAAAATAGGCTCCTAACGAGAAGTACTCTCATTAGGAGCCATTATTATGTGCAAACATATGTGACCAACGCAGCAACAGTACTCATATTTGGCATTTTTTGTCCACTGCCCCTTGCGCGAAGGTCCTCAGCGGAAAGTTTGACCCGTTTCGATGCACAAAAATGGGATGAATCTTCCCTGGCAACCGCCCAGAAAGATCCACCCCAAAGCAAGCGCTCGCTAGAACGTTCCGCCGCCGCCTCCGCCGACGCCGCCACCGCCGCCACCGGAAAAGCCGCCGCCGCTGCCGCCGCTCGAGCTATCGGAACTCGAAGCCAGCTCGCGGATGGTCTCGTGGTACACATCGTTGAACGAATCGAGCGGGGACTCGTTGCCGTAGTGATGGTAATACCACCAGTAGCAGGGGTAGTTGTCGTAGAAATCGTCGCTGTTGCGCAGGTCCGCTGGCACGGCCTCGGCCAGCTGTCGCAGCACTTCTTTCGAAACGCCCAGGGCAACGCCCATCACCAGCAGTTTGTTCCACAAGATCAGGTCGCTGGGAATGGCCTCCTTCAGGCGCGTAAAGTCCTCAAGCCAATGCTTGAGCGCCTTGCAGCGAGCCGCCACCTCGGCGCCCTCCGGCGTGTAGCGGCGGAAGGTAAGGCTCAAGCCAATGCCTACAAGCACGATGGGCACCGAGATAAACGCGGCGATAATGTTTGCCTCCGCGCCATCGGTAAAGAAGATGGATCCCACGGGAATAAAGGCAATCAGAATGCCTAGGACCAGGCCAAACACCATAGCGACAATGCCGTCCGAGGCAACATACTCGTTATCGGCCAACTTGCCCTTGACGGTGTTCTGATAGTCCTCGAGCTTGTCGCCAACGGGTGTGGCGTGCTGCTTGACGTAGTGCTGCAGCTCGTCGAACGTGCGCGAACGGTCGCCGTTTTCATCGGGCTTAACGCCGGCAAAGAATACTTTGAGCACCGCGCGGTCGACGCTGCCCTTCTTGACCGACCTCCAACCCGCATCGCTTACCGTCACGCGATGCGTCTGTTCCTCTTTCTCGCGCCCCAGCAGGCCCTTCTTGGCCTTCGTCACGGTCGCCTCCTCGAGCTTGATCACGCGGTCGTCGGTAAGCTTCATCAGCGTGGCGATATATGCCTGATCGGGCACCTCGTTCCAGCTCATAAGGGCCGAGAGCACGGCGGGGTGGTCGGCGGAGGGCACGTCACGGAAGTATTCGTCTTGGAAAAGCGGCTTTGGCTTGCGACGACGCAGCTTGAGCACGATGATTACGCCGGTAAAGGCCACCGCCGCGACAACGCTTACCACGGCAAGCGTATTTGCGATCATGCGGGCGCGGGCGCGGCGGGCGTTGGCCTCCTCGGCCCAGGCCTTCTCCTCGCTCAGGATTGTCGGCATGTGCTCCTCGCTCGAGGCGGAAAGCCCTGGCACCCAGTCGCTGGGGAAGGCGATGCGTGCCTCGGCGAATTCGCCCTCATGCACGCAGGGAATGGTATAGGTGACCATGGGCTCGTCCGCATCGAGCGACACGTCGCCCGTCAGTGGGCCGTGGCCCCATGCGCGGAAGTTATCGCCCTTGACGGCAGCCGTCCCGGCAGCGGCATTTGCAAAGTAGACTTCCATCTCGACGTCATCGGAGTCCGCAGACCAGCCGTCACCCACAAATTTCCAGTAGAGCTCGGCGGTATCGGCCCAGTTCATAACCGCACCGGTCATGGAATAACTCACGTAGTAGATTGCGCTGTCGCCGCTCTCGTGAGGGCTGAACACCTTAATCTTTACGCCGTCGTCGGACTGCTCCACCGTGTAAACGCCGTCGTCGCCTTTATTTGCGCTGTCGACCTTGTTAAACGCAGTGTCGTCTTCCTCGACGCTCAGCACATTGACGACCACCGAGCCGCCTTGCTGGTTAGAGCCTGTATTGATATCCCAATACACGCCGTTAATGTCATCGTCGAAATCGAACTGGCGTCCCTCGACAACGGTCAGCGAGCCATCGGCCTCAACCGTGGCACCGATATAGGTTTGGCTCATGGAGTAGCCGTCGGCGTGCGCGACGGCAGGCAGCAGCGACAACGCAAGCGCGACGAGTGCGCAGACGGAAGCGAACCGCGCAAACAGGCGGCGCTGCCGACAGGGCTGGGCAACGGGGGCGTTCATAGGCACATCCTTTGTCTGTGGTACCAGTAGCGTCATTGTCCCACGTTTGCGAGTTCATGTGACGAACATCTAGGTCAGCGGAGCGTCAAAACGGGACAAAAGTCACGCCCGCCGCCGGCACCTGGGGACGTTCCTTATCTGCCGGCAATCTGGGACACTCCTTGGCATAGCCCGCTCCGGCAATAGATACCACTTCATAGCTCCATCACAGGTGTAGCGGCTTTGTGTGGGCGCGGCATGCGCTGATTGAGCCGCCAGTTGAGGGGCATAAAGCAGTAGAGCGAAAACGGTTTGCCCCTTTGCCGTCCGCTTGAGGATCATGTCCCCCTTTTCCGCGGAAACCCCGGCAGTTGCGAAGAGCTGCCGGGGTTTCTGTCGTTTGAGGGCTAGATTGATTGACGACGATTAAGGCGCCGAGCCGGTGGTCCGGCACGCGCAACGTGTGGCCTCAGCAACTTGCAGGCCACGGCAGCGTCTCCCCCACCGCGCCCCGCGCTATACTCGTCCGCATGGACATCAACGCACGCAACATAGCAACAACCGCCGCCGACGCGCCAACGACGCCGGCCGCTCCCGCGCCCGTCGTGGGGCGCTTCGCCCCGTCGCCCTCGGGCCGTATGCACCTGGGCAACGTGTTCAGCTGCCTGTGCGCATGGCTTTCGGCCCGCAGCCAGGGCGGCAGCATCGTGTTACGCATTGAGGACCTGGACGATCGCTGCAAGCGCCCGGAACTTGCCGCCCAATTGATTGACGACCTGGCCTGGCTGGGGCTGGAGTGGGACGAAGGCCCCTACTACCAGCACGACCGCCTAGACCTGTACGAGAGCGCCTTGCGCCGGCTGAAAGACGCCGGCCTCACCTATCCCTGCTTTTGCACACGCGCCGAGCTCCACGCCGCGAGTGCACCGCACGCGAGCGACGGCACGCCCATCTACCGTGGCGCCTGCCGAAGTCTTTCGGCCGAGGAGGTGGCCCGCCGCAGCGCCCTGCGCGCCCCGGCCACACGTCTGCGCGTGCCCACCGTCGACGACCTCGCAGACGACGTGATCGAATTTGTGGATCGCACGTACGGCGCCCAATGCGAAGCACTCGCCACCGAGTGCGGCGACTTTTTGGTGCGCCGCAGCGACGGCGTGTTTGCCTATCAGCTAGCCGTGGTGGTCGACGACGCTGCCATGGGCGTCACCGAGGTCGTGCGCGGATGCGACCTGCTGGGGTCCACACCGCGCCAGATCTATCTGCAGCACCTGTTGGGACTGCCCACGCCGCACTACGCACATATTCCGCTGCTCATGGCACCGGACGGCCGCCGCCTTTCCAAACGAGACCGCGATCTGGACCTGGGCGAACTCCGCGCCCGCTTTGGCACGCCCGAAGCGCTGCTGGGCTGGCTCGCCGGGCAAACGGGCATCGCGCCGGACACCACGCCGCGCTCTGCCGAGCGGCTGGTCGAGCACTTTAGCTGGGATGTTATCCGCGCGCACCGAGAGAACATCGCTGTAACGGCCGAGTAGCCAAATACGCCCCACCCCTACGCAACATCCCAAGGCTGGAGTTCGTCGCCCAGGCGAACGATGCAGTCGTAGAGCACGGTATGGCGCTCGGTCGGGTTGGCATCCCGATGAAAATGCCCGTAGTACCAGCGCTTGTAGTCCAAGCGGTCTTCCAACTCGTCAAAAAATGCCGTAAGTCGATCGACGGCGGGGCAATTCCAGCCGGGCGCCGGATAGAGCGTGGGCGAAAGCATGCGCGTAGAGCAGGTGTGGGTGACCACGTAGTCGACCTTCCAGCCCACGCTGTCGAGCTTCGTCCGTGCCTCCTCAAAGTTGCGCTCGTCCGGCAACTCCTGCGGCCACCAGCTGGAATACGGAATGCGGTATTCCTTGTCCACGCTCGTGGCGCCGCCCATGATAAAGACCGTTGAGCCGTCGAGTTCAAAAACCTCGCCGCGCGTCAGGCGCCGTATGGGCGAGGCGTCCGACAGGCGCTGTGTCAGTCCGCCGTGCCACAACTCCATGGGTCGCTCCGCCCAGTGGTCGAAACGTTCGTGGTTGCCATCGACGAACAGCACGGTATAGGGGCGCGACTCCAGCCAAGCGATGTCGGCGCACTCCTCGGCAGAGAAATCCCACGGAAAGCCAAAGTCGCCGGCAATGATGAGATAGTCGTCGCTCGTCAGGCTTTCCCCAAGATCCCAATCGCGCAGCTTTTGCATGTCGAGGCCGCCGTGAATATCGCCCGTCACATAGACCGTCATCGGATCACCACTTCCCTGTAAGTCGCTAGCCCACATTCTGCACGATCACTAAGCCAACCGTTCCAGCCCTTCCATCCTTTAGGACCTACCCCTCGCTCTTCCATCCAAACGGGTCAAGCACCCAAAAAACCAGATCGAGCACGCCGCTGGTCATCATGGCACCGGCAAGGGCCATGCAAACATGCAGAGAACTGGCACTTCGGAGCACGTCAAATGGTCCCAGAACAGCCAGCAGCGCGACCGCCACGCCGGCCGCGCACAGCACAAGACACGGCCCTGCGTCCTTGACGCACTTCTTTGCAAGGTGCTTGGTGTTGCCACTCATCAATATCGAACTCCTTAGAGGGTCGTTTTTCAGATGCATGCCGCCGCGACGGAGCATGGCGGCAGGGTAAGTGTCACATATCGTGCGGACATCAATGGAGAAACCGCCTGCTCGACCAACCCTTGACGCCGTTTTGCATCGGTACCCCATCCCCCGCTATCGGGCTCTATTACTTTTTCCGCGAAGTGAGCGTCTGTTTTTGGACCCCTGGAGCATCCGCATTTTTCAACGGCATAAACGCAGGATTCTGGCATCAAAACCGCAGAGAACGGCGCCCTCAAAGTGTCAATGCTTCGGGGGTCCGATTTTGCTCGTTCACTTCTCGGGAAAAGTATTAGACCTCGCCGCGGGCCACTAATAATGACCCCTCTATACACACCCAAAAACTCATCCAACATTAATCTTGGCTCAAGAATCGCTTAATCTATAACCTGCACTATAGAGTTCGACCAAGGGCGGGGCGGGGCGGCGCAACGCAGACCGCCGAACGCAACGCTCGCGCCCGAGCAAATTGCCCGGCGTCGCGCCCATCGAACGAAAGGACAGGTCATGGACGACCTCGAAAAAGTTGAAACCATCCGCACCAAGTGCAGTGTGAGCTACACCGATGCCAAGGCCGCGCTCGACGCTGCCGACGGCAACGTTTTGGATGCCATCATTTGGCTCGAGTCGCAGGGCAAGACCCAAACCACGTCGGCGCATGCCGCCACCGAGTCCGCGCCAGTCGATGAGCCCTCTGCCGAGATGGTCGCCGCGCAGGCAGCCTACGAAAAGTCGAGCGAAAAGACCGACTTCTCCAAGAAGATGGACAGCGTGTGGGAGTACCTCAAAAAGCTCTTCCGCCTGAGCCTGGACACCAAGTTTATTGCCACGCGCCGCGATGCGATCATCCTCAACATCCCCATCCTGATTCCCATCGTCGCGCTGTTTGCCTGGGGCGCCACGATATGGCTGATGCTGATTGGCCTGTTCTTTGGCATGCGCTACCGCATCGACAGCGACGGCGACGTGCCCGGCAGCATCAACAACCTTATGGATAGCGCTGCTAACGCCGCGGACGACATCAAGCAAAATCTCAACGACGACAAGTAATCGCAGACGGGGGCACGCATGGCACGGATCCTGATCGTAGAGGACGAGGAGAAAATCGCCCGCTTTGTGACGCTCGAGCTGGAGCACGAGGGCTACCAGGTGGAACACGCCGCCGATGGCCGCACTGCCGTGGACCTGGCGCTGGAGCGCGACTACGATCTGATTCTGCTCGACGTGCTGTTGCCGCAACTCAACGGCATGGAGGTCTTGCGGCGTGTCCGCAAGCACAAGGATGTGCCGGTGATTATGGTCACCGCGCGCGATGCCGTGATGGACAAGGTGGCCGGGCTCGATGCCGGCGCCGACGATTACCTGACCAAGCCATTTGCGATTGAGGAGCTGTTCGCACGGATCCGCGTGGCGCTGAAGCGCTCGGAGGCCGTGCGGGCGGCTTCGGGCATTGGAGGCGTTGGGGCGGACGTAGCGAGCGGCACGGGCGTCGGCGCCGCTGCGATACCCCCGGTCAGCGACTCGGCCCAGACCGCTGCCACGCCCTCCCACGCCGCGCTTACCGTTGACTCGGTTGCGCTCGACCCCGACCGCCGCGAAGTCACGGTCGGCGGCTCGCCCATCGCGCTCACGGCCCGCGAGTTCGATGTCCTCGCCCTGCTTATGGCGCATGCCGAAACCGTGCTCACGCGCGAGCGCATCGCGCACGAGGCGCTGGGCTACGACTACGTAGGCGACACCAACAACGTCGACGTGCACATCGCGCACCTGCGCGCCAAGATCGAGGACGCCGGCGGCGCCCGCATCATCCAGACCGTGCGCGGGGTGGGCTATGTCTGCCGTGCGTAACGCCGAGGTCAAGCGCGTCACCTCCATCGCCCGCGCCATCAACTGGAGCTATATGTGGCGCCGCTTGATGAGCCACATCTGGCTCGATCTGTTACTGTTGGTTATTGCGGCGGCGATCCTCGTCTATGGATACAACCAGACGCTGCCCGATGGCGCGTTTACCGCGGGATGGATCCCCGGCGCCGCCGTTCGCAGCATGTCGCTGACGCCCGCGCGCGGCTGGGACCTGACAACGCTCACCTATACCGTCGAGCTTGCGCGTACCACCAAGACTTTCCCCCTCGCGCAGGACCTCGTCGCGCTATGGCCTCTCTACCTTGTCGTTGTGAGTTGGCAGGTCATCAGCGTGCTCAACATGCTCGGCGGCGCGAGGCGCGTGCGCCGCACCATGGCGCCGCTCAACGATCTGGCCCTGCGCGTGGACGAACTCGGCCGCATGCAGCTCTCCGGCGGCAAGATGGAAACACTGGAGCAGGCCATCGAGCGCGCAAGCGTCGACTCGCCGAGCGTCACCACCGGCGACGCCGACCTGGCGAGCATCGAGGTCGCGCTCAACCGCCTGCTGCACCAGATGCAAGAAGCCAAGCTGCAGCAGATGCGCTTTGTCAACGATGCAAGCCACGAGCTGCGCACGCCCATCGCGGTGATTCAGGGCTACGTAAACATGCTCGATCGTTGGGGCAAGGACGACCCGGACGTGCTGGCGGAATCCATCGCCTCGCTCAAGGCCGAAAGCGAGCACATGCAGGAGCTCGTGGAGCAGCTGCTGTTTTTGGCGCGCGGCGATGCCGGCCGCACCGTGCTGCGGCGCGCGAACACCAACCTGGCCGCACTGGTCGGCGAGGTATGCGAGGAATCGCAGATGATCGATGCCGCGCACACGTATCGACTGGCGTACGACGCTGCGCTTGTCAGCGACCCGCGCTGCGACGCGCCCGTTGACGTGGCGCTCGTGAAGCAGGCTCTGCGCGTGATCGTGCAAAACGCCGCCAAGTATTCGGATGCGGGTACGTCCGTTACATTTGGTATAACGCCCGATGCGGGCACGGGTGCGATCGACATAAGTGTTGAGGACGAGGGTATCGGCATGAACCAGGAATCCGCAGCTCACGCGTTTGAACGGTTCTACCGCGCCGACAACGCACGCGATGCCGGCGCGCAGGGCTCGGGTCTGGGGCTTGCCATTGCCAAGTGGATCGTCGATAGCCATGGCGGTGTCATTGGCGTGACCTCAGTCGAGGGCGTCGGCAGCCGCTTTACGATTCGCCTACCGCGGTAGGAAGCCCCTCGGCATAAATAAAGGGATAAGGCCATGCGGCCCTATCCCTTTTTGCTAGCTATAGCAGTTTGTGCGCTACTCGCGGCACAGGTGCACGGCGAAGCCGGCGAACTCGCGCTTAAAGTACACGAGTTTGGTGCCGCCATCGGGCAGCAGCACGCGCGACTCCTCGTTGATCTCGAGCCCGCGCTCGGCAAACCACTTCTCGGCCGCATCGATGTCGTTGACGGCAAAGCCAATGTGGCCCTTGGCGCCACGACCGTTCTGCTTCATGATCTCGACCAGCGAATCGTTAAAGTACGAAACGGGGGTCTCGATGACGGGCAGGCCCATCATCGTCGAGAACAGCTCCGCGATCTCCAGGGCGTCTGCCGGATCGGCAGCGTTAATGCCCACATGGGCAACGCGCATGCCAAAGAGCTCAACCGGATTGGCGTTCTGCTCACTCATACAGGCAGCGCCTACTGAGCCATGACGTCGAGGACGGCCTTCTCGGCAGCAACGCGGTTCATGCCGGTCATGAAGGGCACGCCACTCACGTACGGGCAGGTGAGGCCCTCGGGGGCAACGGTGGTGGCGATCAGCAGGTCGGCGCCCTCGTCGCAGTAGTCCTTGGCCTCGGAGATGGCGCACTGCACGATCTCGTACTTGTCGGTGTAACCGTTGGCGTCGAGCAAGGTGGCGACCTTCTGGGCAACGAGCGTGGAAGTGGCAGCGCCAGCACCGCAAGCCAAAACGATTTTCTTCATAGGTAATGTCTCCCTTCATGGTTTACTTTAGGTAAGTGTACCGCAGCGAGCGATGGCACTCGGCCTCGATGAGCTTTTATGCCAGTTTGCTTGCGCGCTGCGTATAATACATCCAGTACGTGTTGTCATACCGCTCGCTTTATGAGTGACTAAGGACCCTAATATGCCCGATTCCCGCACACTCTGGACCGCCGTCGTTATCATCTGCATCGCCGTGTCGGTGTTCTTTAGCGTCAAAAAACGCACCACGTTTAAGCGCCTGCAGCAGTTGATGGCCGCCAAACAGTGGGACGAGTTCGATCGTTTGCTCGACGGCAAGCTCACCAGCATGCTGTACCCGCGCTACAACCGCGACTACCTGCGCCTGAACTCTTATCTGCTGCGCGAGGACCACGAGCGCGCCGATGAGATGTTCGATTTGCTGCTGGGGCTCAATCTGCCCAAGATGCAGCGCGTCGACCTGGTGATCAAAGCCTTTAACTACTACGTTGGCCAGGAGGACCGCAAAAAGTCCAAGGAGCTTCTGCACGAGATCAAGGGCTTTGAGGGGGGTCAGGCCGAGGCGGTCGCACACGAGTGTCAGCTGATGTACGACACGATGATCCTCAAACGCCACAACGACATTCCCGAACTGGAGCGCATGCTCAAGGATGCCGGCGATGACCCGGTCAAGCGCTGCCGCCTGGAGTACCTGTTGGCCCTGCAGTACCAAAACAAGGGCGACGAGGCAAAGTTCCAAGAGTTCCTGGAGAAGTCGGGCCAACACTCGATGGCCGTCAACGCGTAACGGACGGCTTGTGCTAGACTTCTAGTCTTACGGGGGCGTGGCGGAATTGGCATACGCAGGAGACTTAAAATCTCTCGCCGCAAGGATTGTGGGTTCGAGTCCCACCGCCCCTACCATGTAGTGCTTACGAGCCCGTGTCCCCCAGGGATGCGGGCTCATTTCTTTAAGATGCCGGTGGGGCTCGAACCCGCGAGGGGGCGAGCGTCAAGCGGACGCGCAGCGTCCGTAGCGAGCCGGCGAGGACGCCGGCAGGCAGCCGAAGCCGGTGCGGATTTGCGCAACAAATACGCAGATGTCCCACCGCCCCTACCATTTGGCTTTTACGGGCCCGTGCCCCCTGGGGATGCGGGCTCGTTTCTTCTGGATGCCGTTAAGCCTCTAAGTTGCGGTGGAATAGTTCCTGTTTTGGCAGTTTATCAGCCCATTTAGGAACTATTTCACCGCAACTTATGAGGGGATGGTTAAAGGGCGCTGAGGCTGGGGGTCCAGCCGATGGTGGGTAGCTCACCGTCGAGAACCTCGTTAATGGTGGCGGCCATGCCGGCAAGCAGGCTGTTCTCGCTTACGGTGAGCGTGTCGTAGCCGCCGGCTCGCATAAGCTCGCGAATCACCACGGCACCAGCCAAGATCACGCCCGCGCGTTTGGGCTGTACACCCGGTAGCGCGGCGATGCCTTCCGCGTCCAACACAGACATGCGCTCGATAGCGGCCGAGACCTGCTCCAGCGACAGCTCGCGTAGGTGCACAAAGCTCGAATCGTACGGTTCCAGCTCGTGGACCAGAGCCACCAGCGTAGTCACCGTGCCGCCCACCGCGACTAAGCGTTCGGCGCGCTCAAAGTCGACAGGCAGGCCCTCAAAATAGGCGGCGAACTGCTCGCCTGCCCACGCGGCAGCGGCAGCAAGCTCGCCATCCGCGGGCGGCAACGCAGAGAAAAAGCGCTCCGTCACGCGACGGCAACCGATGTCCAGCGAGCGCGTTCCCTCCAGCGCAAAGACGCCGCGCTCCGGAGCGTATACGCCCGTCGCGAGTTCCGTGGACCCGCCGCCCGAATCCGCGACGATGATGCGCTCGCCGGCAAAGTCGTGCGCCACGCCAAAAAACGTCAGGCGCGCCTCGACCTCGCCCGGAATCACCTGTGGTTTGAGCCCCAACTCGCGCAGGCCGTCCAGCAGCAGCGCGGCATTGGACGCATCGCGCGCGGCACTCGTGCACGTGGTGCAGACGCACACGGCCCCAAAGGCACGGGCCTCGTCCACAAACATGCGGCACGCAGCGAGCACACGCTCGACAGCCGCCTCGCAGAAGCGCCCCGTCGCGTCCACGCCCTCGCCCAGGTCGGTAATCTCGGTATGCTTGGACGATTCCACAATCGCTCCGCCCTCGACCTGGGCCAACACCAGTCGCGACGACACCGTTCCCAGGTCGATCGCGGCCACCTTATAGCGTTTGCAATTTGTCATTGCGGGCTCCCCTCCGGGCGCTATTTGCCGTTGGACACGACCGTCTGGCCCTCGACGCCGTTAAACCCAAACAGCATGTCGAGCGCCTGGATGTACCACGGCGCGTCCTTGCCGACTTCTTCGATTTCCTTGGCCACTTCGCTGGCCTTCTTGGCGTTTGAGGACTTTTTGCTCGACGACGAGTCCGAATCGTCGTCCAAGCCTAGCACGTCAATCTTCTTCTCGCCGGGCATCACCAGGCCCAGGTCCTCGGACGCCGCGTCCTTGATACCCTCCTCCGAGAGCAGCTTGTCGACGCTTTTTTGCAGCTCATCATTGTATTGCTGGCGAATCTCGACCTGCTTGGCCAAGATGTCGCTCGAGCGTTTTGCCACGTACAGGTCGCGTACGGGAAAATACAGGCTCACGAGCGCCAGCGCCACCACGATACCGATAAACAGCGGACGCAGAGAGCCATGCGTAAAGTCATAGATCGCCTTGACCACCGCATTGTCGTTGGCGTAGCGCATAAAGTCCGAGCCCGAAAGACGGCTCGAAGGCCTGCTCGACCTGTCGTGCGTCTGGGCCGAGGGACGCGACGCATGTGTCGAACGTGCCGGGCGCACCGGTCCATCTGCCGAAGTATTCACATGAGCATTGGGGCGCGAGGTACTTGTCGGGCGCTGCGTGGAGCGGTCGGCGCCGGCGTAGGCGGACCCACCGAGCTGCACCGTGCGCGCACGGCGAGGCGACGGCTCACGCGAACCGGCGGAATAGTACCTGTTGTCGTAAATCTGATCCATGTGCGCCTTGTGCGGTTGAGGTTTGTTTGCGCTAAGTATTCTAGTTATAGCACGAGCGCGCGCACCACCTTCGGCAGCCTTTGCTCGACATAAAAAAGGCGCTGAGCCATATGGCCCAGCGCCCAATGGTGCTCAACAGCGCCCGGCTGGAGCAAGGCGAATCCGAGTCTTCCCCGCCCCCGCGAGCTCCGCGTGCCTAGCGAATGTTGTAGAACGCGGCCTTGCCGGCGTAGCGCGCGCTGCCCTCGAGCTCGTCCTCGATGCGAATGAGCTGGTTGTACTTGGCGATACGGTCGCTGCGGCACGGGGCGCCCGACTTGATCTGGCCGGCATTGACGCCCACGACCAGGTCGGCGATCGTGGAATCCTCGGTCTCGCCGGAGCGGTGGCTCACGATGCAAGCGTAACCGGCCTCCTTGGCGGTCTCGATGGCCTCGAGCGACTCGGTGAGCGTGCCGATCTGATTGACCTTGACCAGGATCGCGTTGGCGGCACCCAGCTCGATGCCCTTCTTGAGGCGCTCGGTGTTGGTGACGAACAGGTCGTCGCCCACCAGCTGCACCTTGTTGCCAATGCGGCGGGTAAGCTCAACCCAACCGTCCCAGTCCTCCTCGGCCATGCCGTCCTCGATGGAGATGATGGGATAGGTGTCGACGAGCTTCTCCCAGTAATCAACCATCTGGGCACTCGTGTACTCCACGCCCTCGCCCTTGAGCTCGTACATGCCGGTCTCGGCGTTGTAGAACTCGGTCGAGGCCGGGTCCATGGCGTACATGAAGTCGACGCCAGGCTTAAAGCCAGCCTTCTCGACGGCCTTGGTAATGTACTCGAACGGCTCGGCATTGGTCTTAAGGTTGGGCGCAAAGCCGCCCTCGTCGCCCACGCCGCCGCCCAGGCCGGCCTCGTGCAGCACGCCCTTGAGGGTGTGGTAGACCTCGGCGCACCAACGCAGGCCCTCGGCAAAGCTCGGGGCGCCCACCGGCATGATCATGAACTCCTGGAAGTCGACGTTATTGTCGGCATGCACGCCGCCGTTGAGGATATTCATCATAGGCGTGGGCAGCAGATGGGCGTTGACGCCGCCCAGGTACTGGTACAGCGAAAGACCCGCCGACTCGGCAGCGGCGCGGGCGACGGCCAGCGACACGCCCAGGATGGCGTTGGCACCGAGCTTGGTCTTGTTGGGGGTACCGTCCGCGGCAATCAGCACGGCATCGACGGCGCGCTGGTCGAAGGCGTCGAGGCCCACGACGGCGTTAGCGCACTCGTTATTGACGTGCTCGACGGCCTGCGAAACGCCCTTGCCCAGGTAGCGGCCCTTGTCGCCATCGCGCAGCTCGCATGCCTCAAAGGCGCCGGTCGAAGCGCCCGAAGGCACCATCGCGCGGCCGAAGCTGCCGTCCTCGAGCACGACCTCGACCTCGACGGTGGGGTTGCCGCGGCTGTCGAGTACCTCGCGACCGTAGACATCCAAAATATCGCTCATGTTGTCTCCCTCTCACTTGGAAACGGGTTGAATGCTTGGCGACACGGCTTGCACGCTACAGTGGCGCGCAGGTTCATAAGTTAGCCTTATCGCACTTTTTGCATTATGCCCTAAGTTAGCCAAGGGATACAATCTTTTTGAAAAATAATGGGGGCGATGAGAAAGTCCGTCCCGTCGCCCCCGCAGTCTTACTCCTCTGCCTTTGCGGCATCCCAGAGGTCATTGAGGCCGTGGGTCGAAAGCTCGGCCAGATCCACGTGGGCGTCGGCCGCCATCTGCTCCATCGCGGCCCAGCGGCGGCGGAACTTTGCCGTGCTGGCACGCAGGGCGCTCTCGGCGTCGATTCCCTCCTTGCGCGCAACGTTGACCAGGGCAAAGAGCAGGTCGCCAAACTCCATCTCGCGCTCGGGCGAGCCGGGAGCCTCGGCCTCAAACTCGGCACGCTCCTCAGCGACCTCGTCCCACACGTCCTGGACCGTCTCCCACTCAAAGCCCACGGCAGCCGCCTTGCGCGACACCTTCTGAGCCTGCATCAGCGCCGGCAGGTGCGTGGGCACACCGTCGAGCAGACCCTCGGGTGCGGCCCCGCCTGCCGCCACGGCCTGGTCTTTGGCGGCCTTCTCGGCAAGCTTGACCTCGTCCCAAATCTTGAGCACCTCGTCGGAGTTGTCGGCATCCGCATCGCCAAACACGTGCGGGTGACGACGGATGAGCTTGGCGTCGATATCGCGCGCCACATCGGCCAGCGAAAACTCGCCGGCATCCGCCGCAATCTGCGCATGCAGTACGACCTGCATGAGCACGTCGCCCAACTCCTCGCGCAGGTGTGCCGCGTCGTCGGCCTCGATGCAGTCGAGCGCCTCGTAGGCTTCCTCGATCATGTTCTTGCCAATGCTGCGGTGCGTCTGCTCGCGGTCCCACGGGCAGCCGTCGGGCTGACGCAGGCGCCAGATGGTCTGCACCAGATGCTGCAGCTCGGCCGACGCGTCTACCAGCGTGGACAGGTCGCGCGAACCCTCGGCATTTTGCTGAGCCATATGCTCGGCCATGGTTAGTCCTCCCCCATGATCACATGGCGGAACGCGCCGCCCTCGTAGACGCCGTAGCTATGTGTGCCGTCCTTGGGGATGCTCACGCTGCCGGGATTGAAGAGCCACAGACCCGGGTGCGCGGCGCTTTCCTCGTTAACCTTGATGTGCGTATGGCCGTAGACGAGCGCGGAGCCCTCGGGCAGCGCGGGCGCGTGGTCAACGCTGTTATGCATGCCGGCGCCAAAGACGTGGCCGTGCGTCAGGAACAGTTCACGTCCGGTCTCGTCGAATAGTGTGGCGTAGTCAGCCATGACGGGGAAGTCGAGGACCATCTGGTCGACCTCGGCGTCGCAGTTGCCGCGCACCGCGATGATGCGGTCGGCCAGGGCGTTGAGCAGCGGAATCACGCGTTTGGGGGCGTAGTCGCGCGGCAGGTCGTTACGCGGGCCGTGGTAGAGCAGGTCGCCCAGCAGCACAATGCGGTCGGGCTGTTCGGATTCGATGGCAGTGCAGAGGCGCTCGGCCCAGTATGCCGAGCCATGGATGTCGGAAGCGATGAGGTATTTCATGGGGAGTCCTTTCGGTGGGGTTAATTGGATTGGCGCGGCGCGTCACTCGCCCGCATCACTCAAATCGCAACGCCGCGGCTTGGGCCGCTTGCATCACGCGTTGGAGCGGCACGTTGTGCTCGCGGGCAAGGCGAGCACAGTCCTCGTACTCGGGAGCCGCACGTTCACTGCCATCGGGCAGGGTCGCCACCTTAACGGATACCTCGCCCCAAGGCGTCGTCACCTGCTCGAATCGGCGCGGCAGGCAAACGCGTTCCATCACCTGGCGACGAACGGCGTTGGTCGTGGTTTCCAAAAAGATAATCGTCTGCAGGCGTTCGATATCCTCATGCGAGCAAATCACCTGCAACTGCCATCCGGGGCGGCCCTTTTTGCAGTAGAGGGGCAGCCAGTGCACCTCGCGGGCGCCGGCCTCGCGCAGGCGGTCGGCGGCGTAGGCGAGCACCTCGGGCGACGCGTCATCGATGTCGCACTCCAGCTTGACGATAGTTTCGGGCGCATCGGTCTCGCGGGACAGCGGAGATGTACTTCCACGTTGCATACGGTCCGAATCCTTTCCGCACGGGCTCGTTTTATTCACCCAAACGCTAGCACATCGGACGTGGCACAGGCGTGACTTTCGTCCGTCGCCGCCCTTGCCCCTATCCAAACGTGTACGTCAGCCTCCAAACATGTCATTTTTTGTCGGTTTTGGAGGCTGAGGTACACGTTTTGGAGCGAGGCCGCACACGATCAGAATTGCGCCCGCACTCCGTCCACCACAAAGTTCGCCGCACTCAACAATTTTGGACTTTCTACGCAGTTCATCGACCAAAAATTACCCTCGGCATACTTACCCGCTGCACGATGTTACTCTAGTTGCATTTGGCTAACTAAGCGGCTGCCGAGGACCCCGCCCGGCACCGTTGCGGCATAGGAGGTTTCATGTTCGAGAAGCGGCTCTTCTCCCTGGTTCCGCAGGCAACGCCCTACATTATGGCAAGCGTCCTGTTTAAGTGGATCGCGCTCATGGCAAACATCACGGTGATGTGGGTGCTTGCGCGCATCTTGGGCGGCATCGTCACGGACGGCCTTTCCGCCGCGCTCGCCGTCGATGCCCTCGCACAGGCGGCCTTACCGCTCGCCGTCGCCATCATCGTGCGCGCCGCCTCCATCTACCTGGCCCAACGCGCCGGCGACAAGGCCGCGTTCGAGGCCGTCCGCCGCGTGCGCTCGCTCGTCTACGATAAGCTCACCGCACTCGGCCCCTCCTACACCGAGACCGTCCCCACCGCCGAGGCCGTCCAGACCAGCGTCGAGGGCGCCACGCAACTCCAGGTGTACTTTGGTGGCTACCTGCCGCAGCTCTTCTTTGCGGGCTTGGCACCCATCACGCTGTTTGTACTGCTCGTGGGCCAGGCGGGTCTTCCCGCCGCGCTGCTGCTCGCCTGCGTTCCGGTCATCCCCGTCTCCATCATGATGGTCATGCGCAACGCCAAAAAGATCGGTGCCGAGTACTGGGGCAGCTATGTCGATCTGGGCGGCATGTTCCTGGAGGCCGTGCAGGGTCTCACCACCCTTAAGGTCTACCAGGCCGATCGCAGCTGGCACGAGCGCATCAACGCCGAGTCCGAGCGTTTCCGCACAGCGACCATGCGCCTGCTGGTAATGCAGCTGCGCTCCATTTGCGTTATGGACCTGGTCGTCTATATGGGCGCCGCGCTCGGCATTATCGTAGCCGCGCTGCAGCTCGCCACGGGCAAGATCGGCTTTGAGGCTGCCTTCCTCATCGTCTTTCTGTCACAGGAGTTCTTTTTGCCCATGCGCCGCCTGGGATCGCTGTTTCACACGGCCATGAACGGCATGGCCGCCTCGCGCCGCATGTTTGGCATTTTGGATACGCCCGAGCCCGAGCGCGGCGATGTTGAGCTTGACGGTCGCGGCGATATCGAGCTCGCGGGCGTGAGCTATGCATACGGCGACCGCACGGTGCTGGACAGCGCCAGCGCGACCATTGCGCACGGCTCGCTCGTGGCACTCGTGGGCGAAAGCGGCGGCGGCAAGTCCACGCTCGCGGGGATTATCGCGGGCCGCAAGGGTGCCTACCGTGGCAGCGTTCGCATCGACGGCGTCGAGCTGCGCGATGCCACGGCCGCCTCACTCATGCGCGCCGTCACCCTGGTGCCCACCAACGGCTACCTGTTTGCCGGCACCCTGCGCGACAACCTGCTGCTCGCCCAGCCCAACGCCACCGATACCGAGCTTTTGCGCGCGCTCGACCGCACGCGTGTGGCGGCCTTTGTGCAGGCCAGCGGCGGGCTCGACATGGTGATTAACGAGGGCGGCACCAACCTTTCGGGCGGCCAGCGCCAGCGCGTGTGCATGGCCCGCGCCCTGCTGCACGACTCGCCGATCTATGTGTTTGACGAGGCTACGAGCAACGTCGATGCCGCAAGCGAGGCCGCGATCGGCGAGGTCATTGCGTCGCTTGCCGGCGAGCACACCGTAATCGTGGTGGCGCATCGCCTGTCGACGATCGTAGACGCCGATCAGATTCTGGTGCTGGAACGCGGCCGTATTGCCGAGCATGGAACTCACGGCGAGCTCTTGGCCACCGCGGGCGCCTATGCGCGCATGTGGAATAGCCAGGAGCAGCTCTCGGCATATGCGTATGCGGAGGATGATGCCGAGGATGCCGGCGCGGCTAAGGCTGTTGACGACAGCGCCGCCTGTGCCGATGGCCTCAACGGTGCCGGCTCGTCTTCCGCTGCCGCGGCGCCTGACTCCGGCCGCGCCCGTCGCTCGGCGCCGTCCATCGTGTGGCGCATGATGGGGCTCGTCCGACCGCTTGCCGGCTGGCTTGTGCTAGCCGTCGCGCTGGGCAGCATTGGCATGCTCACCGCCGCGTTCGTGCCGGCCTTTGGCGCCCTCGGCCTTATGGCCGCGCTGGGCCGCAACGCCTTGGGGCTTGGTCTTATCGCAGCATGCGCGGCCTGTGCCGCCTGCGGCATCGCACGCGGGCCGCTCCACTACGGCGAGCAGCTCTGCAACCATTACATCGCATTCCGTCTGCTCGCGCACATTCGCGACCTGGTGTTTGGCGCCCTGCGCCAGCTCGCCCCCGCCAAGCTCGAGGGCCGCGGCAAGGGCGAGCTCGTGAGCCTGGTCACCTCGGATATCGAGCTGCTCGAGGTCTTCTACGCGCACACCATCTCGCCCATTGCCATAGCTCTGGTCTGCACCGTTGTGTTTGAGGGCTTTTTGCTGGCTGTGAGCCCCGAGCTCGCGGGCATCGCGCTCGTGGCCTACGCGGTCCTGGGCGTGCTACTGCCCCTGACCTCGGCCAAGGCATGCGGCACCACCGGCCGCCAGAGCCGCGAGGGCGCCGGTAAGCTGGGCGCCTTTGTACTCGACAGTCTGCGCGGCGCGGGCGAGACCATCCAGTTTGCCGGTGGCACCGATCGCAGCCGTGCCCTGGGGAAGCTGACCGAGCAAGTCGGCGCCGTGGACGCGCGCCTCAAGCGCCGCCAGGCGGTCAGCGAGGCCGTAGCCGATGCGCTTATTCTTGTGGCTAATCTGGTGATGCTCGGGCGTGCGCTGCAGCTGGTGGCTGCGGGAACGATTGACTTTGCCGCAGCGTTTGTCGCCGTCTTTACCTTTGTGTCGTCGTTTGGCTCGGTGATGGCCGTGAGCCGCCTGGGCGCCTCACTGCAGGAGACGCTCGCCTCGGGCGCACGCGTGCTCGATTTGCTCGACGAGCAGCCCCAGTGCGCCGAGGTCGCCGATGGACAGAACGTTGAGTTTGCCGGCGCCGCAGCCGAGCATGTGAGCTTTAGCTATGTGGGCGGCGTGGACGCGGGCGGTGCGGGCGCCACAGAGCAGGTCGCGAACGACACCGCTGCGAGTCTCATCCTCGACGACGTGACCTGCACCTTTGCGCCCGGTACCATGACCTGCATCATGGGGCGCTCGGGTTCGGGCAAGTCGACGCTGCTTAAGCTGCTCATGCGCTTTTGGGACCCCGCAGCCGGCACCATCACGGTGAGCGGCGTCGATGCCCGCCACATCAACACGGCGAGCCTGCGCAGCCACGAGTCCTATATGACCCAGGACACGCATCTGTTCTGCGGCACCGTACGCGAGAACCTGCTGGTCGCGCACGCCAACGCCACCGATGCCGAGCTGCTCGACGCTTGCCGCTCCGCCTCACTCACCACGCTCATCGACCGTCTGCCGCAGGGACTCGACACGCCCGTTGCCGAGCTGGGCGACTCGCTTTCGGGCGGCGAGCGCCAGCGCATCGGCCTTGCGCGCATCTTCCTCAACGACGCACCCTTCATCTTGCTCGACGAACCCACCAGCGCGCTCGATGCTCTCAACGAGGCGTCCGTGATGCAGGCAATCGACGAGCTCAAGCGCCGCGGCAAGACCATTGTGCTCGTGAGCCACCGTGCCAGCACCTGCGCGTTTGCCGATTTCTCGCTTTCGGTCGAGCACGGGAGGCTGAGCTAATGGCGCGCCCAGTCGACACACCGGAGCTAGCACGCAAACGTGAGCGTGAGGCCCAAATGGTGTCGCAGATGATTGCGCTGTGGTGTCGTGGGCATCATGGCGGCGGGCATGTGGTCGAACAGGCTGGCGACGATGAGTCCGTGCGCGTGAAACTCGGCCTTCGAACCATTACGCTCTGCCCCGAATGCGCCGAACTGCAGAAATACGCCATCGCGCGCATTGAGCACTGCCCGCACATAGGCACCAAGACATTTTGCTCGGCATGTCCTTCGCATTGTTACCGGCCTGCCATGCGCGAGAAGATACGCGAGGTCATGCGCTGGTCGGGACCGCGTATGATCCGCTATCGCCCCATCACCGCCGTGCGGCACGCGATGGTAACGGTGCAGGCCAAACGCGTGGCGGCACGAAGCAAGTAGTCGCCGGCGCCGGCACGCGCCGCCTGCCCTTTCCAGTCGGTTTCGACTTGCAGCGTTCCCGCCGCGCCGAGGCTGCGCCATTACAATGGAACGGATTCGCCAAATGCAAAGGAGCCGCCATGTCCGCTTGCCCGCTGGTCGATTGTCACACCCACACCTCGTTTTCGGATGGCCATGCCTCGTTTGAGGACAACGTCCGCGCTGCTGCCGCCGCCGGCTGCCGCGTTATGGTCTCGACTGACCACCTCACCCTGCCCGCCAGCATGGACGCCAACTGCGAAGTGCAGGTTGTCGAGGGCGACCTGACGGCGCATCGCCTGGCGTTTGAGGACGCCCGCAGGCTTGCCGCGCAAATCGCGCCGGAGCTTGAGCTTATCTATGGCTTTGAATGCGACTGGTACGAAGGTTGCGAGCCTTTGGTTGAGGGCTGGTCCGCGGGTGCCATAGTGCGCTTGGGCAGTGTGCACTGGATTGGCGACCCGGGCGATATCATGGCCGGCGCTGCGGGTACGGCGGGAACGGAGGGCGTCGCTCGCCCTGATACGCCCGATTCGCTCTGCGGCTGGATCGACGACGACACCAACCTGCATGTTTGGGAAAACCTGGGCGTGCGCGGCGTGTGGGAGCGCTATGTCGACGACTGGTGCCGCGCCTGCGAGAGCTCGCTCAACTTTGACGTGATGGCCCATCCCGACCTAGTCATGCGTTTTTCGAAAGAGGGCTTTGCGCCCGACTTTAACCCCATGCCCTTTTGGGAGCAGATGGCCGAGTGCGCCCACGACACGGGCCGCCGCGTTGAGATCTCGACCGCCGCACCGCGCAAGGGCCTCGACGACTACTATCCCGCGACCAAGCTGTTGCGTTGCTTCGCCCACGCCGAGGTGCCGATTACTTTTGGCTCGGACGCACACCGCGCCTGCGACATCTGCTGGAACATCCGCGAGGCTCAGGCCCACGCCTACGCCTGCGGCTACCGAACCTTCGATATCCCCCACGCCACCGGCGAATGGGAACCCACGCCCCTCGCCTAAGACTAGTCGTTGGGGACGTTCTTAAACAACTATTGACGGCGGGCGTTGAGTTCGCCGGCCAGCTCATCGAGGGTGATGCCGTAGCGCTCGAGCGTCACGAGCAGGTGGTAGATCAGGTCGCCGGCCTCGTAGCGGATGTGGTCGTGATCGTTATCCTTGCAGGCCATGATGACCTCGCTCGCCTCCTCGGCAAGCTTCTTGAGCAGCTCGTCCTCGACATCGGTCAGCAGGCGAGCGGTATAGCTCTCCTGCGGCGATGCGTCGCGACGGCCGTGAATCACCCCGGCGAGCCCCGTCAGCGTCTCACCGATATTTCCATCCTGAACATTCGCGGTGCGCACACCCATGGTTCAATCCTTTCTGGTTGGCCAAGCGCCTGGTCGAGCGCCCGCCCTACGCGAGTTTTCTAAAGAAGCAGGTACGGTTGCCGGTATGGCAGGCCGGACCCGGCGAGTCGACCTTGACCAGCAGCGTATCGCTATCGCAGTCGGCCCAGAGCTCCTTGACCTCCTGCATATTGCCGCTCGTCGCGCCCTTGTTCCAGAGCTCCTGGCGGCTGCGGCTCCAAAACCACGTGGTACCGGTCTTGAGCGTCAGCCCCACCGATTCCTCGTTCATCCAAGCAACCATAAGCACCTCACCGGTGTCATACTGCTGAACCACACAAGGAATCAGCCCACGGTCGTCGTATTTGAGCTCTGCCGCGGTTGTCACTTGCTCCATTTAGAAGTCCAATCTCACAGGTATTCCCTGGCTGGCCATATATTCTTTGACTTCGCGAATGCTGAAGGTCCCAAAGTGAAAGACACTTGCTGCCAGCACGGCATCGGCTTCGCCCTCGATCACGCCCTCGGCAAAATGCTCGAGCGTGCCCACGCCGCCGCTTGCGATCACCGGGATCGGCACCGCGCGCGCCACGGCGCGGGTGAGTGCCAGGTCGAAGCCAGCCTTGGTGCCGTCGCGATCCATGCTGGTGAGCAAGATCTCACCGGCGCCGCGACGAGCCGCTTCCTCGGCCCACGCCACCGCATCGATACCCGTGGCGTTACGGCCGCCCGCGGTAAAGACCTCCCACTTGTCGGCTCCCGGCTCACCGGGCAGACCAACACGCTTGGCATCGATCGCCACGACCACGGCCTGGCTGCCAAATGCAGCAGCAGCTTGGCTGACCAGCGACGGATCGCGCACGGCAGCAGAGTTGAGCGACACCTTATCGGCACCGGCAGCCACCATGGTTCGCATGCCCGCCAGGTCACGAAAACCGCCGCCCACGGTATAGGGAATGGCCAGCTCCTCGGCCGCATGCGCCGCCATCTCAATGGTCGTCGCACGGTTGTCGCTCGTCGCAGTGATGTCCAGGAACACGACTTCGTCCGCGCCCTCGCGGTCGTAGACGCGCGCCAGCTCCACCGGATCGCCCGCATCGCGCAGGCTCACAAAGTTGACGCCCTTGACCACGCGGCCGTCCTTAACGTCCAGACAGGGAATCACACGCTTGGTAAGCATGGGTTACTCCTCCCCTCGGGCGGCGGCCAGCGCCTGTACCAGCGTAAAGTTGCCCTCGTAGAGTGCGCGACCGGTGATCGCACCCTCAATAGCATCCTCACCCACCGCGGCAAGCGCGCAGATATCGTCGAGTGTCGAGATGCCACCCGAAGCCACGACGGGAAAACCCGCGACCTCGGCCACATGGCGATACGCCGCCACGTCGATGCCCGTCTGCATGCCATCGCGCGCGATGTCGGTGTACACCAAATGCTTAAAGCCCAACTCGGAAAGCTGCGCCACCGCATCATCGAGCGCCACGCCCGCGCCATCGCGCCAGCCGTTCACCTTGACCTGGCCGTCACGGGCGGCGATGTCTGCCACCAGCAGCTCGCCAAAGCCGCGCGCTGCCACCTCGGCAAAACCCGGCTCGGTCACCAGCACGGTCCCCAGCGCAATACGGCGCGCGCCATAGCCGGCCAGCTCGTCGATGCGTGCGAGCGAGCGGACGCCGCCGCCCACGTCCACGGACAGACCGTCGACGCCGCAGATAGCCTTGATCGCCGTCGAGTTGGCAGCGCATGCGTCCTCATCCTCGCCAAAGGCAGCGGACAGATCGACGACGTGCACCCAGCTTGCACCTTGCTCGGCAAACGAGCGGGCGACGGCGACGGGGTCGTCGGAATATACCTTGCAGCGGCTGCGATCGCCGCGCTCCAAGCGCACGACCTTGCCGCCGATCAGATCGATTGCGGGGAACAGGATCATCGGCCGGCCTCCTCGACGATGTTGACGAAGTTCTTAAGGATGCGCTGTCCCAGCGCGGAGGATTTCTCGGGATGGAACTGGCAGCCCCACACGTTGCCGTGGCGCACGATGCACGGGAAGCTCCGCGTGTAGTGCGTGCGCGCCAGAACATCGGCGGCATCGACATCGTCGGCCACCGCATAGCTGTGGGTGAAGTACATGTTGGCGCCCTCGGCAAAACCGGCGAGCAACGGATCGGCCGCGCCGGCGGGCGTCATGTGCACCTGGTCCCAGCCCACGTGCGGCACCTTCAGGCGACTCGATTCCAAGCGCGTGCACGAGCCGCGCATAATGCCCAGGCCATCGACCCAGGGACCGCCGGCCTGCTCGGAGGCATCGTCGTCCGCGTCCGCGCCCTCGTCCGCCGGCACGCCCTCGTCGCCGCGTTCAAAAAACAGCTGAAGGCCCAGGCAGATGCCGAGCAGAGGAGTTCCGGCGGCAACGGCGTCAAGCACGGCCGCCTCCTCGCCGCTCTGGCGCATAAAGGCGATCGCGTCATAGAACGCGCCCACGCCCGGGATGACCAGGCCGTCGGCGTTGCGAATCTGCTCCGGATCGTCCGATGTGCAGGCAGCGGCACCGGCGCGCGCAAGCCCGCGCACGACGCTCGACAAGTTGCCCTTGTGGTAGTCGACCACCACGATCTTCGGTTCGCCCACGCGACCCTCCTTTTTCCATCATCCAAAACCACCACAAAGGGGACAGGCACCTTTGTGGTGGTTTCTGCCTATATGGCGGTTACAGCGAGCCCTTGGTGCTGGGGATTCCTTGCACGCGGGGATCAAGCTCGCAGGCGTGGCGCATCGTGCGTCCCACGGCCTTAAAGGCTGCCTCGATAATGTGATGCGAGTTGCCGCCCGCCAGCTCGCGCACGTGCAGCGTGAGTTTGGCGTCTCGCGCAAAAGCGTAGAAGAACTCGACGGCCAGCTCGGTATCAAAGGTGCCCACGCGCTCGGTCGGCACGGGCAGATCGCAATAGGCCTGCCCGCGACCCGAGATATCAACGGCGGCTATCACGAGCGTCTCGTCCATGGCAATCGCCGCATCGGCAAAGCGCGTAATGCCCGCCTTGTCACCCAGTGCCTGGCAAAACGCCTCGCCCAGCACAATGCCCGTGTCCTCGACGGTGTGGTGCGCGTCGACCTCCACATCGCCCATCGCATGTACCGTCAAATCGAACAGGCCATGGCGGCCAAAGGCGTTGAGCATGTGGTCGAAAAACGGCACGCCGGTCGAGATATCGCACACGCCGGATCCGTCCAGATCGAGCCTAACGACAATGTCGGTCTCGCCCGTCTTGCGGGTCACCTCGACATAACGGCCCATCTACATCTCCTCCTTCACCAGCGCGGCAAACGCTGCCAGCACCTCGTCGTTTTCCTGCGGGGTACCCACGGTAATGCGCAGACAGTCCGCAAGCCCCGGCGCGTAGCTAAAGTCACGCACCAAAATCGAATACTCATCGCGCAGACGCTCGCGCACGCGCGTGGCGTGCGGCGTGCGCACGAGCACAAAGTTCGCCGCGCTCGGCCACGCCTCCACGGGCAGGCCCTCGGCAGCCATTGCACGCAGGGCGCACAACTCGCGTTCGCGCTCGGATGCAACTTGCGCCACCACGGGCGCATACGCATCGCGGGCACGCACGCAGGCAAGCGCCGCGGCCTGGCTCAGCACGTTGACTGAATAGATCTGGCGAATCGCCGCGAACACGTCGATGACCTCGGGGGCCGCGATCACGTAGCCCAGACGCGTGCCGGCGGCGCCAAACGCCTTGGACAGCGTATGCAAAATCACCAGGTTAAGATGCTCGGCGATAAGCCCTTGCGCCGTGGTGGCCGCGCCAAACGAATCGTCGGCAAACTCCACGTAGGCCTCGTCGACCATCACCATGCCGGGGCAGGCATCGCACAGGGCCGCGATAAAGTCGAGCGGCGCCACGTCGCCCGTAGGATTGTTGGGCGAGGTCACAATCGCCAGGTTGCACTCGGGCGCTGCCGCAAGCACGGCAGCCTGGTCGAGCTCAAAGGTCACCGGATCGCGCCACACGTCGCTCACCTCGGTCTGGCAGAGCGACGCAAAGAACGCATACTCGCTAAAGCATGGCGGGCAGTTGAGCAGGGTCCGCCCCGCGCCGCCAAACGCCAGCAGGTAGTTATAGAGCAGCTCGTCGCCGCCGTTGCCCACGCAGATGTTCTCGCGTGCCACGCCATGCCAAGCGGCAAGCTCGTCGCGCAGGTCGTTGGACATGGGGTCGGGATAGCGGTTGAGCGGCGTGGCGGCGAGCGCCGCGTCGACCGACTCGCACACGCCGGCCGGCACGGGATAGGTGTTCTCGTTGGCCGAAAGGTTGATGCGCGTGGGCGTAAAGTTGGGATCGTAGGGCTCAATGCCGGCCAAGTAGGGCTGGACGAGTTCCTTCATGCGAGGCGTCAGCTCGGCCATATTAGGCCTCCCCGCCGGTCGCGTTAGCGCCATCCGCGCCCGCAGCCGCCAAGTCCACACCCTCGGCGACCGTCGCCGCGGCGTCGCCCGGCCAGGCAACCTTGGTCAGGTCGGCCGCCGCCAGCGACTCGGCGCTCACGGAATCCTCGCCCTGTTCCAGCACGCGACGACGCAGGGCGGCAGAAAGCGCGTGCGCCCACAGGCCCTCGGCCTCGGCCAAACGCTGCGTAGCGGGAGCGTCGGAGAGCAGGCCCTCGGGCGTATAGCAGATAACGCTTGAGCGCTTAACGAACTCCTCCACCGAAAGCGGGTTGGAGAACATGGCCGTGCCGCCGGTCGGCAGCGTGTGGTTGGGGCCGGCAACGTAATCGCCGAGCGGCTCGGAGCTCCAAGCGCCCACAAAGATGGCGCCGGCGTTGCGAATGCCGCCAAGCAGGCCCATTGCATCCTTGCAGTGCAGCTCCAGGTGCTCGGGCGCCACGGTGTTCACGGCCTCGACGGCGGCAGCCATATCGGCGGCCACCACGATGGTGCCCTCGTTGTCGAGCGAGGCGCGCGTAATCTCGGCACGCGGCGACTGCGCCACCAGAATGTCGATACCCGCCTCGACCTCGCGCGCAAACTGCTCGTCGCAGGTCACCAGATAGCAGGCGGCCAGCGGATCGTGCTCGGCCTGGGCCATCAGGTCGGCCGCGACCACCATGGGTTTGGCCGTGGCATCGGCCAGCACGCAAACCTCGGAGGGGCCGGCGACCATGTCGATGCCCACGTCGCCCGAGACAATCTGCTTGGCTGCGGCGACAAAGGCGTTGCCCGGTCCGGTGATCTTGTCGACACGCGGAATGGTCTCGGTACCGTACGCCAGCGCGGCCACGGCCTGGGCGCCGCCCACCATATAGATCTCGTCCACGCCGCCGAGCTTGGCCGCGGCGAGCGTATAGGGGCTGATCAGGCCGTCCTTTTGTGGCGGCGTCACCATGACCACGCGCTTGACGCCGGCCACCTTGGCAGGGATAGCGTTCATGAGCACGGTGGAGGGATACTGCGCGCGACCGCCCGGCACGTAGATGCCGGCCGCGGCAAGCGGGGTCACCTTAACGCCGAGCATCGTGCCGTCCGGGCGCGTGGTAAACCAGCTCTGCTCGACCTCGCGCTGGTGAAACTCACGGATCTGGCGCGCAGCCTTCTCGAGCGCGGCGACAAAGGCCGGGTCGAGGCCTTCGAGCGCAGCATCGATCTGCTCTTGCGGCAGACGAAAGCTTTGCAGCTCGACACCGTCAAAACGCTGGCAGTAATCGCGCACCGCAGCATCGCCGTTGACACGCACGTTGGCCACGATATCGCGGGCGGCGTCGACGATGTTTTGCGGCAGCACACCCTTGCGGTTGAGCTGGTTGGTAACGAGGCGCTCACCGGGAGCAAGCTTGATGGTCTTCATATCGGTATCCCCTATCGGTCGAGGTTGCGTTTGAAAAACGAGATGCCGGGCAGCGGCACCAATCGGCCCGCAGTCCGGATATGGGGGCGCCCGTGCGCGCTCGCGCTATTGTGCCGAGCCCGCGACGGGCTCAAAATGCTTGTCCTTCACGGCAGCCGCCAGGCGATCGGCCAGGTTGCGAACGCGCGGATCCAGGCGCGCGGCACCCGGGTTGACGAAGAAGCGGGCCGTGCAGTCCATAATGCGGCCGGTGATGACCAGGTCGTTGTCGCGCAGCGTGGCGCCCGTGGCGGTGATATCCACGATGCGATCGGTCATACCGACGATGGGTCCCAGCTCGATGTTGCCGTGCAGCGAAACAATGTCGGCGTTCACGCCGCGCTCGGCATACCAGGCACTCGCGATGCGCGGGTACTTGGTTGCCACGCGAAGCGAACCGCGGCGGGCATAGTTGCGCTCGGCCTGACCGGCGCGCCAAGCGGGCTCAGCCTCAATAAAGGTGCACAGGCCGTAACCCAAATCGACCAGCTGCAGCAAGTTGAGGTCGGCCTCGATGAGCGAGTCCCACCCGCAGATGCCGCAGTCGGCACCGCCGCAGCCCACAAAGGCGGGCGCGTCGCTGGGTCGCACGATGACAAACTCGATATCGCCGACCGCGCCCTCGCCGGCACGCGTATCGCGACCGCGCACGATCAGGTGACGGCCGGGGTCGCGCAACTCGGAGACGTCCAGGCCCGCAGCCTCGAGCACGTCGAGCGTGTCGGCCTTAAGCGAGCCCTTGGGAACGGCGATGCGCAGCGGACCCTCGGCGCCACGGCCCACGGCGTGGTCGCCATCGGAAGCGGCGTCCTCGGCCGAGGTGCGCGCGGCCTCCAGGCGCTCGAGCGAAAAGGCGAAGCCCGCCGCCGGCACCTCGATACCGTCGCCAAATGCGCCGGTAAAGATGGAATCATAGCGTCCGCCCGAACCGACCGGATCGGGCAGTCCGCCGGCATAGGCCTTAAAGACCAGGCCCGTGTAGTAATCGAAAGAGTTCATGATAGAGAAGTCGAACGACAGCACCTGGGCGTCCTCGGGTGCCAGGCCCTCGACCAGGGCACGCAGCTCGCACGTCAGCGGCGCGACGATACCGGCAGCTTCCAGCAGCGCGTCCACGCGGTCGAGTATCTCGGCACCGCCGTGCAAGCGCGGCAGCTCGCTAATGGCGGCCTTGACGGCCTCGGACTCGGCGCTTGCCGCCACGCGGGCATCGAGGCCCACAAAGTCATTGGCGTGCACGCAGCGCAGGGCCTCGGCAGCCAGCTCGCGATCCTCGCACGCCGCGAGCAGCTCCTTAAAAGGACGCACGCTACCTGCGATAATGCGCGCATCGGGCAACGCCAGCTTGCGCACGGCCTCGGCTACCAGCGAGACAATCTCGACATCGCCCGCGGCTTCGCCCGCACCGATGAGCTCAAAGCCCAGCTGCGTAAACTGACGCGAGCCGCCGGCATTGCGCTGGCACTCGCGAACCACCGGCGCCTCGTAGCGCAGGCGCAGGGGCAGGCCGGCTGCGCGCATGCGGGTCGAAACCAAGCGCACGATCGGCAACGTGTTGTCGGGACGGACCACCAGCAAACGCCCATCATCGTCAAAGAGCTTAAACGGCGTGTCCGCAATGCGGCCACCTTCCTCGAGCGAACCCTTGTCCTCGAGCAGCGGCGTCTCGACCGGAAGGTAATGATGCTCCCTGAAGCAGCCCTTCACCGTCAGCGCAATCTCCTCGCGCGCCTGAGCCTCCTCGGGCAATATGTCCCGGAATCCCCACGGTGTGGCCGTCATCTGGTGAGCCTCCTCATGCTGTGTTTCATATAGAGCAGAAGACCGGCATAGCTCCGCCGGTCTTCTGGGTACTTTAGCATACTAGAGTGCTTGCGGGGAAAATCGTCTCCCTCGGCTCACAGCGTATTCATTTAGAAACATAGGGGCAAGCTCTCAGCTTAATCTGGCGATTCCCCCAGCCCAACCGGAAAGCGCGTCCCACTCCGAGCCGCAAGCCCGGGATGAACTTTCCGCCGAAGACACCCTGCGCCGACAGCAACGCAAAAAGGGCGCCCGCGCAAATGCGGACGCCCTTGTGTAGGGTCGAGATATCAACCAGCCAAGATATCGGACCTGCGACCAGCTCTTAGTAGTCGAACTGGTGGTAGTAGCGGCGGTACTTGAGGTTGTGCTTGGTGACCAGCTCGTAGTTGCGCGAGAGGCGGTCGGTGGTCAGCACGGACAG
>JAGZNZ010000035.1:0-7625 GCA_018363345.1 Collinsella sp. | reverse complement strand
CTTCTCAGACCCTGTACGAGCAGCAGATCAGCGCCAACAACCTGGCGAACGTCAACACCAACGGTTTTCGCGCCGATATGGCAATGGCAACCAACGACAAGGTGAAAGGCGGCGGCTTCGACACGCGCTATATGGCGCAGGAAGGGGCCAGCGGCGTGAACGACAGCACAGGTGTTGCGGAGAAAACCGAACGCCCGCTGGACGTGGCGATTCAGGGCGCGGGTTACATTGCGGTGCAGGATAAAAACGGCAACGAAGTCTATACCCGCAACGGCAACATTCAGCAGGATGACCAGGGGCAACTGACCATCGACGGCAATCTGGTGCTGGGGGATAACGGCCCGATCATTCTGCCGCCGAACGCCATTGCTTCGTTTGGCAGCGACGGCACGCTGTCGGTGACGCCCGATGACGGCGACGTGACTGCAACCATGGATATCGACCGCCTGAAGCTGGTGGATATTCCTGTCGCTAACCTGGCGAAAAATCCTGAAGGGATGCTGATAACTGCCGACGGCGTTCCGGCCCAGCGCGATGAAAATATCAAAGTCAGTGGCGGTTTTCTCGAAGGCAGCAACGTCTCGGCGGTGAGCGAGATGATGTCGTCCATCGCCATGAACCGCCAGTTTGAAGCGCAGATCAAGATGATGAAAACCGCCGAAGATATCAGCGACGCGGGCAACCGCTTATTGCGCGGCTCGTAACCGCACATCGTAGGCCGGATAAGGCGTTCACGCCGCATCCGGCAGCTATGCGGTGGTGCCTGATGCGACGCTTTGCGTCTTATCAGGCCTACAAGCCTGTGCCCAAACCGTAGGCCGGATAAGGCGTTTACGCCGCATCCGGCAACCGCGGCCGAAAAACAACACGGAATTTACCACCATGAACGCAGCACTATGGATCAGCAAAACCGGCCTCTCGGCGCAGGATGCTGAAATGAGCGCGATTGCCAACAACATCGCCAACGTTAACACCACCGGCTTCAAGCGTGACCGGGTGATGTTTCAGGATCTGTTCTACCAGACCCAGGAAGCGCCGGGCGCGATGCTCGATCAGAACAACATCATGCCGACCGGGCTGCAATTCGGTAGCGGCGTGCGCATTGTCGGCACCCAGAAAACCTTCACCGAAGGCAACGTCGAAACCACCGACAACGCCATGAATGTCGCCATTATGGGGCAGGGGTTTTTGCAGGTGCAAAAGGCCAACGGCGATATCGCCTATACCCGCGACGGCAACTTGCAGGTGAACGCCGACGGCGTACTGACCAACTCGCAGGGCTTGCCGTTGCAGCCGGAAATCGACGTTCCGGCGGGGGCGACCAACGTCGCGTTTGGCGAGGACGGCACGGTGACGGCGATCTTACCCGGCGACAGCGATGTGACCGAGTTAGGGCAACTGACACTGGTGAACTTCGCCAACCCAGCGGGGCTTTCTGCCGAGGGCGACAACCTGTATCTGGAAACCGCCGCCAGCGGTCAGCCGACCGAAGGTGTGCCGGGCGAAGATGGGCTTGGCACCTTGCAGGACAACGCGCTCGAAGGCTCGAACGTGGATATCGTCAACGAAATGGTGGCGATGATTACGGTGCAACGCGCGTACGAGATGAACGCCAAAATGGTGTCGGCAGCGGACGATATGTTGCAGTACATCAGCCAGACGCTGTAAGGGAGTGGGGGCAACGTGCGGTCTGATGCCCTCACCCCGGCCCTCTCCCACAGGGAGAGGGGGAAAAGCGGTGCACGATGTAACAACGCGCACAGGTCAGTCCCCTCTCCCTTGAGGGAGAGGGTTAGGGTGAGGGGGAACAAACAGCTCCGCACCCACTAAACAACCGGCCACCCCCGTGGCCTGCAACACTAAACAGGCAGAACGTGAAAAATTATCTCTGGCTGGTGGCGCTGCTTCCACTCCTTAGCGGGTGTGAATCACAGGCCATTCTGGTCAAAAAAGACGACGCATACTTTGCGCCACCCAAAACCGAAGCGCCGCCTCCGGCAGACGGGCGTGCCGGGGGCGTGTTTGAAACTGGCTACAACTGGTCGCTAACCGCCGACCGGCGGGCTTACCGCGTGGGCGATATCCTGACGGTGATCCTCGAAGAATCTACCCAGTCGAGCAAACAGGCGAAAACCAACTTCGGCAAAAACAACACCGTCGATATCGGCGCGCCGACCATTTTTGGTCACACCAAAGATAAGCTTTCCGGCTCTATCGACGCCAACCGCGACTTTGACGGCAGCGCCACTTCCCAGCAGCAGAACAGCCTGCGCGGGGAGATCACCGTTTCCGTCCATGCGGTGCAGCCCAACGGCATTCTGGAAATTCGCGGCGAAAAATGGCTCACCCTCAACCAGGGTGATGAGTACATCCGCTTAAGCGGCCTGGTGCGCGCCGACGATATCCAGAACGACAACTCGGTTTCCTCCCAGCGGATCGCCGACGCCCGCATTTCCTATGCCGGACGCGGCGCGTTAAGCGACGCCAACGCCGCAGGCTGGCTGACGCGGTTGTTTAACCATCCTCTGTTCCCGATTTAATGCCGGAGAGTGCAATGCAAAACTGGATAAAGGCCGCAGCGATCGCTGTAAGCCTGGCGCTGCCCGGCGTGGCGCTGGCGCAATCGCTGGAGTCGCTGGTCAACGTACAGGGCGTGCGTGAAAACCAACTGGTCGGCTACAGCCTGGTGGTCGGCCTCGACGGCACGGGTGATAAAAACCAGGTCAAATTCACCAACCAGACCATCACCAATATGCTGCGCCAGTTTGGCGTGCAGCTGCCGAATAAAATCGACCCGAAGGTGAAAAACGTCGCGGCGGTGGCGGTGAGCGCCACGCTGCCGCCGATGTACTCGCGCGGGCAGACCATTGACGTCACCGTTTCGTCGATTGGCGATGCCAAAAGTATTCGCGGCGGCACTTTATTGCTTACGCAGCTGCACGGCGCAGATGGCGAAGTGTATGCCCTGGCGCAGGGAAGTGTGGTGGTGGGCGGGATGAATGCCACCGGGGCCAGCGGTTCCAGCGTGACGGTTAACACACCGACCGCCGGGTTAATTCCCAACGGCGCGACGGTGGAGCGTGAGATCCCCAGCGATTTTCAGATGGGCGACACCATCACCCTCAACCTGAAACGCCCGTCGTTTAAAGATGCCAACAATATTGCGGCGGCGATCAACGCTTCGTTTGGCGGCATCGCCACCGCGCAGAGTTCCACCAACGTTACCGTGCGCGCGCCCACCAGCCCCGGCGCGCGGGTGGCGTTTATGTCGCAACTGGATGATGTACAGGTGCAGGCAGAGAAAATCCGCGCCCGCGTGGTGTTTAACTCGCGCACTGGCACGGTGGTAATGGGCGATGGCGTTGCGCTGCACGCGGCGGCGGTGTCGCACGGCAGTTTGACCGTCTCGATTAACGAAACCAGCAACGTCAGCCAGCCGAATGCCTTTGCGGGCGGGCGCACGGCGGTAACGCCGCAGAGCAATATCGCGGTGAATCACGCCCGTCCGGGGGTGGTGAGTTTGCCGGAGTCGAGCAGCCTGAAAACGTTGGTTAATGCGTTGAACAGTTTAGGCGCGACGCCGGATGACATTATGTCGATTTTGCAGGCGCTGCATGAAGCGGGCGCGCTGGATGCCGACCTGGAGGTGATCTGATGAAAGTTAACGGCAGCGGCGGGATTGATGGCAGCGACGCATTAATGGGGCCGAAGGTTCAGGCCAATGATATCAAGCAGGCTGCGGAACAGTTTGAGGCGATTTTTTTACGCAACATGTTGAAAGAGATGCGTAAAACCAACGAGTTGTTCGATTCGAAAGATAACCCGTTTAACAGCGATTCGGTGCGCATGATGCAGGGGTTTTATGACGATGAGTTGTGTAACACCCTGGCGCAGCAGCACGGGATTGGGATTGCGGCGATGATTGTGAAGCAGTTGTCGCCGAAGCATAAATGAGGCTCCGACGTTCGGTGCCTGATGCGACGCTGGCGCGTCTTATCAGGCCTACGAGTCGCCCGTATGTAGGCCGGATAAGGCGTTCACGCCGCATCCGGCACCCGGTTTACGGAACTTAAGAATCCCCAACCTAACGCCGCTTTTAACCGGCACGATTTACCGGTAAGGATCCAACATGGACATGATTAACATCGGCTACAGCGGCGCATCAACCGCGCAGGTGGAGCTGAACGTCACGGCGCAAAACACCGCCAACACCATGACCACGGGCTACACCCGTCAGGTGGCGGAGATCAGCACCATCGGTGCCAGCGGCGGTTCGCCGAACAGCGCCGGTAACGGCGTGCAGGTCGATAGCATTCGCCGCGTCTCCAACCAGTATCAGGTGAATCAGGTGTGGTATGCCGCCAGCGATTACGGCTATTACAGCACCCAGCAAGGGTATCTCACGCAACTGGAAGCGGTACTGAGCGACGATAACAGCAGCCTGAGCGGCGGCTTCGATAACTTTTTCGCCGCCCTTAACGAAGCGACCACCAGCCCCGATGATTCCGCCCTGCGCGAGCAGGTGATCAGCGAAGCCGGGGCGCTGTCGCTGCGTATCGACAACACGCTGGATTACATCGACTCGCAAAGCACGGAAATCATCAGCCAGCAGCAGGCGATGGTGTCGCAAATTAATACGCTCACCAGCGGTATCGCCAGCTATAACCAGCAAATCGCTCAGGCCGAAGCCAACGGCGATAACGCCTCCGCGCTGTACGACGCCCGCGACCAGATGGTGGAAGAACTCAGCGGGATGATGGATGTGCAGGTCAATATCGACGACCAGGGCAACTACAACGTTACCCTGAAAAACGGTCAACCGCTGGTGAGCGGGCAGCAAAGCTCGACCATCGCGCTGGAAACCAACGCCGACGGCACGCCGACCATGTCGCTGACCTTCGCCGGAACCACCTCGACGATGACCACCGACACTGGAGGTTCATTAGGCGCACTGTTTGATTATCAAAACGACGTGCTGACGCCGCTGACCGACACCATCAACAGCATGGCGTCGCAGTTTGCCGATGCGGTCAACAATCAACTGGCGCAGGGCTACGATCTCAACGGCAACCCCGGCGAGCCGCTGTTTATTTATGACGCCAGCAACGCCGATGGCCCGCTGACCGTCAACCCGGATATCACCGCCGATGAGCTGGCGTTTTCCAGTTCACCGGACGAAAGCGGTAACAGCGACAACTTACAGGCGCTGATCAATATCTCCACCGAACCGCTGGAGATAGCCAACCTCGGCAGCGTGACGGTCGGGCAGGCGTGCTCGTCAATCATCAGCAATATCGGCATTTACAGCCAGCAAAACCAGACGGAAGTCGATGCCGCGTCCAATGTCTATTCCGCAGCGCAAAACCAGCAGAGCAGCGTCAGCGGCGTCAGCATGGACGAAGAGGCGGTTAACCTGATCACCTATCAACAAATTTATGAAGCCAATCTGAAAGTCATTTCCGCCGGGGCCGAGATTTTCGATTCGGTGCTGGAAATGTGCAGCTAAGCGGGAGCGCGAAAATGCGAGTAACCACCCAACAAACCTACGTCTCGATGACGCAAAGTTTTAATAATCTCTCCGGCGATCTGGCGCATGTGGTCGAGCAGATGGCAACCGGCAAGGAAATTTTGCAGCCGTCGGATGACCCGATCGCCGCCACGCGCATCACCCAGTTGAACCGCCAACAGTCGGCGATTGAGCAGTATCAGAGCAATATCGACTCCGCGTCGGCGGGGTTAAGTCAGCAGGAATCAATCCTTGATGGCGTCAACAACAGCCTGCTGGCGGTGCGCGACGACCTGCTGGAAGCGGCGAATGGCACCAATACCGCCGATTCGCTCGCAAGTCTCGGGCAGGATATTGAGTCGCTCACCGAATCAATGGTCGTGGCGCTGAACTATCAGGACGAAGACGGGCATTACGTGTTTGGCGGTACCATCAACGATCAGCCGCCGATTGTGGCGGTGGACGATGACGGCGATGGCGTGACCGACAGCTACAGCTATCAGGGCAACAGCGACCACCGCCAGACCACGGTGTCGAACGGCGTGGAAGTGGATACCAACGTGGCGGCGAGCGATTTCTTCGGCAGCAATTTAGATGTGCTCAACACACTGAATACCCTGTCGCAGGAGTTGCAAGACCCAAACGTTGACCCGGCCGATCCGCAGGTGCAGAGCGATATTCAGAACGCCGTTGATGTGGTGGACACCGCCTCGGATAACCTCAACGCCTCGATTGCGTCGCTCGGCGAGACGCAGAACACCATGTCGATGTTGAGCGATGCGCAGACCGATATCTCTACCTCTAATGATGAGCTGATTGGTTCATTACAGGATCTCGATTACGGCCCGGCGTCGATCACCTTTACCGGACTGGAAGTAGCAATGGAAGCTACCCTCAAGACTTACTCGAAAGTGAGTGAGTTGAATTTGTTCAGCGTTCTCTAACTCTTTCAGGAACAGTATGCAGGTCGGACTTACATCTTCGTCACTCGCCACCGGCGGCGCGCATAGCGCTGCGGTATCGTCGTCAACCGTTGCGCCCACTCAGGCGGTGCGGCAAAAACTCCCGGCGACGGCGAGTGAATATCCGGCCTCGCCGCTGATTACCACTCGCCCGCAGCGTTACAGCGTGCAGCTTAACGACCAGCTCACCACGTTGCAGCAGGCGGATCACTATCTCGGGCAACTGGAGCAGCAGTTGCTCGATTATCGTCACAGCCAGCGCAAAGGCGGGCAGGCGCAGAGTTCGGCGCTGATGCAGATGCTGGACAAACGCACCGCGCTTTCCGGCGGTGCGGTGGACCGCCAGTTGCAGCCAGTGTTGCAGGGGGAAGCGCGGGTGACTTTTCACTCGCCGGATCTGGCGAATCTGGTACACAATCCCACGCCGGGAACGCGCATGTTCAGCGTCTCTGACGGGCGGCAGACTCAGCTTTCGGCGGTGATGCTGTCTGAGGATGACAGCGCTGGGCAGTACCAGACGCGGCTGACCAACGCCCTGCGCCGCGTGGGCGTGCAGATGCATCAAAACGCCGATGGTATAAGTTTCTCCACCACTGAAAAACAGTGGCCCAACATTGAAAGCACCCTAAGCGTGCGCACCGATGGTGATAAATCAGCGTTTATGCCACTAAAAACCTTTGCCGAACCGTCGCAGGCGGACCGCTTAGTGCAAAGCCTGCAACAGGGCGGAGCGGGGATTTCTCAGACGTTAGAAAGCATTAATCAGCAGCGTGTGCAGATGGCGGTACAGCAGGAAAAGGCGCGGCAGTTGATCGACGGCATGTCGCGCTTCCCGCAAACGGAAAGCGCCGTGCAGGCGTCGGAAAATCTCGGCGGCGTGCTGGATAGCGCCAATCATAACTATCAGGTTTTATTGCAGGCGGTGAACGGTCAGGCGCGAATTTCCAGCCAGACGGTGAGGAGTTTATTGGGTTAGGGTTATTGTCATTGTTGCTTTTATAGCTATTAAGCTATAGTTTATCTATAGCATAAAAGCTATGAGGGACCGATGATGTGGGACGTCGAGACAACGGAGACTTTCGACAACTGGTTTGATGCCCAGACTGTTGCGCTGAAAGAAGATTTACTTGCTGCAATGCTGATTCTTGCTGAGTATG
>JAGZNZ010000034.1:0-8428 GCA_018363345.1 Collinsella sp. | reverse complement strand
CCAGCTTAAATTAGCCTGCACCGTGGCGGTGTAGGTGTTGCCACCCAGCGTAACGGTAACTGTGTCGCCCGCCGCGGCACCCGTCACCTGCCCACTGATGGTTTGCGCATTGCCCGCTTCGGCAGCGTTAATAATGTCATCGGCCGCCACCGCGTTAATGGTGACGGCAGGTAACGCGCTGTTGACCAGCACGTTATGGCTGGCGGAATTGCTGTTGCCTGCGCTGTCGGTGACGTTCGCGGTTACCGTGTAGTTGGCCTCACCCAATGCACTGACCGCTGACGCTGGCACCGTGGCGCTCCAGTTGCCGGAAGCATCTGTTATGGCGGTGTAATTTTGCCCGTTCAGCGTCACCGTTATTGTGGTGCCTGCGGGCTGATTACTGGTGCCGGTAATTTGCAGATCCGCGCCTTTTTCCGTAGCGTTAATCACGTCATCGTCGGCAATAGTATTAATGCCAATGGTTGGCGCGGTCAGATTCACGGTGACCGTGCGGCTGGCATCATCGCTGTTGCCTGCCGCGTCGGTAATGGTAGCTGTGATGGTTTGCGGGCCGCTGCCAAGGGCAGTAACGTCTGACAGCGGAACGCCGACGCTCCAGTTGCCGGAAGCGTCCAGCGTGGTGGTGTAGGTTTTACTGTTTAACGTGACGGTGATGACATCGCCCGCTTCCCCGCCAGTGCTGGAGCCGGAGATCACCAGCGCCTGTCCGTGTTCGGCAGCGTTAATAATGTCATCGCCGGAGACGGTGTTGATGGTTAATACGGGAACGGTGAGATCCACCGCCAGCCCATGAGTGGCGGTTGCCGGGTTACCCGCTTTATCGCTTACCGAGGCGCTGACCGTGTACTGGCTGGCGGTCAGATTGCTGAGATCCGCCGTCGGCACGCTGACGCTCCAGCTGCCATCCGCCTGGACGGTGCCGGTGTAAGTCACGCCATTAAGCGTGACGGTTACCGTCTGCCCCGCTTCGGCGGTGCTACTGCCGCTGATGGTTAGCGGATTGCCCGCCTCGGCGGCGTTCAGAATATCGTCGGTGGCGATGGTGTTAATGGCAAACGTCGGTGCCGTGGCATCGACGCTGTAGGCGTGGGTCGCCGAAGCCGTGTTGCCGTTAATATTGCTGACGCTGGCCTGTACCGTGGCGTCGCCGTCGCGTAATGCGGCGAGATCGGCAGCAGGTACACTGGTTGTCCAGCTGCCATCGCCCGCTACGGTGGCGGTGTAGGTTTTGCCGCCAAAGGTAACGGTGACCGTTTGCCCCAGCTCCACGCCGGAGGTGCTGCCGGAAAGGGTTAAATCTGCCCCTTTTTCGGCGGCGTTAATCACATCGTCGCCGGAAACGGTGTTAATGGAGATCGCCACCGCCGCCAGATCGACGGTGACCGGATGGGTGATAGTGACCGGGTTTCCTGCGCTAGTGGCACCTGAAACCGTGATATTCACCGTACCCGCAGGCCAGTTGCCCACATCTGCCGCCGGAACGCCAAGGCTCCATGTGCCATCGGCTAATACTGTCGCAGCGTAAGTGACCGTGTTAATCACCACCGTCAGCGCCGCGCCCGCCGCCAGCCCGCTGCTGCTACCAGTTATCACCAGTGCCTGACTGTGCTCGATGCTGTTGACCACATCATCGCCCGCCACGGTATCGACGCGCAGGCCAGGCAAATTAGCGTCGATAGTAATATCTCGCGAACCGCTGCCGGTATTACCAACGCCGTTGGTCACCGAGGCATTAACTGTCAGGTCGCCATTGCCGATGGCCTGAATATCCGCCGCCGGAACGTCCACGCTCCAGCTTAAATTCCCCTGCACGGTAGCGGTGTAAGTTTTCCCGCCAAGCGTTACGGTAACCGTATCGCCCGCCGCCGCGCCCGTCACCTGCCCGCTGATGGTCTGCGCCACGCCCGATTCGGCAGCGTTAATAATGTCGTCGCTCGCCACCGGATTAAGGGTGACGCCAGGCAGCGCGGTATTGACCTGCACGTTATGACTGGCGGAATTGCTGTTGCCCGCGCTGTCGGTGACGTTCGCCGTCACCGTGTAGCTGGCTTCGCCCAGCGCACCGACTGCGGAAGCTGGCACCGTGGTGCTCCAGTTGCCTGCGGCGTCCGTCGTCGCAGTGTAATTTTGCCCGTTCAGCGTCAGCGTAATTGTGGTGCCTGCTGGCTGATTACTGGTGCCGGAAATTTGCAGATCCGCGCCTTTTTCGGTGGCGTTAATCACGTCATCGGTAGCAATGGTGTTAATGCCAATGGTCGGCGCAGCAAGGTTAACGGTAACCGTGTGCGTCTCGTTATCGCTATTACCCGCCGCATCAGTCACCGTGGCGGTAACAGTTTGCGGGCCGCTGCCCAGTGCCGTGACATCCGCCGCCGGAACGCCGACGCTCCAGTTGCCGGAAGCATCCAGCGTCGTGGTGTAGGTTTTACTGTTTAGCGTGACGGTGACGACATCCCCCGCTTCTCCGCCAGTGCTGGAACCGGAAATCACCAGCGCCTGCCCGTGTTCGGCGGCGTTAATAATATCGTCGCCCGCAATGGTGTTGATGGTAAGTACCGGAACGGTGAGATCCACCGCCAGATTATGCGTGGTGCTCGCCGGGTTGCCCGCTTTGTCATTGACCGTGGCGGTCAGGGTGTGGCTGCCATCGGTCAATGCCTCAAGATCTGCCGCCGGAATATTGATGCTCCAGCTGCCGTCCGCCTGCACCGTTGCCTGATAGGTCTGCACGGTCGGGCTATTGAGCGTAACCGTAACAATCTGCCCCGCTTCAGCGGTGGTGCTGCCGCTCACCGTCACACCCGCATCGGCTTCGCTGGCGTTGACGATATTGTCGCTGGCGACGGTATTGATAATGATGGTCGGGGCACTGCTATCGATGCTGTAGTTATGCACCGCCGAGGCGCTATTGCCGTTGATATTGCTGACGCTGGCCTGTGCGGAGGCGCTGCCCTCGGGTAATGACGCCAGATCGGCGGCGGGTACGGTGGCAGTCCAGCTACCATCGCTCGCTACGCTGGCAGTGTAATTTTTCCCGCCAAAGGTGACGGTGACGGTTTGACCGGGTTCTACGTTAGTGGTGGTGCCGGAAAGCGTTAAATCAGCGCCTTTTTCTGCGGCGTTAATCACGTCGTCCGTGGCGATGGTGTTGATGGTAATCGCCGCCGGCGTGAGATCGACCATAACCGGATGCGTAATGCTCACCGGATTTTCGGCGCTACTTTCCCCGGATACGGCAATATTAACCGTCCCCGCAGGCCAGGCGCTAACCTGCGCCGCCGTGACGCCCACGCTCCAGCTACCATCGGCCTGCACCGCAGTGATGTATTCCACATTGTTAATCGTAACGGTAAGCGGCGTGCCTTCAGCCAGCCCCGAGCTGCTGCCGGTAATCACCAGCGCCTGCCCATGCTCAATAATATTGACCACATCATCGCCCGCCACCGTATCGACCCGCAGACCGGGTAGATTGGCGTCGATGGTGATATCCCGCGTGCCGCTGCCGGTGTTGCCGTTTTGATTGGTGACCGAGGCGCTCACCGTTAAATCGCCATTGCCCAGCGCCTGAATATCTGCCGCAGGAACGCTCACGCTCCAGGTGAGATTGCTGCCCACCGTCGCCGTATAAGTATTACCGCCCAACGTAATAGTTATCGTGTCGCCATCTTCCGCGCCAGTAACCTGCCCGCTAATGGTTTGCGCAACGCCCGCTTCGGCGGCGTTAATAATATCGTCGGTTGCCACCAGGTTAATGGTCACGCCGGGCAGCGCGCTGTCGACCAGCACGTTATGGCTGGCGGTGTTGCTGTTGCCGATACTATTGGTCACCGCCGCTGTTACCGTGTAGTTGGCCTGACCCAGTGCGGTTACCGCCAATGCCGGAACCGTCACGCTCCAGTTGCCGGAGGCGTCGGTCGTGGTGGTGTAATTTTGCCCGTTCAGCGTTACGGTGATGGCGGTATTAACAGGCTGATCGCTGGTGCCGGTAATTTGAACATCGGCCCCTTTTTCGCTGGCGTTAATCACATCATCGCCCGCAATAGTGTTAATACCAATCATCGGAGCGGCGGTATCGACCGTGACGGTTAGCGACTGGCTGCCCGTGTTTCCGGCTTTGTCGGTTACCGAGACGCTGACAGGATAACTGCCATCCACCAGTCCGCTGACAACGGAAGCCGGAACACCCAGACTCCAGTTGCCGGAACCATCCACCACCGTGGTGTAATCGGAATTATTTAACGTAACGGTGACAATATCGCCCGCCTGCGCGCCAGTAACCGTGCCACTGATGATTTGCGCCTGGGTGTGTTCCGGCGTGTTGATGACGTTATCGGTCGCCACCGGATTAATGGTCACCACCGGAGGCGTGGCATCCACCAGCGCCACGCGTGAAACGCTGGTCGGGTTACCGGCGACATCGTTCACGCTGGCGGTGACCGTGGCGTTGCCGTCAGCCAGTGCGTCAACATTGGCGGCGGGAACGGTCACGCTCCAGGTGCCGTCGGACTGCACGACGCCCTGATAGGTCTGCCCGTTCAGCGTGACGGTCACCGTCTGCCCTGGCTGAGCGTCGGTGGTGCCGGTGATGGGCAGATCCTGCCCACTTTCGGCGGCGTTGATGATGTTATCGGCAGTCAGCGAGTCGATGCTCAACGCCGGGGCCTGGCTGTCGACGGTAATGGTGCGGGAGGTGTTGCCGGTATTGCCGCTGAGATCCGTCACAGAAGCGGTAATCGCCACCGCGCCGTCAGGCAGATTTCCCATCGCGGCGGCAGGTACCGTCAGACTCCAGGAGCCATCGGCCTGCACGGTAGTGGTAAAACTCTGTCCAGCCAGGGTTACTGTGACGGTTTGTCCTGTCTCGGCCTGTTGAGTGCTACCGGTAAGGGTCAGTGGCGCACCTTTTTCTGCGCCACTGATAATGTCATCGCCAGAGACGGTGTTAATGGTGATCAACGGAGAAACACCGACCAGCGTGATTGCTCGAGACGCCGCGCCAGTATTTCCTGCAGCATCTGTTACGGTGACGAAAATCGTATTGGCTCCGCGATCCAGCGTGCGGGTTACCGCCGGGTCCAGCGCCACATTCCAGCTGCCATCCGCCAGCACGATGCCCGTCAGGACATGAGTGCCCAATTTCACCGTTACCGTATCGCCTGGAGAAGCACCGCTGACTTGTCCGGAGATGATCTGCGCGACGGCCTGCTCGGCATTATTAAGAATATCGTCGCCCGCCACGGTGTTAACGCTGACCACGGGTGCTGAGGTGTCTACCGTGAAATTCGCGCTGTTGCTGGTGGTGTTTCCTGCCCGATCGCTGACACTGGCATTGACAGCGTAGTTCCCCTCCGCCAGTGCCTGGACCTCCGTGGCAGGCAGCGTCACTTGCCCGGTTCCGTCGCTACCGACGGTTGCTGGATGGCTTTTCCCGTTGACGGTCAGGGTTACGGTTTGCCCCGCTTCTGCCTTCGACGTGCCGCTCAGTACCAGCGCGGCGTTATGTTCCGCAGCACTGACGATGTTGTCCTGAGCGATAGTGTTGATGGCAAGCGTTGGCGGTTGGGTATCGACCGTTAAAAGCTGCGCGCCGGTGACCGTATTGCCTGTGGCGTCTTTCCCGCTGACCAGCACTGCCTGATTCCCTTCGCCTAACGCCTGTGCATCGGCGGTCGGCACCTGCACGCTCCAGGCACCGTTAGCGCCTACGCTGGTGGTGTAGGTTTTGCCGTTTAGCGTAACGGTGAGTTCTGTTCCCTGCGCCAGATGGCTACTGGTACCAGAAAGCGTAAACCCGGCGGCCTGTTCGCTGGCGTTAATAATGTTATCGCCTGCGGTGGTGGCAACCTGCACGCTGGCCTGACTATTGTCGATGGTTAACGTTATCGAACCGGCGTCAGTGATGGTACTGCCGACAATTTGCACCACTGACCAGGTATGTTCACCTGCACTTTGCGTGGGTAACGAGACACTCCAGTGACCGTTGTTGTCTACCTGAGTACTGGCAATAGTATTGCCGTTACTGTCTTTAATCTGAATAGTCGCCCCCGCCTGCCCGCTGCCGCTAAAGGTTGGCGTGGTATCATCGGTGATGTCATTGGTGGCGAGAATGCCGCGCTGATCGCCCTGATTATCGGTAACTAAAAATGATGGAGTGGCGTTGCCAGGCTCAGCGGGTGGCGTAGGGTTATTAATCACTTCCGTTTTCGAGTCGCCATCGCCACCGCTTGCCAGCAGTGCACCAAGCGCGCCACCGCCTACCGCCGCCCCCGCCAGCCATCCCCACGGGAAGGTGCTGGTCTGAGCAACGGTATCAAGAAATGGCGCAATGCTTTCAATCGCGGTGGTCTGGGCAGTCAGTTCTACGGGGGCTAATCCACCCGCAGCAGTATCGGCAAAGGTGACGTGGGTGAGCTGTTGTCCATCGGCAAACACCAGTTCCGATTGTTCAGCGGTATTCGCCGCTTGCAGGAAATAACCGTTGCAGCGGATCACCGTGCCGTCCTGCATATAGATCAGCAGGTCATTTCCTTCACGGACGTAACGCGCAACGGCAGAGGCCTGAGCATGAACCTGCACCACGGAAGGCTCATAAATAACAACCGTGACGTCGCCAGGATTAATCAGCGTTTGTTTGACGGATGTTTTACGCGAAATAACATCAATAATCAGGCTCATAATGGCATTCCTGATAAATGGCGCACATCCTTAGCGAGTCCATTTATCTAAATAAGACAAAGGTAATCACTTAACAACGAGGCATACCTGATATTAATAATGGCAGGATTATTTCAAGTCGGGTAAGTCGTTGTATAAGCCCTGTTTAATTCCCGCTAATGGAATAAGGTTATTCACCGCAGCGGCATAATTTACGGCGGCGACCCAGCCATCATAATTGGCATTTATTTCAGCCGATTGCGCCTGAAAGACATCTTGCTCGACGGTTAATAGATCATTCAGACTGCGTTTGCCCAATTTATATTCATTTTGGTACACATCTCGCGTTTTGTGCGCACTTTCGGATTGTGCTAAACCGGCTTCTTCGCGACCCCGTGCGCCTGTCCAGTTGGCATATGCCACAGACGCTCGTTGCAGCACATCCAGTTTTGCCTGTTCGACCTGCGAGGCAGAGATTTTTTGTTGCCCTTCGGCCTGTTGCACCTGGGCAGAAACCGCGCCGCCCTGATACAGCGGCGCGTTAACGTTCAGTTGTAGCTGATCATCCCAATACGAGCGGTCGCTGGTCTGGTAGCGCGTTTTGCCCCCCTGAATACTCAGCGTTGGCCAGTATTGCGCTTTCGTTTTTTCCACGCCGTACTGTGCTGACTGGCGTAAGTTTTCTGCCGCCAGCACCAGCGGGATGGACTGGTAATCAATATTTTTCAGCGACACCGGCTGCTCGGCTAATTCAGCAGGTGGCGCGGCTATCGCCTCCGGCTGTACGCCAGTGAGCACCGCCAGTTGCGCTTTGGCGCTCGCCATCTGCGCCTGATATTGCTCCAGCGTTGAGCGCATTCCGGCAATACGCGTCTGGGCTTGTAATTCATCCGACGATGAGTTCAGGCCAGCGTTAGCGCGCAATGCCGCCATGTTGTAGACGTTTTCCAGCGAGTGAATATTGCGTTGAGCCGCATCGCACAAAGCCTGATAACGACTGACTTCCATATAGGCAGTCGCCGTTTTCTCTGCAACATCGGTTAAGGTTGCCATCAATTTAAAGCGGTAGCTGTCACGGGCGGCAGTTTGCAGATTGATATCGTTGTTTGTTTTACCAAAGTCATACACCAGCTGTGTCAGGGTTATGCCATACGAAACGTTGTTATCAAGCCTGCCGCTGGAGTCCGTTTGTCGGGACGGCCCCGCGTTGCCGGTTAATCCAACGTGCGGATACCAGGCACTTTTGGCTTCATCAATTTGCGCTTCGCCAATGCCTATCTGCGCCGCCTGTTGAGTGACGTCGGGATTTCGCGCAAAGGCGCGTAATATACTTTCCTGTAAAGATAATCGGGCAACTGGCGTTACCGCTGGGGCGTTCGCCCATTGTGGCAGCGGTGCAGCAATTGTAGCTTCTCCCATCACCATAAAACTTATTAAAAAAATAAACCCATTATTTTTACGGCTTTTAAACTGGAATCGCGCCATAGATAAGTCACTTCCTTCCAGGTCATTATTTTAACTGGTTTTTATAACCAGTCTCATTTTATTAAGAAGGGTAATAACTTGTGCATCTCTTTTGTCGACCATTGATATTGGCAAAGAAATGCAGCTAAAAAGCTTATACGTTATTTATTTAGAATACACTACGACTTTTAGATTACCATCATACACATTAAGAATAATCCACGGTAATAAGTGATTAGCATCACAGATTTATCGCGTATATATCATTTTTTTGTGACTTATTTATTAAAGGAATAAGAAAGGAAAT
>JAGZNZ010000010.1:0-81135 GCA_018363345.1 Collinsella sp. | reverse complement strand
TCTGGCACTTCAACAACATTGTCGCAGCCCCGACCCGCGGTCACGAGCGGGGGCTCCTGTCGTTTCCGTGCCCCTGGATTGGGTCATAGTGTCTGACGTTGCCAATACATCGATGTAGTCATTGGGGACGTTCTTAAACGACTACCCAACGGATATTGCGCACATGGCTCGCATGACAGTCGTCTCTTTTATGTTTCCTTTAGCCGTTGCTGCCTAGGATGGGGGTTAGTCGACAGGAAGGGAGCACCGGGATGGACGACGCGAGCGAGCGTGCAATCGAAGAGGACATGCTCGATCAGTTCAACTACTTTGATGATGAGGACGAGGAATTGATCGACCGTCGCGAGCCGGCGGCGCTCGATACTTTCGACCTTATTGATGAAGAGCCCGACGAGGACGAGGTCGGATCAGCGGAGCCCCCACAGCCTTCGCGCCTTGACTCGCTGCTTTCGAGAGCCCCCATGCACCACGGCGTTCGTGCCGGCGCGCTCCATATGAAAACTGACTGGCACCAGATCGTGACGGCAGGCGATGAGCTTGCCGTCGATGCGCCACTCACCGATAAGTCATCCATCATCTGCCGCACCGGCATGCTTATGCTGGCAAGCGGAACAGGTGCCTGGCGCGTGCGCGATACCATGAATCGTGTTGCTGCCGTACTCGGCGTCACGATTCACGTCGACCTGAGTCTTCTGTCGTTTGAGTGCACTTGCATCGAAGATGGCCACTGCTTTAACGAGGTTGTCAGCCTGCCCACAACGGGAGTCAATACCCATCGCATTTGGATGATGGAGAGTTTCCTCAAGGAAATCGAGACCTATGGTCGTCGCTTCACGGTACACGAGTATCACGAGATGCTCAGGACCGTTGAGAGCTCAAAGCCTGATTACTCTCCCTGGCAACAGGGCCTTGCGGCAGCCTGTGCTTGCGGCGCCTTCGTCTTTTTGCTCGGCGGCGGCCCTATCGAGATGGCCTGCGCGTTCGTGGGCGCGGGTGTCGGCAACTTTGCCCGCTCCCATATTCTCAAGCAAGGCCTTGGTCAGTTCAGCGCGCTGACGACCGGCGTTGCGCTCGCTTGCGTTTCGTATCTGCTGGCATTGCTCGGCCTTGGCCAGGTCATACCGGGGGCAATGTCGCACCAAGAAGGCTATATCGGCGCCATGCTCTTTGTGATTCCCGGCTTTCCACTCATTACGGCAGGCCTCGACATCGCTAAGCTCGACATGCGAAGCGGTATCGAGCGCCTTTCATATGCCGTATCGATTATTGTGATGGCGACCCTCGTAGGTTGGATGGTTGCCGAGTGTGTTGGCCTGGCGCCGGACGACTTTGCCCCACTGGGCCTTTCGCCGCTTGCCCTTACGCTCCTGCGCGTGGTGATGAGCTTCGTTGGCGTATTCGGCTTCTCGGTGATGTTCAACAGCCCGGTAAAGATGGCCGCGGCAGCTGGGTTGATCGGCGCCGTGTCCAATACCCTGCGTCTGACCCTTGTCGATGCGCCGACGATGATTCCCTTCCTGGGCCTCAGCATGGGAATGCCTCCCGAGGCAGCAGCGTTTATCGGCGCGCTGGTATCGGGGCTGCTCGCAAGCTTGGCTGAAGTCAAGCTCACCTACCCGCGCATCGCCCTCACGGTGCCTTCGATTGTCATTATGGTGCCGGGCTTGTATCTGTATCGCTCGATGTATTACATGTGCACCTTCGACACGGTCAATATGCTCGGCTGGTTTGTGCGCGCAGTGCTCATCGTAGCGTTTCTGCCCGTTGGACTGGGTGTGGCGCGTACGCTCACCGACCCTCGCTGGCGCCACACCAGCTAATTGGTACAAGGGGGACAGGTTACTTTGCACCAAATGAGTTGCGGTGAAATAGGGACTGAATTGTTGCTTAAAGGGTCAAAACAGTCCGTATTCCACCGCAACTTATGGGGTCGGGGGTTTGGTGCCCTGCATCTCCACAAACTCAACGCTTACGAAGCGCGCGCCGTTCGTGTTAGGGTAGTTCCACCACATAAGTAGTCGCAGACGCGCGTAACACGGGCGGGCGAGATGAAGTCCCAACAGCTCCATCTTGCCCGCCCGTTTTTGTTGCGTGGCGCCGCGGTACAACACAGAGAGGAATCTGCCCTTTATGCCTATCAACAAACGAGAGAGCCTGCTGTTCACCTTTATCATGTGCTTTTGCATGGTGCTCTGGATGAGCATCTACAACGTTGCCCTGCAGCACGGGGCCATCAACGGCGAGGTCGTTGCCACTGCGTGGCTCGGCTTCCCCGTTGCCTACATTTTTGCCATGTGCTGCGACTGGTTCGTCGCCAGCCCGCTCGCCAAGGGTTTCGCCTTTAAGTACTTGGTCACGCCGGGCAAGAGCTCGCCACTTGCCATGACGCTCGCCGTCAGCTCCTGCATGGTCGTTCCCATGGTCATCATCATGTCGCTGTACGGTGCCTGTGAGGGTCTGACGCACATGCCCGGCGGCATCCTTGCGAACCTGTATTCCGTGCCCGCGATCTGGATGATCAACATCCCGCATAATTTTGTGATGGCGCTGCCGTGGAACCTTTTGGTAGCCGGTCCGATTTCCCGCTTCGTCTTCCGTCGCGCCTTCCCTGTGGGGACGGTTTTCGAGGAGGAGCATGCCGAGCTCTTGGAGCAGGCTATGGCTCCTGAGTGCGAGTAGCTCGCTTAGGGATCTGCTGAGCGCGGGCGACTTGCTTGGTTGGAGCCCTAAGCGTGGATAGCTCTCTCGGCGACATCGCGGGCGTGAGCGGTGCGCATGACCGGAGGGCCCGTGCTGCTCCGTTGCCCGACGTGCTAGCGCGCAGAACAATCTGTTGGTGCATTCGGCGGCTGCTGAAGCGTTTCGGCAGCCGCTTTTTATACGGAGTTTAAATACAACAGTCTGTTGTATTACGTAGAGTGGTATATCTCTAGCGGGAAAAATGCGAGAGACGGAGCATTATGGCGTTGCTAGTAGGACTGGACGTAGGGTCGACGACGACCAAAGTTTACGCGATGCACGAGGATATGACCGAGGCGTGGTGGGGATATCGCCGCCACGGGGCGTGTCAGACAGCGAGCGTGCGCGCCATGCTCGGCGAGCTCGCCGAGCGCTTTCCCCATGAGTCGCTGCGCGTTGCGGTGACCGGCTCGGGTGCGCGCGATATCGCGACCGCGCTGGGCGCCTCGTACGTTCAGGAGGTGGTCGCCAACGCGCTCGCGATCAGCAGGTTCTATCCGCAGACGCGCTGCGCCATCGAGCTGGGCGGCCAAGACGCCAAGATGATCTTCTTCCGCACCAACGATAAGGGAGACATCGAGGTTGCCGACATGCGCATGAACGGCTCGTGCGCAGGCGGTACCGGTGCATTTATCGACGAGATGGCAAAGCTCATGGGGGTCGGCACCGAATCGGGCGAGTTCGAGCAGCTCGCAAGCCGGGGAACGACCGTCCACGAGGTCTCGGGCCGCTGCGGCGTGTACGCAAAGACCGATATCCAGCCGCTGCTCAACGAGGGCATTCCTGCCACCGACCTGGCGCTTTCGGCGCTTCACGCGGTCGCCCGCCAAACGATCGGCGGTCTGGCCCAGGGTATCGACATCGAGCCGCCGGTAATCTTCGAGGGCGGTACGCTCGCCTACAACCCCACACTGGTCCGCGTGTTCCGGGAGCAACTGAATCTATCGGACGATCAGGTTATCGTCCCGCGCGATCCGCAGATCATGGTCGCGCGCGGTGCCGCCCTGTCGCTGACCGACATGTTCGCATCGTCCCAACCGATCGACCTTCCCGACGCTTTTGTCCGGCTGGATAAGCTCGAGACGGTCGCGCCCGCAAGCGGGGAGGGACGTCTTGCCCAGCCCTTTTTTGCCACACCTGCCGAGCAGGCGGATTTTACGGCACGCCATGGCAAAGAGACGCCGGCAAAGGGTCCGGATGCGTATGCGCCCGGAGAGACGGTGCGTGTGGCGCTCGGTATCGATTCGGGGAGCACGACGACCAAGTTCGCCCTGGTCGATGAGGCGGGTGAGCTTGTCGATTCGTTCTACGCGTCTAATAACGGCAGACCGCTCGACGTCGCCCAACAGGGTCTTGTCAGCTTGAAGAACCGCTGGGAGACAGCGGGAGTCACGCTTGCGATCGATGCCGTGGGCACCACGGGATACGGCGAGGAGCTTTTCGCGCGCGCGTTCCACGCCGACTACCATACGGTCGAGACGGTCGCGCACGCCCGCGCCGCGTGCGCATGCGTTCCCGATGCGACCTTCGTGCTCGACATCGGCGGACAGGATATGAAGGCCATCTGGCTCAACCACGGCGTGCTGACCGATATCGTCGTCAACGAGGCGTGCTCTGCGGGCTGCGGCTCGTTCCTCGAGGGTTTTGCCAAAAACCTCGGAATAGCCGTTGAGGATATCGCGACCGAGGCATTTTCGTCCAAAGCCCCCGCCGTTCTCGGCAGCCGCTGCACGGTGTTCATGAACAGCAGCGTCGTTTCCGAGCAGCGGCGCGGTAAGGGTCCGGGCGACATCATGGCCGGTCTCTGCCGTTCGATTATCGAGAACGTGTTCACCAAGGTCATTCGCGTTTCAAATCTCAACCGTCTGGGCGACAAAGTCGTCGTCCAGGGCGGCACGTTCCGAAACGACGCGGTGCTGCGCGCATTCGAGCAGTATCTGGGCAAACCCGTCACGCGTGCGCCCCACCCGGGGCTGATGGGCGCTATCGGTATCGCCCTGCTCGCGCGCGAGGAATGCCGCAAGGGCGACGCCGGCACGTCGTTTATCGGGCTCGATGCCGTGGAGCGCTTCGAGCATCGCGAGTTCGGCGGCGTTACCTGCCGTCGGTGCAACAACCGCTGCCAGCGCGCGGTCGTGGCATTTGGCGACGGCTCGCTTTACGTCACGGGCAATCGCTGCCCGCGCGGCGGCGCCATCTCATGGGATGAGCTCGTGCGCGAGGTTCCCGCGGCGGAGGAGCTGCGTCCGCAGGGTGCTTGCGAGGCACAGGCACCCGGCACGGGGCGCGACCGGACCGCGGCTGCCCCCAATCTCTTTGTCGACCGCGAGAAGCTGCTGTTCGAGTCGTACCCCACGGTTCCCGTCTGCGGGGGGCGCGATGTCACGATCGGCATTCCCCGTGTGCTCGAGTTCTGGGACACCATGCCGTTCTGGTCGACGTTCTTCAGCACGCTCGGCTTTAAGGTGCGCGTCTCGGGACGCAGCACCAAGGCGATGTACGAGCGCGGTCTGGCGCACGTCACATCCGACACCGTGTGCTTCCCGGCCAAGCTCGTCCACGGGCACATCCGCAATCTCGTCGACGCCGGCGTCGACCGCATCTTCATGCCCATCATCACGACGGTGCCCACCGAAAACACCGCCTCTACCAGCGAGTGGATGTGCGCCGTCGTAAAGGGATACCCCTACGTGATGCGCAATTCCGATAACCCGGAGGAGCGTTTCGGCGTTCCGTTCGATACGCCGCTGTTCCACTGGTACGACGAGGGCGACCGAAACCGCCAGCTCAAGGCGTGGTGCAAGGAGACCTTCGATATCGATGCCGACCTGGTTGCCAAGGCGACCGAGCAGGCGGACCGCGCGCAGGAGACGTTTGAGAACCAGCTGCAGCTGCGCGGCAGGCAGGTGCTCGAGAACGTGCGCGAGGACGGCGGCTACGCGGTGGTGATCGCTTCGCGCCCGTACCACAACGACCCGCTGGTCAACCACGGGCTGCCCAAGCTCTTCTCTGAGCGCGGCATCCCCGTGCTGACGCCCGATGCGGTGCCGGGGGTCTGCAACGTCGATCTTTCCAACAGCCGCATCGACATCGTGAACAACTACCATGCGCGCATGCTGTCGTGCGCGGTCATCGTCGCATCGACGCCCGAGCTCGAGCTCGTGCAGATGGGCAGCTTCGGCTGCGGCCACGATGCGTATCTCACCGACGAGATCGCGCGCATGATGGGCGAGATGGGCTCCAAGGTTCCGATGATGATCAAGCTCGATGAGAGCGACGTCGCCGGTCCCATGGGCATTCGCGTGCGTTCGTTTATCGAGTCGGTCAACCGTCGTCGCGCGGAGGAGCGTGCCGAGGGCGCCCGGGTGCACGCGGTCCATCCGCTCGACGACCCGTATAAGGTCAAGTACACCAAGCGCGACCGGCACGACAAGATCGCGCTGGTCCCCAACACCTCCCATGCGTTCTGCAGGCTCATGACCGCGGCGATGCGCAATCAGGGCGTGCGCGCCGAGGCCCTTGATATCGGGCGCGAGGATGCCATCCGCCTGGGCAAACGCTATGTGCACAACGACATCTGCTTCCCCGCGCAAATCGTGATCGGCGAGGCGCTCGCGGCACTCAAGAGCGGTAAGTACGACCCGCACGACGTCGCCGTGGTGACTGGCAAGTATATCGGCGACTGCCGCCTGACGCACTACATGCCCCTGCTGCGCCGCGCGCTCGACGACGCGGGATACGACTATGTCCCGGTGCTCACCAACGACGACGTCGATGCCCACAATGCGCATCCGGGCTTCAAGCTCGGCCTTGGCCCGAGCATCCAGATCGCCTACGGTCTTCCCATGATCGATGCCCTCGAGGCCATGCTTAGGCGCATCCGTCCCTATGAGCTCGAGAAGGGCGCGGCGGACGCTGCGTTCGACCGCGCGCTCGATGAGGTTATCGAGGGCATGGAGCGCTCGGGGCTGAGAGGCCAGGCGACGGGCTTCAAACGCGCGCTTGCGATCATGGACGCCGTTCCGTACGACCGCTCGAACCCGCATCCGACCGTTCTCATCGTGGGCGAGTACCTGCTCAATTTCCATCTCGGCGCCAACCACGAGATCGAGCGCTACCTCGAGGACAACGGGCTCGAGGTCATCGAGGCGCGCATGACCGACGTGATCCGCAAGACCTATTTCTACAAGCATGCGCAGTCGCGCGAGTTCCACGTCGACCTGTCGCTGCCCGAAAAGGCCTGGTACGCCACGGCGGACAACCTGTTCGAGCTCGCGCACGACCGTTGCGACCGCCTGGGCGCGGCGAGCCCGCTCTACGAGCCGCCGACGCGCATGCCCGAGCTCGTGCGCGCGAGCGATAAGATCCTGCACCATACGTTCGATGCGGGCGAGGGCGTGCTGATTCCGGCGGAGATCCTCGAGCACGCCAAGCGCGGCTGCCGCAACTTCGTGATCCTGCAGCCGTTCGGGTGTCTGCCCAACCATGTCGTGGGGCGCGGGCTCATCCATGCGCTCAAGGAGCAGTATCCCACGGCGCAGTTCCTGCCGCTCGACTACGATCCCGACGTGAGCTTCGCCAACGTGGAGAACCGTCTTCAGATGCTCATCATGAACGCCAAGGCGCAGGGGTGCGGTGAGGCGCATGGCGAGACCGCGTAAGGACGCCGATGCGCCCGATGCACGCACCCGTATCATCGAGGCGTTTTGGGAGCTCATCGAGAACAACAGCATCTTCGAGCTGTCGGTTGGCGAGGTGACCCGCGCCGCCCAGTGCAATCGCGGAACGTTTTACTACTATTTTCACGATTTCGATGAACTCGTCGCCATCGCCATAGCCCAGCTGCTGCAGGATAACGAGCTCATCACCGATGCCCTCTGGCATTTTTCGAGCGAGGGCGACCTTTCGGCGTTCGACCGGCGCGACGTCCGCTGCCTGCTGCGGCGCATCGTCATCACCATGAGGGCGGGTGCCGCCGAGCAGGTCGAGCAGGGCATCCATACGATCATCATCGACCGCGTGAGAGAGATCGTCCACCCCGACGGAGAAGAGCTCAAGGCAGATTCGAGCTTTGCGGTGGGCTTTCTGGTCTCGGGCATCATGGGCTTTGTGATGGCGGTCGGCTTTGCCCGGGAGGGCGGCGAGGAGATAGACCTCGAGCAGCTGGGGGACAGCGCGTGCGCGTACCTGAGGGCGGTCGCCATGCAGACGGTTGAAACGGTCGCGCAAGTCGAGGGCGTCGATACATCCGAGCTGCTCGAACGCGTCTCCAAGGAGGCCGATGCCTATCGCGCATCGCGTGCGACGAGTCCCGACGTGGTGAAAGACGTCTAGGGTTTCTCTTGCGGGGCGCCCGTCGCGCATCGCGCGGTGAGTCCCGCGATGCGGTCATAACCTGCATTCATGTGAGCCGGGTTTATAGATATTCCTCCAGCTGTTAACATATACTCCATATGGGTAAAGAGACCAAAGCGCTGCCGCGGGGCGGCGCTTTGCGTTTGAAAAAAACTAGCTCGTCTAAGAGGAACTAGCATGTTAGACCGTTTTACCGATCGTGCGCGTAAGGTCATGTCCATGGCCAAGCAAGAAGCGCTCGATCTTCATTCAAATAAGGTGGGCACCGAGCACCTGCTGCTCGCGCTTGCCAAGGAGGACGAGGGCATTGCCGCCGAGGCGCTGCGTTCGCTCGACATCTCCTATGATGACATCATGGATACCCTCAAAGAGGTCCAGACCACGGTTCCCGAGCCCAGCGAGGAGACCGAGGCTGCCAAGCTCGCCTTTACGCCGCTCGTCATCAGCGTGATGGAGCGCTCCTTCCGCGTGGCACGCGAGAACAACCAGACCTACGTTTCGACCGAGCACTTGCTGATCGGCATCGTCGAAGAGGGCAACGGCATGGCCATGGACATCCTCATGCGCCTGGGCGTGTCGTCTGCTTCCATTAAAAAGGCCATCGAAAAGCTCACTGCCAAGGATCAGGACAAGAAGCGTCCGCTCGCTGGCGCTGGCGCTGGTCGTCCCGGTGCGGGCCTGCCGTTCTTTAGCGGCTCGGATGCCTCTCAGCAAAAGGGGAGCGGCACCGACACGCTCAAGCAGTTCGCCACCAACCTCACGCAAAAGGCGCGCGACGGCGAGCTCGATCCCGTGATTGGCCGCGAAAAGGAAGTCCAGCGCATGATGGAGATCCTTTCGCGCCGCACCAAGAACAATCCGCTTATCCTGGGCGATCCCGGCGTGGGCAAGACGGCTATCGTCGAGGGCCTGGCGCAGCAGATTGCTGCTGGCAATGTGCCCGAGAATCTTATGAACCAGAATATCTGGACGCTCGATCTGCCGGGTCTTGTCGCGGGTGCCAAGTATCGCGGTGAGTTTGAGGAGCGCCTCAAGAACGTGATCCAGGAGGCGACCGAAGCCGACGACGTCATCTTGTTTATCGACGAGATGCACACCATCATCGGTGCCGGTTCTGCCGAGGGTTCTATCGATGCGAGCTCTATGCTCAAGCCCGTGCTCGCGCGCGGTGCTTTCCAGATCATCGGTGCCACCACGGCCGAGGAGTTCCGCAAGTACCTCACCAAGGACCCGGCCTTCGAGCGTCGCTTCCAGACCATTGATGTCGAGGAGCCGAGCGTCGAGGACACGGTCAAGATCCTGACCGCGCTCAAGCCTCGCTACGAGGAGCACCACCATGTGCGCTATACGCAGGGTGCTATCGAGGCCGCCGCGAATCTTTCCAACCGCTACATCCAGGATCGCTTCTTGCCCGATAAGGCCATCGACCTCATCGACGAGGCCGGTGCCCGCGCTCGCATCGCCGCGAATCGCGCGCCCGAGCCGGTGCGCGCGGCTGAGCATCGCATAGAGGAGCTTAAGGCCGCCGCGCAGGAGGCCACCGAGAGCGATGACATGAACAAGGCCGCCGAGATCACCGAGCAGCAGAAGGCCGCCGAGATTGAACTCGCCGAAGCCAAGGCCGCCTGGACCGCCGAGCTCGACGCCAGCCCGCTCACCATCGACGTGAGTCAGATTGCCGACATCGTGTCCGTGACTTCGGGCGTGCCGGTTTCCTCGCTCACCGAGAGCGAGAGCCGTCGCCTGCTGCAGACCGAAAGCGTGCTCAAGACCCGCATTATCGGCCAGGACGAGGCCGTCGAGGCCGTCGCCAAGGCCGTGCGCCGCAGCCGCTCGCCGCTCAAGGACCCGCGTCGCCCCGGCGGTAGCTTTATCTTCCTGGGCCCCACCGGCACGGGCAAGACTGAGCTCGCCAAGACGCTCGCCGAGTACCTCTTTGGCAGCAAGGACGCGCTCATCAGCTTCGACATGTCCGAGTTCGGTAGCGAGTTCGAGGTCTCCAAGCTCATCGGTAGCCCTCCGGGCTACGTCGGTCACGACGAGGGCGGCCAGCTCACCAAGGCCGTTCGTCGCCACCCGTACTCGGTCGTGCTGTTCGACGAGATCGAGAAGGCGCACCCCGATATCTTCAACATCTTGCTGCAGGTGCTGGAGGAGGGCCGCCTGACCGATAGCCAGGGCAAGACGGTCGACTTCCGCAACACCGTGATCATCATGACGTCCAACGTGGGCGCCCGCGAGATTGCGCAGGATGCGAGCGTGGGCTTTGGCACCACCGGCGAGCAGGGTCTCACGTCGAGTGAGATCCGTGGTCGCGCGATGGGCGAGCTCAAGCGCCTGTTCCGCCCCGAGCTGCTCAACCGTATCGATGACATCGTGGTGTTCCAGAAGCTCTCGGGCGAGAATCTCACCAAGATCGCGCACCTGCTGGTGGACGACCTACGTCAGCGTTTGATTGCCAACGGCATGAACATCAAGCTCACCGATGCGGCCTATGACAAGATCGTGGCCGAGGGCACCGACCTCACCAACGGTGCGCGTCCGCTGCGCCGCGCCATCCAAAAGCTTATCGAGGATCCGTTGTCCGAGGAGCTGCTGGCCGGCGAGTGGGGCGAGGGCGATACCGTCCTGTGCGATGTGGCCGACGGCAAGTTTGTCTTTAGCCACGGCACGGGCGAGATCCCGGCACCGCGTCCGGCGGGCACGCTCGGTGGTGATACCGCCCCGGCGGCACCGCACACTGGCAACGCCGCGCCCGTGAGCGGCGGCGTGACCTCGGGCCCCGGCGGCATGATGCAAGCCGGCTCTGGCGCGCTGTAGGGCGTGGCGACAATTTGATACGCGCAATCGAGGCGCTCCGGAAAGGGCGCCTCGATTTGTAGAGCTGCGGAAGTTGTGACCGTTACGCTATGCGGTCCACCGTTAGCCGATGATGCAAGGGCGCTCGGCGTTTTCGACTGGTTTATGCACGCAAAGTCTGGGAATATACAAGTCGCATGTCTTACTGTCTAACCAGTTGCGCCAAGGAGGCACCATGGATTACAAGATCACCGGCTACGAGCCCGCCCAGCTGTTCCATTTCTTTGAGGAGGTCAGCGCGATCCCCCGTGGGTCTGGCAACGAGAAGGGCATCAGCGATTTCCTGGTTGCGTTTGCCAAGGAGCGCGGCCTCGATGTGTACCAGGACGAGGTCTACAACGTCATCATTCGCAAGCCTGCATCTGCCGGTGCCGAGAATGCCCCGACCGTGATGCTGCAGGGCCACATCGATATGGTGTGCGACAAGTTGGGCTCTGTTGAGCACGACTTTACGACCGACGGTATCGACCTGGTCGTCAAGGACGGCGTCCTCACCGCTAACGGCACCACCCTGGGCGCCGACAACGGTATCGCCGTCGCTCTGATGCTCACTGTTCTCGATGACGATTCGATCGTTCACCCCGCCCTCGAGTGCGTATTCACCACCGACGAGGAGACTGGCCTGGTCGGCGCCGAGACGCTCGACAAGTCTCAGATTAGCGCCCGCACCATGATTAACCTTGACTCCGAGGAAGAGGGCGTTGCCACCGTCAGCTGCGCCGGCGGCGTCGTTGTTACCTACACCTGCCCCATCGTGCGCGAGCACAAGACCGGCAGCACCCTCACGCTCGACATCTCCGGCCTACTGGGTGGTCATTCCGGCAACGATATCAACCTGGAGCGCGGCAACGGCAACCTCATCATGGCCCGCATCATCGACCGCCTGATGGTCGCCGGCGAGCCCGCCATCGTCAGCTTTAACGGCGGCACTAAGGACAACGCCATCAACCGTGAGTGCAAGGCCGAGCTGGTTTACGCCGACCACGCTGCCGCCGAGGCCGCGGCCCAGATCGCAAAGGACATCATCGCCGACGTCACTGCCGAGCTCGAGGTCTTCGACCCCGGCTTTACCTGCACCGTCGAGATTGCCGACGGCGCCGAGGTCGAGGCCATGGATCAGAAGTCCGCGCTTGCCCTCATCCGCGCCCTGCGTCTTGCCCCTAATGGCGTGATTCGCCGCAACGTCGCCACCGACGGCTCCGTCGAGGTTTCCTCCAACATCGGCGTGGTCGCCACTTCCGACGACCAGGTCAAGATCATGCTGTCCCCGCGCTCCTCGATCACCTCGCTGCAGAACGAGTTCAAGGACCGCCTGCAGACGCTGGCCGATGTCTTGGGCTTCGACGCCAAGTTCGAGTTCGAGTATCCCGGCTGGAGCTATGCCGAGCATTCGCCGGTCCGCGACGTTTTTGTCGAGAGCTATCGCGAGCTCTTTGGCTCCGAGCTGCGCATCGAGTCCATTCACGCTGGCCTTGAGTGCGGCCTGTTTGCTGAGGCCCTGCACGGCCTGGACGCCATCGCCGTGGGCCCGACGCTCTCCGATGTCCACACCCCGGACGAGAGCATGGAGCTCGCTTCTGCCGAGCGTTTCTACGAGCTGCTCATCGACGTCCTCAAGCGCCTCGCTGCGTAAAGGTCGCCTTGGTTAAGCCACTCTAAAACGGCTGGCTATGAAAACGGCCGCCTGGCGTAATGCCGGGCGGCCGTTATTCGTTACAGTGCGAGGATCCCCAGATGCTCAAGCAAGATCTTAAGCCCGATGAGGATGAGCACGACGCCGCCCACGATGGTGGCGGGTTTTTCGTAGCGCGCGCCAAAGGTGTGGCCGATCGCTACGCCGGCGACGGAGAAGACAAAGGTCGTGATGCCGATGAGCGATACAGCTGGAACGATGTCGACCGAGAGCGCCGCAAACGAGATACCCACGGCGAGCGCGTCAATCGAGGTGGCGATGGCGAGGATCAGGTACTCGCCCAGGTCAATCTTTTCGGCATCCTTGCCGTCGCCTTCATCCTCGTCTTCGGTAAAGGCTTCCCATAGCATTTTGCCGCCGATGAAGGCCAAAAGGATAAAGGCGATCCAATGGTCGATGGGTCCGATGAAGCCCATGAATTGACTGCCGAGCGCCCATCCGATTACGGGCATGCCGGCCTGGAAGCCGCCAAAGAACAGGCCGAGCACCACGGCGACGTTAAGGTTGATCTTCTTCATGCCAAGGCCCTTGCAGATGGATACGGCAAAGGCGTCCATCGAAAGGCCAACGGCGAGCAACACGAGCTCTGCGAGTCCCATAGTCTGGCTCCCTCTCTGCGGGCGAACCCGATTACACGACTACTCCCTCATTTATATGAAACCCGATGCTACCACATGAGCAGCTAAAAGAGCCCCGTCCCAAATGAGCTACCTAAGCGGTGTTCGCTCATTCTGTAAGCATCGGATTTCGCAAGCGCCGCGGGGACAAACCGTGAGAAACTATTTAGCGTTTATGGAGCGTATACGATGGGAGCGATGCCTTGGATAAGAACGAGCTGCAAAAGCGTATGGAACAGGCCATCCGCCTGACGGCACCTGGTCAGCCGATCCGCACCGCCCTCGACATGATCATCGCCGGTCACCTGGGCGCCCTTATCTGCGTCGGCGACACCGAAAACGTGCTCGCTGCCGGTAACGACGGCTTCCCGCTCAACATTTCGTTCACCTCGAACCGTCTGTTCGAGCTCTCCAAGATGGACGGTGCCATCGTCATCGACGGTGACCTCACCCAGATCCTGCGCGCCAACTTCCACCTCAATCCCGATCCCTCGCTTGCCACGAGCGAGACGGGTATGCGTCACCGCACCGCCGCTCGCATGTCGGTGCTCACGGATGCCATCGTGATCTCGGTCTCGGCCCGTCGTGCCGTTGTCAACGTGTACGTTCACGGCAAGAGCTACGAGATCCAGCCCGTTACCACCATCATGAGCTCGGTCAACCAACTCGTCGCCACGCTCCAGACCACCCGTCAGTCGCTCGATCGCTCCCTGCTGCGTCTGACGGCCCTCGAGCTCGATGACTACGTTACGCTCGCTGACATCACCGGCATTTTCTCGAGTTTCGAGATCATGCAGCAGGCAAAGACCGAGCTTAAGGATTGCATTGTCAAGCTGGGCAACCAGGGCAAGCTCGTGCAGATGCAGCTCGAGCAGCTCGCCGGCTCCAGTATGGATACCGAGTATGACCTGATGATCCGCGACTACGCGAGTGACTCCTCCGAGGCAAACGCCGAGAAAATTCGCGCTGAGCTTGCCCGTATGACGCCCAAGGACTTGTCCGACCCGCAGCATGTGGCGGCGGTTCTGGGCTACGACGACCTGGATGAGGACTCTGTCATGACGCCGCTGGGCCTGCGCACGCTTTCGCGCGTGTCCGTCGTGCGCGACGGCGTGGCCGAGAAGATCGTCGACGAGTATGGCTCGCTGCAGGAGCTCATGGACGACATCAGCGAGGATCCGGAGCGCTTGGGCGACTTTGGCGTCAACAACCCTGCCATTCTTGCGGACTCGCTGTACCGCATGAAGGGCACCAAACAGGGGAACGCATAATGGCGCCCGTATGCGCCGTGGTCGTTGCCGGTGGCAGCGGCCAGCGCTTTGGTAACCCCGGTGGCAAGCAGCTCGTCAATGTAGCGGGCCGTCCGCTTATGAGCTGGTCCATCCGCGCGTTCGATCGTAGTGACAAGGTTGGCCACATCGTCGTGGTTTGCCCTGCCGAGCGCCGTGCCGAGATGCGCCGCCTGGCCATCGACCCGTTTGACTATGACACGCCCATCAGTTTTGCCGATGCCGGCGAGACCCGCCAGGATTCCACCCGTGCCGGCGTGCATGCGGTTCCGGCGGGCTTTGAATACGTCGCCATTCACGACGGCGCTCGTCCGCTCATTACGACCGAGGCCATCGATCACGCTATCGACGTGCTCGTGAGCGACCGTGCCCTCGACGGTGTCGTGTGCGGCCAGCCCGCGATCGACACGCTCAAGATCGTCGACGGCGATAATATCGTCGAGACGCCGCCGCGCGAACTTTATTGGGCCGCACAGACGCCGCAGATCTTTAGCGTCGACGCCATGAAACGCGCCCACACCGCAGCTATCGCCGAGGGCTTTATCGGGACCGACGATTCTTCGCTGGTCGAGCGCATGGGTGGGCGCGTCCGCTGCGTTCAGAGCCCGCGCGATAACCTTAAGGTGACGATGCCCGAGGACCTGCGTCCCGTAACCGCGATTCTGCTCGGCCGCATGGCCGAGGGAGAGGATCTTCCCCATGTTCAGTAACCTGCGCATTGGCCACGGCTACGACGTCCACCGTTTGGTGGAGGGGCGTCGATGTATCATCGGCGGTGTCGACATTCCCTACGAGCGCGGCCTGCTGGGCCACTCGGATGCCGATGTGCTCGCGCACGCCTTGGCCGACGCCATTTTGGGCGCCTGCCGCGGGGGAGACATCGGCAAGCTATTCCCCGACACCGATCCCGCCTACGAGGGTGCCGATTCGATGGTGCTGCTCGCTCGCGTGATGGACTATGCGCGCGAGCTAGGCTTTGAGTTTGTCGATGCCGATTGCACCATTGCCTGTCAGCAACCCAAGATCACCCCGCACCGCGATGCCATGCGCGCCAACCTTGCCCACGCCCTGGGCGTTGACGTCGAAAACGTGGGCGTCGCCGCCACCACGACCGAGAAGCTCGGTTGGGAAGGCCAGGGCGAGGGAATTGGCGCCTGGGCCGTCTGCCTGCTACAGAAAACCGTTAAGGAGTAACGAATGCGTATCTACAACAGCGCTACCCATAAAAAGGAAGAGTTCCAGCCCATCGAGTCCGGTAAGGTCCGCATGTACGTGTGCGGCCCCACGGTTTACGACAACATCCACATCGGCAACGCTCGCACGTTCATCAGCTTTGACGTGATTCGTCGCTGGCTCATCGCGAGCGGCTACGAGGTCACGTTCGCCCAGAACCTCACCGATGTCGATGACAAGATCATCAAGCGCGCCAATAAGCAGGGCCGTACGGCTGCCGAGGTCGCGACGGAGTTCTCCGATAAGTTCATCGGCGTCATGCGCGCCGCCAACGTGCTCGACCCGGATGTGCGTCCCCGCGCCACCAAGGAGATCGGCCCCATGATCGCCATGATCAAGACGCTTATCGAGCAGGGCCACGCTTACGCAGCCGATAACGGCGATGTGTACTTTGCCGTGCGCAGCGATCCCAACTATGGCCAGGTCTCGGGCCGCAACATCGATGACCTTATGGTGGGTGCGCGCATCGAGGAGAACGAGGACAAGAACGACCCGCTCGACTTTGCCCTGTGGAAGGCCGCCAAGCCCGGCGAGCCCAGCTGGCCGAGCCCCTGGGGCGAGGGCCGCCCCGGTTGGCACACCGAGTGCGCCGCCATGGTGCATCGCTACCTGGGCACTCCGATCGACATCCACGGCGGTGGCTCCGACCTTGCCTTCCCGCATCACGAGAACGAGTGCGCCCAGGCCACCTGCGCCTGGCATCAGGGTTTCTCCAACACCTGGATGCACACGGGCATGCTGCTGGTCGACGGCGAGAAGATGTCCAAGTCGCTCGGTAACTTCTTTACGCTGGCCGAGGTGCTCGAGCAGCACTCTGCCGCGGCTCTGCGCTTGCTGATGCTGCAGACGAGCTATCGCTCGCCGCTCGACTTCTCTTGGGAGCGCCTGGAGGGTGCCGAGAACTCGCTCACGCGTATCGCCGGCACGGTCGAGAACCTGCGCTGGGCTGCAAGCCACGCGACGGCCGACGCCGATGAGGCTGCCGCCGAGGCGTTTGTCGCCAAGGCCGCCGAGACTCGTGCCGCCTTTAAGGAGTGCATGGACGACGACTTTAACACCGCCGGTGCCATGGGTGCCGTCTTTGGCTTTGTCACCGAGTGCAATCAGTATCTGGAGCAGGCGGTCGATGCTGCCGACAAGGCCGCAGCCCTGGCCGCCGCCGATACCCTGGCCGAGTTGCTCGATACGTTTGGCGTTGAGCTTCCCGAGCCCAAGGTCGAGCTGCCGCTGGGCCTGCTGGGCGTTGCCGCCGGTCTGGTTGCCTACACGGGTGACGATGTGGACGAGGCAGCTGCCAAGATTCTCGAGGCTCGCGCCGAGGCCCGCGCCGCCAAGAACTGGGATCTGGCCGATGCCATCCGCGACCAGCTCAAGGACCTGGGCCTCACCATTGAGGATACGGCCGCTGGCACCCGCATCAAGACTCTCTAGAGGCAAAGCGCTTGAGTAGGGACGCCTCGGGACTGGCCTGAAAATAATGCCGAAGGCGTGATTTTCGGACCTCTCCTAGGGCGTCTCGTCCATTTCAGTTTCTATATCTCGAGGATTTTCACATGGCTGATAACCGCAAGCGAGGGGGGTCTCGTTCCAATAACCCCGGCAAGGGTGGCAGCCGTCGCGACCAGCGTACCGGCCGTCTGCAGCGTGATGGCCGCGACCAGCAGCACGATCGCTCCCAGGCTCAGTCTGCGCGTCCGCAGCGCAACCGCGACAACGCTCAGGCTCCCAAGGGCGAGTTTATCGAAGGTCGCCGTGCTGCCGCCGAGGCGCTGCGCACTGGTTTTCCCATCAAGTGCGCGCTCATTGCCGAGGGCGGGGAGCGCGATGCCGCCTTGTCGCGCCTGGTCGACGACCTCAACGCCGCGGGTGTCCGCATTAAGTATGTGCCGCGCGCGCAGCTCGATGCGCTGTCGAGCCATGGCGCTCACCAGGGCATCGCGCTCGAGGTTGGCAACTTCCCCTATGCCGATGTCGCCGATATTCTCGACCGCGCAGGCGAGGGCCCGGCACTTGTCGTGGTGCTCGACCACGTGACTGACGACGGCAACTTTGGTGCCATCGTGCGCTCCGCCGAGGTTGTGGGCGCGGCCGGCGTCATCATCGCCAACAAGCGCGCTGCCGGCGTGACCGTGGGCAGCTACAAGACTTCAGCCGGCGCCGTCATGCATCTGCCTATCGCGCAAGTGCCCAACATCGCCCGTGCGCTCGACGATCTTAAGGCCGCTGGCTTTTGGGTGGGCGGTGCCTCCGAGCACGCCGAGGGCAGTTGCTGGGATGCTCCCTTCGAGGGCCGCGTGGCGCTCGTCATGGGCTCCGAGGGCGACGGCATCTCGCGCCTGGTGCTCGAGAAATGCGACTTTTTGACCAAGCTTCCCCAGCGCGGCATGACCGAGAGCCTCAATGTTGCCCAGGCGACCACGGCGCTGTGCTTTGAGTGGCTGCGCCGCAACGCCGGCGAGCTCATGGGGGAGGAGTAGCGCATGTCCAAGAAGAACCGTGCCAAGTCCAAGGCCAAGCGCTTTGGCGAGGGCTCGGCCAAGCCGATTGTTTCGGCCGCGACCTACGGCGTGGGCGGCAATGCGTTTGCGCAGGCTATCGCTGACCCGGTCTCGACGGTGCACTCCAACAAGCCCGAGCTGCTGGTGGTCGACGGTTACAACGTGATCCACTGTACGCCGCGCTACGAAAAGCTCGTGTACGACCATTCTGACGATCCGTATTCCAGCGACGTTCACGATATGGCGCGCACGGCGCTCATTAATGACGTAGCTGCGTTTGCCCAGGGCCGCTACGAGGCTGTGATCGTATTTGACGGCGCGGGCAATATCTCCAGCGAGCGCCCCAATCTGCCGGCCCGTGGCGTGCGCATCGAGTTTTCGCCGACGGGCGTCTCTGCCGATACCGTGGTGCAGAAACTCTGCATCGAGGCGCGTGAGGAAGGCCGTGCGTGCTCCGTGGTATCGAGTGACGGCACAATACAGGCCGTCGTCATGGGCAAGGGCGTCACGCGCATCTCGAGCCGTATGCTGGTGGACGAGATCAAACAGATCGACAACGACGTTCACGAGGCAGAGGAAGCTCCGCAGATCAAAATGACTCTGGGCAGCCGCCTGAGTCCCGATGCCCTGGCCAAGCTCAAGGCCCTGCGCGGACGGTAGGGGAGTATCTGTAGAGACCAGCTACTCGGCTGGTCAATTCACTGGCTTGTAGTTATTGGATTGTGGACTTGCCATCGCCAAAACGAATAGTTTTTGTTTTGGCGAACAGACGAAACTATTCGTTCTGGCGAATAGTTTTGAGATGTGGTCGGTCGAAGGGCCTGTTGCGCCCCATCCTCAATTCCTTTATCCTTAACAGGCTTCGCGCGAAAGCGCCAAGTGTGCCAGTGTGGCGCAACGGTAGCGCAACTGATTTGTAATCAGTGGGTTGCAGGTTCGATTCCTGTCACTGGCTCCATGAGAGTTTCGGGCTCTGTTCCCTTGTGGGACAGGGCCCGTTTCTATTTATGTTGACATGTCAGCGGGTTTGACTCCCACCAAGCTTCAGGTTTGTCTCGATCTATAACGCGGGCGGGCTGAAAACCCTCCTTATAGTTACAGATCGAGACATTGCCAAGGGACGGCCGATAACATCTCGATCTGTAACACGAAGAAGCTGAAAACCTTTCTTACTGTTACAGAATGAGACGTAAGCGGAGGTCTCTGCGTAATATCTCGACCTGTAACAGATAGGGGAGAAAATGTTCTCTATATGTTACAGATCGAGACAAAAGCCGTGTCGAGCTCGGCTGCCCCCCCTGAGCGTGGATTATCGGACGTACGAGCGTGGAAAATCTCCCGCTTAGTGAATGATCGTGGATAATCTGTCACTTTGGCCTTGGGGGCACGGCAAAGTGGGAGATTATCCACGCTCGATTTCAAACGGAAGAAAATCCACGCTCGAATCTGCCGCGGAAGCCCGATCTCGACCTATATATAGGTGCAAATAGGCTGTTATCGAAGTTCGATCCTGAAGGTGTACTCCACTACACCAAAGTGTTACCTTGGGAAAAGTCACCTCTGTATCCAAAACCACCGTCCTTCACATCCAAACTCAACAAAACCGCAGGTCACGGCTATATAGATACGCCCGGAACCGTGTATCTAGAGGTTTTCGTTGACAGCCCCCAAGGTTGCATCGTATTATCTTTTTCGTTCGCGGGGGCGGCGGTCCAAAAGACCAAAGGACCTGCGGATACTTGAACGATTGGGAGTTTGCCCGAGTGGTTAATGGGGACGGGCTGTAAACCCGTTGGCTCTGCCTACATAGGTTCGAATCCTATAGCTCCCACCCGTCAAGTGCCTGTATAGCTCAGTCGGTAGAGCACTTCGTTGGTAACGAAGAGGTCACCAGTTCAAGTCTGGTTGCAGGCTCCATCCGGCGGTGTAGCTCAGTTGGTTAGAGCACACGGTTCATACCCGTGGCGTCACTGGTTCGAATCCAGTCACCGCTACCATAGGTAACACGGTGGCTTCTCAATAGTATGTTGAGAGGCCACTATGGTATAAAGGCAAAGTCCCGTCCGGGGACGACCTGTTTAGAGGAGGGCTTTATGGCCAAAGAGAAGTTTGAGCGCACTAAGCCGCATGTTAACATCGGCACCATTGGTCACGTCGACCACGGCAAGACCACGCTGACCGCTGCCATCACCAAGGTTCTCTCCGAGACCGAGGGCTGCAAGGCTGACTTCACTGCGTTCGAGAACATCGACAAGGCTCCCGAGGAGCGCGAGCGCGGCATTACGATCTCCGTCTCCCACGTCGAGTACGAGACTGCTGCCCGTCACTACGCTCACGTTGACTGCCCGGGCCACGCTGACTACGTCAAGAACATGATCTCCGGTGCTGCTCAGATGGACGGCGCTATCCTGGTCATCGCCGCCACCGACGGCCCCATGGCTCAGACCCGCGAGCACATTCTGCTCGCCCGTCAGGTCGGCGTTCCCTACATCGTCGTCTTCCTGAACAAGTGCGACATGGTCGACGATGACGAGCTCATCGACCTCGTCGAGATGGAGACCCGCGAGCTCCTCTCCGAGTACGATTTCCCCGGCGACGACATCCCCGTCATCCGTGGTTCCGCTCTGGGCGCTCTCGAGGGCGACGCCAAGTGGATGGACGCTATCCGCGAGCTCATGAACGCCGTCGACGAGTACATCCCGACGCCTGCTCGTAACAACGACCTCCCGTTCCTGATGGCCGTTGAGGACGTTATGACCATCTCCGGCCGTGGTACCGTTGCTACCGGTCGTGTCGAGCGCGGTGAGCTCAAGCTCAACGAGCCCGTCGAGATCGTCGGCATCAAGGATACCCAGAACACCGTCGTTACCGGTATCGAGATGTTCCGTAAGTCCATGGACTTCTGCGAGGCTGGCGACAACGTCGGTCTGCTGCTCCGCGGCATCAAGCGCGAGGACATCGAGCGCGGCCAGGTTCTCTGCAAGCCCGGTTCGGTTACCCCGCACACCAAGTTCACCGGTGAGATCTACGTTCTGACCAAGGAGGAGGGCGGCCGTCACACCCCGTTCTTCGATGGTTATCGTCCTCAGTTCTACTTCCGTACCACCGACGTTACCGGTACGGTCAAGCTCCCCGAGGGCACCGAGATGGCTATGCCTGGTGACCACATCACCATCGAGGGCGACCTCATCCACCCGATCGCCATGGAGGAGGGCCTGCGCTTCGCTATCCGCGAGGGTGGCCACACCGTCGGTTCGGGCATCGTCTCCACGATCATTGAGTAAATTAGCTCTTTGATATAGCTGACTTAGAGAACCCGGCACTTATATGGGTGCCGGGTTCTTTTCTGCAATGGATATTGAGCCGTTGCTGGAGTCGAGAGGATCGATAATGGTCCTGGATGCACCGTCGATTAGCTCTCGATGGCTTCATTGATGTGTTCCAAATATGAATGGATCCACCGAGAACCAATTGACTCGAGGTTTTCATTGACAGCACTTACGTGGAGCTGATAAAGTAACAACTCGTGCCCGTACGGGGCGGAAATGAAAGGTTCAGGATACATGCGTACTCTAGTTACTCTTGCGTGCACTGAGTGCAAGCGCCGCAACTATACGACCACCAAGAACAAGTCGACCATGCCTGATCGTATGGAGATCAAGAAGTATTGCCCCTGGTGCCGTCACCACACGCTGCACAAAGAGACTCGCTAGTCTCTAGTCATATACGCCAGTAGTTCAATTGGTAGAGCATCGGTCTCCAAAACCGAGTGTTGAGGGTTCGAGTCCTTCCTGGCGTGCCAGTCATTATTCCGTAAGCTCCCACTTGGGGGCTTACGGTTTACTCATGTATAAGCGCATTGCGCGGAGGTAACCCAAATGGCCAACAAGAAGAACAAGAAGAAGGCACAGCAGCCGGCACCTGCCAACAACGCTGCCGCCAACTCCAAGGTTGAGGCCAAGAAGGCCGTTGCCAAGAAGAGCGAGAAGGCTGCGAAGTCTAAGAAGAACGAGAAGCCTGGTTTCTTCGCCCGCACCAAGAAGTATTTCGCTTCGGTGAAGTCCGAGATGAAGCGTGTCACGTGGCCCGATAAGAAGGAGCTCGTGAACTACTCGGTCGTCGTTTGCGCTTCTCTGATCGTCGTCGGCGTCGTCATCGCTCTGCTCGATGCTGGCTTTGGCGAGGCTCTTGCTCTGTTCTCTGGATTGAGGGGCTAAACCATGTCTAAGCGTTGGTACGTCGTTCACACTTACTCTGGATACGAGAACCGCGTTAAGTCCGATCTCGAGCATCGCATCGAGACTATGGGCATGCAGGACCGTATCTTTGATATCGAGATTCCTATGGAGCGCGTCACCGAGATTAAAGAGGGTGGCAAGCGTGAGACCAAGGATTCTAAGATCTTCCCGGGTTATGTCCTGGTTCGCATGGAAATGGATGACGACGCTTGGACGTGCGTTCGTAACACGCCTGGCGTCACCGGTTTCCTGGGCGGCAACGGCAAGCCCGCTCCGCTTTCCCGTGACGAGTACAATAAGATGACTCGTCGTCCCGGTAAGGGCGATTCGCCCAAGCGCACCTCGGTTGATATTCAGGTCGGCACGTCCGTCCGCGTCACCGATGGCCCGCTTACCGACTTTGATGGCAAGGTCTCCGAGGTTAACACCGAGGCTGGCAAGCTCAAGGTCACGCTGATGATCTTTGGCCGCGAGACGCCGGTCGAGCTCGACTTTAACCAGGTCGCTGTCATCGCTTAAGTTTTTGTCCGTTCGCGCGAGCGTGCTTCTTCTGTGACTGCTCATCTCAGGAGTGCTTCTAACACGTGCGTGCTTACGATATAGCAAGTACTTCACACTCGTGATTCGAAAGGAATGACCATGGCTGAGAAGAAGGTTGCCAACGTCATTAAGCTCCAGATTCCTGCTGGTGCAGCTAACCCCGCTCCTCCCGTCGGCCCCGCCCTGGGCGCAGCTGGCGTGAACATCATGCAGTTCTGCCAGGCCTTTAACGCCGAGACGCAGGACAAGAAGGGCGACATCATCCCCGTTGAGATCACTGTCTTCGAGGATAAGTCCTTCTCCTTCATCACCAAGACCCCGCCGGCGGCTCACCTCATCAAGAAGGAGTTGAACCTCAAGTCTGGTTCCGCTAAGCCCCAGGCCGACAAGGTTGGTCAGCTCTCCCAGGAGCAGCTCACCAAGATCGCCGAGATCAAGATGCCGGACCTCAATGCCAACGACATTGACGCCGCCAAGAAGATCATCGCCGGTACCGCCCGTTCCATGGGTGTCACCATCGCTGAGTAGCGATTTCTTTTGGTAACGACGGGTGCTCCAACCGGGGCGCCCGTTTAATGTGTGCAATAGGGCACACGATACGATGTGGGAGGGCACGCGCCCGTTTAACCACAGGAGGTAATGCACATGGCTAAGCATGGTAAGAGCTATAACGCCGCTGCCGAGAAGATCGACCGCGCCACGCTCTACACCCCCCTTCAGGCTGCCAAGCTCATCAAGGAGCTCGACACCGCCAAGTTCGACGAGACCGTCGAGGCCCACTTCCGTCTGGGCGTCGATACTCGTAAGGCCGACCAGAACATCCGCGGCTCCATCTCCCTGCCCCACGGCACCGGCAAGACCGTTCGTGTTGCCGTCTTCGCCGAGGGCGAGAAGGCCCGCGAGGCCGAGGCTGCCGGCGCCGACATCATCGGTTCCGACGAGCTCGTCGCCCAGATCCAGAAGGGCGAGATCAACTTCGACGCCGCTATCGCTACGCCGAACATGATGGCCAAGGTTGGCCGCATCGGTAAGATCCTTGGTCCCCGTGGCCTCATGCCGAACCCTAAGCTCGGTACCGTGACCATGGACGTCGCCAAGATGGTCTCCGAGCTCAAGGCCGGCCGCGTTGAGTATCGCGCCGACCGCTACGGCATCTGCCACGTGCCCCTGGGCAAGAAGTCCTTCTCCGAGCAGCAGCTCGTCGAGAACTACGCTGCCCTGTACACCGAGATCCTGCGCGTCAAGCCCGCTTCTGCTAAGGGCAAGTACGTTAAGTCCATCTCCGTGTCTTCCACCATGGGCCCTGGCGTCAAGGTCGATCCCGCTATCCAGCGTGACTTCCTGGCTGAGTAACTAACGGTTACTGCCTGAGCAAAGCAAGCATTGCTAAAGAAACCCGGTTCTGTCTCGTGCAGGACCGGGTTTCTTGCTATCGCGTTAAAACCACCTTAAAGGGGACAGTGCCCCCTTTAAGGTGGTTACCAGGGTGTTCTAGCGGTTGAGGACTCGATAGCCTCGTGGCGCTTGAGTTCGCGACGCATGGTTTGCGAATTGAGCCAGGCTGCCTGCCAGCCACGGATGGGGTAGCGCGCTTCGTCCAGCTCAAACTGCGTATAGCCGCAGGCGTTGATGATCGTTGCCCCGCATGCGTGCTGACGCTCACGTTGAAAGTCGCGACCATAGCATTGGTGCACATGCCCGTGCACCATGTAGTCAGGATTCCAGGACTCGAGCGCTGTGTTAAAGCATTCGAATCCTCGATGTGGCAGATCGTCCAGATCGCCCACGCCGGCGGCGGGCGCATGGGTGAGCAATATGTCGCAGCCGCCGACCATCTTCACTTTGCGGGACAGCTTTCGCACGCGCTTGGCCATCTCGCGCTCGGTGTACATGTTGGCGCCATCTCGGTAGCGCATGGAGCCGCCAAGCCCCGCAATGCGGACGCCGCGATACACGTACACGGTGTCTTCGACACAGATACATCCGCCCGGTGCATGACGTGCGTAGCGGTCATCGTGATTGCCGCGCACGTAGATAAGCGGTTTGTTGATGACCGTAACCAAAAACTCAAGATAGTCCGGGTCCAGATCGCCAGCGGACAAAATCAGGTCGACACCCTCAAAGCGTTCCTTGCGAAAGCACTCCCATAGGCATCGTTCTTCGGTATCGGCTATGGCAAGGATTTTCATAGGGCGCGGACCTTCGGCTCATCGTCGGGCTGCGGAATCGTGCCCACCACGTTGTCTGCCAGCCAATCCATCTCGACGATTTGCGTGCTCGGCAGCGGTGGAAAGCCCTCGATCTGTACCACGCCGTCTTGGCTATGGAGCTCGCCGCCAAATGGATTGATGGAGCCCTCGACGATGCCATTGCGCAGTAGCTGAACAAGCTTGCGCGTCTGATAGGGCAGGCCCGGAGCGTAGCGAATGTCGATAACGCCCGAGCTCATGCCATACCAGTAGTTGACGGCGCGGACCCGGCTGTCGTCACTGGTCTCATCCCAGGTGCCATGCAGCAGGCTTCGCACGATAAGCTCGTAGTAACGGCCCCAGTTCCATACCGGCATGGCGATGCCGGCAACCTCGCCATCGACCAAGCGGTGGAGTCCGTAGGCCGTGGGGTCTTCGAGCGGCTTTGACATGTCGGCGCCGGACATGACGCTCACGCCTTCGCGACACATGGCGTCGGCAAGGCCTCCGGCGGGCACATCGCCCCAGGTCAGGATAATTTGCGCGCGGGGGTCGAGCAGCGAGGCGCCAATCGCAAAGGCGTTGATCTCGCTGAGTGCGCCCGAGGCGAAGACCGACGCGTGGTAACCGATGCGGTGGTTGTCTGCCATGCTGGCCGCAAGGGCGCCCAGCAGAAATTTTGCCTCGTACATCTTTCCAAAATACGAGCGCACGCTTTGATGGGGAAGGCCGATAGAGCAGTTGAGGAACCGCAACCGGGGATACTCAACGGCTGCCCTGAGCGTGTATTCCATCAGGCGGTGCGAGGTCGAGAAGATGACGCTGTCTCCATGTTTGACAGCCGTTTCCACGGCGGCGTAGAACACGTCCGGATCGTGGCAGTCCTCGAACGCCTCGGTGCGCACGATACCGCCAAAGTGCTCATCGAGATACTGACGCCCTTGGTCGTGCAGGCTGTCCCAGCCCGACGTCGCACAGGGGAACTCATGGATAAAGGCGATGCGCAGGGGATTGGCCGCCGAATAGACGGTCTTGCCCATAAAGAAGTTGAGCACGCCGGAGGTGGACTTGGCGGGTGACTCTTCCTCATCGACGCTCGGTGCTTCGACAAGATCGACCTTGTTCTCGTTATTTTTGCCGGCAATGACCAGCTCACGCCAAATCTTACACAGGCGGTTTACGACGATATCCGTCGGCGTATCCAGCAGGCGGTCCTGGTTGTACACATTGAGGTAGACGAGCATAGCGTCGGCGGGCGTAATGTCCAGGTGGTCGCCGCCCGCGCGAAGGTAGGCGCGCTTAAAGAGCAGGAAGGTGTGGCGCAGGTAGTCGACCTTTTTCTGCGGCCATTTTTCGATAAGGTCCTGACCGAGCATCTTGGCGAGCGTCTCGTAGCTTCCCTCGCGCGAGAACTCGATCTCGTATAGGGGGCAGACGCGCCAAAACGCGCAGAACTCACCGTACAGGCGGCTTTCGACGGAATCCCATGTGCCGGGGTAAAGACGGGTGACCTTGGCCGAAACCGTCGGGGCGTCCAGGAATTTGAGGACACTGACGCGCTTGTTGCCCTCTTGGACGTAAAACCGATGCATGAACTCGGTGACGATGACGGGATCGCGATAGCCCTCGGTCACCTGGATGTCGTAGAGGTTGGACCACTTGCGGGCGAACTCCGTGCTAAACGGCAGCAAGGGCATAAAGTTGCATGAAAAGGCCGACTGACGGCCCTTGGTAACCGTACCGACGACCATTTCGAGTGGAATGTCTCTCAGGCCGACATTCTCTCGCTGGCCTAAGGGGAGCTGGGCAACGAGGCTGTCGAGGTCCGTAAGGTACGGGTGCTCGCTTTGGCTGATGGCGCGACGGCGTCCCTGCTCGCCGCGCTTGCGTGCTTGACGATAGGCCTCTTCCATGGTGTCTACTCCCTTAGTCGTTTAAACAACGATATGAACCATGGTACCACGATGCGAAACCACCACAAAGGTGCCTGTCCCCTTTGTGGTGGTTTTAGGCGATGATGGGGGCGATGGCGCGGATGCAGGCGTCGGCAGCGGTGAAAGTGGTGCTGTCGTCGCTGACGATAAAGATGATCTTGCCCTTAATGCCAAAGTCGCCGATCTCGCTAAAGAGCACATACGGCTCCTTGTCAAAGCCCGAGATGGGAAGCACGGCGGCCTTGGTGACGTCGGTCAGCTCGTCTGCCAGCGCGTCGAGTGAAGCCCACTTGGACGTGTCCTTCACCGCGACGGGGACGGCCACTCGCCCAAAGGGCATCAGATGCACGAGCGTGTTCTTGGAGATATTTGAGTTGGGGACGATGATGGTCTGACCGCAGGCGTCCTCGATGGTCGTGTGGCGCCAGGTGATGTCTTGGACCACGCCCGACACGCCGCCGACCTCGATATTGTCGCCGGGTTTGATGATGCCCATAAAGGTCACCTGCATGCCACCGATAAGGTTTGACAGCGTGTCCTGAAAGCCGAGCGAGATGGCGATGCCGCCGACGCCAAGAGCGGCGACGAGGGCGTTTGCGTTAATGCCGAAGCAGTTGTCGAGGATAAAGCTGCCGCCGATCATCCAGATGATGGCGCGCGCGATGTTGATGAAGATGCTCGATGAAGGGAGTGGGTTATCGTCGCGGCTAAGCAGGTGGTGCAGGGTCTTGGAAGCGACCTTGGCGGCAACGGCGGTGCCGATGGCCAAGATACCTGCCCAGATGATGTTGTGGACCCATCGTTGTGCAAAGAAATGTAGAATTGGCTCAAACAATTCCATGTAGGGAAACCTCCTAATGATCGTCCAACCATGATACCCACCAAGAAGCCCGTCCGATCAAATATGGACGGGCTTCTGTGCTCGATATAAGGTTTGTACGGCGGGGCTGCAAGGCCCAGCGGTGTAGCTTAGCGGCGGCGCATCCAGATAATGCCGAGCATGATGACGATGATGCCGCCGATGAGGCATGCGCCGACCACGGCCAGCGTGCGGTCTCCCGTTGCGACAAGCTTGCCGGTTGTCTTCTTGGCGCTGGTTTTCGTGGTCGTAGTAGTCGTGCCGGGCTTGGGCGAGGGCTTAGGCGTTGGATTCGGATTGGGCGTGGGGTCCACGGCTGCGGAGCTGAAGCTGATGGTGCCGGCGAGCCCAGCCATCTTGTTCTCCCAGTCGCTCTTCCCGATCAGCGCTCTGATCGCCGCCTCGCATGTGCCCCACTCGGTGCGCTTGGTGGCATTTGCGAAAGTGGGAAAGTCGGTCGTGTTGGTAATGATGTAGTTGTTGGTGGCGACGGTGTAGTTCTTGGCGGGATCGAGCGTGCTGCCATCCTTGGTGAGCGTGGCGCTCACAATGCGCTTGCCTTCGGGCTGCGTCCAATCAATCGTCACGTTAATGCCGCCAAAGGAGAGAACGCTGCCAGAGTCATCGCGCCACTTGTACTTGTCTTGCGCCTCCTGCTCGGTGTGGCCGGCTGCCACATAGGCTTGCTGAAGCTCGTAGCTGTCGTTGCAATCGTCGCTGATCTGCAGTGAGTGCTCAAGCGCTGCGAGGAAGTTTGCGCCGGTCATGCCCCAGGTCTCCACGGTGTTGCCATAGGGCGAGATGGCGACGACGTTGCCGGCGGTCACATCGCCCGCCGCGATGCCGCCGCGGATGCCGCCCGCGTTTTCGATGGCGAGGTCTGCCCCCGTCAGGGCAAGATAGGAGCCGCAGATAACATGCCCGATGGTCTGGGCTTTGGTGGCGTCGCCCGCTTTGCTGGGACGCAGATCGGTGGTGCGCACCATCTCCCAGCCATGCGTACCCGCGGCGTCCTCGCCGTAGAAATAGTTGGTGGAGGATGTGCCGAGCACCTTGTTCGATTCGCTTTCAAAGGCATCGTCGAGTGGCTTGATTTTGTTGTTGCGAACCTCGTCAAGGATGTTCTGGTTGTTAGGGTCTGCCAAAAGGTCGTCGACGTCCTTGGCGGTGTAGAGCTTCTCGTCGCTGTCGCCTGCGGAGACCGTCACCATGTCGTCGTTGGTGGTTTCGGTACCCCTGGTGTCGTACTCATAGGGAATGGAAAGCAGACCAACCTCGGCAAAGGCGCTGCCTGCCTCGACGACGCGGACCGGCTTGCCGTCGGCCCCCGTCACGTTTTCGTCTAAGTTGATGTGCTCGTGGCCCGCGACCAGTGTATCGACCCCAACGAGCTTTGCGGCAAAGGTCTTGGCGTTGAGCGTGTGCGCGATGCAGACGATAACGTTGCAGCCCTCATCCTCGCGCAGTCGCTTGGCCTCGGCATTGATGGCGTCCGCCGCACCCGAGAACGACGTGCCCGCGACCAGGTCCGCGCGTAGCGAGGAGCCCAGCGACTCATCCATGGCTCCGACGACGCCGACCTTAATCTTGTAGTTAAACGTGGGGCTGCCCTCGCCGTCCTTCCAAGTGCGATTGAGCGTCTTGGTGATGCTCGAGCTCCATACGCCGTTCGAGGACGTTGCATTCGCGCAGAGCATGGCGAAAGGTGTACTGGTGGCACCATTGCCGGCCATCGTGCGAAGCTTGTCCGCGCCGTAGCTCCAGTCATGGTTGCCCGGTGTGGTCGCGTCGTAGCCGTTTGCGTAGAAGGTGTTCATGAGTTCGGCGATGCTCTTGCCCTCGCTCATGGTGGCAAAGGACTGCCCGTGGAAGGTGTCGCCTGCATCGAGCAGAAAGTCGGGGGCGTTGCTTTGAGCGCTATAGAGAACTGCCAGCCCGTCAAAGCCAATGGTGCCCGTGCCCTTGCTTGCGTTGTAGCTGTACTTGTAGCTGCCGTGGATGTCGTTGGTGTGCATGACGGTTACGGCGCCGTCAATAGCGGCGGGCAGGTTCCCCGCGAAAGCGAGGCTTGGGATGTCTGTGAGCGCGCCGGCAAACAACGCGGCAGCTAACGCAAGGCGGGGGAGTATTTTCATGGCTGTCTCCTTACTCTTTAACAAAAACCACCACAAAGGTGCCTGTCCCCTTTGTGGTGGTTTTCTAGGTCGTTAGCTCAGCAGCATGCGGTCGTTGGCGAGCTCGCCGCCCGAGACCTCCTCAAACTTCTGCAGCAGGTCGGCCACGGTGAGCGACTTTTTCTCGTCGCCCGCCACGTCGTAGATCACGTGGCCCTCGTGCATCATGATCAGACGGTTACCCAGACGGATGGCGTCGTTCATGTTGTGCGTGACCATGAGCGTGGTCAGGCGGTTTTCGTCGACAATCTCCTCGGTCAGGTTGAGCACCTTAGAGGCCGTCTTGGGGTCGAGGGCCGCCGTGTGCTCGTCGAGCAGCAGCAGGCGCGGCTTGGTGAGCGTGGCCATCAGCAGGGTGAGTGCCTGGCGCTGGCCGCCCGAGAGCAGGCCGACCTTGGCGTTGAGGCGCGTGTCCAGACCGAGGTCCAGGCGCTTGAGCAGCTCAACGTACTCGTCCTTCTCGGCCTTGGTGACGCCCCACGAAAGACCGCGACGCTGGCCGCGGTGCTTGGCGAGGGCCAGGTTTTCGGCAATTTGCATGTCGGCTGCGGTGCCGCGCATGGGGTCCTGGAACACACGGCCCAGGTACTTGGCGCGCTGCGACTCGCTCAGACGCGAGATGTCGGTGCCGTCGAGCTCAATAACACCCGAATCAAGCGGATATACGCCGGCGATCATATTGAGCAGCGTGGACTTGCCGGCGCCGTTGCCGCCAATCACGGTTACAAAGTCGCCATCGTTGAGGGTGAGGTCGACGCCGGTGAGCGCGCGCTTCTCGGTGACGGTGCCCTTGTTAAAGGTCTTCTTGACGTGCGAGAGCTTAAGCATCTGCCTCATCTCCCTTCGTGTAGGAGCTGCGGAGCTTATAGCGCTCCCAAACCACGGGCACGCACAGGGCCACGGCGACGATCACGGCGGAGAGCAGCTTCATGTCGTTGGCGTCCATGCCCAGCTGCAGCACGATGGCGCGGATAAGGAAGTACACCACGGAGCCAAAGACGGCGGAGGCAAGACGGACGCTAAACTGCGTCAGACCGCCGGGCAGCAGGCGACCGAGCACCTCGCCGATGACGATGGCGGCAAGACCGATAACGATGGCGCCGGTGCCCATGCCAATGTCGGCATACTTCTGGCTCTGGCAGATGAGCGCACCCGAAAGGCCAATGAGGGCGTTGGAGAGCACGAGGGCGATCATTTTGGTGGTGTTGGTGTTAACGCCCAGGGCGCGGATCATGTACTCGTTGTTGCCGGTGGCACGCAGCGCCGAGCCGATCTCGGTGCCAAAGAACCAGTACAGGATGGCGACGATGGCCACGGCCAGCACAATGCCTAGGATAATGGCAACAGTGGACTGCGGCAGGCCCGTCATGTTGCTGACGGATGAGAAGATGGTGCCCTTGGCAAGGATGGGCGTATTGGACTTGCCCATGATGCGCAGGTTGATGGACCACAGGCTGATCTGGGTGAGGATTCCGGCGAGGATTGCGGGAATCTCAAAGACGGTGGTCAAGATGCCCGTGACGGCGCCCGCGATGGCGCCGGCGCACATGCCGGCCAGCACGGCGAGCAAGGGGTCGACGTTATTGTTGACGATGAGCACGGCGCAGACACAGCCGCCGAGGGCAAAGCTGCCGTCGCAGGTCATATCGGGGATGTCGAGCAGGCGGAACGTGATAAACACGCCAAGCACCATGATGCCCCAGAGGACGCCCTGCGAAACGGCGCCCTGCAATGCAATGAGCATGCTTCATACCTCCTAGGATAGGGTGGACACGTGATTTTCCATAATAGCGGTACCAATGCATAAAAGAGCGGCGGACGGATGTTTTGTCTCATCCGAAACAAGCAGGGCGAACGCCGGTCTTTAGCGTTCGCCCCAAGGACTCAGATATTGAATAACGCGGCTGTGACGCGCGTGCGGGCCCTAGACGCGTTACCGCGCATGGCGCTACTCGTCCAGAGCGGAAAGGTCGATGCCTAGGGCCTCGGCCATCTCGTCGTTCTTGACGACGACCAGGTCCTTGCTCGAGAGGTGCTTGATCGGCATATCCTCGGGCTTGGCCTCGCCCTTCAGGATTTTAACGGCCATCTCGCCTGCAGCGTAGCCCAGGTCCTCGTAGTTGATGGAGAGGGTGAACAGGCCGCCGGCCTTGCACATGCCCTCCTCGCCGGTCACGAAGGGGAGCTTGTTCTCCTTGCAGATCTGGCCGACCTGCGAAGCACCCGCGGCGATGGTGTTGTCAGTGGGGGAGTAGAGTGCGTCGACCTTGCCCACGGCGGACTCGACGACGGACTGAATCTCGTTGGAGCTCGAGACGGTGAAGTCGGTGTACTCCAGGCCAAGCTTGTCGAGTTCCTTCTTGGCGGCCTTGATTTGGACGTCGGAGTTGGACTCGGCGGTGCAGTAGAGCAGGCCGACCTTCTTAACGTCGGGCAGGACCTTCTGCATCATCTCGAGCTGCTCGGCGACCGGGGTGAGGTCGGAAGCGCCCGTGACGTTGGTGCCGGGCTTGTCGTTGTCCTGGACCAGGCCGGAGGCGGCGTAGTCGGTGATGGCACAGCCCACGATGGGGATATCGGCCGTGGCGCCGGCGGCAGCCTGCGCGGCGGGCGTGGCGATGGCATAAATCAGGCTGACGTTGTCGCCCACAAACTTGTCGGCAATGGACTTACACGTGGACTGGTCGTTCTGGGCGTTCTTCTGGTCGATCTTGACCTTAAGGCCGCTCTCCTTGATGGCCTTGACAAAGCCATCGTTGGCGGCGTCGAGTGCGGAGTGCTCGGTGAGCTGCAGAACGCCGATGGTGTAGTCGGAACCGGCGGCAGCAGAGCCGGAACCAGAGTTGCCGCCGCATCCGGCGAGCGGGGCGAGCGCGAGCAGGCCAGCGGAGACCAGAAGGCTCCTGCGGCTGATGGTGATGTCCTTCATATCATTACCCCCAGTATAAAAATGGCTGGAAACACTGCACTGGGACAAAGTGCAAGTGGGACTATAGTAGCGCTGATGTCCATTTTTACAACAGCCTGGCGGGTTTTTTAATACAGAATCGGATGGGCGGTACGGGTAGTCGAATGGGCGGCGGAGGGTCTTATGCGGCGGAGGAGGCATCGTCCTCGTCCAGGGCGGCGAAGAGCTTCTTGCCGTCGAGGAGACGTGTGGTGACGTTTCTCATTCGGCCGATCTCTACGGTACGCAACGTGTCATCGGCGCCTCGCGCGTCATAGACCGTTCCCAGCAAATACGAGATGCCGTCTCGTTGCTTGATGGCAAAGGGCCGGAGTGTCATCCGTGCCACTTCGACCTCTCCGCGTGCCGTGACACTCGAAATATCAAAACTCACCGTGGTTCCGTGGTCGATGGCCTGCTCGATGAGCTCGCAGGCATCGATGCGCTTGACGGGCGTGCGTGTGGCCTTGGTGGATTTGTCGCCTGCGCTTGGAGCAGGCTCGGGTGCATCGAGGTAGCCGCGAACGTCGGCACTCGCCATGGCGACCAGGTGCTGCGCCATGCTCTTTCGAATGGCGATGGGCGTGGAGCGGTTGCGCATGACCATGCCGTGGAGCCGGATGATCTCTTCGTCGGTGAGCGGACGGGTCAAGAGTCGATAGCCCACGCCGCGCTTGTACTCAATTTCGTATCCGGCATGGCGAAGTGCGGAGATGGCGGTGTAGATGCTGCGCCGCGCCGCCGAGATGGGCATGCGGGCGGGGTCGTCGGGATGGGCGAGGCGCCGGATCAACTCATCGGAAAGCATGGCCTTGTCCTCGCCGGTGTTTTCGCTTAATAGTTGCAGGATGCGAACGGCGCGATAGGCTGCCATCGAGGCGGCGCCCCTCGTCGTGGTCTCGTAAGTTTCAACAGCGGTTTCGGTCATGGCGCCCACGTCCTTTCCGTTTTGGGTGGCGACGGTATGGAGCCTAGGACGCGGGGCTTTCCCAGGGGTGCAGGACGCCCTGGGCGGTCGGTAGCCGTCGGCAAGCGGCGGGTCGAGTTTTCAACAGCCCTGCCCAACTGACCAAAAACTTGCCAAAAGATTGACGGATGCTGTTGAAAAAAGCGCCCCTCGGCTTGCCGAGAGGCGCTGGCGTGATGCGCTGGAACGTGTTTGGTGGCGCTGTGGCGATTAGAAGTCGGCGTTGCCCACGGTGCGCGGGTGCGGCAGGACGTCGCGGATGTTGCCCACGCCGGTCAGATACATGACCAAGCGCTCGAAGCCCAGACCGTAGCCGGCGTGCTTGCAGGAACCGTAGCGGCGCAGGTCAAGGTAGTACTTGTACTGCTCGGGATTCATGCCCAGGTCCTTGATGCGGGCCTCGAGCAGATCCAGGCGCTCCTCGCGCTGGGAGCCGCCGATAATCTCGCCGATACCCGGCACCAGGCAGTCGGCGGCGGCGACGGTCTTGCCGTCCTCGTTCATGCGCATGTAGAACGCCTTGATCTCGGCCGGGTAGTCGGTTACGAAGGTCGGGCGCTTAAAGTGCTCCTCGGTCAGGAAACGCTCGTGCTCGGTTTGCAGGTCGATGCCCCAGCTCACGGGATAGTCAAACTTGTGACCGGCGGCGACGGCCTGCTCCAGGATTTCGACGGCCTCGGTATAGGTGACGCGGGCAAAGTCGGAGTTTGCCACGTGGTCCAGGCGCTCGATCAGGCCCTTGTCCACAAACTTGTTGAGCATATTGAGCTCGTCGGGGCAGGTAGCCATAACGTCCTTAAGGACGTACTTGAGCATGGCCTCGGCGTTATCCATGTAGTCGTTCAGGTCGGCAAAGGCCATCTCGGGCTCGATCATCCAAAACTCGGCGGCGTGGCGCGTGGTGTTGGAGTTTTCGGCGCGGAAGGTGGGGCCAAAGGTGTACACGTCGCCAAAGGCCATGGCAAAGTTCTCGGCATTGAGCTGGCCGGACACGGTAAGGCTCGCGTGCTTGCCAAAGAAGTCCTGGCTCCAGTCGACCTCGCCGGACTCGGTGAGGGGCGGATTTTTGGGGTCGAGCGTGGTCACGCGGAACATCTCGCCGGCGCCTTCGCAGTCACTCGTGGTGATGATGGGGGTGTTGACGTAGACAAAGCCCTGCTCCTGGAAGAAGCGGTGGATGGCGGCAGCCGCGACAGAACGGATGCGGAACACGGCGCGGAACAGGTTGGTGCGCGGGCGCAGGTGCTGCTGGGTGCGCAGGAACTCGACGGTTGCGCGCTTCTTCTGCAGCGGGTAATCCGGGGCGCTGACGCCCTCGACCTCAATGGAGGTGGCAGAAAGCTCGAAAGGCTGGGGCGCATCGGGGGTCAGCTTGACGGTGCCGGTGCAAATGAGTGCGGCCGAGACGTTTTGATGGGCGATCTCGTCGTAGTTGTCGAGTGCCTCGCGGTTCATGACGACCTGCAGGTCGCGGAAGCAGCTGCCGTCGTTGAGCGTAACAAAGCCAAAGTTCTTCATGTCGCGGATGGACTTGACCCAGCCGGCGACGGTGACGGTCTGGCCGCCAAGCGACTCGGCATCGGCGTAAAGCTGCGCGATTTTGGTGCGGTTCACGTATCCTCCCATAACGGTTGAATGATAGTTATCCATACAGTTCGATATTCTAGCAGCTCGGCTCATTTGGGCTATACGGATAAGGCATTGGCGGGATGGTTTTTCAAACGAAAAGCGCCTGCGGCCAAATGGTCGCGGGCGCTTGACGAGGTGCCTTTTGGCTGTGTGGCGCGGGGCCTGGCTACTTGGTCTTGGCTACCAGCAGCGGGTCGCCAAGCTTGACGAGCGGGTTGCCGCCGATAAGCGTGCCGGACTCGCCGACATGGTCGATGCTCTTAAGACGATCGAGCTCGGAGACGATGACGGTCACGATGTCCTCGTGACCGGCGGCCTTGATGGCCTCGCGGTCGAAACTGATGAGCGGCTGGCCTGCCTTGACCGTGTCACCCATCTCGACAAAGCGGGCAAAACCTTTGCCGTTCATTTCCACGGTGCCCAGGCCAACATGGATGAACACGCGAAGACCGTCCTCGGTAATCATGCCGATGGAGTGGTTGGTGACGGTGGTGGCACCGATGCGGCCGTTGGCGGGCGCATAGATGGTGCCGGTAATGGGCTCGATGCCATAGCCCTGGCCAAGCATGCCCGAGGCGATCGTCTCGTCGGGAACTTCGTCCAGGTTGACGAGCACGCCGTTGACGGGGGCATAGATGACGCCTTCGCGGGTGGCGAAGCTTGCTGCGGGCGGAACGGACGCCTCGCCGGTCGAGGTGAAGGTGGACTTAAGCGAATCGAGCAGACCCATAGTTGCCTCCAACTTAAATAGGCGCATATCGCGCGTTTAGTTTGCCGGAAACGTTTCGTATGTGTTTCGCGGCTTGGTCAACGCCCCTATTTTACGCTGCTCAACGATACCTCTGAACTGGGATTATGTGATATATCAGTTGAAGGGAAACTTATTGTCGGAGTGTTTCTGCGCCACGGGTTCAAGTGGGGTACGCTTGAAGGCGAAAAACAAGGGCACATAATTTGCGCGAAGGGAGCACATATGATTGTCGAGAACCATGCCCTGTGGGGCGAGGAGCCGACCGAGGAATATCCGGCGACGTTTACGTATTTGGGTGCCGAGCCGCTGCCCGATAAACCGAATGGTCGCCGCCCTGCCGTGATTATCTGTGGCGGAGGTGCGTTTACGCATATCGCTCCGCATGAGCAGGATCCCGTGGCTTTTGCGTTTTTGGATCACGGCTACCAGGCCTTTGTGCTCAACTATGTCACGAGTTCTACGGGTGACGTGAGCTTTCCGCACCCCCAGGCAGATCTTGCCAAGATGGTCGCCACGGTGCGCGCCAACGCCGACGAGTGGCATGTCGATCCTAAGCGCGTGTGCGTCGTGGGATTCTCGGCGGGCGGTATGATCTGCGCCTCGCTGGCAACACAGTGGAAGACCGGCCCCTTCGCGGCACTTGCCGGGGCGCGTCCGGACGACATTCGTCCCGATGCCGTGGTGCTGGGCTATCCATTGCTCGACTTTGCCTATGTGCGCGACATGCAGACGCGCGATCCGCGCATTGACTTGCGCGTGCCCAAGACGGGCGGCAAGACGGGGCGCGATCTGCTCAACGACTACCTGTCGATGGTGACGGGCGGCGAGGCAACTGACGAGCATTTGGCCGATATCTGCCCCACCACACATGTTTCGCGTCAGATGCCGCCGACCTTTGTGTGGGGCGTGTCCGACGACAAAACGGCGCCGATCGCGCAGGTCTATCCGTTCGCCCAACGCATGGCAGAGGAGGGCGTCCCTTGCGAGATGCACGTCTTTGACCAGGGCGGTCACGGCCTTTCACTCGGCAACGCCAACACCGCGGTCGACAACGAGGACAAGCAGGTGGCGGTCCGTCCTTGGATTCGCCTAGCCTTCCGCTTCCTGGAGCGCCACGGTTTCTAGTTACGCGGTTTTACCAAACCGCGTAACCAGCCGACGCTGCAAGCCCGCCAGAGCGGCAATCTGACGTTCAGCTTCGGCGGCATGACCAGAAGGTCAATGCCGCCTCGTTTCAAGGCACCTTGCTCGCTCTGACGGGCTTTCGCTGTCGTTGTCAAAAGAATGATCCCTTGGGGACGGAGGAAAACGGATCAGTTTGGGCGGTGCTGGCGCCAAGGTTTAAGACCGACGTTGTCCCTTGTTGCTTTCCTACCAGACGGTGAACTGGGCGTTTTCTGTGTTCCAATGGACATCGCGAACGTAGTCGCGCACGCCCGTCGCATCTCGTGCTTCGAACAACTCAAGAATATGGGCATGTTCGTTGTTGGCTTTGTTGAGCAGTTTGCACGCCGTCTCCTGGTCGACAGTCTCGTAATCGCGCTTGATAAAGCAGCGCTCGAGCTGCGAGATCATATCGCGCAGACGGTCGTTGCCGCAGCGGTTGAAGTACGTCAGATGAAAGTCTCGCTGAATGTCGTCGTACTTTCGGATGAGACCGCCTTGGATCGCGAGGTCCATAGAGCCGACGAGAAATTTCAGCTGCGTAATGTCATCGTCGGTTAGGTTCGGACAGGAGAGATATGCGGCCTGCCCGTCGAGCGGCCCCATAATCTCAAAGACTTCAACGGCGTTTTGCTGATCGAACCCACGGACGCGGAATCCGCGGCGGGGGAGATTGTCCAGGTAGCCATCGCTTGCCAGCTGGATGAGCGCTTCGCGGACCGGCGTGCGCGACACGCCCATGGCATCGCAGATCGTCTGCTCGCTCAGTCGGTCGCCGGCGGACAACTCGCCGGCGTCAATACGGCTCGAAATATAGTCGTATACGTGGTCCTTCAGGGGCCTTCTGAGCGTTTCCATGAGCTTATGCTCCTTAACTGTATATTTCTAAAACTAAATACGTTTCGCTTGAATAGCTCAATTGAATTATAGAACGACCAGCTAAATCGTGCTACTTTGCGCCGATACGTAAGAATACGCTTACCGATGAATATCTACCGTTCAGTATTGTATACAATATACAAAACAGGAAAACCGCACTAAGATAAAGCCATCGAAAGGAAGGCGGGCGCGAAGAAGTCCCGCTCTCTGCTAAGAGATCCAAGGAGGATCATCATGACCAAGTTCAGCCACGTCATCATCCGCCGCCCCGGCAAGTCCCTGAGCAATGGCATCACGAGCGCCCCCGAGCTTGGCCAGCCCATCTACGAGCGCGCCATCGAGGAGCACTACGATTACGAGCATGCGCTCGAGCAGTGCGGCGTGGATGTTTCGGTGCTGCCGGCACTCGAGCAGTATCCTGACAGCTGCTTCGTCGAAGATCCGGCCGTTATCACTCGCTGCGGCGCCATCATTACCAACCCCGGCGCCGATAGCCGCAACGGCGAGAAGGACGAGATCGAGCCGGCCGTCCGTCGCTTCTTTGACGACGAGCATGTCAAGCACATCGTTTCTCCGGGCACGCTCGACGGCGGCGACGTCATGATGGTCGGCGACCATTTCTACGTCGGTCGCTCCGCTCGCACCAACGAAGAGGGCATCCGCCAGTTCTGCGAGATTCTCGAGGGCTGGGGCCTCGAGGGTTCCGAGGTTCCGCTGGAGGAGGTCCTGCACCTCAAGACGGGCGTCAACTACATCGAGGACAACAACATGCTCGTCTCCGGTGAGTTTATCGATAAACCCGACTTTGCCCAGTACAACAAGATCGTCGTGCCCGAGGACGAGGCTTACGGCGCCAACTGCATCTGGGTCAACGGTACGGTCATCGTCGCCGAGGGCTATCCGACCGTGCTCAAGGCCGTGCAGGATCTGGGCTACAAGACGCTCGTCGTCGATACCTCCGAGTATCGCAAGGTCGACGGCGGCCTTTCTTGCCTGTCGCTGCGCTTCTAACGCGATAGCTGTAACAGTCTGATGATCGCTTGACCGATGGCCCGGCACCCGATTCGGGACGTCCGGGCCATCTTTCGTTCGATCACATGATGAAGGGGGTGCACATACAATGGCCTCTAAAGCTCAAAACGACGAGATTATCGACCCTAATGGCCTCGATCTCTTTCGTCTGACCATGATGGTCATTACCGCCAGTATTTGTGGCGGCATCTTCTCGCTTGCCGGCGATATGGCAGCGGGCGGGGCAAATACCGGTGCAGTTATCGTCTCGTGGGGAATTTGCTTTATTGGCGTCTTTGCGCTGATGATGGTGTTCAACGGTTTGTCTCAGGCCCGTCCCGACCTGACCGGCGGCATCTATGCATACGCTGCGGCCGGTTTTGGCGATTACATTGGATTCAACTCCGCCTGGGGCTACTGGATCAGCGCATGTCTTTCCAACGTGAGCTTTGCGCTCTTGCTGTTTAGCGCGCTGGGCTATTTCTTCCCTGCGTTTGGCGCGGGCAACAACTTGCTTTCCATCGTCTGCGCCAGTGTGTTTTTGTGGTTCCTTACCGCCCTTGTGCTTCGTGGCGTTAAGGAGGCTGCGGGCATTAACACGATCGTTACGTTGGCGAAGCTGGTGCCGCTGGGACTCTTTGTGCTGAGCATCGTGCTCCTGGGCAAGTTCAACGTCGATATCTTTATGGACAACTTCTGGGGAGAGCCGGCTGGTCCTGGCTTTGGCGAGCAGGTTGTCTCGACCATGATCGCCCTTGTCTGGGTCTTCACGGGCATCGAGGGCGCTGTCGTTATCTCGGGCCGTGCAAAGTACGTGCGTGACGTCGGCCGCTCGACGGCACTTGGATTCGCGGCTGTGTTCACGCTGTATCTGATCATCTCGATGCTGTCACTCGGCATTATGCCGCGCGAGGAGATGGCACAGCTCGCAACGCCCTCCATGGCGGGAATTCTCGAGTGCGCAATCGGTCCTGTTGGCGCTGCCATCGTAAACCTTGGCGTTATTCTCTCGCTGGTCGGCGCGATGCTGGGCTACGTCATCATTGCATCCGAGACGCCGTTCGAGGCAGCGCGCCAGGGGTCCTTCCCTCTGACGTTTGCCAAGACGAACAAACACGATGCCCCGGTGGTAACGGTTCTCGTGAGCTCCGGCATTACGCAACTCTTCTTGATCGTGTCGTATGTGGCGGCGAGCACCTATCAGTTCTTCTATAGCTGCGCAGTCAATACGATTCTGGTTCCGTATGTTTGCTCGGCTGCCTATTACATGGTGATTGGCTGGAAGAACGAGCATCTGGACGGGCCGCATGCGCCAAGCGTCGGCAAAGCTCGCTTCTTCGGTACGCTCGGCTTCATCTACACATTGTTCCTGGTGTGGTCGACGGGTCTTCAGGGCGTTATGATCACGACGATTCTTTTTGCTCCGGCCATTCCCGTCTATATGCTGGGCGAGCGAGGCCGCGGTAAGCCGGTGCTTCCGCATCTGCACGACAAGCTGATCGCAGCGGTGGTCATTGTCGTGGCAATCATTTCGCTGTATCTGCACTTTGCCGGCATTGCGCCGATTGTCTAAGGCTATGGCGAGTTTCATTGCTTGGTAAGCCGGCGGGCATTGCGTATCGGTGCTACTTGGCATTCCATAGCTGATGTGGGTCTCTATAACGTGCCTATGTGAGCGCCCACCAAGCCCGCGCAGGTGACATTTGTTGCCAGCGCGGGCCTTTGCTGTTGCGGCGAAATGCTGCCGGCAGCTGGGGACGTTCCTGTTGTGCCGGCGCCTTGGGACACTCCTTGGTTGTTTTGCATGCGGCGAAGGGAATGGATCATTTTGTCGAGGGGGCGGGCGGCTTTCGGTCCTCGGGGAAACCACGGCCCGGAATCCCCCTTGCACCAATCTATCGATTGAACATCGGTGTGTGTTCGCGCTATCATGCGTGGTTAAATGGTTAGCCATGGCAAACGGTTAGCCAAGATAAACAAAATGCAACGCCCTGTGGGCGCTGGGGGAGGAACGCGGACGTGAGACTCGATACACTCGAGATTGGAAAGGATGCCGTTGTCGCATCGGTGGCATCGGACGATCAGGCACTCCGACAGCATATTTTGGACATGGGCCTAACGCCGGGCACCGAAGTCACCATGATGAAGTACGCCCCTATGGGCGACCCGCTCGAGATTCGCCTGCGTGGCTATGAGTTGACGCTGCGCAAGGACGATGCCGCTCGCATCGAGCTCGTGGGCATTCACGACACCGATACGGGTCCGCGCGCTAACGCCGCAATCGGCACGACGGAGCATCCGGCCCTGGGCGAGGGGACGTATTCGCCCCGCGCGGCAAAGACGGCCGTGCCCGAGGGCGCACCGCTGCATTTTGCCCTCGCCGGCAACCAAAACTGCGGCAAGACCACGCTGTTCAACCAGCTGACGGGCTCCAACCAGCATGTCGGTAACTTTCCTGGCGTGACGGTCGACCGCAAAGATGGCACCATCCGTAACCACCCCGAGGCAAGCGTTACCGACCTGCCCGGCATTTATTCTCTGTCGCCGTACACGGGCGAGGAGATCGTAAGCCGCCAGTTTATCCTGGATGAGCACCCCGACGCCATCATCGATATCATCGACGCCACCAACATCGAGCGTAACCTTTACCTGACGCTGCAGCTTATGGAGCTCGATCGACCCATGGTCATCGCGCTCAACATGATGGACGAGGTGACGGCCAACGGCGGCGCCGTGGACGTCAATCTGCTCGAGAGCCTGCTGGGCGTGCCTGTTGTTCCCATTAGTGCTGCCCGCAACGAGGGTATTGGCGAGTTGGTGGATCATGCCTTGCACGTGGCGCGGTTCCGCGAGCGTCCCGGTCGCCTGGACTTCTGCGCGCCCGATGGTCCGGACGGCGGCGCGCTGCATCGCTGCATTCACGGCATCGCCAACCTTATCGAGGACCATGCCGCGACGGCGCACATTCCCGTGCGTTTTGCGGCGACCAAGCTGGTTGAGGGCGACGAGCTGGTGACCGAGGCGCTTCACCTGGACCGCAACGAGCTCGACGCCATCGAGCACATCATTAGCCAAATGGAGGGCGAGGCCGGCACCGACCGTCTATCTGCGCTGGCTGACATGCGCTTCGGCTTTATCGGCGACGTGTGCGGGCGTTGCGTCGTCAAGCCGCACGAGAGCCGCGAGCACGTGCGCTCCGTCAAGATTGACCGCATCCTGACAGGTCGTTACACAGCCATTCCGGCGTTTTTGGTGATCATGGGCCTCGTCTTTTGGCTGACGTTTGGCGTGATCGGCGCGGCGTTGCAGGGACTCATGGAGGACGGCATCGCTGCCATCATCGCCTCGGCCGATGCAGGCCTCAAGGCGTTCGGAACCAACGACGTGGTGCGTTCGCTGGCTGTCGACGGCGTGCTTACGGGCGTGGGCAGCGTGCTGACCTTCCTACCGATTATCGTCGTGCTCTTCTTGTTCCTCTCCATTTTGGAAGACTCCGGATACATGGCGCGCGTGGCCTTTGTCATGGATAAGGTGCTGCGTCGCTTTGGCCTGTCGGGCCGCAGCTTTGTGCCTATGCTCGTCGGTTTTGGCTGTACCGTGCCGGCTATTATGTCGACCCGTACGCTCCCATCCGAGCATGACCGCAAGATGACGGTCATGCTCACGCCGTTTATGAGCTGTTCGGCCAAGTTGCCGGTCTACGGCCTGCTGTGCGGGGCGTTTTTCCCGCAGGCGACGGTTCCCGCCATGGTCTCGCTCTATTTGATTGGCATTGCGGTCGGTTGCATCGCGGCTTTGGTGCTCAACCGCACGGCATTTAAGGGCGACCCGGTGCCGTTTATTATGGAGCTTCCCAATTACCGCCTGCCGAGCGTCAAGACGACGGTGATGCTGGCGTGGGATAAGGCCAAGGACTTTATTACCAAGGCTTTTACCATTATCTTTGCCGCTACCGTGGTCATCTGGTTCCTTCAGACGTTCGACATTCGCTTTAACGTGGTCGCCGACCAGTCGCAGAGTCTGCTTGCCGGTCTGGGTAGCATTATCGCGCCGCTGCTGGCACCGCTCGGCTTTGGCGATTGGCGTGCATCCACGGCGCTCGTCACCGGACTTATCGCCAAGGAGAGTGTCATCTCGACACTCACGGTGCTTTTAGGCGCAACGTCGCCCGCGGTGCTGTCGACCATGTTTTCGCCGTTTACCGCCTACGTGTTCCTGGTCTTTACGCTGCTGTACCCGCCGTGCGTGGCGTCCATCGGCGCCGTCAAGAGCGAGTTGGGCGCGCGCTATGCCGTGGCCGTGTTCGCGTTTCAGGTGACGGTCGCCTGGATCGTGGCGTTTGTCGTGCATTCGGCGGGCTTATTGCTGGGGTTGGCTTAGTTTTGCATTGACGGCGCAACCTCTATGTATCGAATTGTTTTCGGCCCCGCATCTGTTGCTGACGGATGCGGGGCCGTTGCTATATAATCGCCTCCGCTCAAAATGATTGGAGACGTTATATATGAGTCAGGCAAGGCAAGACGGTATCACGCTCAGGCAGTGGCTCCCGCTCGTCGGGCTCACCTGCTGTGCGTTCGTGTTCAACACGTCGGAGTTTATGCCCATCGGCCTTTTGACTGATATCGCCGCGTCGTTCTCGCTCACCGAGGCCCAGGCGGGCATCATGATCTCGGTCTATGCCTGGGGCGTCATGCTGCTGTCGCTGCCGCTCATGGTGTTCGCCTCGCGCTTTGAGTTCAAGCGGATGCTGCTGGGCGTGCTGGCCGTGTTCTCGCTCGGTCAGTTCCTGTCCGCTGTGGCGCCGACCTATCCCATCCTGGTCTGCGCGCGCCTGGTGGTCGCTTGCGCACATGCCGTGTTCTGGTCGGTCGCCTCGATTATGGCCTCGCGTCTGGTTGACACGCGCCACGGCGCGCTCGCCATCAGCATGATCGCTACGGGCTCGTCCATCGCGCAGATCTTTGGCCTGCCTCTCGGTCGCGCCATTGGCTTGGCCGTGGGCTGGCGCATGACGTTTGCCGTGGTCGGAGCCCTCTCGGCTGTCGCGGTCGTCTACCAGGCCACGGTGTTTCCTGTCATGCCAGCGGGCGAGCGTTTTACGCTCAAGCAGCTGCCCGAGCTGCTCAAGAACCCGTTCCTCATCGCACTCTATGTGGTCACGGTGTTCATGGCGACCGGCTATTACGCGGGCTATAGCTATATCGAGCCTTTCCTGGCTCAGGTCGCGCATGTCGACGCAAGCGCCATCACTATGACGCTGACGGCGTTCGGCTGCTCTGGTCTGCTCGGAAGCTGGCTGTTTGGCCGCCTGTTCGATGGGCATCGCTTCCCGTTCCTTGCAATTACGCTCTCCGGCGTGCCGGCGGCCCTGCTGCTCATGGGTCCGGCCGCATCGTCGCTCGCGGCAGTGCTTGCCGTCTGCGCGCTGTGGGGCTGCTGCGCCACGGCCTTTAATGTGGCGTTTCAAGCCGAGCTCATCAAGTACACGCCCGCGGATTCGTCGGCTGTCGCCATGTCGATCTTCTCGGGCCTGTTCAATCTCGGTATTGGCACGGGCACCGCGATCGGCGGCGCCGTGGTTTCGGGTCCCGGTATCGCTTGGATCGGCTTTGCGGGCGGGGCGATCGCCGTCGTGGGCGTCATCCTCGCCATTACGGTGCTGTTCCCGGCCATACGCCGCGCCAAGCCCGTCGCCTAATCACGTCCCCTCATCAGTTGCGGTGGAATAGTTCTTGTTTAAGGCCTCTGAAGACCCAAGCAGGAACTATTCCACCGCAACTTATTTTGGGGAAGAGGATACAAGCTGGGCATACAATGGGTGGCGTTGCGTGAAGGATTTCTGGGAGGCTGTTATGTGGGCATACGAGACGACGTTCTATCAGATCTATCCGCTGGGCTTTTGCGGAGCTCCGCACGAGAATGCCGCGCCCGTTGCCGAGGACGAGCTCGCCCAGGTTGCCAACGCCGCGCCCAATCCCGACGCTCCCATCATGAAGATCGCCCAATGGGCCGACTACCTGCAGGAACTCGGCGTTGGCGCCGTGCTCATCAACCCGCCGCTCGAGTCCGATAGCCACGGCTACGACACGCGCAGCCTGCGCCATATTGACCGCCGCCTGGGTAGGGATGCCGACTTTGCCGCCGTGTGTGAGACGCTGCATGCCCACGGCATCCGTGTGGTGCTCGATGCCGTCTTCAACCACGTCGGTCGCGGCTTTTGGGCCTTCCGTGATGTGCAGGAGCGCAAGTGGGATTCGCCGTACAAGGACTGGTTCCACATCAGCTTCGACGGTGACTCGTGCTACGGCGACGGCTTTTGGTACGAGGGCTGGGAGGGCCATTTTGAGCTTGTGAAGCTCAACCTGCAAAACCCCGCTGTGGTTGATTACCTGCTTGAGTCCGTGCGTCACTGGGCCGAGGTCTTTGGCATCGACGGCCTGCGCCTGGACGTCGCCTATATGCTCGACCGCGACTTCATGCGCTGCCTGCACGCCTTTACCCGTGAGCTCAAGTCCGACTTTGTGCTGATTGGTGAGACGCTCCACGGCGACTACAACCAGATCGTCAACGACGAGATGCTCGACTCCTGCACCAACTACGAGTGCTACAAGGGCCTGTACTCCAGCTTTAACTCGGTCAACATGTTCGAGATCGCCCACTCGTTGCACCGTCAGTTTGGCGGCGACCCGTGGTGCATCTACCGCGGCAAACACCTGCTGTCTTTTGTCGACAACCACGATGTGCCGCGCCTGGCAAGCATCCTGACGGACAAGTCCTGCCTGCGCCCCGCTTATGGCATGCTCTTTGGCATGCCGGGCATCCCGTGCGTCTACTATGGTAGCGAGTGGGGAATTCCTGGCGAAAAGGGCGGCCCCGATGGCGACTGGGCGCTGCGACCTGCGCTCGATGAGCCTGCGCCCAACGAGCTGACGGCCTTCATCAAGCAGCTCACGCACCTGCGCTCGACAGACAGCGCGGCGGCCCGCGCCCTCAACTACGGTGCCTATCGCAACGTGGTGATCCAGAACAAGCAGCTGCTGTTCGAGCGCGCCTGTGACGGCGCGACGGTGCTCGTGGCGGTGAACGCCGTGGGCGAGCCTTACACCTTTGGCGCCGGCGAGCTCAACGGCTCCTTTGTCGATCTGCTTGCCGACGACGCGCTCGCGGTCGAGCTGACGGGCACCCTCGAGCTTGCGCCCTACGAGGTGCGCTATCTGTTGAGGGCCTAGATCATGGCGGCGTCCGACGAGGGCTATCAACATATTGAGCATGGGTTTGAGCCCGTGTTCGACCAGCACTCGCGCGTTTTGGTGCTCGGGTCGTTTCCCTCGGTGCTTTCGCGCGCCAATGCCTTCTACTATGGCAATCCGCAGAATCGCTTTTGGCGCGTGATGGCCGCGTGCCTCGGTGTGCCTGTGCCGCCCAACGAGGGCGATCCTTTGGCAAGCGGTGAGCACGCGGCGCTCGATGCCTCCATTGCCGTCAAGCGATCTATGCTGCTTTACGGCGGCGTAGCCCTATGGGATGTGATTGAGAGCTGTGACATCAAGGGCTCGAGCGACGCGAGCATTCGCAACGTCGTGCCGGCACATATCGAGCGCATTACCGGCGCAGCTCCCATTGAGCAGGTGATATGCAACGGTGGTACGGCTGGCCGGCTCTACAAGCGCTATCTACAAGAACGCACCGGGCTGCCCGCCATCGTCCTGCCCTCGACAAGTCCTGCCAATGCGGCTTGGCGTCTGGAGCGCCTTGTCGAGCGCTGGCGCGAGGCAGTTGACTGGGCTGCTCTCTAATTTAGATATTTGATTGAGCATGGGCGCCGAGGCGTTTGATGATGGTGCGCCAGATCGGCGCGGGCAGCGCGGGCTCGACACGCACCATGCCGTCGGCGTCGACGCTACCGGCATTGCCACCGCCAAGCAGCTGCGCATGCTCAATGGAACAACCCATGCGCACGGCGCCCACAAGCTTATCCATCGCTTCCGAAAATGGCCGACGCAAGAGGCCCATACGCGGGGAGTGGCGAAGTGCTGCGATGCCGCTGCCGGCACAGATGACAACGCCGTCGCACCATGGCAGGTCACGTAGAAGACATGCCCGATACAGGCGGTCGAGAACTTCGTCGGTCTGCTTGTTGTTTTTGGACGCGGCCTGGACGACGACATAGATGCGTGTCTCTGTATTTCCAAGGCGATCGAGTATCTGCTCGACAGCGATCATAGCCTCATCGTCAAATGCATCATCAACAGCGAGCACCATGCCATCGACTGCACCGGCATCATCCGCCTCTAAATCGATCGGGCGGGGGAGCGCGGTGCCAGAAAGCTGAGCATAGGCGGCGATGGCATCCTGCAGGTCCCAGAGCAAAAACTCAAGATCGGCGCTGTCGGGAATGCTGACGTATGCGATCTTCTGCAGCGTTTTGGGCATATTGCCCTGCAGGTCTGCCTCCATGCCACCTCCTTTCCGGTTGGTTTCCGTTTAGGTTACACCGTCTGGTGGCGCCTCGCCGCGCTATCCTAGTGCAACCCTTACGAAAGGAACGCCATGCGCCTGCCCATGAATACCTCGCTTGCCACGCTCAAGCCCTCCGGTATCCGCCGAATCAACGCGCTCGCCGCTCAGCATCCGGGATGCATCGCGCTTGCGCTCGGCGAGCCTGATTTTCCCACGCCCGACGTGATTAGCGCCGAGGTGACCGCCGCACTGGGCCGCGGTGACACGCACTATCCGCCCAACAACGGTCGCCCTGCCCTGCGCGAGGCGCTATCCGCATATATGGGCGAAGCGGGCCTTGCGTTTTCGGCCGACGAAGTTAGCATGAAATAGAAAGCCTGGTCAGTCCAGATAGTGAGAAGTTGAAGCTGAGGACCATCGCAGAATTGACAAATCGAAATTTGTGGGGAGGAGAAATATCGATGGAGTGGACAAGTGAAAAGTATAAAAACAACCTAATGGAGTATGAAAAAAAGGATGGTATAAAAGCAATTATTGTATATTGCCTCGTAATGGGCAGTGCATTTTTTCATGGCTGGCTTTATACAACAAATACAAGCGTGCTCATATTGAATCTGTCACAAGTTTGGATTCCTCTTGTCTTGATTTTACTTTTCGCATGCTTTTTCCATTACAACAAACAGAAAATAGACAGTGTTGGAATTAACACCGATAAGCTAAAAAACAGCATTATTCTAGGTGTTATTGGTGGAATTTTTCTGCTTGTTATACAAACGGTGCTGTTTAAGGCACAAGGGAAATCCATATCGTTTACGGAACCCTTATTGATAAACTGGATTATTTTTTTCTTCGCTGCTCTCGAAGAAGAAATTATATTTAGGGGATACATTCAAACAAGATTGTCAGGATTGATAAGAAACCAGTGGATAGTTGGTATTATCAATTCAGTTCTTTTTCTCTCGATACATTACCCGGTAAGATGGGTAATTATTGGTAAGCTATATTTTGATGTGTTGCCGGTAGAGTATGTGATCTCCCTTCTGGCTTTGCACTTTTTTTGTGATGCAGTGTATAAAAGAACAAATTGTTTATGGGGCTCAGTGGTGCTCCATATTATCTATAACGCAGTAGGGGCGATGATTGCTGTTTAATAACTTCCAGTTTGTAGCGATGACATGAACTGAACAAATGAAGTTTAAGGAACAGAGCTTTACCCTCTTTACCTATACAAATATATAGGGCAATTCAAGGTTTCACATGCTCGAAACCCTAGGTTTTAAGGGAAAAGGTGCGCTCCACCATTGCCTTGTGCAATAGGGATTGAGTATGTTTTCCTTGAACAATCGAGTCATGGCACCTGGAGCGCCTTATTGAGCGCTGGCGCGAGGCCGTTGACTGGGCGGTGCTGTAATTTAGATATTTGATTGAGCATGGGTGCCGAGGCGTTTGATGATGGCGTGCCAGATCGGCGCGGGCAGCGCGGGCCTGGCGCGCACCATGCCGTCGGCGTTGACGCTACCGGCATCGCCGCCGCCGAGCAGCTGGGCGTGCTCAACTGAGCAGCCCATGCGCACGGCACCCACCAGTTTATCCATTGCTTCGGAAAACGGCCGTCGCAGAAGTCCCATGCGTGGGGAGTGGCGAAGCGCCGCGATGCCGCTGCCGGCGCAGATGACAACGCCGCCACACCACAATTGGCCCTGGCGCTCGCATGCCTTGTGCAGACGAACGGCGGCCCCACGCGCCTGCTCAGCGCCCTCTTGTGCGGCTCGAGTCACGGCATAGACACGCGTTCCCGTACCGCCAAAGCGATCGAGTATCTGCTCGACAGCGGTCATCGCCTCATCGTCAAATGCATCATCAACAGCGAGCACCATGCCATCGGCCGCAACGGCGTCATTTGACTTCAAGTTGACCGGGCGGGGGAGCGCGGTGCCGGAAAGCCGGGCATAGGCCGCGATGGCATCCTGAAGGTCCCAGAGCAAAAACTCAAGATCGGCGCTGTCGGGAATATTGACGTATGCAATCTTCTGCAGCGTTTTGGGCTTATTGCCCTGCGGGTCTGCCTCCATGCCGCCTCCTTTCCGGTTCGTTTCCGTTTAGGTTACACCGTCTGGTGGCGCGCGGGCGCGCTATCCTAGTGCAACCCTTACGAAAGGAACGCCATGCGCCTGCCCATGAATACCTCGCTTGCCACGCTCAAGCCCTCCGGCATCCGTCGGATTAACGCGCTCGCCGCCCAGCACCCGGGGTGCATCGCGCTTGCGCTTGGCGAGCCCGACTTTCCCACGCCCGATGTGATTAGCGCCGAGGTGACCGCCTCGCTGGACCGCGGTGACACGCACTATCCGCCCAACAACGGTCGCCCCGCCCTGCGCGAGGCGCTGTCTGCCTACATGGGGGACGCAGGTCTGGCGTTTTCGGCTGACGAGATCATCCTGACCGACGGCGCGACCGAGGCCCTGTCGGCTACATTCATGGCTATGCTCAACCCCGGCGACGAGGTCATCATCCCCACACCGGCCTTTGGCCTGTACGAAAGCATCGTTGTGGCCAACCACGCCAAGGCGGTCTTTTTGGATACGGAACCTGCGCAATTTCAGATTGACGAGGACGCGCTTCGCGCCTGCGTGACGCCGGCGACCAAGGCCATCGTCATCTGTTCGCCCAACAACCCCACGGGCTGCATTCTCAACGCGGCCTCACTCGACGCCGTAGCGCGCGTGGCGGAGCAGACGGGCATCTACGTGGTCTGTGACGACGTGTACAACCGCCTCGTCTATGTGGATGGCTACGAGCGCTTTGCCCGGCGCCACCCAGAGCTGCGCGACCAGACGGTGGTCATCGAGAGCTTCTCCAAGCCCTGGGCCATGACCGGTTGGCGCCTGGGTTGGCTCGCAGCAGCGGCACCCGTCATCGCCGAAATCGCAAAAGCTCACCAATACCTAGTATCGAGCGCCGTCTCCTTCGAAATGGACGCCGCCCGTGTGGCGCTGACCGTGGACCCAACCCCCATGCTAGACGTCTACCGAGCCCGCCGCGAGCGCGTCCTTGCTGCTCTCGACAAGATGGGCCTCGACGTAGTAGAACCAGCAGGCGCCTTCTACACCTTCCCGAGCATCAAGAAATTCGGCATGACGAGCGAGGAGTTCTGCATTCGCGCTATCAAGGAAGCGGGAGTCGCTCTCGTTCCCGGCGATTGCTTCGGAGCCGAAGGCCACACCCGCCTAAGCTACTGCGTCTCCGACCAAGATCTGGACGAAGGCCTCCACCGCCTGTCAACCTTCGTTTCAACCCTATAGCCCTCAGGGACGCAACACATCAGCCCACCGACTTAAGGATTGTGAGTGGGGCGCGCCGGCCAACGGGAAACCGGGCTGTCCCAAAGTCACCGCAGGCCGCGCCGCCGAAGGCCAGGCGCAAGGTTTTCGTAGATTCCGCACGAGCCGAAGAGCACTTAATGTGCTCTTCGTGCGAGCCCAGGACCTGACCGAGCGAAAACCTTGCGCCTGGCCTTCGGCGGCGCGGTCGGATGGTGGAATTGTGTGCAGCCCGGTTTCCCGTTGACCGACGCCGGGGTCCCCGCCATAATACTTTCGGTTCACGCACGAATCCGCTGCCAGAGACAGCCGGTGCAAACGGGCATTGCCCGCGAGCTTAATGGGATATCCCGCCAGCCGAGGTGGTCGAGTAGATATGTCTTCTCGCCCCCGTCGCTCATGCAGCGCGGGGGCTTTCTTTTTGGACATGCCCCCGTCACGTCCTTGTGGCGGACCGTGCCCGGAAAGAATTCGAGGAGGTGTAATTCATGCCCCAGCAGTACAAAATCGACAAGGTTGCAGAGATCGAGTCCCGTATCGCCGAGAACGCTGGTCTGTTCGTCGTCAACTACAACGGTCTGACGGTTAAGCAGGCTCAGGAGCTGCGTCATCAGCTTCGCGAGTGCGGCGCCGAGATGAAGGTCTACAAGAACAACCTGGTCAAGATCGCTCTCAAGAACCAGGAGCAGCCCGAGCTCGACGAGATCATCGCCGGCCCCGTCGCTTATGTGTTCTACGAGACCGAGCCGGTCGAGGCCGCTAAGGCCCTTAAGGACTTCTCCGCTAAGTCCAAGGGCGTCCTTGAGATTAAGGGCGGTATCTCCGACGGCAAGGCCGTTTCCGCTGATGATGTTAAGGCTATCGCCGAGCTGCCCACCAAGGATCAGCTTCTCGGCCAGATCGCCGGTCTCATCTCCGGTTTCGCTCGCGACATCGCTGTCTGCGTCAACGGCGTTTCCTCTGGTCTCGCTCGTTCGATCCAGCAGGTCTCCGAGCAGAAGGCAGCCTAGTCGCTGTTTTCACCCGCGGCGGCAACGCCGCACCCTTGGCGCATCCGCGCCGTGTTTTAACTGATCTCCGTGCTCAGGCACGGAAACCGAAAGGACTTAGAAATGGCTAAGCTTACCACCGATGAGATCATCGATGCTCTTAAGGAAATGACCCTTCTCGAGGCTTCCGAGCTCGTTAAGGCTATCGAGGACACCTTCGGCGTTTCCGCCGCTGCTCCTGCTGCCGTTGTCGCCGCTCCCGCTGCTGGCGCCGCTGAGGCCGAGGAGAAGACCGAGTTTGACGTCGTGCTCGAGGGCTTCGGCGACAACAAGATCCAGGTCATCAAGGCCGTCCGTGAGCTCACCAACCTTGGCCTGAAGGAGGCCAAGGAGGTCGTCGAGGGCGCTCCCAAGGCTGTTCTCGAGGGTGCCAAGAAGGAGGACGCCGAGGCTGCCAAGGAGAAGCTCGAGGCTGCTGGCGCTGCTGTCACCCTCAAGTAATCAGGCTTTCTCGCCAGATTTCTTTGCAGACGGGGTTCGCATTGCGAGCCCCGTCTTTTTTGTTTTTCGGTTCCTCGGCATCGGTTGCCCAAACTGCCATGTTCTGTGATTTGCGTCGTATCGGGTGCCCTGCCGTTGGGCAATAAAATTGCACCATTCGAGCAATAATTTGCGTTGACCTGCTGAAGAATTGTCTCTGCCTTGTAGCGACATATAGTTCCAGCGGTAAGATGCTTAGGTATCGCAATTTGGTCTGCGGCTACGTGCCGCACGCATGGGGCGCTTTTGCGCCTGCGAAAGGATCTTTGAATAACATGAAGGCAATCATCCCCGCCGCCGGTCTTGGCACGCGTTTTCTGCCTGGCACCAAGTGCACGCCCAAAGAGATGCTGCCGGTGCTCGACAAGCCCGTCATTCAGTACGTCGTCGAGGAGGCGCTCGAGCCCGAGGAGGTCGACGATGCCATCATCGTTACCTCGCCCGGTAAGCCCGAGCTACTGAGCTACTTCCAGCCCGATCGCTCGCTCGAGAACCTGCTGCGCGAGCGCGGCAAGAACGCCTATGCCGATGCCGTCGCCCACGCTGGCGGTATGCCGGTCGATTTCCGTTATCAGTACGAGCCCAAGGGCCTCGGCCATGCTATCCGCTCTGCTGCCGACGCCGTGGCAGGGGAGAACTTCCTGGTTCTTCTGGGCGACTACGTTGTGCCTAACCGCGACATCTGCGACAAGATGCTCGCCGTTTCTAAGGAGCACGGTGGCGCTTCGGTTATCGCCGTCGCTGCTTGCTCGCCCGAGGAAGTCAGCCGCTACGGCGTTATCGCCGGCGAGCGCGTCGGTTCGCTCGAGGGCTTCGAGAATGCTGCCGATGCCGAGCCGGGCGCTGTCTGGCGCATCGGCGGTCTGGTCGAGAAGCCCGCTCCCGAGGCGGCTCCGTCCAACCTGTACATCGTCGGTCGCTACCTGCTGAGCCCGCTGGTCATGGACCTGCTGGCCGACCAGCAGGCCGGTAAGGGCGGCGAGATCCAGCTGACCGACGCTATGGCCCGTTCGCTCGATCGCGAGGCCATGTACGCTGTCGTCATCGACCCGCTGTCGGGCTACGACACCGGTACCCCGTCTGGCTGGATGGCCACCAACGCTCTTATGGCTGCAAGCGATCCTCGCTTTGCAAGCGCCTTCTGGGACGCCATCGACGAGCGCGGCGGCTTGATGCGCAAGTAAGCCTTCGGGCATCGACATTTACGGGTGCGGACTTCGGTCTGCGCCCGTTTTTTATAAGAGCTGCGATTGTTGGCTCTCTGTTCACAGAAAATATATGAACAGATGTTCGATACACATGCATCTACCTGCGTGTTTTCTGTCGAAAAACTTTGCTACTCCAAAAACTCAATCGCGTCAAGGCTTTTCTTGCCCAACGGTCGGTACCTGATAAACTATTAGGTTGCGATAACTGGCGAAGCCATGCCTCGCCAACCCACCGAGCATTTCCGTGAAGGAGGAAAAACCTGGTGACCTACGCATACACTGCCACTGAGCGCAAGCGCGTCAGCTTCGGGAAAATCCCGGAGGCCATGGAGCTCCCCAACCTTATCTCTGTTCAAAGGGAATCCTTTGAGCGTTTTAAGGACGAGGGCCTTCGTGAGGCGTTCAAGGAATCCAGCCCCATCCAGAGCCAGAACCATGTTCTCGAGGTTACCTTCGGCGAGCATCAGTTCGGCGACCCCGCGCACACCGTCGAGGAGTGCCGCGAGAAGGATATGACCTATCAGGCTCCGCTTCTGACCGACGTCCGTCTCACCAACAAGGAGACCGGCGAGATCAAGGAGCAGCTCGTCTTTATGGGCGACTTCCCCATGATGACCGATCAGGGCACCTTCATCATCAACGGTACCGAGCGTATCGTCGTCTCGCAGCTCGTCCGCTCCCCGGGCGTGTACTACAGCTCCGAGATGGATTCGGGCAAGCAGATCTACAAGGCCCAGATCATCCCGTCCCGCGGTGCCTGGCTTGAGTTTGAGGTCGACAAGCGCGACCAGCTCATGGTCTCCATCGACCGTAAGCGCAAGCAGAGCGCCACGATGTTCCTGCGCGCCCTTGGCATCGCCGTCACCAACGACGACATCATCGAGCTGCTCGGCAACTCCGATGTGATCAAGCGCACCCTGGAGCGCGACACCGCCCTCACCCGCGAGGACGCCCTCATCGAGATCTACCGTCGCCTGCGCCCGGGCGAGCCTCCCACCGTGGACGCTTCCCGCAGCCTGCTCGAGGGCCTGCTCTTTAACCCGCAGCGCTACGATCTGGCCCGCGTCGGTCGTTACAAGGTCAACAAGAAGCTCAACCTCACCACCGAGGAAGAGGTCACGGTGCTCACCGACGAGGATATCGTCGCGACGCTGCGCTACCTCCTGTCCCTCGCTGCCGGCGAGCAGGGCTTCAAGGTCGACGACATCGACCACTTTGGCAACCGCCGCATCCGCACCGTCGGCGAGCTTGTCGCCAACCAGTTCCGTATCGGCATGAGCCGTATGGAGCGCGTCGTCCGTGAGCGCATGAGCTCCCAGGACATCGACGAGATCACCCCGCAGTCGCTCATCAACATCCGCCCGATCGTGGCCTCCATCAAGGAGTTCTTCGGTTCCTCGCAGCTCTCGCAGTTCATGGACCAGGCGAACCCCCTGACCGGTCTGACCCACAAGCGCCGTCTGTCCGCACTCGGCCCTGGTGGTCTTGCCGGCCACAAGTCGGGCTCCAGCCGCCGCACTAACGTGCCGACGGCCGTCCGCGACGTTCACAACTCGCACTACAGCCGCATGTGCCCGATCGAGACCCCCGAAGGCCCCAACATCGGCCTGATCGGCTCGCTCGCCCTCTACGCTCGCGTCAACGAGTACGGCTTCATCGAGGCCCCGTTCCGTCGCGTCGAGAACGGCGTTGCCACCGACCAGATCGACTGGATGACCGCTGACGAGGAAGAGAAGCACGTCATCGCGCCGGCCAACACGCCGCTCGATCCCAAGACCAACGAGTTCATCACGACCGACGCCGAGGGCAAAATCGTCCGCCCGCACACCGTGATCGCCCGTACCCGCGACTTCGACGGCTCCTTCGGTGCTCCCGCCGACGTGCCCGTCGAGGACGTCGACTACATGGACGTCTCGCCGCGTCAGATGCTCTCCGTCGCAGCCACGCTGATCCCGTTCCTTGAGCACGACGACGCCAAGCGTACGCTGATGGGCGCTAACATGCAGCGTCAGGCCGTGCCGCTGGTTCACCCCGCCGCTCCCTATGTCGGTACCGGCATGGAGCGTCGCGCCGCTCTGGACTCCGGCGAGGTCACCCTGGCCAAGAATGCCGGCGAGGTCATCTTTGCCGACGCCGCCAAGATCATCGTCAAGCATGCCGGCGGCATGGACGAGTATCACCTGGCCAAGTACCAGCGCTCCAACCAGTCCACCTGCATCAACCACCGTCCGCTCGTGCGCGTCGGTGACACCGTTGAGCAGGGCGAGCCTCTGGCCGACGGTCCTTCGACCGATCATGGCGAGCTCGCACTGGGCCAGAACCTCACCGTGGCATACATGCCGTGGGAAGGCTTTAACTACGAGGACGGTATCGTCGTGTCCGAGCGCCTGGTGGCCGAGGACCTGCTGACGACCATCAATATCACCCGTCACGAGATCGACGCCCGCGACACCAAGCTCGGCCCCGAGGAGATCACTCGCGAGATCCCGAACCTCTCCGAGGACATGCTTGCCAACCTCGACGAGGACGGCATCATCCGCATCGGCGCCGAGGTCGGCCCTGGCGACATCCTGGTCGGCAAGGTCACGCCTAAGGGCGAGAGCGCTCTGACCGCCGAGGAGCGCCTGCTGCGCGCCATCTTCGGTGCCAAGGCTCACGATGTTCGCGACACCTCCCTTAAGATGCCTCACGGCGCTTATGGCCGCGTCATCGACGTCGTCCGCTTTAGCCGCGAGAACGGCGACGACCTGGCCCCCGGCGTCAACGAGCAGGTGCGCGTCTACGTCGCCCAGCGTCGTAAGATCCAGCAGGGCGATAAGATCGCCGGTCGCCACGGCAACAAGGGCGTTATCTGTAACGTTCTGCCGGTCGAGGACATGCCCTACATGGCTGACGGTACCCCGATCGACGTTATCCTCAACCCGCTGGGCGTTCCTTCGCGTATGAACGTCGGTCAGCTGCTCGAGTGCCACCTTGGCTGGGCTGCTGCCTGCGGTTGGGATACCGAGGATGCCGACTCCGACAAGTATGTCCCCGGTCCGTTCTTCGTCTCGACGCCCGTCTTCGACGGCGCCAAGGAGGACGAGATCGCCGAGGTCATCCGTCGCGCCAACAAGAACATGCTCAACAAGGCCACCGCTGCCTTTGGCGATCACATGCGCCCCGAGTTTGTCACCCAGCTTGACGAGCGCGGCAAGACCCGCCTGTTCGACGGCCGCACCGGCGAGGAGTTCCGCGAGCCCATTACCGTGGGTACGTCCTACATCCTCAAGCTCGGCCACATGGTCGACGACAAGATCCACGCCCGTTCGACCGGCCCTTACAGCCTGGTTACCCAGCAACCGCTGGGCGGCAAGGCTCAGTTCGGCGGCCAGCGCTTCGGCGAGATGGAAGTTTGGGCACTGTACGCATACGGTGCTGCCAACGTCCTGCAGGAGATCCTGACCGTCAAGTCCGACGATACCGTGGGCCGCGTCAAGACCTACGAGTCCATCGTCAAGGGCGAGAACGTCCCGGTTCCGGGTATCCCCGAGTCCTTCAAGGTTCTCGTCAAGGAGATCCGTTCCCTCGCACTGGACATCGAGCCCATGCACGATGCCGACGAGGACGCCTCCGCCCCTGTGACCGCCGAGGAGACCTCTGCTCTCGACGACCTGGCTGCGCTCGCCGGCGTTGACACCGACGTCGAGGCCCAGGATGCCGAGACCGCCGAGGCACCCGAGGCTGTCGCCGCCACGACCACTGATAAGGAGTAGTTGACTGTGGCAGATTTCGAAGCTACTGATTTTGACTCGGTAAAGATCTCCCTTGCCTCCGCCGACCAGATCCGTTCCTGGTCGCACGGTGAGGTCAAGAAGCCGGAGACCATCAATTACCGTACCCTCAAGCCCGAGAAGGACGGCCTGTTCTGCGAGAAGATCTTCGGTCCCGCCAAGGACTGGGAGTGCTCCTGCGGCAAGTACAAGGGCATCCGCTTTAAGGGCATCGTCTGCGAGCGCTGCGGCGTCGAGGTCACCTCGGCCAAGGTTCGTCGCGAGCGCATGGGTCACATCGAGCTCGCCGCTCCCGTGTCCCACATCTGGTACTTCAAGAGCCCCACGAGCTTCCCGATGAGCCGTATGCTCGACATCAAGTCCAAGGACCTCGAGAAGGTTCTGTACTTTGCCAGCTACATCATCACCGAGGTCGACTACGAGGCTCGCGAGGCCGACGCTGACGACCTGCGCGAGGAGCTCGCCGCCGATCTGGAAGAGATCGATGCCGAGTGCGCCCGCCAGATCGAGTCCCTCAAGGAGCAGGGCAACCCCGAGAACTTTGACGAGTTCTCCGACGAGGAGCCGCTGACCCCCGAGGAGATCGCCTCTGGCATCGTCGACATCGAGGAAGAGTACAAGGACGAGAAGCAGCTCCGCACGGACGCCTTCAACGCCTTCATGAAGCTTACCGAGCGCGACCTCATCTCCGATGAGCCGCTGTTCCGCGAGATGACCCGTTACTACTCCATGTACTTCAAGGGTGGTATGGGTGCCGAGGCCGTCCGCGACCTGCTCGCTGCCATCGACCTCCCCTCCGAGGCCGAGAAGCTCAAGGCCATCATCGCCGACGAGGATTCCCAGAAGCAGAAGCGCGAGAAGGCCGTTAAGCGCCTCGAGGTCGTTGACGCCTTCCTGAAGGGCGGCAACAGCCCCGCGAACATGATCCTGGATGTCATTCCGGTCATTCCGCCCGATCTGCGCCCGATGGTCCAGCTCGACGGCGGCCGCTTCGCCGCGTCCGACCTCAACGACCTGTATCGTCGCGTGATCAACCGTAACAACCGACTCAAGCGCCTGCTCGACCTGGACGCCCCTGCGATCATCGTGAACAACGAGAAGCGCATGCTCCAGGAGTCCGTGGACGCCCTGTTCGACAACGGCCGTCGTGGTCGCCCGGTCTCTGGCCGTGGCGGTCGCCCGCTCAAGTCGCTCGCCGAGGCCCTCAAGGGCAAGCAGGGTCGCTTCCGTCAGAACCTGCTGGGTAAGCGTGTCGACTACTCCGGCCGTTCGGTTATCGTTACCGACCCCAAGCTGCTGCTGCACCAGTGCGGTCTGCCCAAGACCATGGCGCTGGAGCTCTTCAAGCCCTTCGTCATGAAGCGCCTGGTCGAGCTCGGCAAGGTCGAGAACATCAAGGGCGCCAAGCGTGCTATCGACCGTGGTGCCACCTTTGTGTGGGACATCCTCGAAGAGGTCATCGACGGCCGCGTCGTGCTGCTCAACCGTGCACCGACCCTGCACCGTTTGTCCATCCAGGCCTTTGAGCCGGTGCTGGTCGAGGGCAAGGCCATCCACCTGCACCCGCTGGTCTGCTCGCCCTTCAACGCCGACTTCGACGGCGACCAGATGTCCGTCCACGTGCCGCTGTCCAGCCAGGCTCAGGCCGAGGCCCGCGTGCTCATGCTCTCTGCGAACAACCTGCGCTCGCCGGCATCCGGCAAGCCGGTCAACATCCCCTCGCAGGACATGATCATCGGTGTGTACTACCTGACCCAGGTCCGCGACGGTCTGCCGGGCGAGAACCACGTGTTCGCCAGCTTCGACGACGCGCTGCACGCCTATGACTGCCGCTCCGAGGTCGACATGCAGGCCAAGATTCAGGTCCGCGTGTCCGCTGCCGACGCCAATGTCATCAACGAGGACGGCACCCGTATCTTCCGCGTCAAGAACGGCAAGAACGAGTTCGTCGACTACGACGTCACCGGCAACAAGACCGCGCGCTTCGAGACCTCTATCGGCCGCATCATCTTCAATCGCCAGTGCCTGCCCGAAGACTATGAGTTCATGAACTACAAGATGGTCAAGGGCGACGTGGCCAAGCTGGTTGCGGACTGCTGCGATCGTTACCCCGAGGCCAAGGTCGGTCCGATCCTCGACGCCATCAAGTACTCCGGCTTCCACTACGCTACCCGCGCCGGCCTCACCATCTCGGTGTGGGACGCTCTCATCCCTGCCGAGAAGCAGGAGCTGCTCGATCGCGCCCAGGCCAACGTCGACCAGATCAACGAGTACTTCGAGGAGGGCTTCATCAACGAGACGGAGCGCCACATCGAAGTCGTTAACGAGTGGACCGCTTGTACCGATAAGGTCGCAGCGCTCATGCTCGACTTGTTCGACGAGGAGAACCCGCTCTACATGATGGCCGACTCCGGCGCCCGTGGTTCTAAGACCCAGCTGCGTCAGCTCGGCGGCATGCGTGGCCTGATGGCAGACATGTCCGGCGAGACGATCGACCTTCCCATTAAGGCGAACTTCCGCGAGGGCCTGCTGCCGCTCGAGTACTTCATTTCGACCTACGGCGCCCGTAAGGGCCTGGTCGATACCGCATCCCACACCTCGGACTCTGGTTACCTGACCCGTCGTCTGGTCGACGTGGCCCAGGACGTCATCGTCCGCGAGGAGGACTGCGGTACGCACGAGGGCGTCACCTACAACCTCATCATCTCCGGCACCACCGACCTCAACACCGACCTCGTCGGCCGTTGCTTCATCGAGGACGTCGTGGCCCCCGATGGCACCGTGCTCTTTGAGCAGGACGGCTACATCGAGAAGGTCGCCGACATCCAGAAGATGGTCGATGCCGGCCTCAAGAAGGTCAAGCTTCGCGCACTGCTCACCTGCCGCTCCAAGTACGGCGTGTGCCAGAAGTGCTACGGCTGGGATCTTTCCACCCGTCGTCCGGTCGCCATCGGTACTGCCGTCGGCATTATTGCCGCCCAGTCCATCGGCGAGCCCGGTACGCAGCTTACGATGCGTACCATTCACTCCGGCGGCGTCGCTGGCGTCGACGATATTACGCAGGGTCTGCCTACGGTCAGCCGTATGTTCGATATCGTCGGCAACGTCAACGAGAAGATTCTGGGTCGCGAGGCCGAGCTGGCTCCGTACTCCGGCCACCTCTCGATTAAGCCCGAGAAGTCCGAGTACGTGCTGACGCTCACCGACTCCGAGGATCACACCCGCGTCCTCGACGAGCGTCGCGTCCCCGCATCGGTGCGCTTTATGCCCGAGATCGAGGACGGCTGCGAGGTTCGCGCCGGCGACCAGATCACCAAGGGCTTCGTCAACTTCCGCAACCTGCGCAAGCTGACCGACATCGAGTCGACGATGCACACCTTCGTCGAGAGCGTCAAGGACGTCTACACCAGCCAGGGCGTCGACCTGAACGACAAGCACATCGAGGTGCTCGCACGTCAGATGCTGCGTCGCGTTCAGATCACCAACCCCGGCGACTCCAAGTACCTGCTTGGTCAGTACGTCGACCGCTACGAGTTCGCCGACGAGGTCGAGCGCGTTGCCCGTCTGGGCGGTCAGGCTCCCGTGGCCGAGCCCGTCATCCTGGGTACGCTCAAGGTCGCGTCCAACATCGACTCCTGGCTGTCGAGCGCTTCGTTCATCCGTACCGCTGGCGTCCTTACCGAGGCTGCCATTGAGGGCAAGGTCGACCACCTGCTCGACCTTAAGTCCAACGTCATCGTCGGTAAGAAGATCCCGGCTGGTACCGGCCTCAAGCCGTACGCCAACGCCAAGCTGACGTATCGCACGGCCGACGGCTACGTGGACATCGACGGCCCGGCTTCGCCCAACGCCAAGTCGCTGCCCGAGTGGGCTCCTGTGGAGCTCAAGGACCTGGACGAGCAGCTCCCGCAGCAGCTCGACTGGGCCGGCTACGACGAGTTCGGTGGTGCTGACGGTTCGTTCACCCGCAACGGTCACACCATCTCCGCCGAGAAGGCTCGTCTGTACCTGTTCGACGACCTGGGCGTGTCGCAGCGCTGGACCAACAAGTTCAGCGAGGTTGGCATCGAGACGGTCGGCGACCTGGTTGGCAAGTCCGAGGAGGATCTGCTGCGCATCGATGGCATCGGCGCCAAGGCGATCGAGGAGCTCCGTGACGGCCTGGAGGCCCACGACCTGCTCTACATCCTCGAGAACAACGACGACGTTGCCGACGAGGAAGACCTCTCGCAGCTGCTGCAGATGGTCTTTAGCCCCGACGGTCCGGACGATATCCTGCTGGGTACCTCCGCTCCGACGCATCACGCCGACGCCGACGAGGAGCTCCTGGGCGCCCCGATCGACGACAAGAAGGCTCCCGCCAACGGCGCGATCAACGAGGACATGGCGTCCCTCGACGAGCTGCTCAACCAGCTCGTGGACACCGACGACGCCGAAGAGGCCAAGGACAACGACGAGGAATAATTTCCTAGTACGTTAACCGCCCTTCCAAAGACCCGCTTCCCAACAGGGGAGCGGGTCTTTTTTGGTGAGGAACGTTGCCCCGACGAGCACGTCGGATTCCCGGAACGGGCGGCCCGCTGTTAAAGTTTGTCGCGAGTTCCGCACGCAAAGGAAAGCACTTAATGTGCTTTCCGTCTTGTGCAGGACTGTAGAGCAGCAAACTTAAACAGCGGGCCGCCCGTTCCGGGAATCCGCCCCCGCGCACAGAAGGGGATTCCTTTTGCCAATAAGGGACAGGTTTATTTTGGTAGGTTTTTCCTGCTTGAATTTGAAACATTTCGTCCGGCCAGAGCGTATCTATGGTGAGGACCTCATCAAGAATCATTACCGTCACCGGGAGGTGATTATGGAAGAACAGGCATTTAGACAGGCGGTCGAAGATCACCGGGATGTCGTGTTTCGAATCGCCTTGACGTACCTGCGCGATCGCGCCGATGCCGACGATATTGCCCAAGATGTCTTTCTTAAGTTGCTTAAAAGCGATGGACACTTTGAAAGTTGGGAACATCTTCGCCGCTGGCTTATCCGGGTCACGATCAATGAATGTAAATCGCTCTTTCGAAAGCCATGGAGGCGTGTAGAGGATATTGAGAACCTGGCCGATTCGCTTTCGGCGGCGCAGGATGAGACCAAGGCGGTCCTGTCAGACGTTATGCGACTTCCGGAGCGATTCCGTGTCCCCATCGTGCTCTATTACTATCTGGGCTTTTCGACCTCAGAGATTGCCGAGTTGCTGCACGTACCAGCCGCGACAGTTCGAACGCGTTTAGCTCGCGGCAGATCGAAACTCAAGTTCATCCTAGAGGAGGGCGACCGTGAAATCCAACCAAATCAAGCAGGCCTTCGAGTCCGTCCAAGCCGATAGCGATCTTGCTAACCGTGTTCTTTATGCCGCTGCTGGCGAGCCGCTTCGCCGAAAGGGTCACGCGAAGCCTCTGTATGTTGCCGTAATCGGATGTCTTGCCGGAGTGCTGGCGACCGGAGGGGTCGCCTACGCTGTTGTCAATTCCAGTTATTTTGCCTCTGCCTGGGGAAACCATGGCAACGGAGAGTCCGTTACCTGGACAAATGGCGGCTCGTCGGGGACGAAATATACCTACACCAGAGAGTTTGGTGATGGTATCGCGCCCCAAAGCCTGGAGGGTGCAGCCCAGAAGGTCAATCTGTCCGTCGAGGGCAACGGCTATACGCTCGACATTCATGAGATGGCAATCGACGAGAACGGTTGCGGTGCTGTGACGTTTACATTGTCCAATCCGAATGGCGTTAACTACTACAAGCCGGCGGCAGAGCTTGGCGAACTTGTTCTCTATGGTGAAGAAGAAGGGGGCGTCAGTACACCCAGCATGAACTTCGGCGAGGAATGGGCTGATACACGCTGCACCATTGATAAAGGCACATCAAGCGACACGGTCATTAACGGCACGATGTACTTTGCATCTTGGAATCGCGATCGAGATTTACGACATGCGATCACCTGGAATATCAGTTGGACAGAGGGCAAAGGTGAGGATGCGAAGGTGATCGAGGTATCGACGCCAGAGTTTAACGTCGGAGCGCACGTCGATACAAAGGAGCTCCGCTCCGACGACTCGCCTCTCGAGATCAGCCCGTTTTCCATCCAGACGCACATCGATGATCTGGGCTATGAAGCAGTTGATCATAAACTGACCGTCAGCTACAAGGATGGATCGGAGCAGACTATCGAAGATGACGACGCAGGGGCGTACAACTTCTATGTTTCGATGGCACGCAATAGCGGAGAGAACATTTGGGTGCCAACGAAGTTGATTGATGTCGACCAAGTGGTCTCAGTAACCCTTGAGGGCACGAGGTACACATCAACAGGAGAGACCGAAACAGAAGTACCCTTTACCATCGTTTATTCGTAAGGTCTGGGCCGCTTCCCAAGAGGGGAAGCGGCCTATTTTGCGTTACATGGACGGCTGGAATGGGCACTTGCGCACAGGCGGGGATTCCTTTTGTGTAGGCTTTGCGGAAATGTGCCAATTTTGGGATACGCCCGGCGGCGTGGTCTGTTGACGGCACAGCTAACGCCACGTATCCTATCGAACTGCGTGTTTCGTAGGGGGATGCTGACCCCTCGATTCAAGCCGTTGCACTTTACAGAAAGCTGGAATCATTCGAGAAGGAGTACGCTTTGCCTACTATTAACCAGCTGGTTCGCCAGGGCCGTCGTTCCGTGCCCAAGAAGTCCAAGAACGCTGCTCTGCAGCACAACTCCCAGAAGCGCGGCGTGTGCACCCGCGTCTTCACCACGAGCCCCAAGAAGCCGAACTCGGCTCTTCGCAAGGTTGCCCGTGTTCGCCTCGTCAACGGCATCGAAGTCACTGCTTACATCCCGGGTGAGGGCCACAACCTGCAGGAGCACTCCATCGTGCTCGTCCGCGGCGGTCGTGTCCGTGACCTCCCTGGTGTCCGTTATCACGTCATCCGTGGCGCCTACGACGCTGCTCCGGTCCAGAACCGTATGCAGGCCCGTTCCAAGTACGGTGCTAAGCGCCCCAAGGCTAAATAAGCCAGATAACGTTTTGATACTTTCGCCGTGTGCCGCCTAAGCGCCGCACGGTAGACACTTAAGGAGATTTCACATGCCGCGTCGTGCAGCAGCTAATCGTCGTGAGGTTCAGCCTGACGCCGTTTACAACAACCGCCTGGTGACTCAGCTCATCAACAAGGTCCTTCTTGACGGCAAGAAGGCCACCGCTGAGCGCATCGTTTACACCGCTTTCGAGATCGTTGCCGAGAAGTCCGAGGGTGGCGACGCTCTCGCTACCTTCAAGAAGGCTATGGACAACGTCAAGCCCACGCTCGAGGTTAAGCCCAAGCGTGTCGGTGGCGCTACCTATCAGGTCCCGATGGAGGTCAACTCCCGTCGTTCCACCGCTCTGGGTATCCGCTGGATCGTCAACTTCTCCCGCGCTCGCAAGGAGAAGACCATGGCCGAGCGTCTCGCTAACGAGATCCTCGACGCCTCCAACGGCCTGGGCGCTTCCGTCAAGAAGCGTGAGGACGTCTTCAAGATGGCCGAGGCCAACCGCGCGTTCTCTCACTATCGTTGGTAAGTTAAAGGTAAGGAACTAACATGGCTAAGCCTAAGTACAAGCTTTCCGATACCCGTAACATCGGCATCATGGCTCACATCGATGCCGGTAAGACCACCACGACCGAGCGTATTCTTTACTACACCGGTAAGACCCACAAGATCGGTGAGGTCCATGAGGGCGCTGCCACCATGGACTGGATGGTTCAGGAGCAGGAGCGCGGCGTAACCATTACCTCCGCTGCTACCACGTGCTTCTGGAACAAGGACGGTAAGGACTACCGCATCCAGATCATCGACACCCCGGGCCACGTTGACTTCACCGCCGAGGTCGAGCGCTGCCTGCGCGTCCTTGATGGCGCTGTCGCCGTCTTCGACGCCGTTGCCGGCGTTCAGCCCCAGTCTGAGACCGTTTGGCGTCAGGCTTCTACCTTCAACGTCCCCCGCATCGCCTTCATCAACAAGTATGACCGCGTGGGCGCTGACTTCTTCAACGCTATCGAGACCATGAAGGACCGTCTTGACGCTAACGCCGTGGCCGCTCAGGTCCCGATGGGCGCCGAGGACAACTTCTGGGGCGTCATCGACCTGGTCACCATGACTGCATGGGACTTCAAGGCCGACGAGAAGGGCATGACCTACCCCGAGCCGATGGACGAGATCCCGGCTGAGTTTGCCGACATCGCTGCCACCAAGCGCGAGGAGCTCCTCGACGCCGCTGCCAGCTTTGACGACGAGCTCATGGAGAAGATCCTCATGGAGGAGGACTTCACCGTCGAGGAGCTCAAGGCTGCTCTGCGCAAGGGCGTTCTGGCCAACGAGCTCAACCTCGTCTTCGTGGGCTCCGCCTACAAGAACAAGGGCGTTCAGGAGCTGCTCGACGCTGTTGTCGACTACCTGCCCAGCCCGCTCGACGTCAAGGCCGTCACCGGTACCGATCCGGACACCGGCGAGGAGATCGAGCGTCATCCTGACTTCGACGAGCCCTTCTCCGGCCTGGTCTTCAAGATCATGACCGACCCGTTCGTCGGTAAGCTCACCTACGTCCGCGTTTACTCCGGTCGTGCCGAGTCCGGCTCCTACGTCATCAACGCTTCTAACGGTCAGCGCGAGCGCCTCGGCCGCATCCTCGAGATGAACGCCGCCGAGCGTATCGACCGTGACGACGCTGCCGCCGGCGACATCGTTGCTTGCGTCGGCTTCAAGAACTCCACCACCGGTGACACCCTGTGCACCGAGGGCAAGGAGATCGTCCTCGAGAAGATCGAGTTCGCTAAGCCCGTTATCGACGTTGCCATTGAGCCCAAGACCAAGGCCGAGCAGGACAAGATGTCCCTGGCTCTGACTAAGCTCGCCGAGGAGGACCCGACCTTTACGGTGTCCACCAACCACGAGACCGGCCAGACCATCATCGCCGGCATGGGCGAGCTGCACCTCGAGATCATCGTCGACCGTCTGCTCCGCGAGTTCAAGGTTGACGCTAACGTTGGTAAGCCCCAGGTTGCCTACCGCGAGACCGCTGGTCACGACGTCGAGAAGGCTGAGGGCAAGTTCGTCCGTCAGTCCGGTGGTCGCGGTCAGTACGGTCACGCCGTCATCAAGCTCGAGAAGATGGAGGAGGGCTTCGGCTACGAGTTCGTCAACGCTATCGTCGGCGGCGTCGTGCCCAAGGAGTACATCCCGTCCATCGACAAGGGCATCCAGGAGGCCCTGAACACCGGTGTTATCGCCGGCTTCCCGGTCCTCGACGTTAAGGTCACTCTGTTCGACGGTTCTTACCACGAGGTCGACTCCTCCGAGGCCGCCTTCAAGATCGCCGGTTCCATGGCTATCAAGGACGCCCTCAAGAAGTCCGATCCGCAGCTGCTCGAGCCGATCATGGCTGTCGAGGTCGAGACCCCCGAGCAGTACATGGGCGACGTTATGGGCAACCTCTCCGGTCGCCGCGGCAAGATCGAGGGCATGGAGGATCGCAAGAACAGCAAGCTCATCCGTGCCAAGGTGCCGCTGGGCGAGATGTTCGGTTACGCTACCGACCTTCGCTCCCAGACCCAGGGCCGTGCATCCTACACGATGCAGTTCGACTCTTATGAGCCCGCGCCCAAGTCCATCGTGGACGAGGTCATGAGCAAGAACGCCTAAGTTCGAGCTCCCTGTTACGTAATCCGCGAGAACATCTCTCGCACTCTTTGGAGGTTTAAGTTGGCTACCCAGAAGATCCGCATTCGCCTCAAGGGCTATGATCACGAGGTCGTCGATCAGTCCGCGAAGCTCATCGTCGAGACCGCTCAGAAGACCGGCGCTCGCGTTTCCGGTCCTGTCCCCCTGCCCACCGAGCGCAACCTGTACACGGTTATCCGCTCGCCGCACGTGAACAAGGACTCCCGTGAGCAGTTCGAGATGCGCACCCACAAGCGTCTCATCGACATCCTCGACCCCACCTCGGGCACCGTTGATTCGCTCATGCGTCTCGACCTCCCCGCTGGCGTCGACATCGACATCAAGCTCTAAGCGATATCGCTCATAGCTTACAGAGCCCCGTTGCCATTACGGTAGCGGGGCTCTTTTGTTTTGCATGATGGGTTTTGACCGCCTGGTAATGCTGCTGAGTAGGTGGCTGCGGCGCCCTATTCGCCCAAGGGGCGCAGCGACGCCTCCTCAAAATGGAAGGATCGCAAGCCGTCTTCCGTTTCGATACGCGCGCGTCCAAAGTTATCGACGGTTTTAAAGATGCCTCGCGCCAGTTCGTCTCCAGCGGGGGAGCGGGCGATAACGTGCTCCCCGATCCAATTGAGGTGAGCGATATATTCGCCTTGGACGGGCGCGAGCGGTCCGGTGTCTTCTTCCATGGCGTTGAGCAGATCTGCCCACGCGTCCACAGCGTTTACGACGGCGTGATAGACCTCCTTGAGTAATACATTGACGGCGGGAACGTTCTCGTTAAGGTCCGAGAGACCGATTGCCGGCAGGCCGCCATCGGGCACTTCTTGGGGCGCATAGTTCACATTGACGCCAATACCGCAGACGGCGAAAGGTTTGCCTTCGTTATCGCGTGCGGCCTCGACCAGAATGCCGCCGAGCTTGCGTCCACGCGCGACCAGGTCGTTGGGCCATTTGAGGCCAATCTCGTTTGCAAGACCCTGTTTTTCGAGCGCCTCGAGCACCGCTAGGCCGCTGACGGCGGCAAGACCAGAGTACTTCGCAGGATTAACACATGGACGCAGGGCAATCGAAAGCAATAGGTTGCCGGCGGTTGAATCCCACTTGTGGCCGCGTCGGCCGCGTCCTGCCGTCTGAGCCTGGGCGGCAAGTCCCGTGCCGTGCGGCGCTCCCTGTTTTCCTGCTTCGAGCAGGTCATCGTTGGTCGATTCGGTTACGTCGACTATCGTTAATTTGGCATCCATAACGGCTGCTACCTCCTAAGTTAATAAAGCAATCGTGCAATGGTGTCGAGAGATAGACACAATGTGAAGCCTTTGTCGCATTTGGACAATTTAATGTTAACACGTCAACAACGACTAAATTGCGCTATCCTCTCTTGGTCGATGTAAACACGTCAACAACTCAAAGGAGGTTAGTGATGGGTTTCACGATTCTTGGAACAGGCTCGGCACTTCCTAAGCGCAGTGTTTCCAATGACGAGCTGTCCGAGTTCCTCGATACCTCGGATGAGTGGGTTTTTACCCGCACAGGTATCAAGAGCCGCCATGTATGCACCACCGAGTCACTTGACGACCTTGCCGTAGCGGCGAGCGAGCGGGCACTCCAGGTGTCCGGAATCGACGCGAGCCAGCTGGATCTGATCGTCTGCTCGACGACGACGGGTGACCACCTTGTTCCCGCTGAGGCGTGTGCCGTTGCTGAGCGACTGGGCGCGACGTGCCCTGCTTTCGATGTCTCGGCTGCCTGCGCCGGCTTCGTATTTGCGCTCGATGTCGCCGAGGGCTATATCGCCCGAGGACGAGCCAAGTATGTGCTTGTCGTTGCCGCCGAGCAGATGACGCGCGCGCTCGACTGGACCGACCGCGCCACCTGTGTGCTCTTTGGCGATGGGGCAGGCGCCGCGGTGATTGAGGCTGGGGGAGACAGCCCCCTTGCCGTTGAGCTTTCGACGGCGCCCGACGTCGAGACGTTGTGCGTTCCCGGTCTGGTCGGCACCTCGCCGTTTAAGGCCTCCGCAGATAGCGAGAGCGTGCTGTCCATGAATGGCCGCCGCGTGTTCAAGTTCGGCGTCAACGCGATTTGCGACACGGTCCATAAGCTTGCGAGCGATGCGGGCATTTCGGTCGAGGACATCGACCATTTTGTATTCCATCAGGCTAACGAACGAATCCTGAGTCAAGCGGTCAAGCGCCTCGGTGTGCCAGACAAGCGCGTGGTTCGAACGCTGCGCGAGACCGGCAACATTTCGAGCGCATGCATTCCGCTTGCCCTCGACCGGCTGGCAAGCGCCGGTGCACTTCACACGGGCGACACCATCGCCCTCGTTGGATTTGGCGCCGGTCTGGATATAGGTGGCTATCTACTTCGTTGGAAGTAGTCGCACATAGGAAATAAAAACGCCCCTAGGGCACAAACAAAGGAGAACTACCATGGCAGATCAGAAGACCTTCGAGCGCGTTTGCGATGTTATCCGCGAGACCGCCGGTCTTGACGACGTCGAGATGAAGCCCGAGTCCACGCTCGAGGAGATTGGTCTCGACAGTCTGGGCACCGTCGAGATCCTCGTCGCCGTTGAGGACGAGTTTGGCATCCAGCTCGATACCGAGGAGAACCCCAAGACGGTCGGCGAGTTCGCCGATACGGTCGAGGCGGCATTGGAGAAGTAGAGATGCTCAAGACTCCTCTCTGCGATCTGCTCGGCATCGAAAAGCCCGTGTTCCAGGGCGGTATGGCCTGGATCGCCGACGCCTCGCTGGCGTCCGCAGTGTCCGAGGCGGGCGGCTTAGGGATTATCGCGGCCATGAACGCCGACGCCAACTGGCTGCGCGACCAGATTCATGAGCTGCGCGCCAGGACGGATAAGCCCTTTGGCGTCAACGTCATGCTCATGAGCCCGTTTGCCGACGAGGTCGCGCGGGTCGTGATTGACGAGCGGGTGCCGGTCGTCGTGACGGGTGCCGGCAATCCCACCAAGTACATGAAGGCGTGGAACGAGGCGGGCATCAAGGTCATCCCGGTCGTTGCCTCGGTGGCGCTGGCGCGCCTCGTGGCGCGTCGTGGAGCCACTGCCGTGGTTGCCGAGGGTACCGAATCAGGCGGCCATATTGGCGAGACCTCGACGATGGCACTGGTGCCACAGGTTGTCGATGCGGTCGATATTCCCGTGGTTGCGGCTGGCGGTATCGCCGATGGCCGCGGCGTGGCGGCCGCCTTTATGCTGGGCGCCGCCGGCGTGCAGGTGGGTACGCGCTTTCTGATCGCAGATGAGTGCACCGTATCGGAGCAGTACAAGGAGATGGTCCTGAAGGCCAACGACACCTCGACGCGTGCGACCGGCCGCTCGACGGGACACCCGGTGCGTGCCCTCAAGAGCCCCTTCACTAACGCCTACGCCAAGAGCGAGGCGGCGGGCGTAAGCGTCGAGGAGCTCGGGGCCATGGGCACGGGCGCCCTTCGCAAGGCCGCCAAGGACGGCAATTACGAAGAGGGCTCGTTTTTGTGTGGACAGATTGCCGGCATGGTCAACGAGCGCCAAAGTGCACGTGAAATCGTTGACGACCTAGTCGATGGCGCCGAGCACGTCCTGAAGGGTGCGTGCGCATGGGTGGCGTAGCGTTTCTGTTTGCCGGCCAGGGCGCCCAGCACCCCGCGATGGGCGTCGACCTGATCGAGGCATCGCCGGCGGCCGCCGAGGTGTTCGCCATTGTCGACGAGGTGCGCCCGGGGACCAGTGAGCAGTGCCGAAGTGCCTCCAAGGAGGAACTCTCGCAGACCGAGAACACGCAGCCGTGCGTGTTCGTTCACGATCTGGCAGCGGCTGCCGCCCTGCGTGAGCGCGGCGTGGTACCTGCCGCCTGTGCGGGTTTTTCGCTTGGCGAGGTCGCCGCGCTCACCTTTGCGGGGGCGTTCGATACGCGAGCGGGCTTTGAGCTCGTGTGCGAGCGCGCGGCGCTGATGGCCGCGGCTGCCGAGCGCCATCCGGGCGGCATGCGCGCCGTCATCAAGCTCGATGCGGCGCAAGTCGAGAACCTGGCAAAACAGGCCGGCGAGGACTGCTGGCCGGTCAACTACAACAGTCCGCAGCAGACGGTTGTTGCCGGAGCGCCCGAGGCGCTGCAGGAGCTCGACGTCCTAGTAAAAGAGGCTGGCGGCCGCGCTATGAAAGTCGCGGTGTCGGGCGCATTTCATAGCCCCTATATGGCCGAGGCGACTGAGGGGCTGGCGACGTATATCCAAGCCGGCCACGCGCCGTCACCGCTGCTGATTCCGGTCATGGCAAACATGACGGCGGCGCCCTATCCGGCGGACCCGCGAGCGGCATCGGATGTCTTGGCCAATCAGGTGAGTCATGCCGTTCGTTGGGTCGACACGCTGCATACTCTGCAGAATCAGGGCATCGACACGTTTATTGAGGTCGGCCCTGGCAAAACGCTGTCGGGCCTGGTCAAGCGTACGCTGAGCGACGTTCGCGTGTATTCGTGCGAAACGGCCGAGCAGGTCGCAGCTATTGCCGACGAGCTCGCATAGTCCACAGGGCTGTAACCCGAAAGGAATGACATGGGCAACTTGAACAACGGCGCGCTCGAGCGCAACGACTCACGTCGCGTGGCACTGGTCACGGGCGGCTCGCGGGGTATCGGCCGCGCCTGCGCTGTCGGTCTGGCGGAGGACGGCTTTGATATCGCCGTCGTCTATGCCGGCAGCGTCGATGCGGCGCGCAAGACGTGCGAAGCCTGTGAGGCGGTTGGCGCCACGGCACGCGCATATCAATGCGACGTGGCCGATCCCGCTGCCGTCAACGCGTGCGTGGAAGCGGTCCTCAACGACTTTGGTTCCATTTGGGCGCTCGTCAACAACGCCGGCATCACCCGCGATGGCCTGCTCATGCGCATGGGCGATGACGCATTCGATCGCGTGCTCGATGTCAATCTCAAGGGAACATTCAATATGACGCGCGCGCTCACCAAGACCTTTATGCGCCAGCGCGGCGGTTGCGTCGTCAACATGAGCTCGGTCGTGGGCCTGATGGGCAATGCCGGGCAAGCCAACTACGCTGCTTCCAAGGCGGGCGTGATAGGGCTTACCAAGGCGGTGGCGCGCGAGCTTGCGCCTCGTGGCGTACGAGCGAACGCGGTCGCCCCCGGGTTTGTCGAGACAGATATGACGGCAAAGCTCTCGGAGAAGGTGCGTACGGCAACCGAGGAACAGATTCCCCTTAAGCGCATGGCACGTCCCGAGGAAGTGGCCGGCGTGGTGCGCTTTTTAGCGAGCGATGCGGCTGCTTACATTACGGGCGAGGTCGTGCGCGTCGACGGCGGAATGGCGATGTAGAAACCAGGGCCGAAGAACGGCTTGGATGAGGAGACCATGATGGAACAGAGAGTTGCAATCACCGGCATCGGTGCCGTATCGCCGCTCGGCAACACCGCGCTTGCCACCTGGGCGGCCATGTGCGCCGGGACCTGTGGCATCGGCCCGATCACGCACTTCGATACCGATGCGTTTACCGTCAAGGTGGCGGCCGAAGTCAAGGGCTTTGACGGCAACGAGTACTTTGGCAAGCGTGACGCCAAGCATCTGGACCCCTGCGTTCAGTTTGCGATGGCGGCTTCGGACGAGGCAATGCACGATGCGGGCTTTGATGTCGAAGGCGCCATCGATCGTGAGCGCCTGGGCGTCTACGTGGGCTCGGGCGTGGGCGGCATGACGACGCTCGTCGACAACGTCCACACGATCGCCGATCGTGGACCTCGCCGCGCATCGCCCTATATGATTGCGATGATGATCCCCAACATGGCTTCGGGCAATATCGCGATCCGCCACAAGGCAAAGGGACCGACCCTGCCAGTCGTGACTGCTTGCGCGACCTCGGCCCATGCGGTGGGCGAGGCGTTCCGCGCCATCAAGCACGGCTATGCCGACGCGATCCTCGCGGGCGGCGCCGAGGCGGCCATTATCCCCGATGCCGTTGCAGGCTTTACGTCCTGCCGCGCATTGACCACCAACCCCGATCCTGCGACGGCTTGCCGCCCGTTCGATGCAGACCGCGACGGCTTTGTGATGGGCGAGGGCGCTTGCGTGCTGGTACTCGAGAGCATGGAACATGCGCAGGCGCGCGGTGCGCACATTTATGCCGAGGTCGTGGGCTACGGCAACACCGATGATGCTTATCACATCACGAGTCCCGATCCCGAGGCTGCCGGCATTGCCCGCGCGATATCGCTGGCGGTGGCCGAGGGCGACGTCAAGCCTTCCGAGGGCCTCTACATCAATGCCCACGGCACCTCGACCAAGCTTAATGATTCGTCCGAGACGGCGGGCATTAAGCGAGCGCTCGGCGAGGACGCGGCGCGCGCCGCACATGTCTCGTCGACCAAGTCGATGACGGGGCACATGATCGGTGCCACGGGGGCCATCGAGGTCATGGCCTGCGCCATGGCACTCGAGCAGGGCGTGGTGCCGCCGACCATTAACTACCACACGCCCGATTCCGCCTGCGATCTTGATTACACGCCCAATCGCGCGGTTCGCGCCGACCTTACCTGGGCGCTTTCGACCAACCTGGGCTTTGGCGGGCACAACGCCGCCATCGCGCTGCGTAGATATACGAGGAGCTAGAGCATGGATTCCAAAAGACTTGCCGAGATAGCCGATGTGATGGAGGACCGCGGCCTCACGCGCGTACGCGTTGAGGAGCCCGATGGCACCGCGGTCGAACTCGAGCGCGCGAGTGTGGCGCAGCCGGTTGCCGTGCCCATGCCTATGCCGAGCGCCATGGCCGCTCAAGTTGCAGCTCCCACAGTCGCGCCTGCCGCACCGGAACCCGCCACGCAGACACCTGCCGCCGCGCCGGAGCCCAAGGGCACCGAGGTGACTGCTCCCATGGTGGGCGTCTTCTATGCTGCCCCTGCGCCGGGCGACGAGCCATTTGTGCGCGTGGGCTCCAAGGTCAAGGCCGGCGAGACCCTCTGCATCATCGAGGCCATGAAGGTTCTCAACGAGGTGACGGCCGAGGCAGACGGTGAGGTGCTCGAGATCTGCGTGGCCGACGGCGACCTCGTGGAGTTTGGCAGCTGCCTCATGAGGATCGGATAGGTGATATCCATGAACAAAGAAGAGCTCAAGAAGCTGTTACCGCATCGCGAGCCGATGCTTTTGCTCGACGAAGCCGAGCTGGTGGGCGACGAGGCCCACGGCAAGATCACGATTACAGGCGACGAGTACTTTTTGCAGGGACATTTTCCGGGAAACCCGGTCGTTCCCGGCGTGATTCAGTGCGAGATGCTCGCCCAGAACTGCTGCGTGCTGTTGATGGGCGATGAGGAGGCGCGCGGCGCGACGCCGTTCTACACGAGTCTGGACAAGGTGCGCTTTAAGCGTCCGGTGCGCCCGGGCGACACGGTGGATCTAGTGTGCTCCATCACGCGTGCGCGCGGGCCGTTCCGCTTTGCGACGGGTACTGCGAGCGTCAACGGTGAGGTTTGCTGCCGCGCCGATATGTCTTTTGCACTCATGCACGAAAGTTAAGGAAGGCTCCATGTTCGACAAAGTGCTCATCGCCAACCGCGGCGAAGTCGCGGTCCGTGTTATCCGCGCGTGCCGCGATATGGGCATCAAGACCGTCGCCGTTTATTCCACGGCCGATGCGGACGCGCTACACGTGCAGCTTGCCGACGAGGCGTATTGCATCGGTGGCCCGCGTCTTGCCGAGAGCTACCTCAACGACGATGCCGTGCTCACCTGTGCCGTAAAGTCGGGAGCTAAGGCAATTCATCCCGGCTATGGCTTCTTTTCCGAGAAGGCGAGCTTCGTGCGCGACTGCGACAAGTTCGGTCTGGCGTTTGTCGGTCCTTCGGCCGAGGTGATCGACAGCATGGGCGACAAGGACGCCGCACGCCGAACGGCCGCTGCAGCGGGCGTGCCCATCGTGCCGGGCTGCGATTTGCTCAAAAGCCCCGAGGAAGCAACGGACGAGGCCGAGCGCATCGGCTGCCCCGTGCTTATTAAGGCGCGCGCGGGCGGCGGCGGTCGCGGTATTCGCAAGGTCGAGCGCGTGGAAGATGCGGCAAAGGCGTTCATCGAGGCGCGTGCCGAGGGTGAGGCCGTTTTTGGCGACGGCGAGTGCTACATGGAGAAGTTCGTTGCGCCGGCGCATCACGTTGAGGTACAGATTATGGCCGATAAGCAGGGCCATGTGTTTTCGCTCGGCGAGCGCGAGTGCTCGGTGCAGCGCCGCAACCAAAAGCTGATCGAGGAGAGCCCCGCGCCGTGCCTCGACGGACGCGATGATATTCGCGCGCGCATGCACAAGGCCGCGCGCGACCTGGCTCGTGCCGTTGGCTATGAGGGCGCTGGCACCATCGAGTTTTTGTACTCAGATGACGGCAATTTCTACTTTATGGAAATGAACACGCGCTTGCAGGTGGAGCATCCGGTTACGGAGTTTGTGACCGATACCGACCTGGTTAAGTGGCAGCTGCGCGTGGCTGCCGGCCAGCCTCTGCCCTTTGAGCAGGAGGACGTACCGGTCCGCAACCACGCCATGGAGTGCCGCATCAATGCCGAAACGCCGGACTTTCTACCGTCATGTGGAACGGTCACCGCGTTGCGTGTGCCGGGTGGTCCGCGCGTGCGCTGGGATTCCGCCATGTTTACCGGAGCGAAAGTTCCGCCGTACTACGACTCCATGCTCGGCAAGCTCATCGTGTGCGCGCCCACGCGTGACGGTGCCATTCGCAAGATGCGCTCGGCCCTGGGCGAGCTCGTGATTGAGGGCGTGAGCGAAAATAGCGAGCTTCAGCTCGACGTGCTGGCAAACGACGAGTTTTTGTCGGGCATGTATCACACCGATCTGATGGGGCATCTCTATGCTGATGAATAGAAAAGCGAAGACGGTCAATGTCCTTGAGGGGCCGATAACCGAGTCGTGCGCCGAGTTCCCCGCGCGCCACGTGTTTGTCAAATGCCCGGAGTGCCGCCGTGTGATCGATGAGGCGCGCCTGCACGACAACCTCGAGGTCTGCCCTCGTTGCGGCAAACACTTTCGCGTGAGCGGTCCCGCGCGCATGCGCATGACGGTCGACGCGGGTACCTTTGAGGAATGGGATGCCAATCTGGCGTCGAAGGACTTCCTCTCGTTTCCCGGTTATGCCGACAAACTTAAGAGCGTGAGCGAGCGTTCGGGCGAGCGCGATGCCGTTGTGTGCGGCAGGGGCAAAATCTGCGGCTGCGATACCGCGCTCTTCTTTATGGACGCCAACTTTATGATGGGCTCGATGGGCTCCGTGGTGGGCGAAAAGATCTGTCGCACATTTGAGCGTGCGACCGAGCTGGGATTGCCGGTTGTCGGCTTTACCGTTTCGGGCGGCGCGCGCATGCAAGAGGGCGTGACATCGCTTATGCAGATGGCCAAGATTTCTGCGGCGGTTAGGCGCCACAGCGAGGCGGGCGGTCTGTATATCACGGTGCTCACCGACCCCACGACCGGAGGCGTAACCGCGAGCTTTGCCATGGAGGGCGACATTATCCTGGCCGAGCCCGATGCCCTGACGGCATTTGCCGGCCCGCGCGTGATCGAGCAGAACATGCACAAGCGCCTGCCCAAGGGATTCCAGCGCTCCGAGTTTTTGCTGGAGCACGGCTTTTGCGATGCCGTCGTTCCGCGTGGCGAGATTGCGCTCACGGTAGGCGAGCTGCTGGCGTTGCACGAAGGGCGCGCGCCCGGCCTGGGGGCACCGCATGAGATCGTGCATACGGGTCGTCGCGGCAAAAGGCTGGGACAATTGTTTAAGCGCTCGGCCGCACCAAAAAGCGCGCTCGAAATCGTCAAACAGACTCGCTCGGCGAACCGCGCCACGGCAGGCGAGATGATCTCGTTGGGCCTCGACGGATTCGTAGAGCTGCACGGCGACCGTTACTTTGGCGACGACGCCGCTGTGGTGGCTGGCATTGGCTGGAAAGACGGACGCCCCGTAACGGTCATCGCCATCGAGCGCGGCACCACGACCAAAGAGCGTATGCGCCGCAACTTTGGCATGGCGCATCCCGAGGGTTACCGCAAAGCGCGTCGTCTGATGCGCCAGGCCGAAAAGTTTGGTCGGCCGGTTCTGTGCCTGGTTGATACTTCGGGCGCGTTTTGCGGCATCGGTGCCGAGGAGCGCGGCCAGGGCGAGGCGATTGCCCAGAATCTCATGGAGATGAGCGGCCTTAAGACGCCGATTGTCTCGGTGGTGACAGGCGAGGGCGGCTCTGGTGGCGCGCTGGCGCTGTCCGTGGCCGACCGCATCCTGATGCTCTCAAGCTCGGCCTATTCGGTCGTGAGCCCCGAGGCCTGTGCGTCGATCCTGTGGAAGGATACCGAGCGCGCGAATGAGGCCGCTGAGGCGCTTAAGCTCACGGCCCCCGATCTGTTGGCGCTCGGCATCATCGACGGCATTGTCGACGATAGGGGCCTGTCGCATGAGGAGATCGCCGGTGCCGTCATGTCCTCGGCATTTGATGCCTTCGATACGCTTGAGCAGCTCGACGACGCGACCCTCACAAACCTCCGCTACGAAAAGTACCGCGCAATCGGTCAGTACCGCACGATGTGACAAAGGGACAGCCCGCATGTCACATTGGGAAAGGCGTTCCATGTCACAAGTTTCTAACACCTCGTTTACAACGACGGTTTCATCAAACGCCATGGCCGTGGTGGACTATCTGTCCAAAAGCATGATGTCGGCGCTGCCGTTTATTGTTTGCGCGGCGTTGTTCCGCACCGCCGCCGTCGTTATGGGCGAAGGCATGCTGGGCCTGTGGTCTGCCGATTCCGAAATCTATCGCCTGTTCTACAGTTGGCTCTATAACGCCGGCTACTACTTTTTGCCCATTTATCTTGGTTGGGCGGCCGCCCGCCAGCTCGGTTGCTCGGAGCAGCTGGGCATGATGCTGGGCGGCGTATTGATTGCGCCCGATCTGCTTAAGCTCGTCGATGCCGCATCGACGACGGGGGCAGCGATGACTTTCGTGTATGGTCTGCTTCCCGCGCCGGTCAACGATTACACAACGACTGTTATTCCGGTTCTCATCTCGGTACCCGTGCTATGGCGAGTGGAGTGTTTCTTCCAGCGCGTTATCCCTAAGGCCGTGGCGTTTTCGTTCGTTCCGTTTGCGACCATGCTCGTCATGGTTCCGGTTTCGCTGTGTATCACGGCGCCGGCGGGCAGCTATTTGGGCATGCTGTTGGGCCAGCTTATGTTTATGCTTGGCAATTCCGGCGGCATCGTGTCGCTGCTCACGCTCATGGGGCTTGCCGCGGGCTGGGAGTTCCTAAAGATCGCGGGCGTCAGCAACGTTGTCCTATCGCTCGCCTATGCGCAGTTTATGAGTGTGGGAACGGATTCGTGCATCCTGATCGCCGCGACGATGGCAACGTTCGCCGTTTGGGGCATGCCTTTTGGCGCGTCGCTCCGCGTTGCGGATAAGGACGAGAAGGCGCTCATGCTGGGCTATTCAATCTCGGGTATTCTTGGCGGCGTAAGCGAGCCAGCGCTGTACGGATGCGGCTTTAAATATGGCAGGTGTCTGACGTGCATGGCCGTTGGCGGCGCCGTCGGAGGACTTGTTGCGGCCGTGGGCCACGTTACGGCCTATACCATCGGCATGACGAATGTCCTTATGGTCATTGGCTTTGCCACGGGCGGCATTTCGAACCTGCTGTGGTGCTGCGCTGCCGGTGGCACGGCATTTGCGGTGTCTGCGGCGCTGAGCTACTGCTTTGGCGTGGTGCCGGCGAAGGGGCAGGTGACGGGGGACGGAGCCGATTTGCCCGAAACCTCGAAGAGCGTGGCCGAGGCAAGCGCATAAACCTGTGCGACAAAGGGACGGTCCCACATGTCGCATTCCAAGGCCGTGGCCCGTGTGGGTTGCGGCCTTTTTGTATCTGGGAGACAAAGTGGCTACACTACAATCCGTTTGAGCAATAGATATATAGGTAGTACCGTGGGGGCGGATGCAGATGGTCGAGTGGATTGTTCGTCGTGCGCAGGGCGACCGTGCACGTGTGGGCACGTTGACGGGCATGGTGTGCATTCTTGCCAATGTGGCACTTTGCGCTGCGAAGGGCGCAATCGGTGTGCTGTCGGGATCGGTTTCGATCGTGGCGGATGCCATGAACAACCTGTCTGATGCCAGCTCGAATATCGTGAGCGTGCTGGGCTTCAGGCTGGCGAGCAAGCCGGCCGACCCCGAGCATCCTTACGGTCACGGTCGCTACGAGTATCTCTCGGGCTTGGTCGTGGCAGCGCTCGTGCTGCTGATTGGCGTTGAGCTGGTGAAGTCGTCGGTTGAGCGAATTGTCAACCCCGAACCTGTCGAGTTCTCACTTGCCCTGGTGGCAGTTTTAGTGCTTTCGATGGTCGTAAAGCTGTGGATGGCGGCCCTCAACCAAAAGCTCGGTGACCGCATTGAGTCCGAGACGTTGCATGCGACCGCGCAGGATTCCAAGAACGATGTCCTTGCCACGGGCGCCGTGTTAGCGTGCGCAATTGTTTCGCAGGTGACGCACATCAATCTTGACGCATGGGTCGGCCTTGCCGTTGGCGCCTATATTGGCTGGAGCGGCTTTGAGCTTATCCAGGATACGGTGAGCCCGCTTTTGGGCCAGGCGCCCGATCCTAAGCTGGTCAAGCACATTCGAGACAAGATCATGAGCTACCCCGGCGTCTTGGGCGTTCACGATCTGATGGTTCACGACTACGGCCCGGGCAGGAAGTTCGCAAGTGCTCACGCTGAGATGGCAGCCGAGGCAAGCCCGCTGGAAAGTCACGACACGCTCGATAACATCGAGCAGTCGTTTAGAAACGAAGACGGCATGATCGTCACGCTCCATTACGACCCCATCGTGACCGACGACACCAAAGTGGCGAGCATGCGCCTGCGCATCAACGCCATGGCTCAGGAGATTGATAGCCGCCTTTCGATTCACGACTTGCGTTGCGTACCGGGCCCCACGCACACCAATGTGATTTTTGACTGCGTGCGACCCTCGGATTTGGGCATGGGAGCCGATGAGCTCAAAAACGCGTTGGCCCAGAGGGTCGAATCGGAATATCCCAAGTCGGTCGCCAAGATCACGATTGACGAGGACTACGTAGGCCATACCCACGAGTAGGGCTGTGCCGAAAAAGCAAGTTATGCAGAAGGGGAGAGCATGAAGCGCCTATACCTACTCCGCCACGGTCAGACGGAGTTCAACGTCAAAAAGCTGGTCCAGGGCCGCTGCGATTCACCGTTGACCGACCTGGGCCGCAAACAAGCGAGAATGGCAGCCGCATGGCTCAAAGCCCACGACGTCGTCCCCGATAAAGTGGTCTCTTCGCCCTTAGGCCGAGCCATGGACACGGCAAGTCTCGTCGCAACCGAACTCCTCGGCCGGGATGCAGCAGTCGAGCCCTGCGAAGGCATCATCGAGCGCAGCTACGGCACCTTCGAAGAAGGCCCCCACGACGCCCTACCCACCGACGTCTGGGACCCCGGCGAGGACCTGATCCCATTTGGCGGAGAAGGAA
>JAGZNZ010000033.1:0-9661 GCA_018363345.1 Collinsella sp. | reverse complement strand
CTGGCAGGAGGCCTGGCGTCTGCTTTCACAGCGTCATGGCGACGCTCTGCCTGTGGAACCGCCCCCCGTCGCCGCCCCGGAGTGGCTGGGGAAGGTTCGCTTAAGCTGGCAAAACGAAGCCTTTTCCCGCGGTCAGATGCGCGTTGAAGCCCGTCATCCTGCTGGCGAGTGGCTGCCGCTATCGCCCGCCGCGCCTCTTCCTGCGCCGCAGACGCATTATCAATGGCGCTGGACGCCCCTCAACGTCGCCAGCATTGACCAACCGCTTACCTTTAGCTTCAGCGCCGGTACGCTTGCGCGCAGCGACGAGCTGGCGCAATACGGCATCATTCACGATCCGCACGCCTCTTCGCGACTGATGATTGTTGAGGAGAGCGAGGATACGCTGGCCTTAGCGGAGAAAGTGATAGCAGCGCTCACCGCCAGCGCAGCCGGATTGATTGTGGTTACTCGCCGCGCGTGGCGAGTCGAGGAAAATGAAGCACTCTCTGCATCCCATCACGCGCTATGGGCCTTGCTTCGAGTCGCGGCCAACGAACAGCCGGAACGGTTGCTTGCCGCCATCGATCTCGCCGAAAACACCCCGTGGGAAACGCTGCATCAAGGGTTGAGCGCAGTCTCACTATCACAGCGCTGGCTCGCCGCACGGGGTGACACCCTTTGGCTCCCTTCACTGGCGCCCAATACGGGATGCGCCGCTGAATTACCGGCAAACGTGTTTACCGGCGATAGCCGCTGGCATCTGGTGACCGGAGCGTTTGGCGGATTAGGCCGCCTTGCCGTGAACTGGCTCAGAGAAAAAGGGGCGCGACGCATCGCCCTGCTGGCGCCGCGCGTGGATGAGTCATGGCTACGCGACGTGGAGGGCGGGCAGACGCGCGTCTGCCGTTGTGATGTGGGCGATGCCGGGCAACTGGCCACGGTTCTTGACGATCTGGCGGCCAACGGCGGCATTGCCGGAGCGATTCATGCCGCTGGCGTATTGGCTGACGCGCCCTTGCAGGAGCTTGATGACCACCAGCTGGCTGCCGTTTTCGCGGTAAAAGCGCAGGCGGCAAGCCAGCTGTTGCAAACCCTGCGCAACCACGACGGACGCTATCTTATTCTCTACTCTTCCGCTGCCGCCACCCTCGGCGCGCCGGGTCAGAGCGCCCATGCGCTGGCCTGCGGCTACCTGGACGGGCTGGCCCAGCAGTTTTCCACCCTTGATGCGCCGAAAACGCTCTCTGTCGCCTGGGGCGCATGGGGAGAAAGCGGTCGGGCGGCCACGCCGGAAATGCTGGCGACGCTCGCCAGCCGAGGTATGGGCGCGTTAAGCGATGCCGAAGGCTGCTGGCACCTGGAACAGGCGGTGATGCGCGGCGCCCCGTGGCGACTGGCGATGCGCGTTTTTACCGACAAAATGCCCCCGTTACAACAGGCTCTGTTTAACATCAGCGCCACAGAAAAAGCCGCAACGCCGGTCATTCCTCCTGCTGATGACAACGCCTTTAACGGCAGCCTGAGCGATGAAACAGCGGTGATGGCATGGCTGAAAAAGCGGATTGCGGTTCAGCTAAGGCTGAGCGATCCGGCGTCACTGCATCCAAACCAGGATCTGTTGCAACTCGGCATGGACTCGCTGCTCTTCCTTGAACTCAGTAGCGATATTCAGCACTACCTGGGCGTACGCATCAATGCGGAACGGGCGTGGCAGGATCTGTCTCCTCATGGACTCACGCAGCTTATCTGTTCTAAGCCAGAGGCGACGCCTGCCGCTTCGCAGCCGGAAGTGTTGCGGCACGACGCCGACGAGCGTTATGCGCCCTTCCCTTTGACGCCCATTCAGCACGCCTACTGGCTGGGGCGAACCCACCTCATTGGCTATGGCGGCGTCGCCTGTCACGTCCTGTTTGAGTGGGATAAACGCCACGATGAGTTCAATCTCGCCATACTGGAGAAAGCATGGAACCAGCTCATCGCACGCCACGATATGTTGCGTATGGTGGTTGATGCCGACGGGCAGCAGCGAATCCTGGCGACAACGCCGGAGTATCACATCCCGCGTGACGATCTGCGCGCGCTTTCCCCGGAAGAACAGCGCATCGCGCTGGAAAAACGGCGGCATGAACTGAGCTATCGCGTTTTGCCTGCCGACCAGTGGCCTCTTTTTGAGCTGGTGGTCAGCGAAATCGACGATTGCCATTACCGTCTGCATATGAACCTCGACCTTTTGCAGTTTGATGTGCAGAGTTTTAAAGTCATGATGGACGACCTGGCGCAGGTCTGGCGCGGTGAAACGCTGGCGCCGCTCGCTATTACCTTCCGTGATTATGTGATGGCTGAACAGGCGCGCCGACAGACATCGGCATGGCACGATGCCTGGGATTACTGGCAGGAAAAACTGCCGCAACTGCCCTTAGCGCCAGAGCTGCCGGTGGTTGAGACGCCCCCGGAAACGCCACACTTCACCACCTTCAAATCGACGATCGGCAAGACAGAATGGCAGGCCGTGAAACAGCGCTGGCAGCAGCAAGGCGTCACACCGTCTGCCGCGCTGCTCACGCTGTTTGCCGCCACCCTTGAGCGCTGGAGCCGTACCACAACATTTACGCTGAACCTGACGTTCTTCAATCGCCAGCCGATCCATCCGCAAATCAACCAGTTGATTGGTGATTTTACCTCCGTCACGCTGGTTGATTTTAACTTCTCAGCGCCGGTGACGTTGCAAGAGCAGATGCAACAGACCCAACAGCGCCTCTGGCAAAACATGGCGCACAGTGAAATGAACGGTGTTGAGGTGATCCGTGAGCTGGGCCGCCTGCGCGGATCACAACGTCAACCGCTGATGCCGGTAGTGTTTACCAGTATGCTGGGGATGACGCTGGAAGGCATGACTATCGATCAGGCGATGAGCCATCTGTTCGGCGAACCCTGCTATGTATTCACGCAAACGCCGCAGGTCTGGCTGGATCATCAGGTCATGGAGAGCGACGGCGAGTTGATGTTTAGCTGGTACTGCATGGACAACGTGCTGGAACCCGGCGCTGCCGAGGCGATGTTTAATGACTATTGCGCCATCCTGCAAGCCGTCATCGCCGCCCCTGAAAGCCTGAAGACTCTCGCCAGCGGCATCGCCGGGCACATTCCCCGCCGACGCTGGCCGCTGAACGCGCAGGCGGACTACGACCTGCGGGATATTGAGCAGGCGACGCTCGAATACCCCGGCATCCGGCAGGCCAGAGCGGAAATAACCGAACAGGGCGCGTTGACGCTGGATATCGTGATGGCCGACGATCCGTCGCCATCAGCGGCGATGCCTGATGAGCACGAACTTACCCAACTGGCGCTGCCGTTGCCTGAGCAGGCGCAGCTTGATGAGCTGGAGGCGACCTGGCGCTGGCTGGAGGCGCGTGCGCTACAGGGGATCGCGGCTACGCTAAATCGTCACGGCCTGTTTACCACGCCGGAGATCGCCCATCGCTTTAGCGCAATAGTACAGGCGCTGTCCGCGCAAGCGTCTCACCAGCGTCTGCTGCGCCAGTGGCTACAGTGTCTGACGGAAAGAGAGTGGTTAATCCGCGAAGGTGAAAGCTGGCGCTGCCGCATTCCGCTCAGCGAGATTCCTGAGCCTCAGGAAGCGTGCCCGCAAAGCCAATGGAGCCAGGCGCTGGCGCAGTATCTGGAAACCTGCATCGCCCGGCACGACGCCCTCTTCTCCGGGCGGTGTTCTCCGCTGGAATTGCTGTTCAACGAGCAGCATCGCGTTACCGACGCGCTGTATCGCGACAACCCCGCCAGCGCCTGTCTGAATCGCTATACCGCGCAGATTGCCGCCTTGTGCAGCGCAGAACGGATTCTGGAGATTGGCGCCGGAACCGCAGCCACTACCGCGCCGGTGCTGAAGGCCACGCGGAACACGCGGCAGTCGTACCACTTCACGGACGTCTCCGCGCAGTTCCTCAATGACGCCAGAGCCCGTTTCCATGATGAATCGCAGGTGTCTTATGCCTTGTTCGACATCAACCAGCCGCTGGATTTCACCGCCCACCCGGAGGCGGGTTACGACCTGATCGTTGCCGTCAATGTGCTCCACGACGCCAGCCATGTCGTCCAGACGTTGCGCAGATTAAAACTGTTGCTGAAAGCCGGCGGACGTTTGCTGATCGTTGAAGCGACGGAGCGAAACAGCGTATTCCAGCTGGCGAGCGTGGGCTTTATTGAGGGATTAAGCGGATACCGCGATTTCCGCCGCCGGGATGAGAAACCGATGCTCACCCGCTCCGCATGGCAGGAGGTTCTCGTTCAGGCCGGGTTTGCAAACGAGCTGGCGTGGCCCGCGCAGGAATCGTCGCCGCTGCGCCAGCATCTGCTGGTGGCGCGTTCGCCTGGCGTAAATCGCCCGGATAAAAAAGCCGTGAGCCGCTATTTACAGCAGCGCTTTGGCACCGGTCTGCCCATTTTACAGATCCGGCAAAGAGAAGCGTTATTTACGCCGCTGCATGCCCCGTCTGATACGCCGACTGAGCCAGCCAAACCCACGCCAGTTGCCGGGGGGAATCCGGCGCTGGAAAGGCAGGTGGCTGAACTCTGGCAATCGCTGCTGTCTCGCCCCGTGGCAAGGCATCACGACTTTTTCGAACTGGGTGGCGACAGCCTGATGGCGACAAGGATGGTCGCGCAGCTAAACCGGAGAGGGATTGCTAGGGCTAACCTTCAGGATCTGTTCAGCCATTCGACGCTGAGCGACTTCTGCGCCCATCTACAGGCGGCTACGTCAGGAGAGGACAACCCGATACCCCTTTGCCAGGGCGACGGTGAGGAAACCCTGTTTGTCTTCCACGCTTCAGACGGCGATATCAGCGCCTGGCTGCCGCTCGCTAGCGCGTTGAACAGGCGCGTTTTCGGCCTGAAAGCAAAATCGCCGCAGCGCTTTGCCACGCTCGACCAGATGATCGATGAGTATGTCGGGTGCATCCGTCGTCAGCAGCCTCACGGCCCTTATGTGCTGGCGGGTTGGTCGTATGGCGCGTTTCTTGCGGCGGGCGCCGCACAGCGCCTGTACGCCAAAGGCGAGCAGGTTCGGATGGTGTTAATCGATCCCGTGTGCCGACAGGATTTCTGTTGCGAAAACCGGGCGGCCCTGCTGCGCCTGTTAGCCGAAGGACAAACGCCTCTGGCACTGCCCGAACATTTCGACCAGCAGACGCCCGACAGCCAGCTTGCCGACTTTATCAGCCTCGCTAAAACGGCCGGTATGGTGTCGCAAAACCTGACGCTGCAAGCGGCAGAAACGTGGCTCGACAACATCGCGCATCTGCTGCGTTTACTGACTGAGCATACGCCGGGCGAAAGCGTTCCGGTCCCCTGTCTCATGGTGTATGCCGCCGGGAGACCCGCGCGCTGGACGCCAGCAGAAACCGAGTGGCAGGGCTGGATAAACAACGCCGACGACGCTGTGATTGAAGCCAGCCACTGGCAAATCATGATGGAAGCCCCCCACGTTCAGGCTTGTGCGCAACACATTACGCGCTGGCTTTGCGCAACCTCAACGCAACCGGAGAACACGTTATGATGCCGTCCGCCTCCCCAAAACACCGCGTACTGATTGTGGGCGCCAAATTTGGCGAAATGTACCTGAATGCCTTTATGCAGCCCCCGGAGGGGCTGGAACTGGTCGGCCTGCTGGCGCAGGGAAGCGCCCGTTCAAGAGAGCTGGCTCATGCGTTTGGCATTCCGCTGTATACCTCGCCGGAACAGATAACCAGGATGCCGGATATCGCCTGTATTGTCGTGCGTTCGACCGTCGCCGGAGGAACCGGTACGCAGCTTGCCAGACACTTTCTGACGCGCGGCGTACACGTCATTCAGGAGCATCCCCTCCACCCGGATGACATCAGTTCCTTACAAACGCTGGCGCAGGAACAGGGCTGCTGCTATTGGGTAAACACGTTTTATCCGCATACGCGCGCGGGACGCACATGGCTTCGCGATGCTCAGCAGCTGCGTCGCTGCCTGGCTAAGACGCCGCCGGTAGTCCACGCCACCACCAGCCGACAGTTGCTCAACTCCACTCTGGATTTGTTGTTGCTGGCTCTGGGCGTTGATGCCGCCGCCGTGGAGTGCGACGTGGTTGGCAGCTTTAGCGATTTTCACTGTCTGAGACTCTTCTGGCCGGAGGGAGAAGCCTGCCTGCTGCTTCAGCGCTATCTCGATCCTGACGATCCAGATATGCATAGCCTTATCATGCACCGCCTGCTGCTGGGCTGGCCGGAAGGTCATCTTTCGCTGGAGGCGAGCTACGGCCCCGTCATCTGGTCATCCAGCCTGTTTGTCGCAGACCATCAGGAGAACGCCCACAGCCTCTACCGCAGACCGGAGATCCTGCGCGATCTGCTGGGTCTGACGCGCAGCGCGGCGCCCCTGAGCTGGCGCGACTGCTGCGAAACCGTCGGGCCGGAGGGCGTCAGCTGGTTGCTACACCAGTTGCGCAGCCATCTGGCGGGCGAACATCCACCAGCGGCCTGCCAAAGCGTACATCAGATCGCGTTATCACGATTATGGCAGCAGATTTTACGTAAGACCGGCAATGCGGAGATCAGACGCCTGACACCGCCGCACCACGACCGGTTAGCCGGTTTCTACAACGATGATGATAAGGAGGCGCTGTGACGCAATCTGCAATGTGCATCCCGCTGTGGCCCGCCCGGAACGGCAATACTGCGCATCTGGTCATGTGCCCTTTCGCTGGCGGCAGCAGTAGCGCGTTTCGCCACTGGCAAGCTGAGCAACTGGCTGATTGCGCGCTTTCTCTGGTGACCTGGCCGGGGCGCGATCGCCTTCGCCATCTGGAACCGCTCAGAAGCATTACACAACTGGCGGCACTGCTGGCGAACGAGCTGGAAGCATCCGTATCGCCTGACACGCCGCTTTTACTCGCCGGGCACAGCATGGGGGCGCAGGTGGCGTTTGAAACCTGCCGACTTCTGGAGCAACGGGGGCTTGCGCCACAAGGACTGATTATTTCCGGGTGCCATGCCCCGCATCTGCATTCTGAACGCCAGCTCAGCCATCGCGATGATGCCGACTTTATCGCTGAGCTGATAGACATTGGCGGATGTTCTCCTGAACTGCAGGAAAACCAGGAATTAATGTCGCTGTTTCTTCCTCTTCTGCGCGCTGATTTTTACGCCACCGAGAGCTATCACTACGACTCGCCCGACGTCTGTCCGCCGCTGCGCACGCCTGCGCTGTTATTGTGCGGCAGCCACGATCGCGAAGCCTCCTGGCAGCAGGTCGATGCCTGGCGTCAGTGGCTGAGCCACGTTACAGGCCCGGTGGTGATTGACGGCAATCATTTCTATCCCATTCAACAAGCCCGGTCCTTTTTTACGCAGATTGTCCGCCATTTTCCCCACGCATTTTCTGCAATGACCGCGTTGCAAAAACAGCCCAGTACTTCAGAAAGGTGACGCATGAATTCTTCCTTTAAATCTCTGATTGAACAGTATCCCTTACCCATTGCCGAACAGTTGCGCCACTGGGCGGCCCGTTATGCCTCGCGAATTGCCGTCGTTGATGCAAAGGGGTCGTTAACCTACAGCGCGCTTGATGCACAAGTTGACGAACTTGCCGCAGGTCTGTCATCACTGGGTTTGCGTTCGGGGGAGCATGTAATTGTGCAGCTTCCCAACGACAACGCGTTTGTTACCCTGCTGTTCTCCTTGTTAAGACTGGGCGTTATCCCCGTGCTGGCGATGCCCTCGCAACGGGCGCTGGATATCGACGCGCTGATTGAGCTGGCGCAACCCGTCGCTTACGTTATTCACGGGGAAAACCACGCAGAGCTGGCCCGACAGATGGCGCACAAACACGCCTGCTTGCGTCATGTTCTGGTCGCTGGAGAGACCGTGAGCGACGATTTTACGCCGCTCTTCTCCCTTCACGGTGAGCGACAGGCATGGCCGCAGCCTGATGTTTCCGCCACCGCGTTGTTGTTGCTCTCAGGCGGCACAACCGGCACGCCCAAACTCATCCCGCGCCGACATGCCGACTATAGCTATAACTTCAGCGCTTCTGCTGAACTGTGCGGCATCAGCCAACAGAGCGTGTATCTCGCCGTCCTCCCGGTGGCGCATAACTTTCCGCTGGCCTGCCCCGGTATTCTGGGAACGCTTGCCTGCGGCGGAAAAGTGGTGCTGACCGACAGCGCCAGCTGTGATGAGGTGATGCCTTTAATCGCGCAGGAAAGAGTGACTCACGTCGCCCTGGTTCCGGCGCTGGCGCAATTATGGGTGCAGGCCAGGGAGTGGGAAGACAGCGACCTTTCGTCGCTGCGCGTCATTCAGGCAGGCGGCGCCCGGCTCGACCCGACGCTTGCTGAGCAGGTTATCGCCACCTTTGACTGTACCCTGCAACAGGTTTTCGGTATGGCGGAAGGCCTGCTCTGTTTTACCCGGCTGGACGATCCGCATGCCACCATTCTCCACAGCCAGGGGCGCCCGTTGTCCCCTCTGGATGAAATCCGCATCGTTGATCAAGACGAGAACGACGTCGCGCCGGGCGAAACCGGGCAATTGTTAACGCGCGGCCCTTATACCATTTCGGGCTATTACCGCGCCCCTGCCCACAACGCGCAGGCCTTTACCGCGCAAGGGTTTTACCGCACAGGCGACAATGTCAGGCTGGATGAGGTAGGGAACCTGCACGTTGAGGGACGCATAAAAGAGCAGATCAACCGCGCCGGAGAAAAAATAGCCGCGGCTGAAGTGGAATCGGCACTGCTGCGTTTAGCGGAAGTGCAAGATTGCGCGGTGGTCGCCGCGCCGGACACGCTGCTTGGCGAGCGGATTTGCGCGTTTATCATCGCGCAGCAGGTGCCAACTGACTATCAGCAGTTGCGTCAACAACTGACCCGTATGGGGCTCAGCGCGTGGAAAATTCCTGACCAAATCGAGTTTCTGGACCACTGGCCGCTCACCGCCGTCGGCAAGATAGACAAAAAACGCCTGACGGCTCTCGCCGTCGACCATTATCGCCATTCTGCCCAATAAGCGCAAACCGACCCGAAACAGGTTGAAATAAACCCGTTTCGGGTAGCACCACTATTAGAAATAGTTATCATTTTCAATTCACCATTGTCGGTATTTTTGGCGTTTCGCCGTCTTACAGGGACTCACAACAATGAAAATGACACGGCTTTATCCTCTGGCCTTGGGGGGATTATTGCTCCCCGCCATTGCTAATGCCCAGACTTCACAGCAAGACGAAAGCACGCTGGTGGTTACCGCCAGTAAACAATCTTCCCGCTCGGCATCAGCCAACAACGTCTCGTCTACTGTTGTCAGCGCGCCGGAATTAAGCGACGCCGGCGTCACCGCCAGCGACAAACTCCCCAGAGTCTTGCCCGGGCTCAATATTGAAAATAGCGGCAACATGCTTTTTTCGACGATCTCGCTACGCGGCGTCTCTTCAGCGCAGGACTTCTATAACCCCGCCGTCACCCTGTATGTCGATGGCGTCCCTCAGCTTTCCACCAACACCATCCAGGCGCTTACCGATGTGCAAAGCGTGGAGTTGCTGCGAGGCCCACAGGGAACGTTATATGGCAAAAGCGCTCAGGGCGGGATCATCAACATCGTCACCCAGCAGCCGGACAGCACGCCGCGCGGCTATATTGAAG
>JAGZNZ010000009.1:0-88810 GCA_018363345.1 Collinsella sp. | reverse complement strand
GGCCGCCTTCCTGGCCTCGACATCATGCTTCACTCTCAAGTCAACGCGCATAAAGAAAGCCTCCCATTTCTCGTGTCCAAGAAATGGGTGGCAGTTCAGAGGGACCCCGGGGGCTTTCGGCTAACTGCGGGAACGGCCTATCCGCTCAGTATGTTCAGCTGAGATCAGAAATCAACCGGAGAAATCGACCCTACTAAAAGGAGGCCGTATATGAAGACTGTATATCCCTTTTGCCTCCATATACACAAGAAGCGCCCCTCGGGCGCTTCTGAGAGGCTCCCCCTGGGATGTATCCCAGGGGGAGCCTATGGACCTTAAGGGCCGCTGCGAACCGTTCGCAGTCGGGCCGTCGAAGGCCTCGTTACTTAAGCTCGGGCCAGAAGTCCTTGTTGGCCTCGATCATGTCGTCGAGAATCTCCTTGGCGACCTTCATGGACGGGACCGTCTTGTTGAGCGTGAACGCCTTGAGCGCCTTCTCGTACGAACCCTCGATGCACGCCTCGACCACGAGCTTCTCGGAGTTGAGCTGCTGCATCATGAGGCCCTGCTGGAACAGCGGGATGTTGTCGCGCGAGATGACCTCGGGGCCGTTCTTGCCGATATACGCGGGAAGCTCGACCATCGCGTCGTACGGCATGTTCGGGATCGCGCCGCGGTTCTGGCAAATGACCAGGAAGCGAGCGAAGGCGCTACACTTCGAGCGATATTGAGCACCAACGCGGGCGCTAGCGCAGGTGTCGCCCGCGATACTCGGGAGAAACAGCATCGGAATCGGGGGAAGCCGAGGAGGCTGAAGCAGAGGAGACGAAGGAGGCCGCAGGCCTGGAGGCTCCCACGGTCCACCCGTTTCCGCCATCGCCAGCAGCCGCGTCGGCGCCCAGCGTCACCGCGGCGGCAACGGCCGCACGCTGCGCCGCGCGCCGCTTCTTGCGCACGTGCCCGGCCACAACGAGACCCACAACAATCGCCAGCAGCGCGCCCAGAACGCCCAGCGCCACCGCGGTGGTGTTGATGCCCTGTGCCTCCTCGGGCACGGGAACCTCATCCGGAATGCTTGCACGCACACCCGATACCAGCAGGCGGTGCGAGTTCACGCCGTAGGGCGTGCAGGTCATGAGCGTCACGCGGTCCTCGCCGGCGGTCACGCGCAACTTGGAATCGTCATCGGGCTCGATCACGTCTATGCGGTCGATCTTGTAGCCCAGTTCTTCGCCCATCACCTCGATGTAAAACGAGTCGCCCACCCGCAGCTCATCCAAGCGCGTGAACAGGAGCGAGCCCGGCACGCCACGGTGACCGGTGAGCACGGCATGCGTACTCTCGCCGCCCACGGGCAGCGACGTTCCGTACAGGTGGCCGGCGCCCGCGGCGAGCACCTCGTTGGAGGTGCCATGGTACACGGGAAGGTTCACGTCGATCTTGGGGATACGCACCGAGCACATAAGGCCCGAACCCGCGTCGAGCAGGCCCTGGTACGTGGTGTCTTGCGAGGCGATGGAGTCCTTGGCACCTGTTGCGGTGGAAGCGCCGGAGGTGCTACCGAACGGGTCCACGACCTCGCCGATGACGTCCTGACCGCCGGCGGCCAACTGCTCGTTGTAGGCGCGCGCTGCCGCGAGGGCCTCCTCTGCCTGCGGATAGGGCCAGCCATCCACGGTGTTTTGGGCCGCGGCAACTGCGGCCGTCTGCTCGGCCTGGGACATGGCGCGCAGGACGAGGGGCGTGGCCACGATAACAAAGCCGGCGGCAAAGCACAGAAGGGAAAGCAGGCGCAGGACGAGGGGCGGTTTACGTCGGCTGGGGGAAGCCGGGTTCGAACCGCCGCTCGGCGTGCGCATCGTCGATACGGGCTTGATTGCCTCCATGTGGTTCACCTCCGGGGGTGTGGGTGTGAGGGCACGGTCAAAGCACCGACCCCGCCGCGTGTCCAAGCGCGACGGGGTGCGGCGAAAGGGAATATGAGAACGCGGCGCGCAGGCGCTGATAGGAGACGACGATCGCCCGCTCGCCGCGTCATCAAGCTAGGGAATTAAGCGCGCATACGTGCACTCAGGGCGAAGGCGGCGCCAGCAGCCATGAGCAGCACGCCCACGGTGATGAAAACCTTGATGCCCAGGTCACCGGTCAAGGGCAGCTCGGTGAGGTTCTTGGCGTTCCAAATCTTGATGGTCGAGTTCTCAACGGAGACGCGAGGATCGGTAGCGTCATTGGCATAAGAGACAGCAGTGATGGTCTTCTGGCCCTCGGGATCGTCGGACTTCACCGTAGCGGATACCGTAAAGGTGAACTTCGGCAGGGAGACGGCGGTGTAACCATTGGGAGGAACGATCTCCTCGATCTCATACGTGCCAGCGTCGAGACCATTAAAGTTGATGACGCCATCGTCGGTGGCGAACACGCCAACTTCGGCACCACCCTGAGTATCCTTAGTCGGAGTCGTGGTCAGGGTCTTCCATGCGCCGTTCTCGTAACCGAGATAGCTGCTTCCCGCCTTGATCGTGAACTTAGCACCCGAGAGCTTAGTGGTCATGTCCTTGGCGGTCTTCACGATGTTGAACTTATAGGAGTAGACATTCACCTCGTTACCAGGAATGGTCTGCTCATCGGAGGTGTTGTTGGGGTTGTGCGACCAGGTAAGTGAGTCCTTGTTGGGGTTGCCCTGGATGGCGGTGGAGTCAGAAAGCTTGGCATCTGCATCAAGGGTAGCACTCACCAGTACGGTCACCTTTGCGCCCTCGTTCAGCGCAGTAGCGCCCGCAACCTGGTTCACGTAGTTGCCAAGGTCGATGACGGTATCTACACCTCCGGCGTACTTACTATCGGTATCAGAAGTGGCAGCATAGGAAACACTGTAGTCGTTACTCACCTTAAGAGTAACGTCTCCAACCTTGACCGATTCAACCTTTACGCCCGTGGCGACGTTACCGACAATCGAAGAAATGGCAGAACTAGCAGTGTCGTTGATCTTGAACACACGTTTGGTCGAATAGCCGGTGTAGTACGGAACGGTAGTCTCAAGCGTGTAGTACACGGTGTCGCCCACGGAGAAGGACGGCTCATTGTTGTAGGTGCCGTCAGCATTGGCAAGATGCTTAGAGATGGTCGGAATCACGTTCTTCACGGTAACGGCGCCATCGACATCGGTGCCCGCAATGCTCGTCGGCGTAATGATGGGCAGCGAGAAGGACTCCTTGTCCGCAGCGGGATTGGTAACGTCCTTCAGGAACCAGATACCCGGGACGTTAAAGGTTTTCACATTGGCGTTGCCGGCCGTAGACGTGGTGAACTCGGTTGCAGCAGGAGTACCAGGGAAGGTCTGGTCCTCGAGGTTCTGGGCAAAGGTGCGCAGCGCGGCATCATTGTTCCAAGACGGGGAGAGGTTAGGGGTTCCGCTATTGCTAAACACCCGCATGATCAAGAAGCCCATAGGATTATTCGACGTGTTACCCTCGGACACAAAATAGTTCTTGTCCTGCTTGTAGACAGTAAGCACTTTCTGGGCATTGCCCGTCTCATCAATGACAGCATTGAAGTCCATCGCGCTCTCGATGGTGCTCACGAGCGCATCGGTGGTATCAATCGTATAGGCAATCGACTTGTTGTTAACAACAACGTCCTTCAGCTCGGCAAGCTGCCAGCCGTTGAACTTGTGATCGGCAGCATCCGTCGACTGTTTGTTGATCGTAATGCTGTAGGTGGGATCCGCAGCCTTGGCCACGGGCGCGGCGCCCACCAGGCCGGTTACGGCGATCGCTACGGCAGCAGCGCCGGCGATCAGCTTTTGTACGAATCGGTTCATGATTCCCCTTTCAGAAATGAGCCCGACATTCATAAACATCTATCTACCAGCGCCATCGGACGGGTCGTCCTGGCGGCGCTTTGTAGCGAACCAATACGCTCCCGCGGCGATTCCGCCCAGAAGCATGAGACCGGCACCCACGAGAAACATGGAGTTCTCGGTCCAACCCGCGCCGGTGAGCGGGAGGTCCGTGAGGACTTTCACGTTGGTGAAGGTAGAGGCGGGTATGGCGTTGGGCGCGTCGGCGGTGCCGATGACGGTGTCCGGACTGAGCACGTTGCCCATGTCGTCCTTTACCTGCGTGACCGTAGTGGAAGTGGTGAGGCCGGAGTACTTGCCGGTCTTCTCGTCCAAGACGGCTTTCACGGTGACGGCCACTTGGTACTCGGCCTTGGAGTAGCGGAGCTTGTCGATGGCATCGGCGTCGGGCGCGACCTCCTTCACCGTGTAGGTGTAAGTCTTGGCGCCCGTCGGGTTCGAAGCGTCGTTCGTGGCGAGGTACTCTTTGGAGAACGAGATTTTGCCAAAAGATGCCTCGATGTCGTTGACCTTGGTGGAGTCTGCGGGAGCGACGGAAATAGTCTTCGAGTCAGGCATAGGAGCGCTATCCTTATTTGGCCCCGTAGCCTCGATGCTGAAGTCGAACGCAACGTATTTACCGCTGGAATCCTTCGGCCAGTCCGTATTACGGACGGATTTAATCACCGGGATTTTCACGGACGTAACGGAGCACGAGTCGGAGATGTACGTAATGCCATCAACGATGTTCGGCTGCTCGTTCTCGATCCACGTAATGGAGCCGCTTGTGCTGTCCACCGTGAACTTGTAGGTGTTCTTGTTCAGTTCGTAGCCAAACGGAGCCTGGGTCTCCGTGAGCGTGTACGTGCCCGGCAGCAAATCGGCCAATGTGAACTTGCCATCCTTGGCGTCGGTATCGGCCCAAGTGGTTTCGCTCGGAGTCGATTGGTCACTCACGGTCCAGGACTGCGCCTCAATCAAGCCATCGGCACCCAGTTTCGCAAGCTTCCACTCGGAACCAGCCAAAGGAGTGTGTTCTGCATCGTCCTTCTCCACCTTGGCCCAAGACACCGTACCGGTGATCTTGGTGTTGGCGATGGCACCCGTGGTGTTAGAAGGTGTGAACGGAACCTCGTTCCCGTTCTCATCCACGTAGCCCTGGACATAGTTCACCGACTCACCAGCATTGTTCATGGTTGCGTAGTAGATCTTGTCCGAAACCTGGTAACCCTCCGGCGCCGTCTCCTCTTTGATGTAATAGGTGAATGCCGGATTAGAATCCGAGATCTCCTTACTCGGATCGGCCTTCTGGTTCAAATAGTTGAACTGAAGCTTGCCATCAGTAGAAGCGTAATCGTTGGCAGCGCCATCCGTTACCGTAACGATGGGACCCGTCCCGTTCTTGGCATCTTTGACAGTGCCGTATATCGTCCACGAGGAACCGGGAAGCAGCTTAGTACCATCCGCAGCGTCGACCTTGCTCCATGCAATGGAGGAACCGTCCGGTGTATACGAGCCAGACCACGGGAAGTTGTGACGCTCCTGGTCCATATCGATAACGGAAGCCGAGTTACCCTCACCAAATGCTGCGGCAACCTTCGGGCTGTTCATTGAGAAATCGGCGCCGGCGTACACACGACCATTGGTGGTCACATGGTCGTCGAAGCTTCCGTTGGGAACGAGAATCGATCCGATCATAGCCGCCGCAGGATCGTCGTCAGTCCACTTGGCACCGGTAGTTGCGCCATCGTATCTCCAGTCCGCGCGGTCCTCTCCCGCGATGCCGCCCCGAATGGTAAGGCTTTGCGTATCGACAAAGTTCCACATGATGGACTGGGAAGCCGTCGCGTATGCTTCACCCAGTGCCTTGCCGGAATATTGAGTTTCGTAACCACGCGAAATCTCGATGCCGTTCCACCAAAAGCGCCAGCCATTGTGGAACTCAATATTCGAAGATCCGGTAACGTTCACAACAACCGAGGCGCCCTCGGGAATGTCCTCGAATGCGAAATCAACGCCACGATAATACTCGTTGTTGTATGTATTGCTCAGCTGAGAAGCATCGATGGTGAACACCTGCTGCATAGAGGTGTTGTCGCCCTTAAACGTGATAAGACGCTCGCTATTCTTGAATTGCTTACCATTGAGCGACGTATCGGCGCAGTCCTCATTGATGGTCTTATACGACCCATCAAACACCAGGCCATAGCTACAATCCGTCTTGTTGTACTTGTTGATGATGTAGCGGTTGTCCTTATCGCACGCCGGAGCAACGCCGTAGCTCACTTTGCCCGTCTTCGCAAACGAATTCAGCTGATTAGAAAGCGTGTTGAGATAGCCTGTCTCTCCGCTGTAATTCGAATAATCCTTGCCATTAATGTCCTTGAGGAAGTTAACTTGGTTGAACAGAGTACTGTCCTGAGCGTTCTCGCCCGCGTACCAATAACCCTGGGTTTTCACCACAGACTGGCGCCCGTTATTAGTATTCCAATAGGTAATGGGACCGGCGATCTTCGCGGTGTAGTCATAGCCAGCGGAGTCAGCCGTTCTCGCTTTGCCGACCCAAGCGCCTTTGTTCCAAGCGCCAACGGTAGTCTTCCCCGGCAAGTCGCCGCTGTAACCAACGCTCATGTTGGTGATCGCACTGTCGATTCCAGCCACCGCAAGCACGGTGCTGCCGTCGACAGGACGGAACTGGGAACCAAAACCAACGGTGCCAAAGCGGAAACCAGCGCCAATACCTTCATAGGGCCAGCTCTCTTTGAGTGGATTCATGGCAAGCTTGCCACGGACCACGGTAAGGCCCTCCGCCTCAGCGGCATATGAGCCGGCGGGGGCGTTGCTCGCATCAAGAGTTTTAGTGTTGCTCGGTTTACCACCGATGTACATGTCGCGGCCGACGTAGGTGGCCACGCCGGGATCGGGGGTAGAGACATCGATATTCGTACCGATGCCGATAGGCGTGGGCTTGTAGATGCCCTTGTTCACAGTGGTAGCCGCGCTCGCAGAGGTGGCCGCGCTGAACGGGGACAGCAGCGTGCTTGCAACGAGAACAGTTGCCATAAAGCTACATGCGGCGAACTTCTTCACTTTGAGCACCCCATTACAGTTTCCTCGGTAGAAACTGTCTGGGTGTCGCTGGCGATGGCCTGCGAGATCGGGGGCATAACGAGCGACAGTACCAGGCTCAACACGGAGGCTCCGCACAAAACGCCTGCCAGCACACGGCGCGTCGCTTTATTACTCTGCTTAGATTTGTCCGAATTCGCTTTCATCGATGTCTCCTCCCCAAGAGACCGCGATCTTGCTCTTTCACCATCAAACGTATCTGCGCAATCTGTAATTGCGCTCGTTTAGTAATGCAATTATAACGATTGTTTAAACATCTAAGCAACAAAACCGAAATTTCTGTAGCAAGTTCTCAATTCTCTTGACATTTACTCAGATTTGCCTTCGTTTATTCGCTATCTATTTTTTGTTTCTGCTGGTAATTTAGTTGCCTATTATTTTTTAATGGCATTAGATTTATTTGCACAACATTTTGCTCAAGAGCAAACATCCTGTGGACGGTCGAAAATCGACCGTGAGCGGTAGGTCATCAACCGGAATGAATATCCTACCAAATTGATGAGAATATCTTAAACCCATCGGTGGTTAGAAGTATGATATTCAGACAACAATATTTGAATTTTCCCACAGATTTTAGGTATCAATTCGCCCAAATCGCCTGAGGCCACCGCAAAAAAGCCTGCCCCCTTCTGCGGTGGTTCTCCCCCAGCGCTACAGCAGATGTTCCTCGATAAAGATCGCGATGCCGTCTTTGTCGTTGCTGGCGGTTACAAAATCGGCGGCGGAGCGGGTGGCATCGCTGCCGTTTGCCATGGCCACGCCCACGCCGGCGTCGGCCACCATGCAGGTGTCGTTGTCGGCATCGCCAAACACGCAGATATTCTGGAGCTCAATGTCGTTGAGCTCCGCCACGCGCACAAGGCCGCGCGTCTTGGACACGCGCGGATCCATGAACTCGTAGAGCCGCTGCGTGGTTTGCAGAGCCGCCGCCTCAACGGTGTCATCGGCAAACGTCGACGCCCGCTCAATCACCCGCGGCATTACATCGGGCGCCATGGTAAACATCACCTTGGGCTGCGGCTCGCGCAAAAACTCGGCAAAATCGACCATCTGGTAGGGCACGCCGTCGACGCGCGACAGGTGCTCGACGCACGCGTTGCTCTCGGGCACGTAGAACACGCCGTCTCGGGGGCAGACGGGCGTTGCCGGAAGGTCCGCCATGTGCTTGCAGATGCGCGCGATGGTCTCGCCCGGCAGCGGATAGCTCAGCTCGTTGATGCCGTGCGCACGGTCGATGACCTCGGCACCGCCACAGCCCACCAGCACGTCTACCAGGCCTTCGATGCCCCAGAGCTCGTACATGGCCTCGGTCGCGTGGGCGTCGCGCCCGGTGCACAGGCCAAAGAGCACGCCGCGCTCGCGCAGGGCGCGGATCGCCGCCACGGTGCGCGGGGACACCGTGTGCCGGCTCGTGAGCAGCGTGCCGTCGATATCGCAGAACACGGCTTTGATGTGGCTGAAGGTGGTGTCCATGGGGGCCTTTCTGGGTAGCGCGGCGGTGTGGGGTGCATTCGCAAACGGCGTACATGGTATACCAAGGCACGGGCGCGGCCCGTCAAAGCAAAAACCACCACAAAGGTGCCTGGCCCCTTTGTGGTGGAAGTGACGTTTGCGGGCCAAACCATCACAACATTCGATGTTTTTCGGCAAAATCGCGATTTTCATCGAATGTTGTGATGGTTTTTACTGCCTTGCGGCACGATCAAAATGCCGGCGCCCAAACAGCAGCAACGCCGCGGGGACTGCCGTCACGACCATGCCTGCTCCGATGAGCGTCTGCTGCACGCCAAACGTCGCCGCCAGCCACGGGGCAATCGCCAGCGGGGCCACGCCGGCAAACATATTGCCAAAGCCCATGACCGAGTTCACGCGACCGAGCTGCTCGAGCGGAGCCGTCGTTTGCACAATGGTGTTGTGGAGCGGGTTGACGACACCCCAAGCTATGCCCAGGGCGATCTGGCCGACGAGGGCCACGCCCACGTACGGTGTCCCCACATAGAGCAGACTTCCCAGGCCCACGGACATAAGCGCCACGAGCAGCGTTTTAAGGTTGACCAGGTGCGGCGGCAAGCGGAGCGCGAGCACGGCACCCAGCACCGCGCCCACGCCCGAAGCCGACGAGAGCCAGCCCATCCACTCAACGCCGACGCGTAGGACATCGCGATAGAAAAACGACTCGAGCGGATCGAAGGCTCCGTAGCCAAAGTTCGAAAGAAAGATAATGCAAAACAGCAGGGCGAGAACGCTGTTGGTAAAGACCGTCTTGATGCTAGCCGCGAAGGTGACACGGGAAGATGTGCTGGGGCTGGAGCTTTGTCCCGCACGCTCCCCTTCCTCTGCCGAATCGGCATCCGCATGCCCGGCGACATGGCTGATCTGCGGCCTAAAGCCCCAACCGACGACGAACGCCAGCACGGTAAAGAGCATCATGAGCACGAACACCGCGCGTGACGATGCAGCAGCCGCGACAAAGCCGCCCAACGTGGGTCCGACGATGATACTCACGTTTGAAAACATGGCGATGGCGGAGTTGATGTCTTTGAGCTCGACGGGGTCGTTGGTGAGGTAGGCCGGATAGGACGTGGCGATGGGCTGGGCAAATCCCATCACAAAGCCCAGAAACACCGCGCCGAGCAGGACGACGCCGGTCGCGCTACCAAAGGCGATGATTGCCGTGCCAGTTGCGAGAGCGCCGATGATGCTCAGCAAGAAATGGCGGCGCGGACCCCATGCGTCGAGTACCGCGCCACCCGCAAAGGATCCCAGGATCACGAAAACGTTCATAAACAGGACGGCCAGCGACGTCGCGACGACCGAGGCATCGTCTGCATAGGTGAGCGTTCCGATGACGCCGATAAAGTAGCTGGTCTGAAAACCGGTGTAAATGAGAAAGCGCATCGCCACCAGGCGTTTAGCCTGCGCGGACAGCGATGATTGAGGCTTTGAGAAAAGAGAGGCGAGCATGGAGACTCCTTATTTCATACGAATACGGGCGGTGGGCATTCGCCACCGTCTATCGAATCAATCTATCCGCTTGAAACATTAAGGACGCATCAGGCCCCTTTTCTCCGTTTTTCGCCCGTCATGAACTACTTGGTAGATTGTAAGACATGTCCCAACCATCTACCAAAGCAAAAACCACCACAAAGGTGCCTGGCCCCTTTGTGGTGGAAGTGACGTTTGCCCAGATAAAACCTGCCAAAACAAACCTGTCCCTTTTTGGCAGGTTTTAGGCCAGGTGATCTTGGATCAGATCGCAGATGGCTCGGGCGTCGTTGATGTTGATGGCTCGGGTCGCGAAGCCGGCGTCGAAGGCCTGACGTGCCAGGGCCTCGTTGCAGGCAAGGGCCAGCGTGTGACCGTCGACCAGGTCGAGCGAGCTCTTGCCGCGCAGACGGTCGACACCGGAGCGCGCGACCACGATGTTGTCGAAGCCCTCGGCCTTGTAGCCCTCGATGATCACCACGTCGACATCGTTGTAGCGCGACAGCAGCTCGCGCGCAGGTATCTCGTCCTCCTCGCGCGTGTCGGCGTACTCCGCCCAGCGCGTGGCGCAGATGAGGCCCACGTGTTTGGATCCGGCTTGGTGATGGCGCCAGGTGTCCTTAGCAGGCACATCGATATCAAAGCCGTGATGCCCGTGATGCTTGAGCGAGCCCACGCGCAGGCCGCGGCGGGTGAACTCGGCGATGACCTTCTCGACGAGCGTGGTCTTGCCCGAGTTTTGGTAGCCGATAAACGCGATCGCGGGGACGGCCGGGGCCGGAGCTGCGGACGCGACGGCGACAGGCGCGCTTGCGGGCGCGGCACCGTCAGCGGCCACAGCCTCAACAGCAGCGGCCTGACGCTCGGCACGATCCCACACGCCCGAGCGGCCGCCCTCCTTGTGCAGCAGGCGCACGTCGACGATCTCCATGCCGCGATCGACGGCCTTGCACATGTCGTAGATGGTCAGACACGCGGCACTCGCGCCGGTTAGAGCCTCCATCTCGATACCCGTCTTGCCCGTCACGCCGGCCGTAACCAGTACGTGAAAGCCAACCTGTCCGTCCGTGCGCGCCGGCGCCCAGCCCTCGGGCATGTCCTCGGCCGGCGTCCCCGCCGGAGCGATGGGCGCAATATCGCACTTGCTCTTGGTAATGAGCAACGGATGGCACATGGGGATGATGTCGCTCGTGCGTTTGATGGCCATGATGCCCGCCACGCGTGCGCAGGCAAGCACGTCGCCCTTTTTGGTGCGGTCCTGCAGCACCATGGCCTGTGTCTCGGGGTGCATGAGGATGGTGCCCTCGGCGATGGCGATGCGATGGGTCTCGGCCTTGTCGGACACGTCGACCATGCGTACCTCGCCCTTGGCGTCCACGTGCGTCAGCTCGTCGCGACGGGCGTCACGGGCGGGCTCGACGACAGCGCTGGAAGTCGGCTGTGCGGACGCGTCGGCGTTGCCAGCATTCGCCGCAGCCGTGACTTTGTGGGCAGACATCGCGGCCCTGCGAGCGGCCTTGGTGGCATCGGCGTACCTGCTCTTGGCCATATGATCATCCTCCGATTTGGGACATAAATCGTTGCGTGCCCTCAATTATCGCGTGTTCCTGCGGTTTGTGGGCCACGGCATCGCGCCAAATCGAAAGTACCTGCATATCATCACCATGGCGCAGGGCGTCGCGCACCGAATACTCGGCATCACTGAACAGGCACGGACGCACGTTGCCATCGGCCGTCAGGCGCAGACGGTTGCAATTCGCGCAAAAATGGTTGGACATGGCGCTAATAAAGCCAACCGTTCCCGCCGCGCCCGGAAAGTGCCAATAGCGCGCAGGGCCAGCGCCGGCAGGAGCGTCGTTGATGTCGAGCGGCTCGAGCTCGCCCAGCCCCGTCGCGGTGGCCCCGGCATTGATGCGCGCCCGCAGCTCGTCGCTCGGCACGGTGTCACTCGCATCCCACAGCTCGGGATTGAGCGCGGGCGCATGCGGGTCCACGGCGCAATGCGAGCTCGTGCGCTCGTCGCCGATGGGCATGTATTCGATAAAGCGCAGGTGGATGGGGCGGTCGAGCGTGAGCCGCGCGAGGGCCGCCACATCCTGGTTGAGCCGGCGCACAACAACGCAGTTGACCTTAACGGGCTCAAAGCCCCAAGCCAACGCCGCGTCGATGCCAGCCATGGCCTGCTCGAGCCGACCCAGGCGCGTGATCTTTCCAAACAGCGTAGGGTCGAGTGTGTCGAGCGAGATGTTGACGCGGTTAAGGCCGGCATCTTTGAGCTGCGGTGCCAGCTTGGGCAGCAGGGCGCCATTGGTGGTAAGCGAGATGTCCTCGATCTGCGGAATCGCGCGGATGTCGCGAATGAGCGGAATGATACGGCGGCTGACCAGCGGCTCGCCGCCCGTCAGGCGTACACGGCGAATGCCCTCCCCCGCCACCAGACGCACAAAGCGGGCGATTTTCTCGGCGCTGAGCAGCTCGTCGTGCGCGCGGGGCGCCACGCCATCGGCCGGCATGCAGTAAATGCAGCGAAAATTGCACTTGTCGGTAACGGCAATGCGCAGGTAGTTGATATCACGGCCAAAACCGTCATGTTGCACGTGCCCGTCCACGCAGCCCTCCCCTCACGCGGCGTTTTATTCTTCGGAAAACATAATACCCCACGAGAGAATCATGCCGACACCCGTACGACAGGACAGGCCGCTTTGAGCAAGACCGGCTTCCCAAGCCCATCCTCAGCATACAAACCATCACAACATTCGATGCTTTTCCCGATTTTGGCAAAAAACGTCGAATGTTGTGATGGTTTGCCTGCCCGCAGCGCCCCGCAGAAGGACCAAAGCGCCCCTAAAGGCCGCCGTCCCAGTGTCGAATCACGAATTCTCGCAGGTCGTTCTGCCGCTTTTGGAACGCTTCGCTTCGGTCGCACTTGAGACCCATAGCGAGCGCGATGGCGTTCATCGCCCGGTGCAATTGCAGCTGGTGGGCAAACTGAGTCCCGGTGAGGACGATCATCCTAAAGCCCAGCGCGCTCAGCACGGTCATACGCTCCGCATCCGACGCGCTGCGCTGTTTATCAAGATGGTCCGAACCGTTGTATTCAATCCCCGTACCGCTCGCAGGCGCATATACGTCGATCTCGAAATACCCGGCCTTAGCGAGATACTTGAACTCGTTGGGAACATCGACCCGATGGTTGAGCTCGATCTTGACGTATCCCAGCCCGCCCTGGGAACGTTTTGCTACGACCATGATTGCGGTGGCCGTCTCCATGGGCGATCGCGCGCCATCGTGCACGCGCCTGAGCACGGCGGCCGCGCGTACAGCCCCCTGGCGAGATCGATTCTCATTGTAATAGGCAATCAAGTCGGCAACGGTATACCTCTGCCCCATCTCGATATAATCGCCTGTCGACAGATGATTCAAATGGTATCGGGCACAGATTTCGTAGCCATATTCCAGCTGCTCGGGTTCGCTCATCCACGAACCCGCTTGGACAAAGCACATGGCCTCATCAACCACCAGAAGGCCCTCTGCCACCTCGATAAGATGGCCTGGAGGTACCGGCGCCCCAAACACGTGGCACCTAAATCCAGCCGGTGTCGAGCGCTCAAAATCAAAGTTGACGAGCGTATCGATATGATCGAGCTCTTCTCGTGGAATACCAAGCGAAACCAGATAGTCGGCAACGATCCCAACTGCCGTTGAAGTCCTCAGCCCCTTGGCATCGAGTCCCAATTTGGGCAGGCCCGCGGTCGGCTCCGCCTCGTTAGCAAGCGAGTCCTCATCGTATAGGCTGCTTGCTCGCGAGAGCGGCTCGGACGGGCGCGCCACGTTGTGGTACAGCCAGGCAGTCTTATGGGACAGGACGATCGGCAGGTCCATGAGCCCTCCAATGGAGTCGGATAACCAATCTTATTCCCCTGCCCACGGGTCCGCACACCTTCGTGCGCAAGAAAGCGATTCCACCCCATCGAGTGGCAGAAAAACCATCACAACATTCGATGCTTTTCCCGATTTTGGCAAAAAACGTCGAATGTTGTGATGGTTTGAGGCGAGGTGAGGGGCGCGGAGAGATCAAGGCATCGTGCTCGAACGGGTTAATCCAACTCTTTTAAGCCATGCGCCAGCTGCCAGTACTCGCCGTGCTGGGCGAGCAGCTCTTCGTGGGTGCCGCGCTCGATGATGCGGCCGTGTTCGAGGACCATGATGGCGTCGGCGTCGCGGACGGTGGACAGGCGGTGCGCGATCATAAACGTGGTGCGTCCGCGCATGATGCGGTCCATGCCGCGCTCGATGAGCTTTTCGGTGCGCGTGTCGATGGAACTCGTGGCCTCGTCCAAGATGAGCACCGGCGGATCGGCGACGGCCACGCGCGCGATGGCGAGCAGCTGGCGCTGGCCCTGCGACAGGTTGGCGCCGTCGGCCGTGACCGGCGTGTCGTACCCTCTAGGCAGGCGGCGGATAAACGAATCCGCGCAGGCAGCCTCGGCGGCGGCGCGCACTTCCTCGTCGGTCGCGTCGAGCTTGCCAAAGCGGATGTTCTGCGCAATGGTGCCGCTAAACAGGTGCGTGTCCTGCAGCACAATGCCGAGCGACCCGCGCAGGCTGGCCTTGGCAATGTGCTTGACGTCGATGCCGTCGTACGTGATCTCGCCGTCATCGACCTCATAGAAGCGGTTGATGAGGTTGGTGATGGTCGTCTTACCGGCGCCTGTGGAGCCCACAAACGCGATCTTTTGGCCTGGCTTGGCAAACAGGTTGAGATCCGTGAGCACACGGGTGCCTGGCACGTAGGAAAAGTCCACGGCATGGAAGCGCACGTCGCCGGCAAGTGGGACCAAGCCGCACGTGAGCTCGGTGCCGTCGGCAGCCACCGCACGGCCCGACTCATCAACGGCAGCCACATCATGCAGGTGCCCGTACGCGCCCACGCCCTGGCCCTCGGGAATCTTCCATGCCCACGCGGCGTCGCCCGTCTGCACCAGCTCCACGCAGCCCTCGTCCACCTCGGGCTTAAGGTCCATGGCGGCAAACAGGCGCTCGGCACCGGCCAGCGCGTTGAGCAAAAAGTTGCCCAGCTGCGTAAACTGGTTGATGGGCATGGCGGCCTGACGCACAAAGACCAGGTAGCTTGCGAGCGCACCCACGTCGGCCAGACCGTTGATGCAGAGCATGCCGCCTGCCACCGCAACGATGGCGTAGTTGGCATATCCGATCACCACGGTCATGGGCACCATCGAGTTGGCGTAGGCCTGCGCGGCACCACCGGTGCGGCGCAGCTCTTGGTTGCGCGCGTCAAAACCAGCCACGTTGGCCTGTTCGTGATTAAAGACCTTGATGACCTTTTGACCCGAGACCATCTCTTCGATATATCCGTCCAGGTCGCCAAGCGATGCCTGCTGGGCGGCAAAGAAACGCTTAGAGCGCGTGCCCGAGTAGCGCGCATACAGCACAATGGCCGCATCGCACACGAGCGTGATAATCGTGAGCTGCCAGTTGAGGATGATGAGCATGGCCGTGGTGCCCACAACCTGAATGGCGGCCTGAATCACGTTGGCAAAGCTGTTGTTGAGCGCCTCGGAGACGGTGTCGACGTCGTTGGTAAAGAAGCTCATGATGTCGCCCGAGCGCGTGCTGTCGAAGTAACTCAGCGGCAGCGTCTGGATGTGCGCGAACAGGTCGCGGCGAATATCGGACACCACGCGCTGGGCTGCGCGCACCATGATCTGTGAGTAGCCCAGGGCCGAGAGCACGCCCGCGGCGTAGATAGCAGCGGTAAAGATGACCTGCCTAGCGAGCAGTTCCTCGCCGCCCGTTGCCAAACCGTTGACGATGGGGCGCACCATGTAGGTGCCGGCAAGGCTTGCGATGGCGGCCACAGAGGCAAGCACACCCACTGCAAGCAGCGAGAACTTGGCGTGACCCATGTAGGAGAGCAGGCGGCGCACCGTGCGCTTGAGGTCGGCAGGGCGTGCTTGGGCTGCGGTCTTAGGCATGGCGCTCACCCCCTTCCAAGGGCGATCCGCTGGGGACGGAGGAAAACGGATCATTCGCGCAACCATCGTCGCAGCCGTCGCCGGTGTCTGCGTTCCCCGCGAACTCCATCTGCGAGGCATAAATCTCCTGGTAGATATTGTCGCCCGCCAGCAGTTCCTCGTGCGTGCCCACGCCGTGGACACGACCGTCGTCCAACACCACAATGCGGTCGGCATCCATGACGCTCGCGATGCGCTGGGCGATGATGAGCACGGTCGTATTGGGAATCCGAGCGATGTGCTCGCGAATCTTAGCGTCGGTCGCCATATCGACCGCGCTGGTTGAGTCATCAAAAATGAGCACGCGCGGATGCTTGAGCAGCGTTCGCGCGATGCACAGGCGCTGCTTCTGCCCGCCCGAGACACCGGCACCGCCCTGGCCCAACTCGCCGTCCAGCCCGCCGATGCGATCAAGGAACTCGTCCACGCACGCCGCGCGGCAAGCCGCGAGGAGCTCATTGTCCGACGCCTGTGGATTGCCCCACTGCAGGTTCTCGCGCACGGTGCCCGTGAACAGCACATTCTTTTGCAGCACAATGCCCACCGCGTCGCGCAAGGTAGCCAGGTCGTAGTCACGCACGTCGTGTCCGCCCACAAGCACGGCGCCCTCGGTGGCGTCGTACAGGCGCGCAATCAGCTGCACAAGCGAGCTCTTGCCCGAGCCCGTGCCGCCAAGGATGCCCACCGTCGAGCCGCTCTCGATGCGAAGGTCGATATGCTCGAGCACATCCTCGGCAGCATCCGCGCGGTACTTAAACGACACATCGCGAAACTCGATGCTTCCGTCGGCCACCTCGTGCACAGCAGCGGCAGCGTCGGGCGCTTGGATAAGCGAACGTTCGTCGAGCACCCGCGAGATGCGCTCCACGCTGGCAAGTGCGCGGGTGAGCAGCAAAAACACGTTGGAAATCATCATGAGCGAGTTCATGATCAGCAGCACGTAGCTCATAAAGCCCGTGAGCGAGCCCACGCCGAGCTCGCCGGCAAGGATCATGCGCCCGCCGATCCACAGAATGGAAAGCGCCGCCACGTACATCGACAGCTGAAACACCGGCAGGTTGAGCACGGCGTTGCCGAAGGTCTTCGTCGCCGTGTCCGCAAGCTCGGTGTTGACGGCATCGAACTTGGCCTCCTCGTGCGCGGCGCGCACATACGCCTTGACGGCGCGCACGGCGGTGAGGTCCTCCTGCACCACGCCGTTGAGGTGATCCATCGAAGTCTGCAGCTGGCGGTAGAGCGGGCTGACGCGGTAGGTAATAACGCCCAGTACGATCGCCAGCACCGGCAGGATGATCGCGAATACCGTAGCAAGCGGACGCGACAGCACCAACGCATAGACCAAGCCAACGATAAGCGTCACGGGACCGCGCACCATGGGGCGAAAGCCGTTGCCGATGGCGTTTTGAATAACAGTGATGTCGGTGGTCATGCGCGTGACGAGCGAGCTGGCATCGTAGTTGTCCAGATTGCCAAAGGCGAGCGTCTGAATCTTGCGATACTCCGCCTCGCGCAGGTTAGCGCCCAGCCCCGAGGCAACGCGGGCAGACGTGCGCGCATAGCCCAAGCCAAGTACCAGCGAAAATGCAGCGCATATCAACATATACGTGCCCTGCAACAGCATATAGTTGATGTCGCCCGCGGGCACGCCCACGTCGATGATATTTGCCATGATGACCGGGATAAACAGCTCGAGCGCCGTCTCGGCCGTCACAAAGAGCACGCCGAGCATGGCATCGCGGCGGTATGCCCCCAGATAGGAAAACAAAATCTTGAGATTGCGCACGCAGGTTCATCCCCCATCAAACGTTGTTCGCAAACCCACGTATTATGGCGCGCCGTGCGGCGGTGTCAAGTGATGCGAAATCGATTTCTGCAAGGCTAGTGCAGACGCCATGCTCACAGGACGCGCCCCTGTATTCAATTGGAAATGAACGCGAGCGTGACTTTTTCGCCCCGCCGCCAACACAAACCTTGACTCTACAATCGTTGTAGGGTTTTCACTACACTGGTACGTAAACAGACCAAGCCAGAAAGCCCCGCCCATGGAACACGACCTCACACGCGGCAATGTCCTTAAGACCATCGCGGTCTTTGCCCTGCCCTATATGCTCTCGTACTTTTTGCAGATGCTCTACGGCATGGCCGACCTGTACATGATGGGGCAGTTTAGCGGCGCCGCCGGCATCACCGCCGTGGGCAACGGCGCGCAGACGCTCTATATCATTACCGTGACGCTCGTGGGTCTGGCCATGGGAACGACGGTTATCGTCGGCCACGCCGTGGGTTCGCGTCGGTTTGACCGCGCCGAGACCGCCATCGGCAACACCATCACGCTCTTTATGGGTGTCTCGGTGGTGCTGGCCGCTGTCCTGCTCGCACTGTGTCCGCAGATCGTGGCGCTCATTGGCACGCCGGCCGAGGCGGTCGAAGGCACTGCCGCCTACCTGCGTATCTGCTTTATGGGCATTCCCTTTATCGCCGCGTACAACATCCTCTCGGCCATCTTTCGCGGCCTAGGCGATTCGCGCTCGCCCATGTACGTGATTGGCGTGGCATGCATCATCAACATCGCGCTTGATTTTCTGTTTATCGGTCACATGGGACTCGGCCCCGTGGGTGCGGCGCTCGGCACGGTAACCGCCCAGACGGCAAGCGTTGCCCTCGCGCTCGTGTGGCTCAAGAGCCGCCGCACGCACATTCACCTCAAGCGCAGCGACCTGCGCCCCCAGCCCGAAGTGCTCGGTAGCATTCTTAAGATCGGCGTGCCCGTAGCCGTGCAGGACGGCTGCATCCAGGTGGCGTTTATGTTCATCACCGTCATCGCCAACCACCGCGGCCTGGTTGATGCCGCCGCCGTGGGCTTGGTCGAGAAGATGATCAGCTTTTTGTTCATTGTGCCGAGTTCCATGGGTGCCACCGTCAGCGCGCTCACGGCGCAAAACGCCGGCGCAGGCAAGGGCGACCGCGCGCGTCAGGTGCTCAAAGATGCCATGACCATCTCGGTCGTGTACGGTTGCCTGATCACGGTGCTGATGTGGCTGGTGGCACCGGCGTTTATCGGCTTTTTTGCCAAGGACCCCGCGGTGGTCGCCGCCGGTACTGGCTATATGCACAGTTATATTTTCGACGCGATTTTTGCCGGCATCCACATTTGCTTTAGCGGCTTTTTCGCTGCATACGGCAAGAGCTACATCGGCTTTGCGCACAACGTGCTGGCCGTGGCGCTCATTCGCGTGCCCGGTGCATGGCTGCTGTCGAACGCCTATTCCGATACGTTGTTTCCCATGGGCATCGCCTCGCCGTGCGGGTCCATTCTGTCGGCGGTCATCTGTGTGATTGCATTTACCGTGCTCAACCGGCGCGGGGCTTTTGACAAGCTGATGGCGTAGCGAGGCGACGCAAAATCGCCCTGATCGACGACATCATCAGCGACGACCCAGCAACCTACGTGACGCAGATCACGGTGCCGGTCTCTCTAGGCTAGACCGAGCCTCGCCTCTAACTCGGTCAACGCCTCAAAGGCATCGCGAGATGCACCCGCCGCGCGCTCGCGCTCGGCAACGCAAATTCGCATCATTAAGCGCTCTTTTGCCTGCACTTGGGAATGCCTCGCGCGCCCTTCCGCCTGCGAGCAATTGCGATTCTCGATATCCATTACGCCTCCGGCACCTCACCAGTAGCCAAGATCTGCTCGAGTGCGTCCTCATCCAGTACGGGTACACCCAGCTGCTCGGCCTTGGTAAGCTTGGAGCCCGCCTTGGGACCGGCGACCAGGTAGTTCGTCTTCTTTGAAACACTGCCCGAAACCTTGGCGCCGAGTACCTTGAGCGCCGCACCCGCCTCGTCGCGCGTGCGATTGACGAGCGTGCCGGTGAGCACGAAGGTCAGACCCGCGAGCGGTTGTGCATCGGCGAGCTCGCCCGCCACGCCCGCGTCGGCTGCGGCTTGTGCATGCGCGGCGCCCAAGTCGACCTCGAGCGACAGGCCCGCCTGGCGCAAACGCTCCAGCACGGCAAGGTTCTCTGGCACGGCCAGGAACTGCTTGACGCTCGCCGCAATCTTGGGACCGATGCCCTCACACTCGGCGATGTCCTCTTCGCTCGCCAAGATGAGCTTGTAAATCGACAGGAATCGTTCGGCGATGACCTCGCCCACGCTCTTGCCCACATGGCGGATACCCAGGGCAAACAGCACGCGACCGAGCGGCTGGCTCTTGGACTTGTTGAGCTCGGCGATGATCTTTTCGGCCGTCTTGAGGCCCACCGGGATGGGGTCGCCCTTCTTAACGCCCTTTTTACTGTTGGAGCTAGCATAGGTGCGCCCCGTGTCCAGGCCTGCGATGTCGTCGACCGTGAGCTGGTAGAAGTCCGCGACATCGTGGATCAGGCCGGCGGCGATCATCTTGTCGACGATCTCGTCGCCCAGGCCGTCGACGTCCATGCAGCCGCGGCTCACCCAGTGGAGCAGGCGCTCCTTGAGCTGCGCGGGGCAGTCGATGGACACGCAGCGGTAAGCGACCTCGCCATCCTCGTGAACCACGGGGCTGCCGCACACGGGGCAGACCTCGGGCATGTGCCAGTCGACGCTGTCGGCCGGGCGCTTGTCGAGCACCGGACCCACGACCTCGGGGATCACGTCACCCGCCTTGTGCACGATGATGGTGTCGCCCTCGCGCACGTTTTTGCGGCGAATCTCGTCGATGTTGTGCAGCGTGGCGCGCGCGATGGTGGAGCCGGCAACCGTCACCGGATCGAACTCGGCGACCGGCGTGAGCACACCGGTGCGACCCACCTGGATGCGAATCTCGCGCAGGACGGTCTGCTTTTCCTCGGGCGGAAACTTAAAGGCAATGGCCCAGCGCGGTGCGCGGGCGGTAAAGCCCAGGTCGAGCTGCTGCTGAAAGCTGTCGACCTTTACGACCACGCCGTCGATGTCGTAGTCCAGGTCGCCGCGATGCTCGAGCGCCTGGGCGCAGAACTCGTGGACCTCGGCCGGCGTGGCACAGCGAGCCACGTTGGGGTTGACGCTAAAGCCGGCGCTACGCAGCCAATCGAGGAACTCGCGCTGGCTGTGGACGTGCAGTGGATCGGTATCGGCGATGGCATAGATAAAGGTGGCCAGGTCGCGCCGCGCCGTAACCTTGGGATCCTTCTGACGCAGGCTGCCAGCAGCGGCGTTGCGCGGGTTGGCGAAGGGGTCGCGGCCCTCGGCATCGGCCTCTTCATTCAGACGTACAAAGCTGCCTTTGGGCATATAGACCTCGCCGCGCACCTCGATGGTGCGCTCGCGGTCGGCACCCATGTGAGCGAGCGCCGGCTCGGACAGGTGCATAGGCACGTCCTTGATGGTACGGACGTTGAGCGACACGTCCTCGCCCGTGGTACCATCGCCGCGCGTGGCGGCGCGCACAAAGGTGCCGTTTTGGTAGGTAAGTGCCACGCCCAGACCGTCGATCTTAAGCTCGCAGGTATAGGTGACGCTGCCGGCACCGAGCGCATCCTCGGTGCGCTGGAGCCATGCGTCGAGCTCGTCCAGGTCCATGGCATCGTCCATGGAATACATGCGCGCCATGTGCGTGACTGGCGTAAACTGCTCGCTCACGTAGCCGCCAACGCGCTGGGTATAGCTGTCGGGCGTCACCAGGTCGGGGTAGGTCGCCTCGATTTCTTGCAGCTCAACGAGCATTTTGTCAAAGGCGGCGTCCGTGATCTCGGGCGCGTCGAGCATGTAGTAGCGATAGGCGTGGTAATCGAGCTCGTGGCGCAGCTCGGCCGCACGCGCTGCCGCCTGGGCACGGGCATCGGTCGGCGCAACGGTATCCGTGCTCGTGGGCGTTTCGGTATCGATGTCTACGCCGTCACCAAACAGGCTCGATTGCTCCATAGCGGCACTCCTTCGCTCGATTTCAAACGGATACTAGAGTACCACCGGTCACCATGGCGCCGAATAACCCTTTCGAACCGCATCGAATCGGCAGTCGGCGCACCGGGATGGATTGCGCGATTAAACCATGCTCTTATCAGCTTTAAATGATCCGTTTTCCTCCGTCCCCAACGGATCAATGAGAAAAGAGGGGCTGTCCCACGTTGATGGGACAGCCCCTCTGGCTTCGATATGTGCGATACGGCTCGTTAGTAACCCTGGCCGTAGCCTTGGCCCTGGCCCTGCTGGCCCAACAGCTCCTCCAGATACTGGCGCAGCTGCTCGTCGGTAATACCGCCGTTGCCGGTGTCGGTCGCGCTATCGTCCTGCTGCTGGTTCTGCAGTTCCTCGTCGGAGCCCAGCTCGACGGTGACCTTTTTCTCTTCCTTGCCGCGCACGAGCGTAATCTCGACCTTCTCGCCCACCTCGTGGCTGCGCAGCGCGATAATCAGGCCATCGGCGCTCGTAATCTCGTCGTCACCCAGCTTGGTGATGACGTCACCCTCCTGGATGCCGGCCTTGGCAGCAGGACCGTCCTCGACGACGCTCGCCACATACGCGCCGCTGTCGGTGCTCAGCTTGTTAGTGCGGGCGTTAAGCGCGTTGACGCTCGAAAGCGTGGCGCCCAGGTACGGATGAACCGGCGTCTTGCCGTCGATGATCTGGTCGGCAATGTTCTTGGCGTAGTTAACGGGAATAGCAAAGCCAACACCCGAGCTGGAGCCCGAGTAGCTCTCGATGAGCGAATTGATACCCACGAGCTCGCCGTTGTCGTTAACGAGCGCGCCGCCGGAGTTGCCCGGGTTGATGGCGGCGTCGGTCTGGATCATGTTGGCGTAGATGGTGTTACCGTTGGTAGAGCTCATGGCCGTGGAGCGATACAGCGCCGACACAATGCCCGTGGAGACAGACTGCTCGTTGCCAAACGGCGAGCCGATCGCCATGACCCACTCGCCCACGTTGAGCTTGGAGGAGTCACCAATCTCAATCGGCGTGAGCTTGGAGGCGTCTGCATCCTTGAGCTTGATGACGGCCAGGTCGCTCGAAGCATCGTTGCCCACGAACTCGGCCTCGTAGGTGGTGCCGTCGTCCATGGTAACCACGTACTGGTCATAGCCATCGACCACATGGTTGTTGGTGAGGATATGGCCCTCGGTATCGAGCACAACGCCCGAGCCGACGCTGCCCGAGTTGTCCGACTCGTCGGCAGACTGCGAAAGCGAGCCATTCTGGCTGCCGCTCGAAGTGGCGGTGATGGAAACCACAGAGGGCAGGGCCTTGGCAGAAACGGCCTCGGCCAGCGTGGTGTCCTCGGAGTCGATGGTGATCTTTTGCGTCGACGAACCCGAAGCGCCCGCCGTCACGGCATTCTTGCCGCCACCGATATCGAGCGTACCGCTCATAATGAGCGCAATGACCAGCAGGGCACCACATGCGCAGCCGGCAAGCGCTGTAATAAAGATCGGCAGCTTTTTGGTCTTGGTCTTGACCACCGTGTGCTTGTTCACGACCTGTTGGCCGCCCAGCGGCTTGCCGGTCTGCGTATCGTAGGCCTGCACGTAGGGAATGTTGTTGCCGTCGGCAGGCGTCGACTCCACCTGCACGCGCGGCTGCTGCTGAGTCTCGCCGGCATTGCCAACATCCTGGGGACGCTGGGAATCGTTCTCGCTCATAGCTGCGATCCTTTCGTCAAATAACCAAAGGCCCGCCAAACACGTGGCGGGCCATCATTGTTCACGTTGAGTTGTACCCCAATATGCGGGCGTACGTGTACGAGAACGCAATCTTTTAGGAAGGCTTAAGTTCTGCTGCAAACTCGAAAGGAACCCGCACCTGCGGCAAAACCACCGCAAAGGCGCCTGTCCCCCTTGCGGTGGAAATCTAGTCCTTAAACAGATAGCCCACGCCGCGGACGGTGGTGATGTGTGCCGCGATCTGCGGGCCTACCTTGGAGCGGATGCGTCGAATGTGCACATCGACGGTGCGCGTGCCACCGCAGTACTCAAAGCCCCACACGCGGTGCAGCAGCACCTCGCGGCTGTAGGCGCGGTTGGGGTGCGTCGCCAAAAAGCTCAGCAGCGAGTACTCCATCAGCGTCAGGTCGATGGGCTCATCATCGAGCGTCACCTGGTAGGTAGCCAGGTTAATCTCGAGGTTATCGATGTTGAGCACATCGTCGGCGGTGACGGTCTCCTCCTCGCCCATCAGGCGCTGCGCACGAGCCTTGAGCTCGTTGGGTGTCGCCGTGGGGCATACAAAGTCGGCATGCGCGTGATTGGGCAGGCGCAAGGTACCGAGCGCCTCGTCGTCGACGATCACCAACATGGGGACGCCGCCACGATCGTCAAGCCACTTGGCAATCTGATCGATACGGTCGCTGCGGATGCCATCGGAATCGAGAATCAGCAGGTCAAAGTCGTGCGCTGCAGTCGGCGAATCGGGGGTTGCCAGGCTCACCTCGACACCCAGGGTGGTCGTCAAGCTGCGGGCAAACTCGTGGAAGCGCGTCGTGCGCGCCATGAACAGGGCACTCTTATCGGACATATCGGCCTCCAAGGAAATGAGCTCAATCGTACTGAAACAAGCCAGCGCGATTAGGAGTTCGCCAGGTAGTGCTTAATCTCCCACTCGGTGATCGTAGACTCAAACTTATGCCACTCGTCGCGCTTCTTTTTGAGGAAGAAGCTGTGGATGTGCTCGCCGAGGGCATCCTTCATAAACTGCGAGTCCTCAAACACGTCGAGCGCCTCTTTGAGCGAGCGCGGCAGCGGCGTGTAACCGGCCTCGAGCATCTGGCGATCGCTGAGCTTGAGCGTCTCGGCCGTGGCCTCGGGCGGGAGCTCCAGCTTGCGCTCGATGCCGTCCAGACCAGCCGCCAGCGTGACGGCGTTGACCAGGTACGGATTGGCCATGGGATCGGGGCTGCGCAGCTCGATGCGCGTGGACAGCTGCTTGCCGGGCTTGTAGACCGGGATGCGGACCATGCTCGCGCGGTTGCGCAGGCCCCACGTGGCGTACTGTGGCACGGAGTCGCCACCCGTGGTGATGCGCTTATACGAGTTGACCGTGGGGTTGGTGATGGCGCTAATCTCGCGCGCGTGCGCCAGGATGCCGGCCATATAGTGCTTGGCGACGTCGGAGAGATGGTACTTCTCGTCGTCCTCGCCCCAAAAGACGTTATTGCCGTCATGGTCGAACAACGACTGGCACAGGAACATAGCACTGCCGTCCTCGCCCGCCAGCGGCTTGGGCATAAAGGAGGCGTGGCAACCGCTCTCATAGGCCTGCTGCTTAATGATGAGTTTGGCCGTGGTGATGGCGTCGGACATGCTCAGGGCCTCGGCGTGACGCAGGCTCATGCCGTGCTGCGAACGACCGGCGGCGTGGAAGGTGTACTCCACGGGCACGGACATCTTCTCGAGCGTGAGGACCGTGTTGCGTCGCAGGTCACGAGCAGCATCGCTCACCGAAAGATCGAAGTAGCCCACGTTGTCGAGCGGCTCGGGCGTGTGCTCGTCGGGAAAGTAGTAATACTCCAGCTCGGCACCCACGTTGAGCAGATAGCCAGCCTTCTCGGCCTTGCGGAACATGCGGCGCAGGGCATCACGCGGGTCGCCGGCAAACGGCTTGCAATCGGGAGTGCACACGTCGCAGAACACGCGGGCGACGCCGTTGTGGCTCGGGCGCCATGGCAGGATCTGGAAGGTTGAAGCATCGGGGAATGCGAGCATGTCGGCTTCCTCGGGCGTGGCAAAACCCTCGATAGCGGAGCCGTCAAAGCCAATACCCTCCTCAAAAGCGACCTCGAGGTCCTCGGGGCTAATGGCAAAGTTCTTGAGGCGGCCGAGAATGTCGACAAACCACAGACGCACAAAGCGGATATCACGCTGCTCTACGGAGCGGAGTACGTAATCGATGTTCTGCTGGTTCATGTCGCTCCCCTTTCTTTCGGGCGGGTTTCGACTGGTCTATATCGCAGATACTATCGCAGAAAAATGTTTCCGCAGGGTTAAAGCGTATCAAGCGCTCAAAAAACGTGCGCGAACAGGCAATCTGACTTACGCGCGATCATAGAGGATCACTCCTTCGCGCTCGATTACCGCGGCAAGATCGTCATCAAGATAGTCACTCGAGACAAGGTCAACCTGCTTCCCGGTTTCTTTGCGAACCGCCTCGCCAAACGCCGACAATGCGAAAAGACCAAAGCCCTGCTCGCGATCGACTTCGAGACGCAAGTCAATATCGCTATCGACATGTGCCTCGCCCCGGGCATACGAACCAAAAAGAATCACGGTTTTGATGGCGGGAATCGAGCTGGCTGCCTCGCGGACGGCGGACTCAATCTGGGCAGTATCCAAAATGCCCGTCGCGGCGCTTTCGCTCGCAGAGCTTTTACCAAGTGAAGGAACAAACGGCAGAGAGCGCTCGCGCAGCATCTGCCTCATAAACATATTGACCGCAACAGACGAAGTCATGCCAAGCTCTTCGCACAGCTCGGCAAATGAGTCTTTAATTGACGAGTCCACTCGCACACTCAGCACAGACGCAGCCATGGATACCTCCTGTATGACATTGTCTATATATTATCACACAGACTAGCGCGAGGTCGAAGCGCGGTGTTCGATGTGGCCGGGGACCTCGATACGCTTGGGGGCGAGCTTTGCGGCCTCGCCCACGGTGGTGGTAACGACGTCGATGCGCTCGGACAGGCGCTCGACCACGCGCTCGGCAATGGTAAGGGTGTCCTGCGCGGCCGTGGTCACGCCGCCAAAGAGCACATGGTTCCAGGGGTAGTCGTCAAACGTCGCGATCTTGAGCCCCGCCGGCAGCGAGGGTCCCAGCTGTGCTAGCGCCTCGGTCAAACGCAGGAAGACCAAGCCGTTGACGGCGATAAGGCCGAGCTTTTTACCTGCGTTGTCGCGGATAGTCTCGTCCAAGCGACCGACGCCCGTGGCGCCACCGTCGGCCAGGGTGACGACCTCGCCCGCAAGGCCGCGGCGCGAAAGCTCGTCGGCAAAGGCCTCGGCGCGCTCGCGACGCACGGGGCTGTCGTCGCTTGCCTCGGTGAGCAGGCACAGGCGCTCACTGCCAGCGGCGGCCAAGGCGTCTACCAAGCCGGCGACCAGCTCACGGTTGTTAGATGTCACCAGATCGACACCGCCGTCGGCAACGTCGCGATCGAACAGCACAACGGGCAGACGTCCCGCTGCCGCGGCGATCGCCCCGTCATTGCCTCCGCAGGTGTTGACGACCAGGCCGTCCACGCCGGCATCGATAAGTCTGGTGAGCGACTCTGCTTCCTTTGCGGGATCGTTGCCGCTAATGGCCGTCATAAGCGAGCAGCCGCGCGCGGCGGCACTGGCGGAAAGTCCTTCGAGCATGGCGCTCGAGAACGGGTTGGCGATGTCGGCCAAGATCACGCCAATGAGATTGGTGCGCGAGCTGCGCAGATTGCGCGCAGCGGCACGTGGGCGATAGCCGGTACGCTCTATAACCGCCGCGATGCGAGCACGGGTTTCCTCGGTCATTTGCCCGGGGCGGTTGTTGAGATAGCGCGAGACAGTGGCCGGACTCACGCCCGCCTCGGCGGCAATGTCCTTGATTCTTATCTGCGCCATAGCGCACCCCGTTTCCCAATTGTTGGCAGCCTGAGCCATTTTAGGCATTTTTTAAAAATCTCGGTTGCAAAACGCTGTAGGTGAGAAGCATCGTTTTTGCGTCTCGAGCAGATGCGATAATGGGCTAGATAGCCGAGTCTTTAGACAGCTCAAAATAGTCGGGATGCAAGGCAATAACCGGGCCCTGCTCCTCGGGCATCAGGTGCAAGTGTGTCTCGGCCAGATAGCTCGCCGCATCGGTATCGCCCCTCTTAATGGCCTCGAGAATCCGACGATGCTGCCGACGAATCGGCTCCCAATCCAAATCCTGCGACACCATACGCAGCCAGTTATACCGCTCAAAATGCGTATTGATGCTCTTCATCCAATCCCACAGCATGTGGCGACCGGCAACCACAAAACACGTCTCATGAAACAGGTTATCCAAGTCGAAAAAGCGACGCGTTTCGCTATGGTCGAGCGACTCGGACTCGGCAAGAATCTGCTCAAGCCGATGCTTTTGCTCGGGCGAGGCGGCCGAACAGCATTTAATAAGCACGCTTCTCTCGAGTTTCTCGCGCAAGAAACAGGCATTCTCGGCACGCTCCATGCTGATTTTCGAGACATAGGTGCCGCTTTTGGGACGCGTTTCCACCAGCTCCTGCTCACGCAGGCGCACAAAGGACTCGCGAATGGGCGTGCGCCCGATTCCCGTCTCCTTTTCCAGACCAATCGCCGAAAGGCGCGTGCCGGGCCTGAGCTCGGCATAGATGATCTTGGAGCGCAGTGCGTTGTATGCCTGATCTTGCAAGCTCTGATAATGCTGGTGCTGTTCCATAAAGCCCTCGGATAAACCCTCGGTTAGTCGAATACCACCATGCAATACTATCGCATCGACACGCCCCAGCCCCCAATCAGTCTTTTTGGGACGGGGCTCTTTTAGCTACCCTGGCCCGCAGATCGGCCCCCTTGCCACAAAAGTGGCCCATCTACTACGTTAACACGGATAGCCTCGGCCATACCGAAAACCGTGAAAACAAAACCGCAGGTAGACAGCTTGTCGATTTTCGAAAAAGCCGACTATGGTTGACCCCTGCGGCTTAAACGTAGTAGATAGGCCCTTTTCGTGGCGCAGCACTACTGCACCCCAAATTGGCACCCCGAGTCTGTTATAAGTTGCTGTGAAATACGGACGGTTGATAATCAAGGCGCGCAATACGGGTTGCTATATCTCACTATACTTTGCTATATCTTGCTATACTTTGCTATATCTTGCTATAACTTAAGCAGAGGCGGCGCGTATGCAGACAAATCCCTTTAAGCCCACGGCGGGTAAAACACCTCCTACGATTATCGGCCGTGAGGACGTGCTTGAAGAATTTAACGAGGGGCTCGTCAACGGACCTGGTGCCCCGGGGCGTCTTATGCGCATATCCGGCGTCCGCGGAACGGGCAAGACGGTCCTCCTTGACGAGTGCTCACGCTTGGCGCAAGCCCGTGGCTGGACAGTCATAAAAGAGGTCGCAACCGAAGGGCTCTGTCAGCGCATTCTTGAACAGCTCCAGCCCAAGCTCCAGGCCAAACACGCCAGATTCGAACCCGCTGTCGCCGGCATATCTCTTGGCAGCATAGACATTGAGCGAATCGGTCCATCGCTGCGCGATGCAATGGCTCAGACAATCTCTAAGAACGGAAACGGCCTGCTCATCACCCTTGATGAGGTTCAAGATGCCGAACTCGACGAGGTCCGAACGCTCTCCGTTGCAATTCAACAGATTATCGGTGAAGACCTTGATGTCGCCTTCGTTTTTGCAGGGCTGCCCTCGATGATCGAAAGCGTCATCAACGGCAAAACACTCACGTTCTTACGCCGTGCACTTCCCTTTGACCTCAAAGCGGTAGCAGTAACCGAGGTTTCGTATTCCCTCGAGGAAACCATCGAAGCGTCTGGCATGGAGCTGCAGCCAGGTATTGCAGGCCAACTTGCCGAGGCGACGCAAGGCTATCCTTTTATGATCCAACTTGTCGGTTACTACGCATGGCAGTTAGCCAAGCGCGCCCATATGTCTGTTATCGGAGAGGAAGAGGCAAAACGCGGTATCGCCACAGCACGCGAACGATTCTGTGCCATGGTAATTGAACCCGCGCTGCAGCGCATTCCACCCACGTGCATCGCTTATCTTTTGAGCATGGCCTCGCTGGGACAGACATGCTCGACCAGCATGGTTGCCGATGACTTAAACAAAACACCTCAACAGGTGAGTTCCATCCGCAGTCGCCTGCTAAGAGAATCGATTATCGAGGCACCCTCGTATGGCAAAGTGTCGTTCGCCATCCCCTACATGCGTGAGTATCTCAACGATCACAAAGCCGAACTGAAGGCCGAGCTATAAAGACGGCCAGCGCTCTGCAAGACGAAAACCGCTTGCGTGCGGTTTAGAACCAGACGCAAACGCTTTTCGTCTTATTTGCGTCTTGATTTGAGACGTAAATATCGCTTTCGTACGGTTAATGCCAGACGTAAACGGTTTTCGTCCGGCAATACGTCCGCAATCCAAACGAAAAAGGCCCCGAGCTCGTATGAACTCGCGGCCTTTGTGCCACGCATCTATGAGAGGAGAAATTCGATGCATACGGGCGCTACTCCATGAAGCCGCCCTGGGATGGCGGCAACCTCGTCGTTCCTCGCCTAATGGGCGTGCTCAAGGCATCTGTCCCCCTCTTTATCGACGTAACGGGCAAAAAGCTCGTCGAGGAGACTATCCGCACGCACCACGGTGTGGCCGACGCCATCGAGGCACGCAACCCCACCGCCGCTCACGATGCGATGTATCTGCACCTGGTCTACAACCGCAACATGATTGCGGAAGACGCACAGACAAAAGGCATTTAAGGCTCGACAATGATCTTTCTTTGATAAAACGCGAAAGCGGCGGCCGCTTGCGTTTTATCAAATGGTGCAATGGGGTCAGGTTTACATGCATCAACTTAGCGCAAAGTAACCTGGCCCCCATGCACCAAGGGGTTGATTAGAGCTCGCAGGCGACCTTGTAGCCATCGCCGATGGCGTCGCGGATGTTACCGCACTTTTGGGCATCGCCCAGCACGTGGGTGGCAACGCCGGCAGCGGCAAGGTCATCGGCAAGCTTGGTGTTGGGGCGATAGCCCATGGCAAGCACCAGCGTGTCGGCATCGGCGATAGTGTGGACCTCGCCGTCCTTTTCGTAACTGATGGTGTCCTCGGTGATCTCGGTCACCTTGGCCTCGGTCAGCACGTGAACGCCCTTGGAGAGCATGCGCGTGATGAGCACCGCGCGACCGGCACCGCCCTCGTTGGCGGCGAGCGTCTTGGTCATCTCGATAACGGTGACATCGCGGTTGGCCGGCGACAGGTCGTTGACCAACGGGGCCAAGTAGTCGGCCGTCTCGCAGCCAACGGTGCCGCCGCCCACGATGACGATCTTCTTGCCCGGAAAAGCCTTGCCGCCCAGCAGGTCGTCGGCCGTCATAACCTGCTTAAAGCCCTGCATGAAGGCCGGAGCGATGGGCTCGGCGCCATAAGCCAGGACAACCTCGTAGCCCGCGTAGTCACGCTGAATGTCCTCGGCAGTAAGCTCGGTGCCAAATACGCACTTCACGCCGGCCTCGGCCAGGCGACGATACTGATACTTGATCACGCGGGTGAGTTCCTGCTTTGCCGGCGGAACGGCTGCGATACGCATCTCGCCGCCCGGTTCGTCCTGCTTATCCACGAGCACCACGTTGTGACCGCGCTTGGCGGCAATGAACGCCGCCTCCATGCCCGCGGGACCGGCGCCCACAACCAGTACGTTCTTGGCCTCGGCGGCATGCTCGTAGCCAGCCTCGTCGCGCTCCACGTCCGGGTTGACAGTGCAGGAGATGCGCTTGCCGAACATAATGCCGTTCAGGCAGCGCAGGCAGCCGATGCAGGGGCGGATGTCATCGGCGTTGCCGGCGGCTGCCTTGTTGCAGAACTCGGCATCGCACAGATTGGCGCGGCCCATCATGCAGATGTCGGCAGCGCCGTCCTCGATCAGCTCCTCGGCGATCCAGGCCTCGTTGATGCGGCCAACCGTGGCAACGGGAATGTTCACGTGCTTCTTAATCTCACGCGAGCAAGCGGCGTGCGAGGCCTGCTGAGTACCGGCGGCGGGAATGGCGGAGCCGCGCTTGATGGTGGTGCCGCCCGACACATGAATCATGTCGACGCCGGCCTTCTCCAGGCGACGCGAGACGTAGATCATGTCGTTGAGGGTCAGGCCGCCATCGGTGTACTCGTCGCCCGAGATACGGACGTCGATGATAAAGTCCTTGCCGCAGCGCTCGCGAATCTCGGCGATGACCTCGAGCAAGAAGCGCATACGGGCGTCGAGCGAGCCGCCGTACTCATCGGTACGCTTGTTGTAGAGCGGAGTCAAAAAGCCACCGAGCATGCCGTGGGCGTGTGCCGCATGGACCTCGACGCCATCGACACCGGCCTTCTGCATACGCACGGCAGCGTCGCCAAACTGATGCGTGAGCTCGTGAATCTCATCGACCGTGATGGGACGCGGCGCCTCGCGAGCATAGGACGGACCCACAAAGGACGGAGCAATCAGGCGCGGCGTGCCCGGAATGTTAAAGGCCATGTAGGCGGGGTGGAAGAGCTGCGGCATGATCTTGCAGCCGTACTCGTGGACGGCCGCGGCGAGCTTTTCCCAGCCGGGGATAAACGTGTCGTCGTAGCAGCACATGTCACCCGGCAGATAGGTATAGGTAGGCTCGACCGTCACGACCTCGGTGATGATGAGGCCCACGCCGCCCTTGGCACGGGCACGGTAGTGGTCGACCAGGTCGTCGGTCACATAACCGTGATCGGCCAGATTGGTAGATACCGGCGGCATAAAGACGCGGTTCTTGACCTCGGTCGTACCAACCTTGATCGGGCTAAAGAGCATCGGATAGGCAGAAGACTCCATACAGGGTTCCTTTCGTTTGAGCCGCTCGGCGGCAGTTGCTAACCTATCTATCGTAGCAGTAACCGCGCCGTACCCGACCGCGCACGCTCCCCCGGCTTTTACTCGACCCACAAAAAAGTTGCGGTGGAATACGGAGTAGATGAGGCTTCTGACAGCCAAAACAGTCCGTATTTCACCGCAACTGATGGGCGGGATGGAATTGAGGGCTCAGATAGTCAGTCATGCCCTCATCCGCCACTCCCTCACCTACAGCGCGCCGTCCAGCATAAGGTTCACCTTGAGCACGTTGACCGTGGGCTCGCCGAATACGCCGAGGAAACGGCCCTTGGTGCACGCGGCGATGATGTCGCGCACCTCGTCCTCACTTTTGCCCGTGGCCTTGGCAAGGCGCGGAACCTGGTACTCGGCGGCATCCGGAGAGATCTCCGGGTCGAGGCCGGACCCCGAACACGTCACCAGGTCGACGGGCACAGCGTCCATATCGGCATCGGGGTTGGCGGCGCGGATCTTCTTCACGCGCGCATCTATCAGCTTCCGATACTCCTCACTCGCCGGGGACAGGTTGGACGGGGCACCATACGCCATGAGCTCGCCGTCTTCGCCTTCGACAATTGACACGTTCTGGATACGACCCCACATGTGGGCATCGTCATCGAAGTTCTGGCCGATGAGCTCGGAACCCACAACCTTGCCGTCGACCGTAATAAGCGAACCATTCGCCTGATACGGGAACGCAACCTGGGCGATGCCAGTCACGACGAGCGTGTAGCCCAGACCGCACACGACGGTAAACAGTGCGAACACGCCGAGCGCACGCGATGCAACACCTTTGAACATACAAACCCCTTCCTACATCATGCCGACGCCGAGCAGGGTCAGCAGCATGTCGATGATCTTGATGAATACGAACGGCGCCACGATGCCGCCCAGACCCCACACCAGCAGGTTATGGGTCAACAGCTGGCCGGACGGAACCTCACGGTACTTGACGCCCTTGAGGGCCGCCGGAATTAGCGCGACGATGACCAGCGCGTTGTAGATGATGGCGGACAGCACGGCCGTCAACGGGTTGGTGAGGCCCAGGATGTTAAGGGCGTCCAACCCGGGGTAGATCGGCGAGAACAGGGCCGGGATGATAGCGAAGTACTTCGCCACGTCGTTGGCCACCGAGAAGGTCGTGAGCGAACCGCGGGTCATGAGCAGCTGCTTGCCAATACGCACGACCTCGATGAGCTTGGTGGGGCTGGAGTCGAGGTCGACCATGTTGCCGGCCTCCTTGGCAGCCTGGGTGCCCGTGTTCATGGCCACGGCGACGTCGGCCTGGGCCAGAGCGGGCGCGTCGTTGGTGCCGTCGCCGGTCATGGCGACCAGGTGGCCCTCACGCTGGAACTCGCGGATCTTCTCGAGCTTGCCCTCGGGGGTGGCCTCGGCCAAGAAGTCGTCAACGCCGGCCTCGGCGGCGATTGCCGCGGCGGTGAGCGGGTTGTCGCCCGTCACCATGATGGTCTTGATGCCCATCTTGCGCAGGTCGGCGAACTTCTCCTTAACGCCGGACTTGATGATGTCCTTGAGGTACACAACGCCCAGCACGCGGCAGTTCTTGGTCACGACCAGCGGGGTGCCGCCGGCCTTGGCGATGCGTTCGACGGCCTCGTCGCACTCCTGGGAGAACACGCCGCCGGCTGCCTCCACATAGGTGCGCACGGAATCGGCAGCGCCCTTGCGGATCTCATTGCCCTCGTAGTTCACGCCGGACATACGCGTTGCCGCGGTGAACGGGATGAACTCCATGCCCTTATCCTCGAGCGTGCGGCCGCGCAGACCGAACTGCTCCTTGGCGAGCACGACGATGGAACGGCCCTCGGGGGTCTCGTCGGCCAGCGAGGAAAGCTGGGCGGCATCGGCCAGCTCCGCGGGATCGACGCCGTCGACCGGGATGAACTCGGCGGCTTGGCGGTTACCCAGGGTGATGGTGCCGGTCTTGTCGAGCATGAGGATGTCGACGTCGCCGGCGGCCTCGATGGCGCGGCCGGACATGGCCAGCACGTTGGCCTCGTTCAAACGGCTCATGCCGGCGATGCCGATGGCGGACAGAAGGGCGCCGATGGTAGTGGGAGCCAGGCACACGAGCAGCGCCACGAGCGTGGTCACGGCCGTGGGGTTGACCATGTCGTTAAGACCGACCGAGAAGCAGGAGTAACAATACAGGGCCAGCGTGACCAGAATAAAGACGATGGAAAGGGCCACCAGGAAGATCTCCAGAGCGATCTCGTTAGGGGTCTTCTTGCGCGCGGCACCCTCGACCATCGCAATCATCTTGTCCAGGAAGCTCTGGCCGGGCTCACTGGAGATCTTGACGATGATCCAGTCGGACAGCACCGTGGTACCGCCGGTAACGGCAGAGCGGTCGCCGCCGGCCTCGCGGACCACAGGGGCGGACTCGCCGGTGATGGCGGACTCGTCAACGGAGGCAGCGCCCTCGATGACGTCGCCGTCGCCGGGAATCTGCTCGCCGGCGCGTACGATCACCAGGTCGCCGCGCGTGAGCTCGGTGCCGGGAACGACGGTGAAGTGCTCCTTGTCCTCAACGGACTCGATGCGATGGGCCTCGACATCCTTCTTGGCCGCACGCAGGGAATCGGCCTGAGCCTTACCGCGGCCCTCGGCAAGCGCCTCGGCGAAGTTCGAGAACAGGTCGGTGAGCCACAGGATGACCGCGATGGTGATCACATAGTAGGTGGGCACACCCGCGTCCTGCACACCGAAGATGGAAGCGACGGCCAGGACGGAGGTCATGACGGCGGAAAGCCACACCAGGAACATGACCGGGTTTTGAATCTGAACGCGAGGATCCAGTTTGGCAAACGAGTCGCGGACCGCGCGGCTCATCATGTCTTTTTGCATAGCCATAAATCTGCGCCCTCCTTTACGCAATCATCTGGAAGAACTCGGCAACGGGGCCAAGCGCCAGGGCCGGGAAGAAGCTCAGGGCACCGATCAGCAGAACGATGAACACGAGCAGGAATACGAACATGCCGTTGGTGGTAGACAGGGTACCGGCGCTCTCGGCGACCCTACCCTTCTTGGCCAGCGAGCCGGCGATAGCCAGAGTGCCGATGATGGGCATGAAGCGGGCGAACAGCATCTCGAGGCCGAGCGTGACGTTGATCCAGGGAATGTTGCAGTTCATGCCTGCAAACGCCGAGCCGTTGTTGCCGCCGCATGAGGTGAAGGCATACAGCACCTCGGAGAAGCCGTGCGCACCACCATTGTTGAGCTGGTCGGCAAGACCGGGCACCATGCAGGCGATGGCCGAGCACACCAGAATGGCAAACGGAGTTGCCAGGCACAGGACAACTGCCCAGCGCATCTCGCCCGGCTCAATCTTCTTGCCCAGGAACTCAGGCGTGCGTCCGACCATGAGGCCGGCGATGAACACCGTGAGGATGGCGAAGCCGATCATGCCGTACAGGCCGCAGCCCACGCCGCCGAACACCACCTCGCCCAGCGCTATCTGGAGCATCTGGACAAACCCGCCGAGCGGGGTGTAGGAGTCGTGCATGGAGTTGACCGAGCCGTTGGAAGCAGCCGTCGTGAAAGCGGACCAGGTGGAAGAGGAGGCGATGCCAAAGCGGCTCTCCTTGCCCTCCATATTGCCGCCCGCCTGGCCATCGGTCATCTCGATGTTGACCGCGCCGTCATCGGCCAGCTGCGGCGTACCCATATGCTCGTTAACGGCGATGATGCCGGTAAAGACCACGAGCAGGATAAGCATCGCCGCGAAGATGGCCTTGCCCTGCTTGGTGTTCTTGACGCCAATACCGAAGGTGAAGCAGCAGGCGGCCGGAATCAGCAGCAGGCTGGTCATCTCGATGATGTTGGTGAAGGCACTGGGGTTCTCATACGGATGGGCAGAGTTCACGCCGAAGAAGCCGCCGCCATTGGTGCCGGACTGCTTGATGGCGACCTGAGGAGCCGCGGGACCCTGGGGCAGGAACTGCTCGGTGACCACGCGCGCGCCCTCGACAACCTTGCCGTCGACCTTGACCGTGTCGCCCTCGATCTGGGCGCCGTCGATGACGCTCCAGCCGCCGTCTGCATTAGGCTGGACAGCGACGGGCTCTACGAGCTCAGCCTTCTGAGCCGGCTGGAAGTTGGAAACGACGCCACCGGCAGCCAGGCAGATGCCGAACACGAGGTTCAGCGGGATGAGCACATACAGGACGGTGCGGGTGAGGTCGACCCAGAAGGAACCCAGGCCCTGCTCCTTGACCTGACGGAAACCGCGGATGAGCGCGAACATGACCGCGATACCGGTGCCAGCGGAAACGAAGTTCTGTACGGTGAGACCCATGAACTGTACAAGGTAGGACAGGGTGGTCTCACCGGAGTAGGATTGCCAGTTGGTGTTGGTTATGAAGGAAGCAGCCGTATTGAACGCCAGGTCCCATGACACACCCGGCAGGTGCTGGGGATTGCCCGGCAAGAAGGACTGAAGCACCTGGAGTGCCACAAGAGCCACGAGGCCGATCCCCGAAAAGACCAGCACGCTCGCCAGATAGCGCCTACACCCCATCTGCTCTGCCGCGTCGATGCGAAGCAGACGATAGACGCCACGCTCCACAGGAGCAATCACAGGCGACAGGAACGTATGCTCACCATCCATGATATGGGCCATGAACCGACCGAGCGGAACGGCCAGGACGACGAGCACGGCAAAGTACAAGATGTACTGAATCGCAGCGTCCATAGTTTACGAATCACTCCTCATCAGAATGTAGATGTAATAGATAAGGAGTCCAATGCAGACGACTCCGATAATGGGAATGAGGATGTCCATTACCGCCCCTTTCACGCGCGGTCCGATGTCTCGGACGCCTGCTCTCGCAAGCGTCTGGGGACAGTAAACGCTTCCAGGGATTAAAGAGGCGTGAGGGCCGGGGCTCACGACCTTAAGATGCCGTAAAGATGCAGGTAGAAAGCACTATTGCGGCTGCAGTGCGCCTATACTCGACCTCGCGAGCATACAGTGGCGTCCTCGCCGCGTATGCACGCATGGACAACGCTTCAGAAAGGCTATGCTATGCAGCGCGACGCATCGGACACTCGCGTCAATCCAGACCTCATCCTCAAGGCAATTGAGAAAAACGAGGTCGCTGATGACGCTCGAACCAGCCGGGGACACCTCAAGATTTTCTTTGGCTACGCTGCCGGCACAGGCAAAACCTATGCGATGCTTCAAGCCGCCCACGCCGCCAAGCGGCGAGGTGTCGACGTCGTCGCGGGATACATCGAGCCGCACGAACGTCCGGCAACTGCCCATCTTGCACAAGGGCTTGAGAACGTGCCCTGTAAACTCATCGAACACAACGGCATTACGCTCAACGAGTTCGACCTAGATGCGGCTATCGAACGCGCCCCTCAGCTCATCCTTGTCGACGAGCTCGCCCATACGAATGCGCCGGGGTCTCGCCACGACAAACGCTATCAAGACGTCGAGGAACTTCTACATGCAGGCATCGACGTCTATACGACCGTGAACGTTCAGCATATCGAGAGCCTAAACGACATGGTTGCATCCATCACCGGCGTTGTCGTGAGCGAACGAATCCCCGACCGTATCTTCGATGATGCCGACCAGGTCGAGCTCGTCGACATAGAGCCCGAAGACCTACTTGAGCGCCTTCGCGCCGGCCTCGTCTACCGTCCCGCACAAGCCGACCGAGCGCAGCAGCATTTTTTTACCGTCGAGAACCTCACCGCACTCCGAGAAATCGCGCTGCGCCGCTGCGCCGATCGCACCGGCCACCTCACAGACGCCGCACGCGTGTTGGGAAACCGTGACTACTACACCAGGGAGCGTATCTTGGTCTGTGTCTCCCCGGCGCCGACCAATCCCCGCATCGTCCGTGCCGCCGCACGCATGGCGAAAGCGTTTCGCAGCGAGCTCGTCGCCCTGTTCGTAGAGAGCCCGCGCACGCAAGCCATGAGCGACGATGAGCGCGCCAAGCTTGCAGCCAATATCGCCCTAGCCGAGCAGCTCGGAGCACATATGGAAACCGTCTATGGCGACGACGTTGCGTTTCAGATCTCCGAGTTCGCGCGCCTGTCGGGTATTTCGAAGATCGTCATGGGGCGCACGGGCGAGCGCAGCAGCGTCCGTCAAGCCCTCTTCGGCCGCAAATCTCTCGTAGAACAGCTCATAACATTCGCCCCGAACCTCGACATTTACATCATTCCAGACCAGTCGACTCCGCCCTCCCGGCCCAAAGGACGCCGCCGCGCGCTCGCCCTGCAGCCGCCCAGCAGCCGAGACGTGCTTCGCACGCTGGCCCTCTCTCTTGTCGCCACGGCGATCGGCACGGCTTTCCGCCATCTGGGATTTGCCGATTCCAGCATCATATCCCTCTATATCCTCACGGCCCTGCTGACCGCCGTCACCACGACGGGGCGTATCTGCACGATCGTATCGAGCGTGCTCTCTGTAGTGCTTTACAACTTCTGCTTCGTCACGCCTCTGTTTTCGCTCGCCAGCTACGACCGAAGCTATCTGGTCACGTTCGGCATCATGTTCGCTACCGCTATGGTCGCCGGCGAGTTAACTGCGCGCATCGCCGACAACGCCCGTACCTCCGCCGAGAACGCATTCAAAACGCGCGTACTCCTCGAGACGAACCAGCTCTTGCAGCAAGCCCATAGCGCGGAGGAGTGCGCCCGCGTCGCCATGAACCAACTCATCAAACTACTAAAACTCGACGTGGTCTTCTACACCGCCGAACACGGCACGCTCGGCAAGACGCTCTATGAGTCCGCTGGCACCGAAAACCGATCCGCGTCGCTGTTCACCGACTACGAGCGCGCCGTTGCAACCTGGACCTACACCAACAACAAGCGCGCGGGCGCAAGCACGCGGACCCTGCCCGAGGCGCGCTGTCTCTACCTCGCGGTTCGCACCGGCGACAAGGTATTCGGTGTCATCGGCATCGACCTGGAGGGGCGCGAGATCGAAGCCTTCGAGCATTCGATCGTCCTGTCTATCGTAGGTGAATGCGCCTTGGCGCTCGAAAGCGACCGGGCGGCGCAAGAGCGCGAAGAGGCTGCGGTCTTGGCGAAAAACGAGCAGCTGCGCGCCAACCTTCTGCGCTCCATCGGCCACGATTTGAGGACACCCCTCACGGCTATATCCGGATCTGCGGCAATCCTTCGGAAGAGCGACGAGAAGCTCAGCCTCGAACAACGCTGCGATCTTGCCGATGCCATCTACGACGACTCCCTCTGGCTTATCGATACCGTGGAGAACCTCCTCGCCATCACGCGCGTCGAGGACGGCACCATTCGCCTCAACTTAACATCCGAGCTCATCGACGAGGTCATCGAGGCCGCCCTCGGCCATGTCGCCCAAGCATCGCATGGACGTGCCGTCACCATCGAGCACACTGACGACATCCTGCTGGTTCGCATCGACGTCCATCTCATCATGCAAGTGCTTACGAATCTCATCATGAACGCCTTCAAATACACGCCCGAGGACTCGACCGTCACCATCAGCGCACGTCGCGAGGGTGCGTTCGTCGTGGTGGACGTCGCAGACGATGGGCCGGGTGTGGCAGACTGCGACAAGCCTCATATCTTTGAGCGCTTCTTCACCTCAAACAATACGCGCCCCGTGGATTCGCGTCGAAGCATCGGCCTTGGGCTGTCGCTCTGCCGCTCCATCGTGGAGGCGCATGGCGGCGTCATCGAAGTTCGCGACAACCACCCCCATGGGGCCGTCTTCCGTTTTACCCTACCCGCCGAGGAGATCGAGATTCATGAATAATGCCGCTAAGCCACGCATCCTCCTGGTCGAAGATGACCTGACCGTTCAAAACCTTGTTTCGACCGCGCTTGACCTCCACGGCTATGTCGTGAGCAAGGTTTGTAACGGCCAGGCCGCCGTCATGGATGCGGTATCGCACGGCCCCAGCCTCATCATGCTCGACCTCGGCCTTCCCGACATTGACGGTATCGAGGTCATCACGAAGATCCGAAGCTGGTCGGCAGTCCCCATTATCGTCATTTCGGCGCGCTCCGAAGATTCCGACAAGATTGCAGCACTTGACGCAGGGGCAGACGACTACCTCACCAAGCCCTTTTCTGTGGATGAGTTGCTCGCGCGCGTCCGTGCGAATTTGAGGCGCTCCTCGATGGCGTCGAGCGAGTCGACAGAAGCGAGCACGTTCGACAACGGTCCGCTGCATATCGACTACGCCGCGGGATACGCGACGAAAGACGGACGCGAGCTCTCGCTCACCCCAACCGAGTACAAATTGCTCGTCCTTCTGGCGAAAAACGTCGACAAGGTGCTCACCCACACCTTCATCACCCGCGAGATATGGGGCACGAGCTGGGACAGCGATCTGGCGAGCCTGCGCGTGTTCATGCGCACCCTGCGCAAGAAGATCGAGGCAGACCCCTCTCACCCCAAGATGATCCAGACGCACATGGGTGTCGGGTACCGCATGCAGCGTCTCTAGCCAATCCCACAAAAAGTTGCGGTGAAATACGGAGTAGATGGGGATGCGGACGATTTCTTGGACCGCGCCTAGGCGTATCCAAGCTTCCTGCGGTACTCCATCGGGCTCAGCCACTCGAGGGACTTCTTGATGCGCCCGTCCCGATAGTACACGAGGTAGGCCTCGAGCCTCCCCATGAACTCCTCGGCCGTCACGCCCTCCCAGTCCCTGTAGCGGAAGAACTCGTTCTTGAGGCGCCCGAAGAAGCCCTCGCAGGCCGAGTTGTCCGGGCTGCAGCCCTTCGCGGACATGCTCCTGACCAGGCCGTTCTCCTCGCAGATCCCGATCCACTCCGGCCAGCGGTAGTGGCCGCCCCGGTCCGAGTGGATCGTCGTGCGCGCCCCCGCCGGCCTCGCCGCGCAGGCCTTGAGCAGGCTCGAGTTCGCGAGGCGCTTGTCGGGGTGCAGCCCGATCGACCAGGCGACGGGCATCCCGTCGAAGCAGTCGATGACCGGGCTCAGGTAGACCTTCTCGCCGCCCGGGAGCCTGAACTCGGTGATGTCGGTGAGCCACAGCAGGTTGGGCTCGTCGGCGTGGAAATTCCTGTTCACGAGGTTCTCCGGCGCCTTGGAGACCTCGCCGGCGTAGGAGCTGTAGCCCCGGGCGCGCCTCTTGTTGTAGACGACCTCGAGGCCCTCTTCGCGCATCACGCGGGCCACGCGCTTCTCGCTGGCGCGGACGCCCTCGCGGCGCAGGCGCGCCCAGACGGTGCGGTACCCCCAGCACCCCGAGCCCTCGCGGAAGATGCGCACCACGCGGCCGCGTATGTCGGCGTCGCGGTCGCGCGGCGCGGCGACGCGGGGCCTCCAGTACTCATAGGAGCTCTTCGATATCCTCAAGAAACCTGTGATCGAGCGGAGGGGCAGGGCGGTCGCCCGCCTCAATCTCTCGCCGAGCTCGCACTTGCTCCTGTTCGAGATCGAAGCCGGGTCCCACCCTTCCGCTTTTAGGTCGGCCAACACCGCCCTGAGCAGCAGGTTCTCTATCTGGTCCTCGTTGAGCCCGGCGAGCGGGCCGGTCGCGGGCGGGGCGTAGATCGACTTGTCGGGGCCCAAGCTAGCCTCCTTCCGTGGCGGTTTCCTCGCCACGATTCTACAGCCCCCGCCGGTGTAGCTGCGCGGGAGGTGCCCCGTCGCCCACTTCTTGGCCGCGCTCACCGTGACCCCCGCGAACTCCGCGGCGGCGGTGGGCCCCATGCCGTCCTCCGTCGCCAGGAGGAAGAGCTCGACCTTCTCCCTGCTGTACATGCGAACCTCCAGTCCGGACCGCCCCGCGGTCCAACTTTCTGTCCGCACCCCCGATAAGGCCTTTGACAGCCAAAACAGTCCGTATTTCACCGCAACTGAGGGGTGGGATGAGTTAGAGGCCCAGGTAGCTGGTCATGCCTTCGACGGCGAGCTTGGCGCCGGCGGCGGCATGGACGACCGTGAGCGGGCCGTTAACAATATAGTTAACGATACCCCAAAATTACTCTTCAACTCGCCGCGCTCGCCCCCAAATGTGCAAAGCGCCCCGCGAACGGATGCTCGCGAGGCGCTTGGGTGCCTGGATGTCCGGGCCTTATTTGATCCCGCGGCCCAAGTCTTCGGCGATTTTGTCCACGCCCTTAAGTGCAGCGCAGGTCTTTTTGTTGGAGCAATGTCCCGTGCAAACGCCGCCCTGAGCGCAATCGGCGCAGGTGCCTTTGCGGTAGATGCGCACGCACGCGGCGACAAACGCAATGCCGATAACAGCCAACACAACAATATCGATAGGTGCCATAGCAAGCCTCCTCTAGTTAACCATCACTTACTTTACCCCATCTTCCACCTGCCAAAAAGGGACAGGTTTATTTTGGTCGGTTTTATCTGCGGAAACGTCACATCTCCCCCACCAAAAAGCCCGAGTGTCGCTGGGACACCCGGGCTTTTGGAAAGGGGCTAATCCTTATTCGGACTTAGGCGGAAACCGCGGCAGAAGCGGTGTTGGTCTCGTCCTCGTCGGTCCAAGCGTGCTTAGGCATGGGACGGAAGATCTGGAAGAGCATCGCAGCCAGCAGCACGATAGCCACAACCGTCCAAATACCAAACTGGCCAAGGACAAGCAGGTTGTAGAACTGGTTGATGAACAGGCCGATCACCCAGGCAAAGGCGCACTCGTAGCCGATGGCAATCGCGGTCCACTTGCCGGAGTCCATCTGGTTGCGGATAGTGCCCATGGCGGCAAAGCACGGGGCGCACAGCAGGTTAAAGGCGCCAAAGGCAACGCAAGCGCCCATAGTCGGGAACATGCCGGCGAACGCGGTCCACAGGCTCGGGTCGGTCTCGGCGGCGTCGGCAACGGACAGCAGCGAGCCGGCGGTGGCGACGACGTTCTCCTTGGCGACAAGTCCAGAGACAGTCAGCGCGGTGGCCTGCCAGGTGCTAAAGCCGAGCGGGGCGAAGATCCAGGCGACCAGGTTGCCGAGCATGGCGAGCACGGAGTAGTCCATGAACTCCTCGGGGATGCCGTCCATCGCAGGCAGGAAGCCAAAGGAACCGTTGTAGCTACCAAAGTTGGACAGGAACCAAACCACGACGGTGGACGCGAAGATGACCGTGCCGGCCTTCTTGATAAAGGCCCAGCAGCGCTCCCACACGTGCAGCGCCCAAGAGCGGATCGCCGGGAAGTGGTAGGCAGGAAGCTCCATAACGAACGGCGTCGGGCGACCGGCGAAGAGCTTGGTCTTCTTGAGCATGAGGCCCGAGGCGATGACGGCAAAGACGCCCAAGAAGTAGAAGAGCGGGCTGATCCATGCGGCGGTGGTGGAAGAATCGCCGATGATGGAGCCCATGAGCAGGGCGATGATCGGCAGCTTAGCGCCACAGGGAATGAACGTGGTGGTCATGACCGTCATGCGGCGGTCCTTCTCGTTCTCGATGGTCTTGGTAGCCATGACGCCGGGGACGCCGCAGCCCGAGGACACGAGCATGGGGATAAAGGACTTACCGGACAGGCCGAAGCGGCGGAACACGCGGTCCATGATGAAGGCGACGCGGGCCATGTAGCCGCAGTCCTCCAGGAAGGACAGCATCACGAACAGCAGGAACATCTGCGGCACAAAGCCGAAGATGGCGCCCAGGCCGCCGACGATACCGTCGCAGACCAGCGAATCGACCAGGCCGCCGTCCTCGGTACCACCCGCCACAAGGGCGTCGTGCACCACGGTGGTGATACCCGGGACATAGGGGCCGTACTGTGCCGGGTCGACCGAGTCGGCGTTGTCGCCCGCAGCCTCGACGGCCGCGTCATAGGCGTCACGACCCTGACCGAGCACGTACCAGCCGTCGGTGCCGAAGAGCTGGTCGTTGGTGAAGTCGGTCACCGTGCCGCCCAGGGTGGAAACGGCGATGTAGTACACGCAGAACATGATGACCACAAAGATCGGCAGGCCCAGGATACGGTTGGTAACCACGCGGTCGATCTTCTCGGAGGTACTCATCTTGGCCGGGGCCTTGGTGAGGCACTCGTCGATGATGTGCGCGATCACGCCATAGCGCTCGCCGGTGATGATGGACTCGGCATCGTCGTCGCAATCCTGCTCGCACTGGGCGACCAGCTGCTCAACACGAGCGGCCTTCTCCTTAGTGAGGTTGATGAGCTTGCAAGCGTCCGCGTCGCGCTCGAACAGCTTGACGGCGTAGTAGCGACGCTTGTTGGCGGGAACGCTCGCCGGCAGGTTGTTCTCGATGTGGGTCAGAACGTCCTCGATGGCGGAATCAAACTTATGCGCCGGCACGTCGGCCTTGGCAGCCGCCGACTTCTTGACCTGCTCAAAGAGCTCGTTGATACCCTTGTTCTTAAGGGCCGAGATCATCATGACCGGGCAGCCGAGCTTCTTGGAAAGCTTGTCCGTGTCGATCTTATCGCCGTTCTTCTCGACCAAGTCGGCCATGTTGAGGGCGACAACCACGGGCAGGCCGGTCTCGACGACCTGAAGTGCCAGGTACAGGTTGCGCTCAAGGTTGGTCGCGTCGACAACCTGGACGACCACATCGGGCTCGCCGCTCATGAGGTAATCGCGCGAGCACTGCTCCTCGGGGCTGTAGGGGGAAAGCGAGTAGATGCCGGGGAGGTCCGTAATCGTGACGTTCTTGTCACTCAGGAGCTTGGCTTCCTTTTTCTCAACCGTGACGCCGGGCCAGTTGCCAACGTAGCCGTTGGCGCCGGTGATCAGGTTGAAAAGCGTGGTCTTGCCGCAGTTGGGGTTACCCGCCAGCGCGACATGGATCTGAGAATCCGCCATTCAATCCTTCTTCCTTGTGTGCCCGCGCTGCTTTCTCCGCACGGGCTGGACAATGTGCTTCAACACTGCATTATTGAGTTAGAAAAACCTAACTTTATCTGCAGAAATATGTGCCGCCGGCCCTTACTGGACCTCGACGACGGCAGCCTCCTCCTTGCGGATGGAAAGCTCGTAGCCGCGCACGTTGATCTCGACCGGATCTCCGAGCGGTGCAACCTTAACGACCTTGAACGAAGTGCCCTTGATGAGCCCCAGGTCCATAAGGTGACGGCGAAGCGCGCCCTCGCCGTGAAGCTTGACGATGGTAGAGCTCTCGCCCACCTTAACGTCACCCAACGTCTTCATATTCTTTTCCCCCTTTCAGCTTTTATGGAATGCTGCGAACTAACCGACGGTCATGATGTGCATGGCGACCTTGGTATCGATACCAAAGCGTGCGCCCAGCACGGTGACGATGATATTGGCGCCACTCGAGCTCACCACGTGAACCTCACTGCCCTCAACAAAGCCGAGGTCCTTGAGGTGGTGCTTCATGTCCTCATTGCCTTTTACACGAGACACGTGCACGGTTTCGCCCGCTTTTACCATCGAAAGCGGCATAGCCGGCATCTGCGGTCCGCAAGACATGAGTGAGCTCCTAACGTCAGTTCGTCCTCAACATCGACGCAGCAAAAGTTAACCACGTCTATGTTCGCTACAGTAAACTAGCACGTGGCTAACTTTTTGGAAAGGGTCCCTATTCAGTTTTCGGAAAAGTTTCCTATATGCAACAAAGAAAGATGTGACAAAGGGACTGTCCCTTCGTCACATTGTTGCGCTTTAGAGCGAGAGGTTTCTGATCGACGTGACGCACGAGGCCTCGTCCACGCCCGAAACGCGGAACACGATGTCCTCGCCGCATTCGCCGTAGAGCGCCATGAGCCCCATCACATCGCGACCGTCGGTATGGCGCTCGCCGATACTGACCGACACGTCGCTACGGTGCTTGGCAATGATGTCGTAGAGCAGCGCAACCGGGCGGGCATGCAGTCCCAACGGATCTTTAATCGTCTTTGTAAACTCGACCATGTCCCCTCCCGCGGCATCGCACATTCGGCCGGCAAACCCAGCCACGTGGTAGTTATTGTAGCGTTAGATGCTTGTTGAGGTCCGGCAGAAGCTCGACCGGAAACTGTGTCCCGTTATTTGGTTGGATTCTGGGTCGCACTTTCCCAAAGGGCCCTGTTCGGGAAACCGTATCCCGTTCTGGACGTAAATTCTGGGATGCAGTTTCCGCGACGCCCGTTCTCCCCAAGCCCTCGAAACATCGGCGCATAAAAAACGAGGGAAGGCACACGTCCTTCCCTCGTTACAGGCAATAGGTAGTCGCTCGCCTACATCAGGCGCAGGCTGACGTCCTTGAGCTGGGCACCGGAAACAGCACTCGGGGCGCCCGACATGAGGTCGGAGCCGCTGGCCGTCTTGGGGAACGCCATGACGTCGCGGATGGAATCGGAACCGGTGAGCAGCATGCATACGCGGTCCAGGCCCAAGGCGAAGCCGCCCATCGGGGGCGCACCAAACTTGAGGGCCTCCATGAGGAAGCCGAACTGAGACTCGGCGCGCTCTTCGGTAAAGCCCAGGAGCTTAAGCATGGACATCTGCATCTCGGCGTTGTGGATACGCATACCGCCGCCACCGGCCTCAAAGCCGTCCATGACAAAGTCGTAGGTGCAGGAACCGGCTGCCAGCGGGTCGGCCTCGATCTTGGCGATGTCGGTCTCGGTCGGCAGGGTAAAGGGCTGGTGCTCGGCAGCATAGGCCTTGCGATCCTCGTCCCAGTGGAACAGCGGGAAGTTGACGACCCACAGGAAGTCGTGGCCCTCGCGCTTGATCTCGAGCGCGTTAGCCATGTGGGAACGCATGCCGCCCAGGATCTCGTCAGAGAGCAGGCGCGGACCGGCGGCGAACATCACAAGGTCGCCGGGCTCGACGTTCATGCGCTCACGCAGAGCCGCCATCTCCTCGTCCGAGAAGAACTTGACGATGGGGCTGTTGATGGAGCCATCCTCGCGGAAAGCGATCCAGGCCAGGCCCTTGGCGCCAAACGTGGAGGCCACGCCGGCGAGCTTATCGATCTTGGCACGTGCCCAGGCGCCGGCGCCCTTGGCGTTGATGGCCTTGACGACAGAGCCCTCCTCGTTTGCAGCAGTCGCGAAGACCTTGAACTTGGAGTTGGCAAAGATGTCGGTCAGGTCGACCAGGTGCATGCCGTAGCGGGTATCGGGCTTGTCGGAGCCATAGGTGTCCATGGCCTCCCAATAGTCCATGCGACGCAGCGGCGTGGGCATCTCGACACCCATGCGGCCGAAGGCGTCGGCCAGGACCTCTTCGAGCGCGCTCATAACGTCGTTCTGGTCCACGAAGGACATCTCGATATCGACCTGGGTGAACTCGGGCTGACGGTCGGCACGCAGGTCCTCGTCGCGGAAGCACTTGGCAACCTGATAGTAGCGCTCGACGCCACCGACCATAAGCAGCTGCTTCAGGAGCTGCGGGGACTGCGGCAGAGCGTAGAAGTTGCCCGGCTGGATGCGGCTGGGGACGATGAAGTCGCGGGCGCCCTCGGGCGTGGACTTGAACAGGGAGGGCGTCTCGACCTCCATGAACTCACGGTTGTGCAGCGCCTCGCGAATGGCAAAGGTAAAGTCGGAGCGCAGCTTGAGGTTGGCCATCATCTCGGGACGACGAAGGTCCAGATAGCGATAGCGCAGACGGGTGTCCTCGCTGGTCTCGATGCCGTCCTCGATCTGGAACGGCGGGGTGACGGAGGTGTTGAGCACCTCGGCGTGGTCGGTCAGGACCTCGATCTCGCCGGTCGCGAGCTTGGTGTTGGTGGTCTCCTCGCCACGGGCGCGCACGACGCCGTGAATCTTGATGGGCCACTCGGGACGCATGGTCTCGGCGATCTTAAAGGCGTCGCCGTCGGAGTGTTCGGGGTCGAAGGTGAGCTGCGTGATGCCCTCGCGGTCGCGAAGGTCGCAGAAGATTAGGCCGCCGTGGTCGCGGCGACGGCTCACCCAACCGGTGAGGGTGACCTCTTCGCCCACGTTCTCGAAGCGAAGCTCGCCGCAGGTACGGGTGTGCATGGAATGCTCGTCAATGGGACGGGTCTGGCTCATACCAGTGATCCTCCTTTATGGATCTGTGCCGCCCCGTGTCGTTCCGGGCGGCGTCGTACAGATTTGCCCAGCCTGCGTAAACCGCGCAGCCGGACATGGCGTTCTATCTTATCGCACCCGCGTCGATGTGCCGCGAAAAACTAGCTCCTGCCCAAAGACTTGACGGAGACGAAACAATTGACGCACCGCAGCCGTTGCCGAAGTGCGCCGCGTGCGACAATGTGCCCCAATACAACTGCACTCGGAAAGGCCCAACATGACTGCACGCCTCATCGTTATGGATATCGACTCCACCCTCATCAACCAGGAGGTCATCGACCTGTTGGGCGAGGAGGCAGGCGTAGGCGAGCAGGTGGCGCAAATTACCGAACGTGCGATGCGCGGCGAGCTCGACTTTAAGCAGGCACTCGAAGAGCGCGTGAGCTTGCTTGCGGGCTTAGACGAGAGCGTGTTCGAGCGCACCTTTGAGCGCGTGACGTTTACCCCCGGCGCACTGGAGCTTGTGCGCTCGGCGCACAGCAAGGGCTGGAAGGTCGGCGTGGTAAGCGGCGGCTTTCACGAGGTCGCCGATAAGATCGTGGCCGCCGCGGGTATCGACTTTTGCCTGGCCAACCGCCTGGAGGTCGTAGGCGGCAAGCTCACCGGTAAGCTGGCGGCAGACATCGTGACCAAGGAGTCCAAGCTTATCCAGCTGCTGGATTGGGCCGTTGAGTGTGGTGTCGATATTGCCCACGTCGTGGCGATCGGTGACGGCGCCAACGACATCCCCATGATTCAGGCCGCGGGCACCGGCATCGCATTTTGTGCCAAGCCCAAGACGCGCGAGGCCGCCCCGTTTGCCATCGACAAGCGCAATCTGATGCTCGCCATGGACATCATCCTGCGCGACTAGCCGATCCATCTAACAGCAGAATTAAATCCTCTATGTCTAGTTTCCGAACAATTTTGTTCTAATGTTCGGAAACTCCCTTTTGAGTGCTAGACTTTGCGCCGTCGAAGGGAACATATATGGATAAGCGAGATCTTGAGCAATTGTTGAGCGATGTTGCCGGCGGAGCAGTCACCCCGGCAGTCGCCCTCACGCGCATCCAGACGGCTCCGACCGCCGATTTGGGCTTTGCGCAGCTCGATCTTTCGCGCGGAGTGCGCCAGGGAGCCGGCGAGGTTGTCTACGGGGCCGGTAAAACCGCCGAGCAGATTGCCGCCATTATCGAAGCACTGCGCGATGCTGGCCAGGAGCGCATCCTGGTCACGCGCTTGGATGCCGAAAAAGCCGCGCGCACCGCTGAGCTTCTCGGCAACGACATCGACCTGGGATATGTCCCGAACGCCCAGCTCGCCCTGGTAGGTGGCAAGCCCTCCCCCACCGGCAACGGACGCATCGTCGTCGCCTGCGCCGGCACGAGCGACTTGCCCGTCGCCGAGGAAGCCGCGTTGACGGCCGAGTTCTACGGCAACGAGGTCGATCGCCTCTACGACGTGGGTGTCGCCGGCCTGCACCGCCTGCTCGCTCATGCTGAGGAACTTGCCCAGGCGCAGGTGGTCATCGCCATCGCCGGCATGGAAGGCGCCCTGGCGAGCGTTGTCGGCGGCCTTGTGAGCTGTCCGGTCATCGCCGTTCCTACCAGCGTGGGGTACGGCGCGAGCTTTGGCGGCGTAGCCGCGCTGCTCGCCATGCTCAACTCCTGCGCCAGCGGCGTTTCGGTCGTCAATATCGACAATGGCTTTGGTGCCGCCTACCAGGCAAGTCTTATCAATCATCTGAGCGCTGGCACGCCCTGCGCCCGTTAAGGAGCATTCCATGTCCAATCATCAGCACACGCTTATCATCGACGGCACCTCGGGCATCAGCGGCGATATGACCGTCGCGGCCCTGCTCGACCTAGGCGCCAGCGAGGAGCACCTGCGCGAGCAGCTCGCCACGCTGCCGGTCGACGGCTTTACGATCGCCGTCACACGCGTAAGCAAGCATGGCATCGACGCCTGCGATTTCGACGTCCAGCTTGCAGAGGAGCTCGAGAACCACGATCACGATATGGCCTGGCTCTACGACAACGAAGCAGCTGCCGAGCACACGCACGAGCATGAGCACCACCATTATGATCATGGCGAGCACGAACACGAGCACTGCCACGAGCATGACCACGACCACGAGCATGACCACGACCACGAGGGCCACCATCACGCCCACCACCATCACCACCGTTCTTTGGCTGACGTCACCGCCATCATCGATGGCTCGCAGCTAAGCGATGGCGCCAAGCGTCGCGCGCTCGCCATCTTTACCGCGCTCGCCGCCGCCGAGGCCAAGGCCCACGGCAAGACGCCCGAGACCGTCAAGTTCCACGAGGTGGGCGCCGTCGACTCCATCGTCGACGTCTGCTCTGTCGCCATCTGCCTCGATGACCTGGGTATTGAGGACATCGTGGTCGAGTCGCTCTCTGAGGGTCACGGTACCATCCGCTGTGCCCACGGTCTCATGCCCATTCCCGTCCCCGCTGTCGTCAACCTGTGCCAGGCGGGCAATATCGCCCTCACGCCCGCACCGGTCGCCGGCGAGCTCGTGACGCCCACGGGTGCCGCCATCGTCGCCGCACTGCGCACGTCCGAGCACCTGCCGGCCCGCTACCGCATCGAGGCCGTCGGCTACGGCGCCGGCAAGCGCCCTTACGAGGGCTGCTCCGGCACGCTCCGCTGCCTGCTCGTTCACGCGGACGCATAGCCATGGATGCCCGCAAGGCAAAAAGCCGTGCCGCCATCGTTGCGGCGTTCTCCGAGCTCCTGTGCGAGGAAGATTACGGCAAGATCACCGTCGGCGTCATCATCGCTCGCGCCCATGTGGGTCGGGCCACGTTCTACGGCCTCTTTAAAAGCAAAGATGACCTGCTCGCTGAGCTCGTGCGCGATATCTGCACCCATGCCCTCGACAATGACGGTACGCCCCTCGATGACCCACTCGTACAGGTCGAGCATATCCTCAACACCCTCTGGAATCGTCGGCAGGGTGTACGGGCACTGGTAGCCGGCGCCGGCTCACGCGTCTTCGCCGACTGCTTACGCAAGACCATCATGTCACGAGCAGCCGAAACCGTCCCCACCGACCCAAACGGCCCCGCCGCCACCATGGACCGAAGCTTCCTACTACACCACATAGCCTCAAGCTTCGTAGGAATGGTCCAATGGTGGGCCTGGCACAACTTCCAAGCAGATAAGACCGAAGTAGCCAAAGACTACCTATCAGCCATTAAGCCCCTCTTCAACTAAGTAAGAAGCTCATCCCAAAGCATCACCCCAACCCAGGGCGCCACGCATCCCAAAGTGTCAACAACAGCCCAGCGCCCCTATCAGCAACAAGCCCCTCCCATCCAAATTCAGATTTATATGTTGGGTTGCTTGTTCCAACGCGACTAAAATCCCGCAGCTGGCCGCATGGGGTAACTTCCCAGCGCATTCCGCAGGACGCAAAAAGGCTCGCCGCACGAAGTGCGCAGCGAGCCTTTTTGCATGTCCGAGGACGCGCTGGGAAGTTACCCCATGCGGCCAGCGGACAACTATGTAGCCTTGGACTAGAACATGCCCAAGAAACCATGCACAAACAACGCAGCCACGATGGCACCGACAAACGGAGCGATGCCAGGAACAAGCAGGCCGTACTTCCAGTTGTTGTCAGCCTTGTTCTTGATCGGCAGCACCTGATAGGCCATGCGAGGACCAAGGTCACGAGCCTGGTTCATGGCGAAGCCGGTGATGCCGCCCATGCCCATGCCAACAGCCCAAACGATCAGGCCGACGCAGATTGCGAGCATCAGAACGTTCTCGCCGGCGCGGCTAGCGGCAGCAAGGATGGCGCTGATGAACACGAAGGTGCAGATAGCCTCGCAGAAGAAGTTACGAGCATAGTTCGTGCCCTCGGTGGTGGGGTTGGTCGAGAAGATGTTGCGCTGGGCAATGGGGTCGACGACGCCCTCGGAAGCCTTGAACTCATCGGCATACATAAACCAAGCGATCACGGCACCCACAAAGCCGCCGAGCATATCGGCAAGCATGAAGGGGATGCAGTTGCCCCACGGCACCAGGCCGACGATGCACTGGGCAAGCACCATGGCGGGGTTCATGCACACAGCGCCACCAAAGACAAACAGGCAGACCGAGATGCCAAAGGACCAGGTGGTGATGGCAAACATATGGCCGGAGCCCTGATACTTGGTGCCCTTGAGCACGGTATCGCAGTGCACGCCCACACCAAAGATGATCATGAGGGCCGTTGCGCCGAATTCACAGAGGAGTTTGGTAAGCATAAAACCTTATCTTTCTTGTCGGTTATAAACGATTCGTTTAGGCCGCGCACTAGTGCTGCGCAACAACAACGCCCAGGCCATCGGGAATGACGGCAACCTTGGCATCGGCACCCTTCATCTCAAAGGCGAGCTTGAGCGCCTCCTCGATAGTGTTGACCGGCGTCATGTGCATATCCTTGAGCATCTGGTGATCGCACAGGTCGGTGACCATGATCACAGGATGATGCGCCAGAATGCGGGCAAAGATCTGGCTCGTCCACTGGTCGGGCAGGGTCTCGTCCTTAGGACGGTCGATGCAGGCGCGCTCAAACTCCGCCGGATCGTTGTCGGCGATGTTGTGATAGAAGCCCTCGCCACCGTGACCGTCGGCACAGCCGGCGACGTCGATGATCACGCCGCCCTCGGGAAGCGTGGCCTCGGCAGCGCACATGCCCTTCACGGCCTGATAGATGTTCTGATCGAGGGGGTAGCCACCGTTGGTGGTGATGGCAATATCGCACTCGACGGGCTCAACGCCGGCAAGGCTCTTCACGAACTCGCAGCCGGCCTCGTGCGCCTTGTGGATGTCGCCGGCAAAGGAGCCAATGACCTCGTGCTTGCCGTTGAGCACCACGTTGAGCACAAAGGCAAGGTGAGCCATCTCGGCGGCGGCGAACATGTCCTCGCTCACGTGGTTGTGGCACAGGTTGCCAGCACGCGAGTGGGAATCGTTCACAAACTGACCGTTGTGGTTGTACATGATGGTCTTGTAGCTGGCGACGCCGGGCAGGACCGACTTGCGGCTGCCAGAGAAACCGGCAAAGAAATGCGGCTCAATAAAGCCCTCGGCAAGCAGCAGATCGCAATCGGCAGCAATCTTGTTGATGATGCACTCGCCACCAGAAGGCAGGGTACCGATCTTTTTCATCATGCTGTCGTCGGTCGCGACATGCATGACGATCTCCTCGTTCGCAACGATCTCCTCGCCATACTTGTTGACGAGCTCTTCGTGCGTCGACGGACGGTGCATGCCAGTTGCAACCAGAATGCGAACGCGCGCCTCAGGCGCAGCGGAGTGGATGTGATGCAGCAGAATAGGCATCGTCACACGCGAGGGAACGGGACGCGTATGGTCGGAGCTAATGATGACGATATCCTTCTTGCCAGCACAAAGCTCCTCGAGCGAAGGCGAGCCATAAGGGTTGGCAAGCGACTCCTCTACCAGCTCTTCCTGCGATTTCGTAGTCTTAAACTCGTTTTGGTGACCTTCCATCACACCCGCGAAGTTCTTATCCTCGAGCTCCAGATGCAACGTCTTGTGGTCAAACGGCAGTTCACATTCAAACAACGGTGAGCGCCCTCTTCCTTTCATCTAACACACTAGTTAAACCGTTGAGAGGATACGCCGCTCGCCGAAAAACACCACCGTCCACCGACTCATTAACACAACGTTCATATTTGACCCACAACAAAACGGCCGCAATCCCAAAAGGAACCGCGGCCGCTACAGTCGTAAGGCGCGAAGCGCCACATGCATATCAATCCCGATCGATAAGACGCGAGGCGCGAAGCGCCAAACGCGCCGCCGGGACAGGCCCAATCCAAAACGCGCGAAGCGCGCCAGCTCTCTCCAGCCAGTAATCCGCCGAAGACCGGACATCGCAGGGCCCGCCATCAGTTTACTTTTAGGCACACTCCGCAGGACGCAAGAAGCCCTCGCCGCACTCCACATTAGGCGCGAAGCGCACTTTATTTTCATCAGCTTTAATCCCTGAAGACCGAGGACGAAGGGACCCGACGGGTTTCCCTCTGAATGCATTCCGCAGCACGAAGCCCCCTTATCCGCAGCTCCGAAGGAGTAGGATAAGGGGGCTTCAAGTGCGAGGACGCATTCAGAGGGAAACCCATCGGGTCCCGGTGAGAGCTACAGGGCTATCGATTACCCCGTGTTCTGCAATCCTGCCGAGACGCCGGTCACAGTCGAAAGAATCAGGCTCATGTACTCGGCCTTCTTCTCCTCGGCCATCTCGTCCTGGTTCATACGCACCTCGCGAAGGGCGCGGACCTGGGCGATGGACAGGGCGTCGACGTAGGGATTACGCACACGGACGGCGCAGCCGAGCACACGGCGGCGCTGCAGCGGCCATTCGTCACCGACGATGGCAAGAACCCACTTACGCGTGAGCTGCATCTCGGTGAAGACCTTCTCGGACAAATCCTGGCGATCGCCTAGGTGCAGGTACATCTTGGCGATGCGCTGGTCGGTCTTGGCGATCGACATCTCGATGTTGTCGATAAAGGTGCGGAAGAACGGCCACTCCTGGTAGGCAGCCTTAAGCTGGTCAAGGTCGCCAAACTGCTCGCAGGCGGTGCCCAGGCCGTACCAAGCGGCCAGGTTAATGCGCGCCTGGCTCCAGCTGAAGATCCACGGAATGGTACGCAGGTCGTCGAGCGACTTGGCACCCAAGCCGCGCTTTGCGGGACGCGAGCCGATCGGCAGCAGACCGACCTCGGTCAGCGGCGTCACGGTCGAGAACCACGGTGTAAAGTCCTCGGTGTTCAGCAGGTCCAGATAGCGCTCGTGGCTTGCGGCGTTGAGCTTCTCGGCCATATCCCAGAACTTCTGCGTGGTCTCGGTGTTGGTCTTCTCGACACTCGGGGCCGACTGCAAAAGCGTTGCGGCGGCAACGGACTCAACATGGCGCTGGGCCAGCGTGCGGTTGCCGTAACGGGCAAAGATGACCTCGCCCTGCTCGGTGAGCTTAAAGAAGCAGTTGACCGAACCCTTGGGCTGCGCCAGCACGGCCTTGTTGGCCGGGCCGCCGCCACGGCCCACGGCACCGCCGCGACCGTGCATGAGCACCAGGTCGATATCGTTCTTCTCGGCCCACTTGGCAATGCGCTCCTGCGCGGAGTGCAGCGCGAGCATGGCCGTGGTAGGACCGGCATCCTTGGAGGAGTCGGAATAGCCCAGCATGACCTCCATGCGGCGGTTGGTCTGGGCAAGGCGCTTTTGCACCACGGGCAGCGTGAGCATCTGGTCGAGCACGTCGACGCAGCCCTCGAGGTCCTCGAGCTGCTCGAACAGCGGGATCACGTCGAGCTCGGGGACATCCTCTTCGTGTGCAAAGGACAGGTGGGCCAGCTCAAAGACGTCGGCCACATGCTGAGCGCTCTTGGTGAACGAGATGATGTAGCGGTGCGCCATCTTCTTGCCGTAGCGCTTTTGGATGGAGCCGATAGCGCGGAAGGTATCGATGACCTCGCGTGTCATAGGCTGCAGGTCGCCATGGATACCGTTCTCGTGGATATCCTTGAGGGCGCGGGCGTGCACCACGGAGTGCTGACGGAACTCCATCTCGACCATATGGAAGCCGAAGGACTCGACCTGCCAGATGATGGTCTGGACCGGGCCGTAGGCAGCACGGACGGCACCGCAGGCGGCCAGGGAGCGCTGAACGACACGCAGGTCATCCAGGAACTCATCGGCGCTGTGATACATGGTGTCGGTGATGCGACGAACGGTGGCGTTCAGACGATCTGCCATGACGAGCATGACGGCGCGATGCGGCTCGTGCTCGGAGATCAGCTCGGCGCGGGCCGTGTACCGAGGGCTCATCTCGACCTGATGGTTCCACAGGTTGATGAGTTCAGCAGAAGGCTTGCTGTAGGTGGCCTCGAGCGTGAGGTTGCGGCCGATGCGGCGGCACTTGTCCTCGAGCTTGAGCACCATGTGAGTGAAGTACTTGGCGGCGACCTCACGGCTCACCTTGGCGGTGACGTTGGGGTTACCGTCGCGGTCGGAACCGATCCAGCTGCCGGGATGGAAGAACGCCGGGCACAGCGGCGGCACGGTACCGGCCTTGTCGCCCAGCACCCAGTCGTCAAAGCGACGATAGATGACGGGGATGACGTCGAACAGCGTGTTATCGAAGATGTCGATGATGGTATCGGCTTCCTCGACCGGCGTGGGCTTCTTGAGCGCGATGGGGCTCGTACGCACCAGGGCGTCGATCTCCTGCAGCATATGGCGCTCGTTCTCCACCAGGTCGGAGCCGCCCAGACGCGGACGCTCCTCCAGCAGATTGGAGATACGGCGAATCTTGCCCTCGACGGCCTTGCGACGGGCCTCGGTGGGATGTGCGGTAAAGACAGGGTGGAACTCGAGCTTGCCGAGCAGCTCGTTGGCGCCCTCGACACCCATCTCGTTTACCAACTGGTGATAGGCGACGGTGAGCTCGTTGGCGGGATCGACCTCGGTATCGGTCGATGCGCCGGCCTCGCGCTCGCGCAGCTGCGCCACACGGTAGTTCTCCTCCGACAGGTTTGCCAGGTGGAAGAAGCTCGTAAAGGCGCGAACGATGACCTGCTGCTTATCAAGCGGCAGACTGTCGATCAGATCGACGACCTCACGGAATGCCACGGCGGTAGGCTCGTCGGCGGTGGGCACGCCCTGCTCGTCGACGGCCTCGTCGGCAGCGCGGGTACCGGGGTTGCCGGCATTGGCCACAATCTCGGCCGACAGGATCTTGTCGAACAGGTCCGCGATCTCAGGATCATACTCGCTAAGCACACGACGCTCCAGGCGCAGGAACAGCGCCAGATTGTCGCGCAGCTCCTCGGGGATCTCGATCTCGGCGAGACGCTCCCTGGACTCGGCATTCGAGCCGATTCGGTTAACGAGGCGGTTGACCACGGCAGCGACGCGCGCCGCGGCTTCGGGTACAGACTGGTTGCTTAGGTTCTCAGCCACGTTTCCTCCCATTCCTCCTTCTATGCACGTAACATGCGGTATTCATTATAGGCGCTTGCGAAATACTTTCGATACTGATTGCGCTTTACCACACAAAAGTATTTTCTGCATTGCAAGGGTTTTTGCTCTAAATGGTCGTATTTCTCGGTGGACGGCATACACAAACGGGGGCATTCCGCATAAATGCGAAACACCCCCGTAACAATCGCTCGCAATGGACGGGACACTCAAGCGGGTCCGCAGCTCAAAAAGATGCGCTACAGGCGCTCGCGAACCGCCTCGACCACGTTGGCCAGATCGACGAGAACCTCGTCATGGCTCTGCATGTCGCGTACCTTGACCTTGCCGGCGGCAAGCTCGTCGCCACCCAGGACCAGGATGAGCTTAGCGCCCACCTTGTCGGCCTGCTTAAACTGAGCCTTGAGCGAACGGCCCTGATAGTCTGCCTCGGTCACGATGCCCGCGGCGCGAAGCTCCTGCGTAATGACAAAGACGTTCTGGCGCAACTCCTTGCCGGCATTGGCGACGTAGACGCACGGGGCCTCATCGGCACCCAGGTCGCTGCCAAAGGCCTGCAGGGCCAGCAGGGCGCGCTCAAAACCGACGGCGAAGCCGACGCCGGCCGTGGGCTTGCCGCCCTCGAGCTCGACCAAGCCGTCGTAGCGGCCGCCGCCACCGATGGAGCCGACGCCGGCACCGGGAGCCTCGACCTCAAAGACGGTGCGGGTGTAGTAGTCCAGACCACGCACCAGGGTGGGATCCTCGACATACTCGATACCGGCGGCATCCAGATAGCGCTTGACCTGCTCGTAGTGCTCGCGGCACTCGTCGCACAGGTTGTCGCCCATCAGCGGCGCGTCGGCCATGATCTCGCGGCAGTGGTCGTTCTTGCAGTCGAAGGCACGCAGCGGGTTGAGCTCGGCGCGCTCGCGGCACTCGTCACACATCTCGTCAGCGTGATCGAGGATAAACTGCTTGACCTGCTCGCGGTAAGCCGGACGGCACTGAGCGTCGCCCATCGAGTTAATGAGCAGACGGAGCTTGGAAAGATCGAAGCCCAGGCGCTTGTAGAACTCCATGAGCATGATGATGCACTCGGCGTCTGCCGCCGGATCGGGAGCGCCGAGCCACTCGATACCCACCTGGTGGAACTGACGCAGGCGGCCCTTCTGGGGACGCTCGCCGCGGAACATGGCCTCGGCGTAGTAAGCCTTAAACGGCGTGGAGCCCTGGGGCACCAGGTTGTTCTCCACGACTGCGCGCACCACACCGGCCGTGCCCTCGGGACGAAGCGCCAGGCGCTGCTTGGGCTTGAGTTTTGTGTCGGTGCCCTCGGTAAAGACGCGCTCCAGGTTGGCGCCGCTAAAGACGCGGAACATCTCCTTGCGCACGACGTCGGTCGACTGGCCGATGCCGTGGACAAAGACGTCCACCTGCTCGATCGCGGGCGTCTCGATGGGTTTAAAACCAAACGGCTCGAACACGCCGGCAGCGATCTGCTGCATCTTTTGCCAAGCGCGCATCTCGGCGCCGATAAGGTCGCGGGTTCCCTCCGCCTTCTGTGCCTGCATGGGCAAACACCTTTCTTTTGTATCGCGTCATAGGTAGTGGACATTATACGGCACAAAGCAGCAACGCGGCGGCGTGTCTGACCGAACGAGGGTATGGGGACTCGTTCGGCCAGACACGCCGCCGCGGTAGCCACGGACGAAGCGGACAAGCGGCAATGCGCTTTGGCCTATCTACTCCCCCGCCACGCTTGCGCGCAGCTTGGCGGCGATGGGCTCGGATGCCAGCAGGAACACGAGCATGACCACGGAGCACGCCAGGCACACGATCCAGGTGCTCGCAAAGGAGCCCGTGGCATCGAACAGCACGCCCGAGACAATGGCGCCCACGGTGCCGCCGACCATCTCGAGCGAGGTAATGGTGCCCGTGACCTTACCCAGGTCGGCCATGCCAAACTGCTTGGACGCGGCGATGGTAGGCGTGATGGTGCCCATGCACGTTCCAACACCAAAGCTCACAGCGGCGACAATAGGACCGAGGTCCGTCGTCGGGAAACACAGCGCCACGCAGGCGATAATGCACGCAACGGAGCCAAGGATATTGCCAAAGCGCAGGCCAAAGCGGTCATAGATCGCACCGAGCGAAATCTTGGCAATAACGACGGTGACCATGTAGGCCGAAAGTACGGTACCCGCCCACATGGGATCGTGGCCGCCCGTGACAATCTTGGCACCGTTGACGGTAACACTCGTCATGTTGGTAACCTGGTTGGGCAGGATGGCGCCATTGACCAAGCCCATAAAGAGGAAGGCGACGACAAGCAGCCAAAATGCCGGGCTCTTCTTGATACGAGACCAGCCGACGCTAACCTCGGGGGCTGCCTTCTCGTTCTTATCACCCGTGGCAGAAGCAGACGGGTCGCCTGGATTCTCGCCGAGCGGCTTAAGACCGATCTCGGAAGGCTTGGTGCGGAAGGAATAGTCATGCAGTTAACGAAAATGGTGTAGCACGTGGCCATGATGACAAAGCCGGAGGCCACCACGAGCCAGCCGGGGAAATATTTACTTTGCTGGGACATGGATTACTCCTTGTGGTCCGCAATGTATCCGAGAGCGACGGCGGCATAAGCCGCGGCGCCGAGAGGAAGCTCGGCATCGTTAAAGCGCGCCTTGGGATGATGCTGGGCAAAATGCTCGTCCGTATCGGTCACGGCCGCGCCCACGGTAAAGTACGCACTCGGAATCTCGCTCGAGATAAGCGCGAAGTCCTCGCTCGCCATGGCGTGGAATAGCGGCAGGAAGGCAGCCTTGGGCAGCACCGCGCCCACGTAACCAAGCGAGGCCTGGGTCATATCGCTGTCGAGCACGAGCGGCGGAACGTCCGAGAGCGTCTCGATGGTTGCCGGCGTACGATATGTTGCGGCAACGCCGTTGACGACCTCCGCGATACGCTCCTTGAGATGAGTCATGAGCTCGACATCGAAGCCGCGCAGCGTTCCCTCGAGCACACAGGTGTCGGGGATGACGTTGGCCGCCAAGCCGCCAGCGAACTTACCAACGGTAAGTGCGACTTCCTTGGCCGCTGGCACCTCGCGGGAGATAAGCTCCTGGAGCGCCAGGTGCACATGGACGCCGGCCGTGATGGGGTCGATGCAGATCTCGGGGCTCGAGCCATGGCCGCCCTTGCCCTGCAGCGTGATGCGGAAACCGTACACGCCCGAAAGCGCCGGGCTCCCATAGAGCACCAGGCCGAGCGGCGATTGGCTGTTGACGTGCATGGCAAAGGCAGCCTGGGGGCGCGGGTTCTGCAGCAGGCCATCGGCGATGGCAGCGCGGGCTCCCTCAAAGGTCTCCTCACCCGGCTGGAACAGCAGTTTGACGGTGGCATTGGCGTCGACAAGCTCGGCCTCGCGGGCCTTGAGCAAACGGGCCGCGCCGAGCAGCGCCGTCGCATGCATATCGTGGCCACAAGCGTGCATGCAGCCGTTGGTGGAAGCGAAAGGCTCGCCCGATTCCTCGACAACGGGCAGGGCATCCATGTCGCCGCGAAGCATGATGACCGTACCGGCCTGTTCGTCCGTGCAGACGCCATTGCCCTGGGCCGCGGCGGCACCGGCGCCGACAAGGCCCACAACACAGGAACCATCGACGAGCGTGGCAAATGGGATTTCCATCTCGGTCAGGCGCGCTTGAATATACGCAGAGGTCTGCGGGAGACTATTACCCAGCTCGGGCATCTGGTGTAAATCGTGTCGCCACACAGCGGTCTCGTCTGCAAAAGCCTGAGCTTCTGCAACGAGACCGTCACCGATAGCGGCCTGCGCCGCTGCGGTGGCCTTGGGCGCTGATTGCGGTTGAAGATCGGACAGAGCTGGTGCCATAAATGCCCTCCAGTAACGTTTTTGCAGCAAGCACTTTGATAGCGTAAAGTGCAAGGTACAACTTTAAGGGCGATGCATAAAAAATGCCGCCCCGAGAGGGCGGCGCAACAAGTTGTTTACAATTGCGGGCGCGGCTTTTTGCGCAAAAAATCGAAGTGAGTCTCGCTCAAGATAATCGACAGGAAGATAAGCACGAAGCCGGCGAGCAGGCGCGAGGTGAGCGCCTCCCCCATCAGCAGCACCGAAAACAACACGCCCGAAGGCGACTCCATCGAAAGAAGCAGTGAGCCCGTCGAGGCGGGGACATGCGCCAAACCGACGTTTTGGACGAGCAGCGCCACGCATGTGCAGCCCACCGAGAGGAAAACAGCCACACCGATAAACTCAGGCGTCCATGCAGAGAGGGGCGCCTGAGTCTCGAATAGCAGCGACGTGATTAAACTCAAAACGCCATTGCCCACAAACATCCAAAACGTGATGACGTTGATGTCCATCTTGCGACCGTACTTGGCAGTCACCGCCATCTGGATGGCGAAGAAGATCGCGCCGCCCAAGGTAATAACATCGCCGGCATTGAACTCGACGCTATCGAGCGCTACCAGGCCAATACCCGCCAGGCACAACAACGCTGCACCCAGGTTATACCGGGTAAGCTTTTCACCGCTCAGGACATAGCTTGCAAACGGCACAAGGATGCAATACGTGCCGGTCAAAAAAGCGCTCTTGCCCGCCGTGGTCTGTGCCAGGCCGATCGTCTGCAAACCGTAGGCACCCCACATGAGCGCGCCCATGCCAAGCCCGACGATCAGGTTGCGGGCATTGAAATGAGCGATGATGCGCTTATGGAAAATTGCAAACATAACCAGTGATGCCGGGAGAAAGCGAACATAGACCAGCTCGAACACCGGAATGGTGTCGAGTGCGTCCTTCATAGTGGTAAAGGAGTAGCCCCAGATAATCGCCACCGAAAGCAGTAGAACTTTCCAGAACAACGGCGAGCGTGCGCCGGCACCCCGGGGAATACCACCCGCGCCCAAATCCTCACGGGCTACAGGGCTATCGGGCATGTTTTCGATTTCGTTGGCAGCGTATTGGGCCATGGAACATCCTCGCACTCAATCTGGGCGTGGTGTCCGCACGCGTATGGCTGCGTGCCGCCTCATGGTCAAATAAAAACGGGACGCGCCGGACCCCCGGCACGCCCCGCTACTGTAGCAACAACCAAGCAACCCACGCAATTCACTACGCTAAAGCGTCGGTACAGAAAACCTCGATGTTCCGGCAACGTCAGCGAAAACGCCCCTAAGCGAGCAAGGTGACGTGAAATGAAAGGGCGCTGACCTTCTGGTCGCGCCCTTGAAATTGAACGTCAGATTGCCGCTTAGGGACGTTTGCAGCGTCGAGCCGTTACGCGGTTTGGTAAAACCGCGTAACTAAATAAGCTTTGTTGACTCCAGCTTTTCGATAATCCAGTCGTTGGCTTTGATGACCGGGCGGCGGAAGACGACGCCCAGTGCCAGCGACGGAATCAGATAGCTCGCCAGAATGCCAAGTTCAACCCAGTACTCCATATGGTAGGCGCCAGCCATGGCGGCATGCATGGCGTTGATGCCGTGGGTGAACGGCAGGAACGGATAGATCGCCTGGAACACAGGGCCGGTCATCTCGATGGGGAACGTACCGCCCGAACCGCCGACCTGCATAACCAACAGCACGACGGCGAGCGCCTTACCGATATCACCAAACGACACGGTGAGCGTGTAGACGATATTGGAGAACACGAGACTCGCGACCCAGCCGGCAAGTACAAACTGCAGCGGGTTGTCGCATTGGATGCCAAAGAACAGGATGTCGCCCGCGCACACGAGTGTCGCCTGCAGCAGGGCCAGACCTCCAAAGAACAGGTAGCGGCCCAGGTAGATCTCGTGCAGGCGCACGGGGATCAGCTCGTTGATGAGTTCGTCGTCAACCGAGACCTTCATCATGGCTGCCAGCACGATCGAGCCCACCCACAGCGACAGGATCGTATAGAACGGCGCCATGGCCGAACCGTAATTGCGGATTGGATAGACCGGCTTACGATCGAGCGCGACGGGACCGGAAAGCGACACGGCCAAACCCTCGGGGTCGTTGCCGATCATCGTCTTGATCGTCGCCAGGTCACCCGACATCAGGGCGCCGTCGAGCTCGTCCTTGAACGCGCTGATCTTGTCCGATGCCTCACCCAGCTGGTCAGAAGCCTTGTTGACGAGCCCTGCAGCCTTGGAGAGACCCTTCGCGAGCGAACCAGAGGCGTCGGTCAGACCGCTCACGGCGCTATCCAAGTCACCCGAGATACCGTTCAGGGAATCCAGAACGCCCGAAATGGTCTTCTTGAGCTCCTTGGCCTTAACCGAGAACGTGGAATCGTAGTCGGACTTGGCTCCCGAGATACCCGCCTTGGCATCGGCGATAGCCTGGTCGACCTCGGCACGCGAGTTGTTGACCTCCGCCATGCCGTCCGAAAGGGACTTTGCGGTCGCCGTCAGGTCCTTCGCATTGTTGCGGTACTCCACGGCAATTCTGCCCAGCGACGTCGCAGCGGACTCGAGACCGTCTTTGAGCTTGTCATCACTCACCTGGTCGGCAAGGTTGCGGAGCTGATCGGCCATCGCATCGATATCGTCAGCACGCGTATTGAGCGCCGCTGCGGCTTCGTTGAGCTGAGACACCGTAAGGTCAACATGCTGATTCGCGGCATCGAATGCCTTCGCAAGCTCGGCGGACACGTTGTCGAACGAGCCCGCGCTTCCGTCAATCGCTGCGTCAACGGCATCGTTGGCGGCCTTGAGCGCTTCCTTGGAATCATTGATGCCGCTCTTGGCGTGCTCCATCAGCTGCTTCGTCGACTCATCAACGGTGCCCGTCTGCTTGAGCATGCCGCCCGCCGATGTCAGTGAATCGGACGTGGAGCTCAAAATGCCCGCGAGCGACGTCGCACTCGCCTGAACGTCCTGCAGGTCCTCGACCGAATCGCCCAGCGTCGAGGACAGATTGGCGATAAAGTTGCTCACCTGGTCGGTACTCATATAGTCGAGCAGGCTGGACACGGTCTTAAGGCCGATGGTCGTGATGGTCTTGGTAAAGGTCTCGTTGACCTGACTCTGGACGGCGCTCGAACCCTTTTCAGTCACGATCTGTGCGATGGCGTTGGCCTTCTGGTTCTCATAGAACTCGATATCGGCGTGCTTCACCTCGGTCGAGAAAAGCGTCATCATGTCAGCGCTAAACGTTTTAGGGATAACGACGGCAGCGTAGTACGCGCCCGACTTAACGCCCTCAATCGCCTTATCGCGGTCGTTGAGGACGACCCAGTCGAAGTTCTCGTTGCCGCGCAGGGTGGCGGTTACGTTTTCGCCCACGTTGACCTCGACGGGAATCAGATCGCTCTCGTAACCCTCATCGGTGTTGACCACGGCGATCTTAAGGTTGCCGGTATTGCCGTAGGGATCCCAGCTTCCGGCGATGTTAAACCATGCATAGAGACATGGCACGATGATCAGGCCCATCACGACGACCATGCCGATCACGGAGCGAGACACGTTTTGGACATCGCGCTTAAACAGGTGCAGGATGTTTTTCATTTATGCCTCACCTCCTTTAGAGTGCTTGCCAAGCGAGGTGGTGTCCCCGTCGTTTCCGTTTACGTTGTCAGCGCCGTCGGCATCTTGAGCCTTACGATGCGCACCGATATGCGACAGACGGCTCGTAGGCTGTTCGCCTCCCTTGGCGCCACACTCGCTGGCGTTGAGACCAAACATGCGACGGGCGGCAGGGATGGCAGCCGTGTGCTCGCGCATCTCGCGGCGAAGGTCCTCGTCCGAAAGCGCCGAGATACGCATCTGGGTATTGAGGCTCGCACGGATGTATTCGATGTTGATGAGCCAGCCGCAGATGGCGATAACCGAAATGATCCAGATAACGAGCAGGATGATCTTGCCGTTATTGTCGATATCGAGCACCGTCGAAAGCACAAAGAGCAGAACCTGCACGCCTACCACGGCGGCAAAACCGCCCTTGATGTAGTACGGGTAGCGATGCTCAAACGCCACGGCATGATCGAGCAGCTCGCGACGGTACGAATCCGAATCGAGCATGACGCGCATGGCCGTGCGCAGCGAATAGCGCTGGCGCGGCAGGTCGTTGGACTCGCAGATCATGAGGCCCGTCGTGGAAAGCTGCTTGTCAAAGAGCAGGTTGAGGTTGAGCAGCAGCGGACGCAGCTGCAAGCCAATAAAGAGTGCGATGGCAAGGAACACGCCCAGGATGCACAGGTTGAACAGGTAGTTGAACGAATACATGCCACCGACGGTCTCGCGCAGCAGGTTGATGCCATAGGTGAAGGGCAGCAGCGGATGCAGCCATTGGAAGAAGCCGGGCATCATCTCGATGGGATACATGCCCGACGAGCCGGGGATCTGCACAATGACGAGGATGACGCCAATGGCTTTACCGATATGCTTAAACGTGGTGGACAGCGCATAGATGATGTTGACGTAGGTGAACGAAATAGCGATGCCGCCCAGTACAAAGAGCAGCGGATTGACGCACTGAACGCCAATGACCAGGTCGCCCACCGTAACGATAATGGCCTGGAACGCGCCCAGGATCACCAGCAGCAGCCAGCGGCCAAAGTAGCCCTGACGCGCCGTAAAGCTACCGATGCCCTCGCGGTCGACCTCGAGTTTATAGATAGCGATGAGCACATAGCCGCCTACCCACAGCGCCAGATTGGTGTAGAAGGGCGCGATGCCCGAGCCAAAGCTCTTGACCGGATAGATTGACTTGGACGTCAGCTCAACCGGAGATGCCATGAAATCTGCCACGTCATTGACGTCGACGTCCATGAGGTCGGCTAACTCGCCCATAGACTCAGAGGTCTGCAGCGCCGCAATGTCATTGGCGGCGGTCGCGAGCTTGTCCTGAACCTTGGCAAGGGAGGCGTCGGTTTGGGACAGCGTGGTCTTTGCCTGCTTGAGCGTGGCATCGAGCTGCGCCAGCGTGCCGCGCGCGCTCGCTATCGTGGGGGTCATACCCGACACAATGCCGGTCAAATCGCCCGAAACGGCGGCAAAGGAGTCAAGCGCGCTCGAAGCCTTCGGAAGTGCGTTCTGACCCAGATCGGTCTGAGCCTGACCGAGGTTAGCCGTACCGGTCTGAATTGCCGCGTTGAGTGCGTTGCTCGCGTTCGAGATTGCCGTAGCGTCGTTTGCCATGGCGCTCGACTGTGCAGAAAGGCCATCCTTGATGCTCTGCAGCTTCTGGTTTTGCTCGCGAAGCGAATCGATGGTCGATACAATGCGCGCGTCAATTTCCTCGGAACCTGTCGACGTGTCATTAACGAGAATCTCCAAGTGCCCGATAACGGCCTTATTGTGATCGATCGTCGCTTGGAGAGACTCGAGCGAGTTGTCGATGCGGGTGGTCGTAGATGTGACCGTACCCGTTAGCTTGCCAATCGCAGCGTTCGCGGAGGCTGACGTCTTGGTGAGTGCAAGGCTACCTTCCGAGAGTGCCTTGGAGAGCGAGGTGATAGAGTTGCCCGCCGTGGCGCGAGCCTCGCCCAGCAGGTCGTTGCCCTGGGAGATTGCCTGCGTCAGCGACGGTGCCTGACCTTGCAAGCCGGCAAGCGCCGCATCAGCCGAGGCGATAGCGCCACTCGTCTTATCGATGGCGGCATTCATATCGCCAATCGAATCGCGCACCTCACCCAAGGTGTCGGATGCCTCGGACACCGAACTTGTCAGCGAGTCCTGAGTCTGGGTTGCCTTGTCCTTTAAATCGACACCGGCATCCTTGGCGATACTGGCAACAGTCTCGCCCACCGTGGAGACAAACTCCGAGTTGATCTGCTCCTCGATGGTGTTGGCACCGGTATCGGTGACCTTGGGCGCAATGGCGCTCTTTTTCTCGTTGACGTAATAGGTGAGCTTCGGCTGATGGTAGTTGCCGTCGAGCATCGAGACCAGATTGTCGGAGAAGTTCTTGGGGATTACGATCGCCGCGTAGTATTCCCCGCTCTCGACGCCCTCTTTGGCATCGGCGGCCGAATCGACGAAGGTCCAGCCCAGCCGATCGTTTTCCTTGAGCTGATCGACCACCTTATCGCCCGCATTAAGCTCGCCCACTAGGTCGTTCTGGGTGCCCTGATCGTTGTTGGCGATAGCGATTTTAATGCCTTGGGTGTTTCCGTACGGATCCCAGTTTGCCACGATGTTGTACCAGGCATACAGCGAGGGGATAACGCACACGCCCAGGGTAACCACCAAGGCGACGGGGTTCACAAGCAGTCGCTTAATGTCGCGCTTGAATATCGCAAAGGAGACCTTTGCGTTGGATAGTTTGCTGCCGAGACTCACGCTTGGACCATCCATCCTGTCGTTGAATCGAATCGTACTATCGACAACCATTGTACGTAGGCGCTTTAGTGCCTCGCGGCACAATGGTGCTGAGTTTTGCGGGTAGCAATATACTACGAAGATGAGTTAGTGTACAGTTGTACAGTATCTTTAATTTCAGCAGGTCACAAAACCACAGCCCGCACAAATTAGCAATCCGAATAGTCATTGGGAACGTTCTTAAACGACTAGTCAAACAAGAACGTCCCCGATGACTACTTAGGGCCACGAAAGCGTCGCAGGTTGAGCATAAGTCAGCGAAAACGCCCCTGAGCGAGCAAGGTGACGTGAAAGAGGAGGGAAGCGTACTTTGGTACGCGACCGACGATTGAACGTCAGATTGCCGCTTAGGGGCGTTTGCAGCGTCGACCGGTCCGTCGTTCGTTAGAACGACGGAACCAATAGGTTCGTTAGAACGGCGGACCCAAAGGCGTAACTACTTAACTACATCAAGTTGCAAACAGCCGCTGCGAAGGCAACGGGGTCCTCGGGGAGAATGCCCTCGACCAGCAGAGCCTGGTCATAGAGCAGACCGGAGTACTGCTTGATCTTGTCAGCGTCGCCCGCCTTCTGGGCAGCGACAAGCTTGTCAAAGACCGGGTGCTTGGCGTTGAGCTCGAGCACGCGCTGGCTCTTGGGCATGCCGTCGGGCGCGCCCTCGGGTCCCTTCTGGAGCACCTTCTCCATCTCGAGCGAAAGCGGGCCCTCGGTGGTGATGCAAGCGGGGGCATCGGTCAGGCGCGCGGAGACGGCAACTTTCTCGACCTTGTCACCGAGCGCCTCCTTCATAGCGCTAAAGAGGTCCTCGTTTTCCTTGGTGGCGTCCTCGGCCTCCTTCTTTTCGTCCTCGGTCGCCAGATCAAGATCGCCGGTCGCGACGTTCTTAAGCTCCAGGTGACGATCCTCGACCTCGGGCTCGGCACCGTCGGCCACGGCCTTTTCGGCAGCCTCGCGAGCTGCATCGTCCTCGTAGATCTTGGACATATCGGCAGCAACGTACTCACGCATGGCCTGGAAGGTGAACTCATCCACGTCCTGCGTCAGAAGCAGCACGTCGTAACCGCGGTCGAGCACGCCCTTTACCACGGGCATCTTGGCCAAGCGCTCACGCGAGTCGCCGGCGGCGTAGTAGATGGCCTTCTGGTCCTCGGGCATACCCTTGGCATACTCGGCCAGGGTAATCATCTTCTGCTCCTTGGCAGACCAGAACAGCAGCAGGTCGGCGAGCTCATCGACCTTCATGCCGTAGCTCGAGTAGATGCCATACTTAAGGCCGCGGCCAAAGTTCTCAAAGAACTTCTCGTATGCCTCGCGGTCGTTGTCACGCATATCCTCAAGGTCGGCGGTAATCTTCTTTTCCACACGCTTGGCGATAGCCTTGAGCTGACGGTTCTGCTGCAGCGTCTCGCGCGAGATGTTGAGCGACACGTCGGCGGAATCCACGACGCCGCGGACAAAGTTGTAGTAGTCGGGCAGCAGGTCGTCGCACTTCTCCATAATCAGCACGTTGGAGCTGTAGAGCGCCAGGCCCTTCTCGTAGTCCTTGCTGTACAGATCGAACGGGGCACGGCCCGGCACAAACAGCAGGGCGTCGTACTCGAGCGTACCCTCGGCATGGAAGCTGATGGTGCGCGCCGGATCGTCAAAGTCGTGGAACGTAGACTTGTAGAACTCGTCATAGTCCTTCTGCTCAACATCGGAGCTGCGCTTCTTCCAAATCGGTGTCATGGAATTGACGGTCTCGAGCTCCTGGTAGTCCTCGTACTCGGGCGTGTAGTCATCGCCAGCATCCTCGGGCTTGGGCTTCTGGCGGCTCTTGGACACCATCATCTGGATCGGGTAACGCACATAGTTGCTGTACTGCTGAATCAGGCTCTTGAGGCCCCACTCGGTCAGGAAGCGATCGTAGGTCTCGGCCTCGCCGTCGGCGTCGAGCTTCTCGTTCTCGCGCAGCGTCAGGATGACATCGGTGCCGTGCTCGGCGCGCTCGCCGTCTTCGATGGTGTAACCCTCAAGACCATCAGACTCCCACACGTGAGCGGTGTCCTCGCCATAGGCGCGGCTGACAACCTTTACGTGGCTGGCAACCATAAAGGCAGAGTAGAAGCCCACGCCAAACTGGCCGATGATGTCAACATCGGAGCCCTGTTGCTCGGCATTCTCGGTCTTAAACTCCTCGGAGCCGGAATGGGCGATGGTGCCCAGATTGCGCTCGAGCTCCTCGGCGGTCATGCCGATGCCGTTATCCGAAATCGTGATGGTGCGGGCATCTTTATCGAAGGAGACGCGAATGGCCAGGTCGCCCTGATCGATCTTGACGCTCGGGTCCTGCAGGCTCTTAAAGTTGAGCTTGTCGACGGCATCACTCGCGTTGGAGATAAGCTCGCGCAGGAAGATTTCCTTATTGGTGTAGATGGAGTTGATCATGAGGTCGAGCAGTTTTTTGCTCTCGGTCTTAAATTGACGCATGTGCAGTCCTTTCGCGCTACCCCCGTCCGCAAAAAACGGCCCGGTTGCCCGAGCCGCATCGCAGACCTGCTATGTTCAGACTTAGATTTTATAACCCATTAGCGCGCATATATACATACGGAATCGAAAAACTGTATGTCCAAACGCTCTGATGCGCCAATTGCCAAGGAGTGTCCCAAACTGCCGGCAGAAAAGGAACGTCCCTATCTGTCGCCCACGACCCGCTTGGCCATCCAGGCATGGGGCTGGCCCTCGTCTTCATAGTCCACCGGGGCAATCTGCGTGTAGCCCGCCTTGGCATAGAGTGGTAGCACGTATTCCTGCGCGTGCAGCTTAATGAGCTTGGAGCCGGCATCACGCGCGCACGTATCACTGGCCTCGACAATCTTGCTCGCCAGACCGCGACGGCGCATGCTCGGCAGTACAGCCACGCGCCCCATAATATAGGTCTCCCCCGCCGCGACGCCTTCGTCCAAATCGCACGCCGGCGACACCGGAGCCTCTGCGTCAGCCGCGCGCTCAAGCTCTTCGGGAAACACGCGCGAGCAACCGGCAAGCTCACCGTCTACATAGAGCGTCACATGGATGCAGCTCGGATCCTCGTCGATAACGTCGAACTCATTCTCGTAGCCCTGCTCGTCCATAAAAACGACGCGGCGCACCAACGCCGCGTCATCAAAGCATCCCGTCTTAAGTTGGATATCCATGGCTGCCCTTTCATTCAATGCGAACGTTAGGGACAGATTTTAGCGAAAATGAGCTCCGCGTACGCTAAACTTCGCGCGAGCCTTCGCCAGGCAGTCGTAATGACCCACGTTATGGGCATCGCTCGCGATGAAGCTGTACAGGTTCTGATCGAACAGGCGCTGTGCCGGCTTTTTCTCGCGACCAAAGCGACCGCCGGCAATAAAGTCCGCCGAAGCCTGCAGCTTGCAGCCCATATCGACCAGACGCTCCGCCACGCTTACATCCTTTTGAACCGCACGATAGCGCTCAGGATGAGCGATGATCACCTGGTAGCCACGGCACTGCAAATCGTAAATCGTGTTCTCGTACTCTCTAAACGCATACGCATCGGCATGCGTCGAAAGTTCGAGCAGAAACTCGTTGGTCCCATCGAAATGCAAGTGCTCCGCGGCATCGATACCAAGCTCAACGAGCTTTCGATGGTTGACCTCGAAGCCCATCTGGAGCGGAAAACCGTCAGCGTTATCACGCAGCAGCTCAAAGGCATCCCACATCTTGTCGTAATCAAAATAGGGATCACGGCAGTGAGGAGTGCAAACGATTCTGGTTACACCGGCCCGCTTGGCAGCCTCGAGCATCGCCAAGCTCTCATCGAGATCGGCGGCGCCGTCGTCTACACCCGGCAAGATATGGCAATGAATGTCACGCATAGGTCAGCCTTAATCAACTAAACGTTTGCTCGGTTGGTGAAGATGCCCTTTTTGGAAGTCCCCTGATCGTCGGAGCCCTTCTTAACCTTCTTACCGTCCTTGGTGTAGTAGGAGTAGTAGTACTCGCTGGTCTCGGTCTCGCAGTAGTTCATAACGGTACCGATGAGCTTGACCTTCTCGGACTTCTTAAGCTGACCGATGGCGTTGAGCGCCTCCTCGCGCTTGGTGAAGTCCTCGCGCACCACGAACAGCGTGCCGTCGGTCAGGCTGGCAATCTCGGCAGCATCGATGAAGGTGCCGACCGGGGGAGCGTCGAAGATGACGTACTGGAACTTAGCAGACAGTGCCTTTACCAGCTTGGCAAAGCGGTGAGAGACGATGATGTCGGCAGGATTGGGAATATGCGGCTCGGCATCAAGGAAGTAGAAGTTCTTCTGACCCGTCTCGACAATTGCCTGGTCAATGGAGATCTGCTCGGAAAGAACCGCATAGAGTCCGCCGCGCGAACGAACGCCGAGCATATCGGAAAGGGACCTGCGGCGCATATCGGCCTCAACCAGGAGCACGGACTTGCCACTCGTGGCAATTGCCTGAGCAAGGTTAATGGAAACCGTAGACTTGCCCTCGTTGGGAATCGAGGAGGTAACGGTGATGGTGCGAATGGGGTCGTCCACGCTCGCAAAGCGGATGTTGGCCAGAAGGGTCTTGGCGGCATTCTGTACAACGAGCTTATCGGTGTTCTTTGCCTTAGCCATGCCTATTTACCACCTTTCATAGCCGGAATTCGGCCAACAACGGGAATGCCCAGGAGCTCTTCTGCCTCTTCGGCACCGCGGATGCGGGTGTTGAGCATGTCTGCCAAAACGACATAGGCAACTGCGATAAAGATGCCCGCGAGGAACGCGACAGCAACGTACAGCATACGCTTGGGGCCGCTGGGGGCTTCGGGGGTCTTAGCCTCGTCGATAACGTTGATGCTCTGGGCAGCGCCGACGTTCTGAGCGACCATACTCACCGAGCTAGCTATGGCCTTTGCGACCTTAGCCGTCTCCTTGGCATCGGTGCCGGTAACCGAAAGCGTAATGACACGCGTGGTGGTCTCGGAGGAAACAGACACCTTGTAGTCATCCAGATCGGTGAGGCCCAGTTCATTGGCTGCGCCGCTCTTAACGCTATCGCTATCCAGCAGCGTGGCGATATCGTTGGAAAGCATCTGACTCGCCGAGAGATCGTTGTAGCTCATCTGACCGCTATCGTCGGTCTTGGCGAGAATGTACATGCTCGTCGTCGCGGTATAGGTGTTGTCCATCGCAACGAAGGACACGATGCCCATGGCGATCGCGCAGACCACCGGAAGGGTGATGACCAGCTGAAGGTGCTTCTTCAGCAGCTGGAACAGTTCGAGAAGGGTCATGCAGCTTGCCTTTCATTTCCCCAGTTCGGATTGACAAAACTGTCCGTATGTTATCGCATCTTTTTACCGAGACCAAACTCTATACATAAGAAACAGGCTCTCCTGTAAAAATGTCGGAAGCAATCGTAAAATTGCACAACAACGCCGCACCCGAAAGTCAAATGCGGCGTCTACATCAATATCTATGTTGTATCGCTATGCGAATGGCTCGTCCTGCTGTATGGGAAACGTCACCGTAATGGTGGTTCCCACGCCCAACTCGCTCGACAGATCGAGCGTGGCGTGATGATACAGGGCCGCATGCTTGACAATGGCAAGCCCCAGACCGGTTCCGCCGCGTGCCTTGGACCTACTCTTGTCCACGCGATAGAACCGCTCAAATACCTTGCCCTGTTCTTCAGGCGCGATACCGATTCCCGTGTCGGCGACCGCAAGGAACGGATGGCCTTCGTCGTTGGTGCCGCACTGCAGCGTAACCGTACCGCCGGGTCGATTGTAGCGGATGGCGTTGCTTGCCAGATTATAGATGAGCTCGTCAATCAAGCGCGACACGCCCTCGATGACCACAGGCTTGGTCTCATGACTTATCGTCACATTCGCCTGACGGGCGACCTGTTCAAGACGCTGCTCGACCGCGTAGATGGCACGCGAGAGCTCAATAGGCTCCGTGGACCCAATGGGCACCGCCTCGCCCTCAGCTGCACGCTCGGCCTCGTCCAAGTTAGACAGCGTAAGGATATCGTTGACAAGCGCTGCCAAGCGGCCCGCCTCACGATAGATGCGACCGCCAAAGTTGCGCAGGTCGCCCTCGCCCTCGACCATGCCGTTTGCGATGAGCTCGGCATAGCCCGAAATCGCCGTAAGTGGCGTCTTGAGCTCATGGGTGATATTCGCCGTGAACTCGCGGCGCATACGGTCGTTGTCCGCTAGCACCGCCATTTGGCGCTTGAGTTCCTGGCGCTGCGACTCGATACGCTCAAGCATGGGGACCATCTCGGCATAAGCGTGCTCATAGCTACGGCGCGGGTGGTCCAAATCCACCTCTTGTAACGGCGCGATGATGGCACGGGACTCGCGGCGCGCCATGAAAAACGAGAGTACCGCACCCGCTGCTGCGATAAGCAGCATCGGCGCCACCATCGACAGCAAAATCGCCGCAACGCCAGGCTGGGCCTGCGCCAAGCGGACAACCTGGCCGTTATCAAGGGCGACGGCGCGATACAGCATAATCTCGTCGAGCGTAGAGCTTGCGCGCTCCGCGGAACCCGAACCACTCTCAAAGGCCTCGATGACCTCGGGGCGATCGCCATGGTTGGGCAGTGTGGAAGGCGACGCCTCGTTGTCGTAGGCAACCGATCCATCCTTGTTAATCAGCGTGATGCGTAAGTCCTCGCGATCGAGGCTACGCAAGAACGGGATGGGCTCCTGCTGCTCGTCGAGGGCGGCAGCAATGAGCTCGGTTTCCTGCGCCAGATTGGCACTCATGGCATCCGCCAAGGTGTTTTGCACAAAGAACGCACCCAGCACCGTAAACGCCACGATAACCGCCATGGCGCAAACAAAGATCGTCACAAAAACGCGGTGCGACAGCGTTTGTTTTCCCTGGGGGGCGAAGACCACGGGTTACTCCTCCGATGCGGTGGACGCGGTGTCGTCACCTTCGGCACCATCACCGGCAGAAGGCTCAGCCAAGCGGTAGCCCACGCCGCGCACGGTCTCGATGGCGCTGGCATGCTCGCCCAGTTTTTGGCGAAGCGTCTGCACGTGCACGTCAACGGTGCGCGAACCGCCGTCGAAGTCCCAGCCCCACACGCTCTGCAGCAACGACTCGCGGGTAAAGACCACGCCGGGCTTGCGCATGAGATACTCAAGCAGGTCGAACTCGCGCAGGGTGAGCTTAAGCGGCTCGCCGGCAACGGTCACCTCGCGATGGCTGGGCGAGAGCACGATGTCGCCCACACTGAGCACATCGCTCGCCTGTTTGACCATGCCGCCGCGACGCAGCAGTGCGCGGCAACGGCTCGCAAGCTCCATGAGCGAAAACGGCTTAGTCAGGTAATCGTCGGCACCGCCATCGAGCGCCATCACCTTGTCGAGCTCGGTGTCCTTGGCGGTAAGCATCATGATGGGCACCGTCGCCGTCAGGCGATCGGCACGCAGGCGACGCATAATTGCCAGGCCATCGGTATCGGGCAGCATGATGTCGAGCAGGACAGCATCGGGCACCCGTCGCGCCACAGCAGCCTTAAACTCGCCATCACACGAAAAGCCCTCGGCCTCGATCCCCTGCTTGCGCAGCGCGTAGACCGTCAAATCCCTGATGTTGTCATCGTCCTCGACGTAATAGATCATGTTGAACCCCTCTGCGGCCGGCATGACCGCATCTTAACCCTAAAGGCACCTGCACTAGATGGTATCAGCCAAAACGGCCCGTCAAATAATCCGCCGTGCGCGGATCGGTCGGGTTTTTGAAGAGCTGAGCGGTGGGCGCATGCTCCACCAGCTCGCCCAGCAAAAAGAACGCGACCGAGTCGGAGATGCGCGCAGCCTGCTGCATGTTGTGCGTAACGACCACCAGCGTGCAGGTCTCCTTGAGCTCGCAGGCCAGCTGCTCCACCACCAACGTCGACACAGGGTCGAGTGCCGAGGTCGGCTCGTCCATCAGCAGAATGTCGGGCTGCACGGCAAGTGCGCGGGCGATGCACAGGCGCTGCTGCTGTCCACCCGAAAGACCCAGGCCCGACTCTTTGAGCTTGTCCTTGACCTCGTCCCACAGGGCAGCGCGACGCAGGGAGTCCTCGACCAGCTCATCGAGCACGGCGCGGTCGCGCACACCCATACCGCGAGGACCGTAGGCGACGTTGTCGTAGATGCTCATGGGAAATGGGTTGGGGCGTTGGAACACCATGCCCACGCGCTGGCGCAAACGGCAGATGTCGCAATCGCCCAGGATATCTTGACCATCGAGCGCAATCTTGCCCTCGATGCGGCAATCCTTGATGCCGTCGTTCATGCGGTTAAAGCAGCGCAGCAACGTGGACTTTCCGCAGCCCGAAGGCCCGATGAACGAAGTGATCTGCTTGTCGCGGATCTTGATATTCACGTCCTTGAGCGCATGGTGATCGCCATAGAACAGGTCGAGGCCCTCGACGTCGATGCGCGTCGGCGAGGCGGCAAGATCCTCTGCCGTGGGGCGAGTCGCATCCCCAACCTCGCGCTCATGCGCGGCCTCGGCCTGCGCTTCCATGAGTTCTTCAAGCTCCGTGGGCTCCACAGCCGCAGCAGCCGTCATACCGCACACCTCCATATCGATATCAATTCAGCAGTATCGATAGTAGGAATCGCGGCTCATACGCACGTGAGCACATTGTCAAGTGTTTGTAAGGGCACACTGGCTATGCGGCGGGCAGCTCGATGGTGAATATCGTGTGTTCGGGCGTCGATTCACATGCAACGGTACCGCCGTGTGCCGCGATGATCTCCTTGGCAATAGCAAGGCCCAGGCCGGCACCACCGCGATTGGTCGCACGCGCCGCATCCAGGCGATAGAACTTCTCAAAGATCACCTTGAGCTTAGCCGCAGGGATAGGATCGCCCTGATTGATAAAGTGCACGCGCACGCCGCCATCGTCTTGGCGCCTGGCCTCAATCGTGATAGTCGAGCCCTCATAGCTATAGGCGACGGCGTTTTTCATGATGTTGTTGAACACGCGGGCCATCTTGTCGCCATCCACGAGCACCGTCAGGTCCTCGCGAATATCAACCTGGGCTTCCTTATGCTGCTCGTTGAGGATGGGATAGAACTCGTCAGCCACCTGAGCCAGCAGCAACCCCAGATCAACATAGCCGCGCGTGAGCACGATATCGTGGAAGTCAAAGCGCGTGATATCGAAGAACTCTTCGATGAGCGCATCGAGCCGGCGCGCCTTGTCGAGCGCCACGCCCGTAAAGTGCGCACGTTGCTCAACCGGCAGCTCAGGAGCCTCTTGAAGCAGCGAAAGATAGCCCACCACACTGGCAAGCGGGGTGCGTAGGTCATGTGCCAAGTACGTGACCAGATCGTCCTTGCGATGAGACTCGTCACGCAAGGCCTGCTGCACCTTGCGCTCGCGATCGCGCACACGGTTGAGTGCGCCCTCGACCTCCAGGAAGTCGCCGTCGATGTTGTCCCAGGTGTCGGGGTGATCGATCAGGCGATCTTGAATACGAGCGGCCAGCACACAATCGGCATGCTGCTCGCCCTGCTCATAGCCCTGGTAGTACAGGGCGCGGCCGCAAAAGAACAGCACGCACACGGCAAGCGCCAGCACAAAGCCAAGCATGTTGAATACAAAGCCGGCATCGAACAGCACCGGCCCTTCGATGCCGCCGAGTGCCATGGCGCCAATCGCCAACGTCATGGCCCACGCGGCACCGCCAATCACCACGCAGCGGCGTACGATTTCAAATCGATCGATCAGCAAAAAGCCGACAAGCAGCACCGCCAAGATTCCAGCGATGTTATCGATGCCAATCAGCAGCAGGCTCAGCAAAAAGAGCAGCACCGTTGCAAGTGCGCGGTTGTCGACGACCGACCTCACGTATTCAAAGAGTCGATCGGGCACCTCAAATGCCTGCCTATCGTCTTTTGTCATGTCCACTTCCCCACCATCAAAGGCGCTATTCGATTATGTAGCCGACGCCCCAGACGTTTTTGATAAAGCGCGGCTTTTGAGCGTCGTCGCCAATCTTTTCGCGCAGGTGGCGAATGTGCACCATCACCGTATTGTTGGAGCCGGGCATAAAATCCTCGTTCCACACCGCGCGGAACAGATCCTCCACGGCTACCACGCTGCCGCGATGCTCAACCAGATACAGCAAGATGGAATACTCGATGGGCGTGAGGCGCACCGGTGCACCGTCCACCGTTACGGAACGAGCATCGCGGTTGATCTCCAGGCCGTCGAGCTGGATGGTCGGCGACTCGGCCGCCTGCGAGCGGCTACCGTAGCTGGTGTAGCGGCGAAGCTGAGCGTGCACACGCGCGATGAGCTCCAGCGGACGGAACGGCTTAACCACGTAATCGTCCGCGCCAAGCGAAAGGCCCTCGATCTTGTCTTGCTGGGCATCGCGCGCCGTCAGCATGATCACGGGATAGGTATGGCTGGAACGGATCGTACGCAGTAGCTCAAAGCCATCGATATCGGGCAGCATGACATCCAACAGTGCCAGATCGAACTCCTGCTCCAGGATTGCCTTGGCAGCATCGGCCCCGCTATAGGCAATCTGGACATCAAAGCCCTCTTTTGTAAGGTAGATACCAACCAAGTCGGCGATGGCCTTTTCGTCATCAACTACCAAAATGCGCTCGTTCATGCGTGCTCCTCTCGCGCTCCATTATGCCCGAGGGGGCGCATGCCACACACAACAAGCGTGGGTGATTAAGTCGGCCTTAAGCACCCTTGTGCCCGTTCGGGCGCGGATGTGGGCCACGCACGCACGCGATGATCGCCGACACCGGCAAACGATATACTCTAGTTCCAGAAGAGACCATCCCGTCGAAAGCGAAATCTGTGAAGTCCCTCACCTCTTTTGCAAAGCGCTCAGCCCAGCTTGCCGCCGGCTTTGTCTGCGCTATCGCCCTTGCCGCTGGCGTGCCCACCGTCGCCGGCGCCCAAGTGCTCACGACCGACAATGTCTGCGGCAAAACCGCCGATGCGCGCGGCATCACGGCCGATAATCTGCCCGATATCGATGCGACCAATGCGCTCGTCATGGGCAAAGACGGCACCGTCTACTACGGGCGCGGCGCCGATGAGCAGGTCAAAATCGCCTCGATCACCAAGGTCATGACCGCAATCCTAACCGTCGAGAATTGCAAGATGGACGAGAAGGTCACGGTGAGCAACGCCGCAGCCACCGTGGGTAATTCGACCGCCGGCTTGCTCGAAGGTGACGAGCTTACCGTGGAGCAGGCACTGCGCGGCCTGATGATTCCCTCGGGCAACGACGCCGCCGTCGTGCTCGCCGAATATGTGGGCAAGAAGATCGACCCTAAAACCAAAGACGCCGAGGCAACCTTTGTGAAGGCCATGAACGAGCGCGCTAAGAAGCTCGGCTGCACCGGTACGCTTTTTGAAAACCCGCATGGTCTGGACTTTGATGAGTGGGCTGGCGATATGCACTCAACCGCACACGACGTAGCGCTGATGATGCAGGAGGCCATGAAAAACGACACGATCCGCGAGGTCGTAGCGAGCGAGGATTCCTGGATCGAGGTCACGGGCGCCGACGGCACCGACCATTCGCATTCCATGGACACGCATAACTATTTGCTGGGCCAAGATGGCAACATCGGTGGCAAGACCGGCACCACCGACGACGCGGGCTATTGCTTTACGAGCGCCTACAACCGCGACGGCGACGAGATCTACACCGTCGTTTTGAACTCCACCACCACCGACCAGCGCTTTACCGATACCGCAACCCTTGCCAATTGGTACTACGGTCACAAGGTGACGGTCGCAATCGCCAACACACAGGAAAAGACCGCCAACGGCAACCCGCTTATGGCGCGCATTGGTCAAACCGACTGGACGGATAAGACGATCGACGCCACACTCGCCGATCCCACGGCGCAAGCGACCGTGTTTTCCCTTGCCGGCGAGGTGACCGAAAAGGTTAGCTACGACGATCTTTCGGGCACGGTGCATGTGGGCGACAAGGTGGGCAGCGTCACGCTCAAGCAGGACGGCACCAAGATCGCCGTCATGGACCTGGTTGCCGACGAGGAAGGCGCAGGGCCGAATCCCATTGAATGGCTGCTCGTGAAGCTCGATCGCTTGGGCCGTCGCATCGACAACCGCCCACTCACGGCAGAAAGCGAGACCGTCGCCAAGGCGCCCGAGGTGTAGGGCGCAAGAATAATAAGTCCACTGAAAGGAGGCGTCCGAAAGGATGCCTCCTTTTTTTGAGGGTTCGAATCCCCAGCCGCCATTCTTGATAATAAAAAGGGCCCCAAATGGGACCCTTCTTTCAAGTCATACTGGCGGAGAGCTGGGGATGTCCGGGCATGCTGCGCATGCCCTCCGGCTTCAAAGCCTGGCGGCTTTTCGCCCACGGGCTACAAACGCTTTCGCGTTTGCTTAACGCCCGTGCCCTCTCGGGTTCGAATCCCCAGCCTCCTTTCTCCGCACAAAAAAGGGCCCCAAATGGGACCCTTCTTTCAAGTCATACTGGCGGAGAGCTGGGGATTCGAACCCCAGATGCCCTTTTGGGGCATACTCGCTTAGCAGGCGAGCACCTTCGGCCTCTCGGTCAGCTCTCCGTAACAGCCGTTCTATAGTAACCAAACAGCCAAGGATGAGCAAGAGGAAATTTTCTAATTGCCTAGCAGCCTTTCTTCCTTGGAAGCTTCGCCTACCCCAGCGAGCGGTTGAGGGAGCCGAGCTCGTCGTTGCCCATGGTGCGCCACATTTGGAAGATGCAACCGCGCGCCAGGAAAAAGAAACCGTTATCGACCAGTCGCACAGCGGCATCTGCCAGCTGATTCGTCACGGCGGACACTGGCGGCAGCTCTAGTCCAGCCTTGTGGATGGTCTCGACCGCTTCCTCGAACGTCGGAGGCTCGCTGACGCCCATCTCGTTCATAAGGCCCTGCATTTCTTCCAGCGCGCTGCTGCCCGACTCCTCGCCGCGCGGCACCAGACGGTAACAAGCCAGCGCCAGGTCGAGCTGATCGCAATTCCAATAGGCAAACGCCAAGCGATAGAACAGGTAGCCGATTGCAGAACGATCGCTGGCAATACGTAGGCCGTGGCGCGCCACCTCGATAATCTCGTCAAAGCGCTCCAGACGCGCAAGCACGTTGATGAGCGCAAAGTGCGACTGCATGGACGAGCGCGCCAGATCGTAAAGATGGCGCACCTCGGGCAGTGCTCGTTCAAAGTCCTCTTGCTCGGCGTAAAAGCTGCAGATCTCGTGCTGGGCAAAGTACAGCGCATCGGGCGCACGAAGGATTCGCACAGAGCGGTCTTCTTCCAACACCGGTAGCACCATGCGCACCAGCTGGTTATCGCAAAACTGCGTTTGAACCGGACCTGTCGCCAAAAGCTCGGCGACGGCGCACTTAGCCTCCAACTCCTCAACAAGACGGGAAAAGCCTTCAAAAGCACCTGTACGGTCGACTTTTGCCTGCTCGCGCAATTCAACAACACGGGCCACGTATGGGTCGTCGTCCTCTTCCATGACCTCCAGCTCGTCAGCCGTATCGGCAAGCAGCAGATCGCGCAGCGCCGGCGGCAGCATGCGATGGTCATCACGCGGACGAGCATGAACCTCCGCAGGTTCAATCGTCTCCGGAGCGGTTGACTCATATGCCTCAAGCACACGCTTGCACGGCATATCGTCCATGTCTATACTCTCAAGATCCTTGGCGACAGGCACGCAATCGGCCAGATAGGCCGCGCGCCCAAAGAAATACGTTGCAACAACGCGCTCGCCCTGCTCACTGTCGGGAGCAGCAATCTGCACATAGCAGCGCGTGATGCAGGTGCCCGCGGCAAAACACGCTGCCGCAAGCGTGAGTGCCACGCGCGCATCGTGCTCCGCGGCCCAGATCGTGCGCGTGTCCTCGTCCAGCTCGCGCCAGGCGTCATCTTGAGCGTCGTATTCACGTTGCGGCATGGCGTCCACGACAGACTGCCCAAACCGAACGAGCATAATCCCCTCGGCAACGTTTGCCCGATAGGTATAGTCGAGCCTTGTGACCACGTTAAGCGCCTCGACAATACGCGCGAAGCGGGTACGCACATCCCACTCACCGCCCGGCTGGCACGAAACCGTTCCCGGTTTGGCCCACGGGTTATCGCTCGAGGCCGTATCGAGCAGTCGGGGAACATCGTTGGTCGTCTTGGCGATATGCCACGCATCAAAGAGCGCGCAGCCCTCAAGGCTCGGCGAGGATGCCGCAGGGACCAATCCGGCCCCGATGCGCTCAAGGATGCCGGAGAGGCGGTTGAGACGGCACTCGATGGCAAGCAGCATGTCAATCTCGTCCTGGTCCAGCAGGCTACGATCAAAATTGAGATAGAAAAGCTTTGAGCGATCGATGCGAGCCAGGCTCATCTCGGACTTAGCGGCGATGGTGCGCAAGCGAGGCAAGTCAATTTCACTCATAAGGGCGGCGGCATAGCGCTCGATACCGCTCGGATTCTCGGCATGGTCAACGCGGTAGAGCAGCGTCTCGATAGCGTCAGGTAGCGGTGTCGTGTTAAAGCCCAAAAACACCTCGACCGGCTCGGGCAGCTTTACGAGCTTGATCTTGTCGACAACGTTTTGCATACCCTCGTCGAGTCCGTCGGCGTCCGCCGTGCTCGCAATGGTATTTTCGGAGTCAGCGAATATCACGTAGCGCAGGAACATCGATGCCATGAACTCACCGTAAGGAAGGGAGCGGGTCGAATTCCATGTCTCGTGATCGGATTGTTCGCGCATGGGACCTTCGGGAGAGCCGACGGTTCGCGCGCACGCGCGCATCGTGCCGTTTGCTCCCCTCACCATAATCTCACCAATACCGGAGTCCGACTCGTCAAGGACCAGTTCCATGTCGGGATCGTTGGGCAGCGGAGCCTCGCTGACGGGGCGGTCCACCTTGTACACCTCACCCGAAACGCTTACGTAGCCCAAAAGCGACACATGGCTTTTGCCAACGAATTCGACGACATAACAAGATTCATGCTGATCCTCGCCAAAGAGTTTCCAGACCACGCCATATGAGCGTCCCGCAGGCTGCTCGGGCATCGCCGGAAAGCGCTTCTTGGGATCGAGAAACCTGAGCTTGTATGTCGGACGCTCTGCCACGGAATATCACCCTGATCGGTCGCTTGAGAAGGAGTGGTCGCGAATAAGTCGCGACATCTACTCGGAATCTTACACGAGTCGACAGGAAATCGTCCGCTTCTCGCTCGCGCCTCGACCGAGGTTCGAATCCATGCAGCGGCGACATAAAAGAAAAGCCCCCGTTGCCGGGAGCTTTAATCTCAAATGGTGCGGCGTATAGGATTCCGCGCATCCGCTGCGCGGATCCGCACCGGCTTCGCCCGCCTGCCGGCGTGCTCGCCCGCGGGCTAAAAACGCTCCGCGTTTTCTTTACGCCCGCGCCTCGACCGAGGTTCGAATCCATGCAGTGCTTACATAAAAGAAAAGCCCCCGTTGCCGGGAGCTTTAATCTCAAATGGTGCGGCGTATAGGATTCGAACCTATGACGTTCTGATTCGTAGTCAGACCCTCTATCCAGCTGAGGTAACGCCGCGACTTGTTGATTATTATGCACATCGACTGAATAAAGGTCAAGCATTTTTCGAAAAAAGTTATTGAATTTGATTTTTACTCATTTTGACCACTTGATGCGATCTTCGACGCATCGCGATATAAGAAAAGCCTCCGTTACCGGAGGCTTTAAAATTCAATTGGTGCGGCGTATAGGATTCGAACCTATGACGTTCTGATTCGTAGTCAGACCCTCTATCCAGCTGAGGTAACGCCGCAACGCACGGATTATTATGCACGTGACCCCTCGATGGGTCAAGCGACAATTTGGAAAAATTTTACGAAGTGATGATTGAGACGCCCGCGCCTCGACCGAGATTCGGATCCATGGGATACCGCCATAAAATAAAAGCCCCCGTTGCCGGAGGCTTTCGATTTCAATTGGTGCGGCGTATAGGATTCGAACCTATGACGTTCTGATTCGTAGTCAGACCCTCTATCCAGCTGAGGTAACGCCGCAGCGCAAGACATATAAAACCACTTTAGCTTATTGGAGTCAAGCACAATCTCAAACTTTTTTGTGGAACGCAGTTTTGTCATGCTGCTCCGCATATACCGCCGTTCCCCGTACGATCGATTGGCTTTTCGATCACGTCAAACTTAGCATCAAGTTCCCTCAGGAGCGATCTCACCCGCTGGGCACAATCATAATCGGCAAACGAGATACTCAACATGCGAGCAACCTGGTTAGATGTCCGGACCCCATAGAAATGCTCCAGGGCCACAAGCCCCTCGTGCGCCACAAACGTCTCAACCACATGAGGCGACTCCTCAAAGCACCATTGGGTCAACGGACCCCCGCTCGTCTGTCGAACCACCAGGCCACCCATGCCAGACGGCTCACACGTTACAAGCAGGTACTCCCCGCCCTCGTCGCTCTCAAACAAAACCACCCGATCATCAAACAGCTCCATCGCGTCCCCTTTCTCTCGCTCTTATTTAGCAAAAGCATAGCAGGTAGATTGCTGTATACAGAACAGTTGTTCGTGTGTTTTCTATTGAGCTGTCCGCACGGCATGGTATGGACCTGCGCACGAAATAGGGCGCCCCCGAAGGAGCGCCCTTGCATATCGCCTATGCAGCCAAGTTACGCGACCGGCTCGATCTTCTCGAGGCCGCCCATGTAGGGACGCAGGACCTCGGGGATCGTGATGGTGCCGTCGGCGTTCTGGTAGTTCTCCAGAATGGCAGCCATGGTACGGCCAGCCGGCAGGCCGGAACCGTTGAGGGTGTGCAGATAGCGCGAACCCTTGAAGTTCTCGGGGTCGCGATACTTGATGTTGGCGCGGCGAGCCTGGAAGTCACCGCAGTTGGAGCAGGAGCTGATCTCCTTGTAGGCGTTGTAGCTCGGCAGCCAGACCTCGATGTCGTAGGTCTGACGGGCAGAGAAGCCCAAGTCACCGGTGCACAGGCTAATCACGCGATACGGAAGGCCCAGCTGTTGCAGCAGGTACTCGGCCTCGGCGGTCATGCTCTCGAGCTCCTCGTCGGACTCCTCCGGCTTAGCGAACTTGACCATCTCGACCTTGTCGAACTCGTGCTGACGGATGATGCCACGGGTATCGCGACCGGCGGAACCGGCCTCCTCGCGGAAGCAGGGGGTGAAGGCGGTGTAGCGGCGCGGCAGGGTGTCGGCGTCGAGGACCTCACCGGCGTGCAGGTTGGTGAGCACGACCTCGGCGGTGGGGATCAGGAAGTTGTCGCCCGAGACGTGATAGGCGTCGTCCTCGAACTTGGGCAGCTGGCCCGTGCCGAACATGGTCTGACGCTTGACGACGATGGGCGGCCACCACTCCTTAAAACCACGGCTGGTGTGCGTATCGAGGAAGAAGTTGATGAGGGCGCGCTCAAGACGGGCGCCGGCGCCACCGAGAACGGTGAAGCGGCTGCCGGAGAGCTTGTTGCCGCGCTCGAAGTCAAGGATGTCGAGGTCGGTGCCCAGATCCCAGTGCGGCTTAAAGTCGAAGTCGAACTCGCGCGGGGTGCCCCAACGACGGCGCTCGATGTTCTCGTCCTCGTCCTTGCCGTACGGCGTGGCCTCGCAGGGAATGTTGGGCAGGTGAGCCATGAAGTCGTACTGCTCCTGCTCGAGGGCGGTGCGGCGCTCGGCCAGACCGTCAATCTTCTCGTTGACGGCGCGCACGGCCTCCTTGGCGGCCTCGGCCTCGTCCTTCTTGCCCTCCTTCATCAGGGCGCCGATCTTCTTGGACTCGGCATTGCGCGTGGCTTGAAGTTCCTCAACCTCGGTGATGACGGCACGACGCTCGTCGTCGAGCTCAAAGAACTTCTCGCGATCCCAAGACGTCTGGCGGTTAGCCATGGCGACATCGATGGCATCGGGGTTCTCGCGAACAAACTTGATATCAAGCATTAGATCCTCCGGCGATATACATTCCATTTAGGTTGCAACCTTGTACATGTATGGGCAAGTATATACTTATGAGCGTTTACGACCCAACTCAACTACGCAAGAAGGCACCCAATGGACGCAGTTTTTTCCTTTTTGTTTGGCACCCGCACCGGTTTTGCCATCCTTTTCGCCGGCGGCATCCTGCTGTTTGCGATTATTGCCTTTGTAATGGAGAAGCGCACCCATAAGATGTATGTCGACCGCGGCCCCAAGTCCGAGGACGAAGAAGACAGCTTCTGGGACTAACCTGCCAAAAAGGGACAGGTTTATTTTGGTCGGTTTTATCTGGGCAAACGCAGGTGCCCCGCAACTGGAATTGAGCCAGTTGCGGGGCACTTTTCGCTAAAAGGACAAAACCGCAGGAAAAACCTGCCAACATAAACCTGTCCCTTTTTTGGTCGGTTTTACTGGAGGGTTGCGTCGATTGCCTTGACCAGGGCGCTGCGCATGCCGGCGTCCTCGAGCGCAACGACGCCCTTGATGGTGGCACCACCGGGCGAGCATACGGCATCCTTCATCGCCGCAGGATGCTGGTCAGTTGCAAGCTGCAGCTTTGCCGTACCCAGCACCATCTGGCTCACAATGCGATAAGCATCCGCACGCGGGATACCGTGCTTGACCGCCGCATCGCCCAGGGCCTCGATTGCCATGGCGACAAACGCCGGAGCGCAACCACCCACCGTGCCGCCCACAAACAGCAGGCTTGTGTCGAGCTCGACGACAGCGCCAAGCTTACCGAGCAGGTCGAGCACCACAGCACGCTGCTCGTCGTTAAGCGTCGAAGCCTTCTCGCAGGCGATGACGCCCTCGCCCACCGAAACCGGCGTGTTGGGCACCGTCGAGATATGCGCGACGCCCGGCAGGACCTGCTCCCACTTGGCACTGTCCCAGGTCCAGGCAACCGACAGAACGACCTTTTTGGCAAGAGCATCCTTGAGCGGGGCGAATACCTTCTCGATCATGTACGGTTTGACCGCAGCGACCACGATATCGGATGCGGCGACAACCTCGGCGGCATCGTGGCAGGCGACCATGCCGCGCGCCTCGCAGCGCTCAACCAGTGCGTCGTAGCGACCCGCGCAGGCGCACATGTCGCTCGCAGCTACACCGGCAGCGATCCAGCCATCGGCCATAGCGCTCGCCATATTGCCAAAACCGACAAATCCAATCTTCATATCGCATAGTCCTTTCAGACACATTCCTCAAAACGAAAGGTATTGTCCCACGCCATTGTTTCGTATTGCCGACCTATTTGTGATACGGCTCGCCACGACTGATCTTGCAGGCACGGTAAATCTGCTCCAGCAGCACCACACGCGCCAGGTTATGCGGCAAGGTAATGCGTCCAAAGCTGAGCATCTCGTCGGCTCGTGCGCGCACGTCATCGCTCACGCCATCCGAACCGCCGATTACAAAGGCAATGTCGCTGCTGCCTCGCAGCATAAGATCGTCGAGCCTCGCCGAAAACTCCTCGCTCGAGCGCTCCTTGCCCTCGATAGCCAGCAGGATCACATGCGCTCGAGATGGCAAGGCGGCAAGAATCGCCGCCCCCTCCTTGTCGCGCGCGGCATCCACGCCGCCCGCCTTAGCCGGGTCGATATCGGCCACCTCGCGGATATCCACCTTGGCATAGGCACCTAGGCGCTTGGTGTACTCAGCGCACGCGTCCTTCCAAAAGCGCTCCTTGAGCTTACCGACGCAAACGACGGTGTATTTCACGCGCGTCTACTCCTTCGAATCGTTTTGAACTTTGCCGGCGGCCAGCATCTGCTCGAACATCGAGGCCGACTGCGAAAAGTCGCTCGGCAGCACGACCGTCGAGGTTTTACCCGTGCGAGCGAACTCCGTCATCATCTCGGACCACTGCGTAAACATGAACAGTTGGTTGGCCTCGTCATTGCCGACACCCGTCTCCTGGATGATCTCGAGCGAATCTTTGATACCCAGCGCGATGGCCTTGCGCTGGTTGGCGATGCCCTCGCCCGCCTTTTCCATAGCCTCGGCCTCGGCGGTCGCCTCGGTGACGCGCTTGATGCGGTCGGCCTCGGCGAGCTCCTGCGCGGCAGCGCGCTTGCGCTGGGCAGCGTTGATGTCGTTCATGGAGTTCTCAACCTCGGTCGGCAGTGCGATTTTGGTGATGAGCGTCGACACGAGGGTGAAGCCGTAGGCGGCCATCTGCTCGGAAACGGTAGCGTTGACATCCTTGGCGATGTCATCCTTCTTGGCAAAGACCTCATCGAGTGTGTAGACGGGGATGGAGGAGCGCAGGGCGTCGGTGATGAAGTCGCGCATCTGGTCGACGGGCTCCTGCAGCATATAGTAGCTCTTGTAGATGCCCGAATCTGCCGGGCCGGCGCCCATGTCATAGCTCACGTGGTACTGAGCGGAGACCTCAAGGCCAATGGTCACGTTGTCCTGGGTCTTAACGTCGATGCCAAAACCATTTTTCATGGTGCGCAGACTCACCGTGGCGGCCTTGCGGTCAATCACGGGCACCTTCACGTGGAAGCCCGCGTTGACGATACGATTGAACTTACCCAAGCGCTCGATGATTACGGCGTGCTGCTGTTCAACGACATAACAGGCGTTGGGGAGCAGCAGCAACAGGATGATGATGGGAATCAAAAGGCTGGTAAGGGCGGCGATGATACCGGAAAACAGCATGGTCTCTCCTCTGATAGGCACACGTTGGCATTAGCATACCCGTCCAAGGAGATCGTGCATAACAAAAAAGCTCCCATTGCTGGGAGCTCTTTCATTTAATGGTGCGGGCGAAAGGACGTCCGCGTATCCGCTTCGCGGATCCGCACCGGCATCGGCCGCCTGCCGGCGTCCTCGCCAGCTCGCTAAAAACGCTCCGCGTTTTCTTGACGCTCGCTCCTTCGCAGGTTCAAGTCCCCGCGATGGGCCCATAAGACGATATGAGAAAGCCATTGGGGGCCGCCTCCCCCGCGGCGCAGCTTCTTTCCGCGGGCTCGGGGTGCCACAATGGGCTTTGAGTATCGGCCCGTG
>JAGZNZ010000008.1:0-116679 GCA_018363345.1 Collinsella sp. | reverse complement strand
CGGTTCTCAAGGTGCACGCCTGGCGGCTGGTCCGGTCCGACCGGGCCGCGCGGCAAGGAGATATATTGCCAGACCGGAGGGGCGCCGTGGGCGGGAATCTGGGCGTACACATTTCCTACACAGTTTGGAATCCGACTAACGTTTGCCAGCCGTTACCTACCGCTCGCCGAGCATCTCTTTATATAAGGCAGTCTCATGGTTAAAGCGGATACGTTCCCCTAGCTAAAGCACAGCCAGCATCGAGCAACTCATCACGTTCTTCCACCGAGAACCCCTCGGCGTAGACGCGCACCACTGGTTCGGTCCCGCTAGGACGGACCAGCAGCCACGTGTCATCCTCGAATGCCAAACGCAAGCCATCCATATGACTAACGTTTTGCGGCACCTTGCCACAAATCGACTTGGGGTTTACGCCCGGCAGCAGCGTTCGTAACGTTTCGGCATCTTCGGCCTCAAGGCGCAAATCGCGTCGACCGTAACTCGTCTTACCAAAACTGTCCTCGAGTTGGTCGACCAGAACGCCCAAAGGCGCGTCCGTCTTTGCCATAAGCTCACACAGAATCAGACAGGCGAGGATTCCATCGCGCTCGGGCATATGCGCGGCGATGCCGATACCACCGGCTTCTTCGCCGCCCATGAGGACGCCGCCCTTCTTCATCTCCGCCGCTATATATTTGAAACCGACTGGTTTGACGGTCACGCGGCAGCCAAGCGCCTCGGCAATGCGACGCACGAGCGTCGAGCACGAAAGATTGACGACGACGCGCCCCTCCAAATTACGAAATTGAACCAAGTCGCCCAAAACGAGCGCCATGATCTGATGCGGATGTATATATCTGCCGCGCTCGTCAACCGCGCCGATACGGTCGGCGTCGCCGTCGGTCACCAGGCCAGCGCAAGCTCCGTCCTCGATAACCGTATGCTCGCAAGCGTCCACCCACGGCTCAACGGGGTCGGGGCAGATATCTTCTTGGTCAGGCGCCTGCCCGGCGTGAATCTCGTGCACCTCAACGCCAAGCTCGCGCAGCAAGTCGGCTAGATAGCCCTGGGCTGCGCCGCCCATGGGGTCAACAACCACGCGCAGGTGCGCGGCGCGGATGGCTTCGGCATCGACAAACGATGCCACCGCTTGCATATAGTCAGGAATGATATCCGCGGTGCGATATTGCCCCTCGATCCCCATTGGCTCGGGAGCCATGGTCTCTTCGAGCTCTTCGATGACATCCTGGTTGGCGGTCGAGCCGTCACCCATGCGAATCTTGAGACACAGATAACCCTGCGGATGATGGGACCCCGTCACCATGAGCGCGCCGCACGCCTCACCGTCATAAGCCGCCGCCCACGTAAGAGCAGGGGTCGGAACAGGTCGCGAAGCGAGCACGGCGTCTAGCCCGTGCGCTGCTAGCACACCCGCCGCAAGCTCAGCGAACTCGCGCGCCAGGGGCCGAGTGTCGAACCCTATATATACTGTTTTGCCCGGATTGGTCTTTTGCCACAACTCGCCGACGGCATCGGCGATACGGGCAACGTTATCGGCAGTGAAGTCCTCATCGACGCGAGCGCGCCAACCGTCAGTTCCAAAATGAATTATCGCGCACACGCGCAGACACCTCACAGTGTTTGGATCATGGTACGCATGAGGTATACCCGCGATACACACTCGGCAACCTGCCGGCACCAGCATTCACCATTTGGGCAAATGCTGCCGAGGACATGCAAGCAATAAAAAAACCGCCCCGTATGGAGCGGTTTTGCCCTTTATATATCGAGCGCCTCGGCCATCGCTGCCGTAGTGATTGCCGTGGTTCCACAGCAACTGCCCACCATTGCGGCACCGGCATGTCTCCATTCGATGCATGCGCGCGCGAAAGCTTCAGGGTTCTCGTGCCATACGGGGCCATCCTGAGTCTGGACCGGATCGCCCACGTTGGGACGCACCGTGACGGGAGTAGTCGCCGATGCAACCATCCTGGGCACCGCCGCGTTCGCGGCCGCAAGCGAACAGCAATTAACACCAACCGAGTTTGCGCCGTGTTTTTCGGCGTACAAAACGGCTGCCTCGATGTTGAGGCCATCGCCCAACAGGTCGCCTTTGTCATCAACGACAAAACTCACCAGGACAGGCATGCCGTCAGCGGCATCTCGAGCGCCGGCAAGCATGGGCTGCAAATTACGGATAGACGTCACCGTCTCGATCAGCAGACCATCAACACCAGCATTGAGTAAGGCGTGCGCCTGTTCGCGCGCAATGCCTCGGATCTCACGAAACTCGGCAGAGTCCTCGGCAAACCACTCAATACCGATCGGACCCATCGAGCCCAGCAGCAGCTGAGGGTGCGCCTGGCGGGCATCGTCGACGGCCCCGCGATTGACCTCCGCCACGGACGGCGCAATCTGGTCGTGCTTGAGGGCATAGCTTGATGCCTGAAAGGTATTGGTAATGAGTACCTGCGCGCCGGCGGCGACATACAAGCGATGGATACGAGAAACGGTCTGCGGCTCTGCCAGATTCCAAAACGCCGGTGGAATATCGGCGGCATCGTACTCACTCAACAGAACACTGCCCATGGGGCCCTGCGCCAACAAGGTCTCGCTCGACAAGCGGCGCGTAAGTTCCTCGGCACCAAAGCGGTTGTAATAACTCGTATCCATACATATCCCGCTATTCCTCGACGCTGATTCCCTGTTTTTCGAGATAGGCGAGCCAGCGGTTCATCGTGTCCTCGGATAGCGCATGCTCCATCATGCAGGCCTCGGAATCGGCTCGCTCAAATTCGACACCGAGCTCCTGAACCAAAAACGTGCGGACGAGGCGATGACGGTACCAGATAGCCGTGCCAACCTCGCGGCCGCGATCGGTCAGGACTACCTTGCCGTAGTGCGATTGCTCGACAAGCTCGGATGCCTTGAGCGCCGAAACCGCTTTATTGACCGATGCCTTGGAGACGCCAAGGCGCTGCGCGATGTCGACCGATCGCACGCCGTTGGTTTCCCCCTCTTCGCTTTCAATGCGAACCATGCACTCCAAGTAGTCTTCGTTCGCCACCGTCAGATGTAGTTCGCGCGAGCTATTTGTCGTATCCATGATCTTCCGTCCCTTCTGCATTCAATGGCTGATTCTACCCCATCCAAGCGTCGCGGTATGCCGTGGCATACCGTGCTAGAGTTCTTGTTGCACACGACGACCAAGATTGGAGCGGTCTTTATGGAAAACACCACCACGAACCCCGATGTCCTCGAACGCTTTTTGCGCTACGTCCAGATCAACACGCAGTCCGAGGATGCAAACTGCGACCAGGTACCTTCGAGCACCGTTCAGTTTGACCTTGCCAACGTGCTGGCTGAAGAGCTGCGCGAGCTTGGTGCGGAAGATGCCCACGTGACCGAGCACGCCTATGTCTGCGCGCATATCCCCGCAAGTGCGGGCGCTGAGGACAAGCCCGCCCTGGGCCTGATCGCCCATCTCGACACCACCGAAGTTGCACCGGGCGCCGGCGTGAAGCCACACATCGTACACTACGAAGGCGGCAACCTGGTCTGCGGCACGGTTGACGGTAAGCCCGTTGCCATGAGTACTGCCAAGCTTCCCGCCCTGAACGACCTCGCGGGTGAGGACCTGGTCTGCAGCGATGGCACCACGCTGCTGGGCGCGGACGACAAGGCAGGCGTCGCCGAGATCATGTCACTTGTCGCGCGTATCGCTCAGGACCCTTCTCTGCCCCATCCCGCACTCGGCATTTGCTTCTGCCCTGACGAGGAGATCGGCCACGGAGCCGAGCTGCTGGATATCGATACCTTTGGCTGCAAGTACGCCTACACGGTCGACGGCGGCCCCATCGGCGAGCTGGAGTGGGAGTGCTTTAACGCCGCCGAGGCGACTGTCTGCTTTGAGGGCCAGTCCATCCACCCGGGCGACGCTAAGGGCCGTATGGTCAACGCAGGCAATCTGTTCTGCGACTTCAACGCGTTGCTCCCCTACGTGCAGCGTCCGGAGTATACGGAAGGCTACGAGGGCTTTTATCACCTTGAGGGTGTATCTGCGACCGTCGATCACGCCACAGCGCGCTATATCGTCCGCGACCATGACGCCGCCAAGTTCCAGCAGAAACTCGACCTTATTGATGCCGCCGCCTCGATGCTCAACCAGCGTCTGGGTGAGGAGCGCGTGACAGTCGAGATTAAGCAGCAGTATCGAAATATGGCCGAGATCGTTTGTGACTTTCCCGAGCTTATTGATGTTGCCAAGGAAGCCTACCTTGCCTGCGGCGTTGAGCCCCAAGTGCTGCCGATTCGCGGCGGCACCGACGGCGCGCAGCTGTCGTTCCGCGGTCTGCCCTGCCCCAACCTTTCCACCGGCGGCTATTGCTACCACGGCGTCAACGAATTCGTCCCGGTCAGTTCGCTCGTCAAGATGACCGACGTGCTCCAGGAGCTCGTCGCCCGCTTTGCATAAGCCTGGCTGCACAAGTCAAAAAGACGAATCGCCCCGTCCTCAACCAAGAACGGGGCGATTTTTTGCTGCAATGAGAACAGGTTGACGCACGCCAGCCTCTTAACGCAAGGAGTGTCCCAAACTGCCGGCACAAAAGGAACGTCCCCAAGTGCCGCAAAATGACGACATCCACTCTCGCTTTGTGGGTAGTCATTGGGGAGGTTCTTGTTTGACTAGTCGTTTAAAAACGTCCCCAATGACTACCCAACGACTAGTCCGGACCAAGGCAACGCCGATGTTTTGGCAACGACAGCGAAAACCCGCCAGAGCGAGCAAGGTGCCTTGAAACGAGGCGGCATTGATCTTTTGATCATGCCGCCGAAGTTGAAAGGCAGATTGCCGCTCTGGCGGGTTTGCAGCGTCAACTGGTTACGCGGGCTGGTAAGCCCGCGTAACCCTAATAATTGGCCTCGTAGCCGTTGCCGTCGCCGGTGGGCTCTTCGTAGTAATCGGAACTGTCGCTCGAATCGTCGGAATCGTCAGAGCTGACCGATGAGGTTGCGGTACCGTTTGCGTAGTCGTCAGACGTGTTGTTGCTGAGGTCACCGATCGTAGAGCTGGAACCGTCGGAAAGACCCATGGTGTTGGGACCCTTGGGATCCTTGCCGGCATCGACGCGCTCCATCATTTCCTTGAGCTCGTCCTCGTAGACAAAGACGTAGCTCACACCGTCGATCATGGTGCTGTCGTCGGCGTACGAGGGCAGGTTGGCCGAGTAGATACCGTCGACATCCATACCGCGCATGGCGTTGACCGTAGCCACGATATCCTGAACGCTCATATCGGTTACAAGCATATCGGACAGCGAATTAACCAGGCCAAAGATCTTCGTGGCATCGAAGTTATTGAGAATCTGGTTGGCAAGGGCGCCAAGCACCTGACGCTGGTGGCGCATGCGCGTGTAATCGCCGTCGGCATAGGTGTAGCGGCAGCGGGCATAGGTAAGGGCGGTGGCACCGTCCATATGCTGCTGGCCAGCGGTAATCTTAATATCCAGGTGCTCGGGGTCGTCAACATCATCGGTTGCGTTAATGTCGATACCGCCAACCGAATCAATCAGCGCCTGCATACCGTCGAAGCTGACCTCGGCATAGTGGGAAATCTGAACACCGCACAGCTCGTTGACCGCCTCGACCATGGCCTCGGCGCCGCCAACGGTATGGCAGGCGTTGATCTTCATGGTCTCGCCCTTGTACTCGACCTTGGTGTCGCGCGGAACGGAAATGAGCGTCGCCTGCTTTTGCGTGGGGTCGATGCGTGCCAGGATAATCGAGTCGGCACGATACGTATCCTCGCCCGGACGGCCGTCGGTGCCAAGAAGCAGCACGTAGAACGGATCCTTTGCCTCATCGGTGTCAACCAGAACCCGACGCAGATTGTCAGTAATGACATTAGAATCGCCGAGCTTGCCCATAATGGTGGCAAACCACAGGCCGGCAGCGGTAGTGGCACTCAGCAGCACGCCAAGCACGACAATGAGCGCGACGTGACGAATCGTGTGGCTACGGCGGCGTTGACGAGCGCGCTCGGAATAGCGAGCCACGTTATCGCGACTGTAGATCTTGGCCTGCGCACCAGTTGAGGGTCTTCGGGTGGTGGTATCCGCGAGGGGCTTTTTATTAAACATAGGCAACCTGTATTAGTAGATGACGGGATCGGGGACGGTAGCATGCTCGACATGCGCGCCGAGCGCCTGCAGCTTTTCGACAAACTGCTCGTAGCCGCGCTTGATGTGATGGATAGCCGAAACCTCGGTCGTCCCGTCGGCGATCAAGCCCGCTACGACGAGGGCCGCTCCGCCGCGCAAATCGGGCGAGGTAACCTGTGCACCCGAGAAGCCCTTGACGCCATGAATCATGGCATGATGGCTCTCGATACGAATGTCGGCACCCATGCGCACCAGCTCAGAGGCAAACATAAAGCGATTCTCGAAGATGTTCTCGGTAATAACGGAACTGCCGTCGGCAAGGGCGGAGAGCACCATAATCTGCGCCTGCATGTCGGTCGGGAAACCGGGGAACGGAAGCGTCTGGATGTCGACCGGCTTGATACGCTCGGCACGGTTCACATGGACGCCATCCTCGACGCGCTCGCAGTCGATACCCATGAGCTCCATCTTCTTGAGCACCATGCCCAAATGAATGGGGCAAAAGCCCGTGACATCGACACCGCGATCGTCCGCCATCAACGCACCGGCGACGATAAAGGTACCGGCCTCGATGCGGTCGCCCACCACGCGATGGATAACGGGATGGAGCTCTTCCACGCCTTCGATAGTCACGACGGGCGTACCGGCGCCAACAATCTTGGCGCCCATCTCGTTGAGCATGTTGGCGAGATCGACGATCTCGGGCTCGCGGGCGGCATTGTCGATAACCGTGGTGCCCTGTGCGCGCACAGAGGCCATGATGAGATTCTCGGTCGCACCGACGCTGGCGAACTCGAGCGTGACGGTGGTACCGCGCAGACCTTGGGGCGCATTAGCGTTGATGTAACCGTGGGCGGTATCGAACTCAACGCCCAGGGCCTCAAGACCAAGAATGTGCATATCGATCTTACGAGCACCCAGGTTGCAGCCGCCCGGCATGGCAATTTTGGCGCGATGGAAGCGGCCCAGCAGGGGCCCCATGACGGCGGTGGAAGCGCGCATCTTGGCAACGAGCTCGTAGGGGGCCTCCCATGAATCGACCTGAGAGGTATCAATCTCGAGCGTGTGCTCGTCGAGAACATCGATCGTAGCGCCCATGCCCTTGAGCACCTTGCCCATCACGTGGACATCGGAAATATCGGGCACGTTCTGCAGCGTCGTCTTGCCCGGCGCCAGAAGCGTTGCCGCCATGAGTTTGAGCGCGGAGTTCTTGGCGCCCGAGACGGGCACGGAGCCTCCGATGGCGTGGCCACCCTCAACGCGGATAATATCCAAGGTCTACCCTTTCAAAAAGCATGCCCGGGGTGGCTGGGCCATCCCGGGCATGATGTGTTCGCAAATGGTCGAACGCTAAATCGTTTGACTATTGGGCAAGCTTGAGCTTACACCATGCGATTTCATTATAGAGGTAGGCGCGGCGTGCATCATCCTCCGACAAATTACCCAGCTTCTCTTCAAAACCTTGAATATCAGCTTTAAGCTTGTCGGCATCGACGGTCGCCAAATCGCAAGCGCGCTCGGCGAGAACGGTCACGACATCGTCCGCAACCTGGGCATAGCCGCCGGCCACGGCAAACGTGTGGTCGACAGTGCCCATGGCCTTATCGGAAACGCGAACGTAACCGCGGTCGATCGTGCAGATCTCGCTGGAGTGAGCAGGCAGGACGCCAAACTCGCCATCCGTGGACGGAATCGACACAAACGCAGCGTCGCCCTCATAGGCGCAGCTCACGGGGCACACGATGCGGATACGCATAACCTACTTCTCCCCCATCTTGCGGGCGCGCTCGCGCACGTCTTCAATCGTGGAAGCATAGCGGAAAGCCTGCTCGGGCAGGTCATCGGCCTTGCCGTCGACAATCTCGGCGAAAGAGCGGACGGTATCCTCGACGCGGACGTAGACACCGGGGTTGCCGGTGAACTTCTCGGCGACGTGGAAGGACTGCGAGAGGAACTGCTGAATCTTACGGGCACGGTTGACCGTAAGGCGCTGCTCCTCGGACAGCTCGTCCATACCCAGAATGGCGATGATGTCCTGAAGGTCGGAGTACTCCTGCAGGAGCTCCTGGACCTTGACGGCGACACGGTAGTGCTCCTCGCCGACGATCGAGGGATCGAGAGCGTCGGAGGAAGATGCGAGCGGGTCGATAGCCGGGAACAGGCCAAGCGACGAAATGCTACGCGAAAGAACCGTGGTGGCGTCGAGGTGCGTAAACGTCGTGGCAGGCGCCGGGTCGGTCAGGTCGTCTGCGGGGACGTAGACAGCCTGGACGGAGGTAATGGAGCCCGTCTTGGTCGAGGTAATGCGCTCCTGGAGGTCGCCCATCTCGGTTGCCAGCGTGGGCTGGTAACCAACGGCGGACGGCATACGGCCCAGCAGTGCGGAAACCTCGGAACCTGCCTGGGAGAAGCGGAAGATGTTGTCGATGAACAGCAGAACGTCCTGGCCGCGATCGCGGAAGTACTCAGCGGTGGTAAGGCCGGCCAGACCGATGCGCAGACGCGCTCCGGGCGGCTCGTTCATCTGACCATAGACCAAGCAGGTCTTGTCGATAACGCCAGACTCGCTCATCTCGAGGAACAGGTCGGTGCCCTCGCGGGTACGCTCGCCGACGCCGGTGAACACCGAGGTGCCGCCGTGCTCCTGGGCGAGGTTGTTGATGAGCTCCTGAATCAGAACGGTCTTGCCGACGCCGGCGCCGCCGAACAGGCCGGTCTTGCCGCCACGGATGTAGGGCTCGAGCAGGTCGACGGCCTTGATGCCGGTCTCGAAGATCTCGGTCTTGGTGGTGAGCTCGTCAAAGCGGGGCGCTGCATGGTGGATGGGGTAGAACTCCTCCACCTCGGGCATGGGCTTGCCGTCGACGGGCTTGCCCATGACGTTCCAAATGCGACCGAGCGTCTTGGGACCAACGGGCATCTTCATGGGCTCACCGGTATCGGTGGCGATGAGGCCGCGCTGCAGGCCGTCGGTCGAGGACATGGCGACCGTGCGGACGACGCCGCCCGGAAGCTGGCTCTCGACCTCGAGGATCGTGCTCAGATGACCGATCGGGGTCTCGGCCTCGACCGTGAGCGCGTTGTAGATCGGGGGCACCGCGCCGTCAAACTTGACGTCGACGACAGGGCCGATGATTCGCACGATGCGACCATCACCGGCAGTCGTCTTCTTGGTGGCTTCCTCGACCGCAAGCTTTACGGTGTTATTAGCCATTACTGTTCCTCCAATGCTGAGGCTCCGCCGACGATCTCGTTAATCTCGGTCGTGATCGAAGCCTGGCGCACGCGACTATACGTGCGGGTAAGGGTCGAGATGATCGCGGTGGCGTTTTCCGTCGCGGAGTGCATGGCCTTGCGGCGTGCACCCTGCTCGGCAGCCGCCGAATCGATCAGGGCCTGGTAGATGACCGTCAGGATATAAGACGGCACAAGCTTGCCGAGAACATGCTCGGGAGAGGGCACGAACTCGAACGTGGACGAGATGCGCTTAGGGGCGTCGGTCTCGTTCTTACGCGGACCGTGGGCCATAGCGATCATCTCGGGGTCGAGCGGCAACAGATGCTCGACGCGAAGCTCCTGATCCACGCGGTTCTTGGCGTGGTGGTAGACAAGCTCGACACGGTCAAGCTCACCGGCACGATACGCATCGCAGATATGAGAGGAGATCATGCGGGCCTGATTGAAATCGGGCTCAGAGGAGTTGCCCTCAAAGTGCATGACGACGTTTGCGCGGTCACGGAAATACGTGGCCGGCTTACGCCCGCACGCGATGATCTCGCACTCGATGCCGTCGTTCGCCCAAGAAGCGGCGAGCTTTTCGGCCGTGCGCTCCACCGTCGTATTGAAACCGCCGGCAAGGCCGCGGTCCGAGGCAATAACGACAATCAGGCCATGCTTGACGCTCTCATGCTTCTGCAGCATGGGATCGGTGCCCGAACAGGAGGCGTCGCCGGCGACCGTCAACATGACGTCGGTCAGCGCCTCCTTATAGGGCTCGGCCTGCTTGGAGCGATCGAGGGCACGACGGATCTTGGCCGTAGAGACCATCTCCATCGTGCGCGTGATCTGCTTGGTCGTGGTAACCGAGGAGATTCGCTTCTTAATGTCGCGAAGGTTGGCCATGGGGCTTAGTTCTCCTCTGATCCAGAAACATCCGAATGGTGCTTGGCCATGAACTGCTGCTTGAAGTCGCCGATGACGCGCAAGAGCTCAGCCTTGGTGTCATCATCGATCTTCTTGGCGCGAACCTTGTCGAGCAGCGAACCAAAGCCATTGTCCATGTACTCGATGAGCTCGGCACGGAAGGGCAGCACGTCGGCGATCTCCAGGTCATCCAGGAAGCCCTCGTTGCCAGCGAACAGCGTAACGATCTGCTCGCCAACCTCAAACGGCTTGTAACGCGGCTGCTTCAGGAGCTCGGTCATGCGAGCACCATGGGTCAGCTGCTTCTGAGTAGCCTCGTCGAGGTCGGAGCCGAACTGCGTAAAGCCAGCGAGCTCCTGGTACGAAGCGAGGTCCAGGCGAAGGTTGCCGGCAACCTGCTTCATAGCCTTGGTCTGCGCATCGCCACCGACGCGGGACACGGAGATGCCCACGTCGACTGCCGGGCGCTGACCCTGGAAGAAGAGCTCGGACTGCAGGTAGATCTGACCATCGGTAATGGAAATGACGTTGGTCGGAATGTAGGCCGAGACGTCGCCGTCCTGGGTCTCGATGATCGGCAGTGCCGTCATGGAGCCGTAACCGTTCTTCTTGGACATCTTGACGGCACGCTCGAGCAGACGAGAGTGCAGGTAGAAGATGTCGCCAGGATAGGCCTCGCGTCCGGGCGGACGATGCAGCGTCAGCGACATCTGACGGTAGGCCACAGCCTGCTTGGACAGGTCGTCGTAGATGACGAGCACGTGGCCGCCGGGGTTGGTCTCGCTGGCGGGCTTGCCGTCCTCGCCGTTGTACATGAAGAACTCGCCGATAGCGGCACCGGCCATAGGCGCGATGTACTGCATAGGGGCGGAATCGGCAGCGGTGGCCGAAACGATGATGGTGTAGTCGAGCGCACCGTGCTGAGCGAGGGTCTCGCGGATGTTGGCAACCGTGGAGGCCTTCTGGCCGATGGCGACATAGATGCAGACCATGCCCTTGCCGCGCTGGTTGAGGATAGCGTCGATGGCGATGGCGGTCTTACCGGTCTTACGGTCGCCGATGATGAGCTCACGCTGACCGCGGCCAATAGGCACCATGGAGTCGATAGCGAGCAGACCGGTCTGAACCGGCTCGCACACCGGGGTACGATCGATGACGCCGGGAGCCTTGAACTCGATGGGGCGACGGTGCGTGGCGACGATGTCGCCCAGGCCGTCGATGGGCTGGCCGAGCGGATTGACGACGCGGCCGAGCATGGCACGGCTCACGGGGATATCCATAATGCGGCCAGTGGTGCGGCACTCGTCGCCTTCCTTGATGGAGTCGACGGCACCGAACAGAACGGCGCCGACCTCGTCACGGTCAAGGTTCTGGGCAAGGCCGAAGACGGTCTCACCGGTATCGGAGCTCTTGAACTCCAGAAGCTCGCCTGCCATGGCGCTCTTGAGGCCGGAGACGCGCGCGATGCCGTCGCCTACCTCGTCGACCGTTGAAACCTCATGCGTATCGACCGTCGCGGAGAGGCTCGTGAGCTGCTCCTGCAGTTTCTTGGCGATATCCTGGGCATTGAGGGTTTCGGACATTAGGCTTCACCTCCGTACGAATTAGCAGAGTTTGCGAGGGTCTCCTGCGCGATGCGCAGCTGCGTCTTGACGGAAATGTCACGACGCTCGCCGCGGGCCTCGAGCACCAGGCCGCCCACGATAGACGGGTCAACCTGCTCGATAAGGAATACCTTGCGGCCGAAGTCCTGCTCGCATTTCTTAGTGATGGTTTGACGCAGCTCGTCGTCGAGCGGGATCGCCGTGGTGACGGTCACGCCCACTACATCCTCGTCTTCCTCGGCAACATACTTAAAGGCAGCTGCCACCTTGGGAAGAAGGTCGAGCTGGTCGCGCTTGGACATGGTGTCGAGCACGGCGATGATCTCGGGGCTGGCAGAAGCCAAGCGCTCGATCATCTCGAGGTCCTCGAACACATGGTTCTCGGCCTTAGCGGCTTCCAGAAGGGAGCGCGCGTAGGTCTCGAGCACCTTGTCCTGATAGCGGCTAGTCGGCATTCAGGCTACCTGCTTCCTGGATGTAGCGCTCGATGAGCTTCTTCTGCTCGGCATCGTCCTCGAGTGCCTCGCCCACGATCTTGGTGGCGACGGCAACGGACAGGTCGGCGATGGAGCTCGCGGCACCGGCGTAAATGGACTTGCGCTCGTCCTCGACGGTCGTATGGGCCTTGGCGATGATCTCCTCGGCCTCCTTGTGAGCAGCCTCGATGATACGGGCGCGCTCGGACTCGGCGTCCTTACGGGCCTCGAGAACGATGTCGGCAGCCTGACGACGGGCGTCGGTGACGATCGAGTCGGACTCAGCGCGCTTGGCGATAGCCTCCTGCTTGGTCTTCTCGGCCTCGTCGAGGCTCTCCTCGATCTTCTTGCCGCGCTCCTCCATGGTTTTCATGATGCCCGGCAGGGCGACCTTGGCCAGCACGATCCAGATAATCAGGAAGGCGATAAGCGCCGGGATGAACTCCGCCATCTTAGGGATGAGGATGTCCGCACCGGCAGCGCCGTCCTCGGCGAACGCGGAAACCGGCATGAGCAGCGCGGCCGCGGACGCGGAGAGTGCGATCGCGCTCTTCTGGGATGAAAGATTCATACTTGACGCTCCGTGCTATTTAACGATCAGCGCGACAACGAAGCCGATCAGAGCCAGAGCCTCGCCGAAGGCGGAGCCCATAATGAAGACGGTGAACACGCGGCCCTGGACCTCAGGCTGACGGGCCATAGCACCCGTAGCACCCAGAGCAGACAGGCCGATAGCAAGACCAGCGCCGATAACACCGAGACCGTAACCGATAACTCCCACGATTCCTCCTTTGTCGTGCGTGTCTTATTTCACGCAGGATAACCTTTTTATAACTGCCGGGCTCCATGGGTACGGGCACCGGCGGTTTAACGAATTACCTTACCTTTAAGGCGCGAACGGAAGACTACTCCTCCTCCGCGACCTCCTCTGCCTCGGAGACATACACGGCGGTAAGGACCGTGAAGACGTAAGCCTGGATGGCGCCGACCACAAGCTCGATCGCATAGATCAGGATGAGGATGGCAAGCCAGGCCAGCGAAGGCAGGGCGCCAACGGCGTGGGCCGCGGAAACCTGCTGAAGCAGCGGCTGCATGAACATGCTCGCCATGATGGCGAACGAGCCCATGACCACGTGTCCTGCGAACATGTTGCAGAACAGACGGACGGCGAGCGTGATGAGGCGCAGGAAGGTCGAGAAAAGCTCGACGACCCACACGAGCACGTTCATCGGGAAGCTCACGCCCTGCGGGGCGAGGCTCTTGATGTAGCCGATCACGCCGTGAGCCTTGCATCCGTAGTAGATGAAGTACACGAAGGCGAAAATGGCGAGTGCGGCGGTGGAGCCGATTGCGCCGGTGCCGGGCTTCATTCCCGGGATCAGGCCGATCATGTTATTGATCAGGATGAACAGGAAAAGCGAGCACAGGAACGGGAAGTGCTTCTTCCAGTTCTCACCCACGACACCCTTGCCGATATCGTTCTCGACGTACTCGATGATGTACTCGAAACCGTTGACGAAGAAGCCCTTGGGAACCAGGGTCTGCTTCTTCTTGAACACGGCCAGGACGATCAGGAGCACGATCGTGGAGACGATCAGCCAAAACGAGTACTGCGTGATGCCGCAGCTCAGATCGCCCACGACAGGGGTGGAGCTGAACTCGCTGACCAGATGATTAATCTCATCAGGCAGCTTTTCAAAAATTTCCACGACTTACCTTTCGACCTCATGAGGATCTCGCAGCGCCTTGGCGACACGAACCGCGCAGGCGGCCATAAAGGCCACGAAGCCGATCGCCTCGCCCAGGAGGAACATGCGAAATGCCTCTCCGAACAACACAAACACAACCAAGGTAAAGACGAGCAGGGCGATTGCCGAGACCGCCAGACTCACCATACCCTTGAGCATGTCCGCATTCTGTTTATCGTCAAGAACCGGCTTGAGCGTAAAGACAAAGGGAAGGAAGGCAATTGCGCCCGCGATGGCGCCTGCAACGATAGCGAGCAGATCGGCTATCTGAAACACTGGCGTCCTCACTTTCCTTTTTAACGCTTCACAGAACAGTTCCCGCCAAACATTGGTGACTATTGTACGAGCCAATCGCTAAAGTACAACCGAAAAAGCATCGGTTAATACGCACCTGTTCGTTTTCTTAAGACCTTCTTTATGCCGCAGGTACGGTAATACGTTTTTCTCGAACCCTGCAGGGCAAAACGTCCGTTAACAGGAGTGCGCGCGGTCGCCTTTTGTTCGTCCGCGCGCACCGTTTCTTCGTATTTGCAGCCGCGGCCGTTTAGCCCAGCGACTAGAGCGTGCCGTAGATGCGGTCGCCGGCGTCGCCGAGGCCGGGAACGATGTAGGCAGCCTCGTTGAGATGGTCGTCGATGGCGCAGGTATAGATATGCACATCTGGGTCCTTCTCGGTCAGCGACTTGAGGCCCTCGGGGGCCGCGACGATGCACAGCATGCGGATGTCCTTGACACCGCGCTCGCGCAGGTAGCTGATGGCCATCTCGGCCGAACCGCCCGTGGCAAGCATGGGGTCGACGACCAGGCAGATGCGCTGGTCGATATCCTTGGGCATCTTGCAGTAATACTCGTGCGGCTCGTGGGTGACCTCGTCGCGCTCCATGCCGATGTGACCCACGCGAGCGGAGGGCACCAGGTCGAGGATGCCGTCGACCATGCCAAGGCCCGCACGCAGGATGGGCACGATGGCGAGTTTCTTGCCGGCAAGCTGTTTGAACGTGGCGGTAGTGATGGGGGTCTCGACCTCGACGTCTTCCATAGGCAGGTCGCGCATGGCCTCGTAGCCGTCAAAAAGCGCGAGTTCGCGCACGAGCTGACGGAACTGGTTGGTGCCGGTGTTTTTGTCGCGCAGGATCGACAGCTTGTGCTGGACGAGCGGGTGATCGACAAGCGTCACACGGGACGCATCGTAGGTGACGGTCATGGGTTGATTGCCCCTTTCGTTGCGGCCGCAAAACGGCCTTGCTGACAAGGCGCGCAGCAATGTCGCCACCGCACGCCATGCATTAGTTTAGCGGTTTGTTGTATCGAGCAGCCCATCGCGGCCCTACTGTGCGGTACTGAGCGAGCGCTTGACTGCATCACGCCAGCCCGCAAGGTTTTGCTCGCGGCGCTCGGCGGACATGTGGGGAAGGAAGGTCCTAACGATCTGGGCATTTTGCTCCAGCTCTTCCAGGTCTTCCCAATAGCCGACGGCAAGACCCGCCAAGTACGCGGCACCGATTGCCGTGGTCTCCACCGTCTCGCATTGCAGCACGGGGATATCCAGCAGGTCGGCCTGGAATTGCATGATGAACTCGTTGCGCGAGGCACCGCCATCGACAGACAGGCGCTCAATCGAAAGCCCCACGTCCTGCTCCATGGCGCGCAGCACGTCGTAGCTCTGATATGCCATGGATTCGCAGGCGGCACGTACGATGGTCGCACGGCTCGAGGCGCCGGTCAGACCGCACACGATACCGCGAGCATGCGGGTCCCACCAGGGAGCACCCAAACCCGCAAAGGCCGGAACGAAGTAGCAGCCCTCGTTGTCGCTAATCGAAGCGGCGAGTTGTGCCGACTCGCTCACGCTCGAGATGATGCCCATGTTGTTGCGAAGCCAGTTCATCGTTGAGCCGGCGGCAAAAATAGAGCCCTCGAGCGCATAGCTGACTTTGCCGTCCGCAGCGATACCGATGGTGGAGACCAGGCCATTCTTGGATTCGACGATCTCGTCGCCGGTGTTCATGAGCATAAAGCAACCCGTGCCATAGGTGTTTTTGGTCTGGCCGGGACGGAAACAGCAGTGGCCGAACAGCGACGCCTGTTGGTCACCCGCCACGCCCATGATGGGCGGCATGTTGGTCATGATGTCGCTCGCGACGCGGCCGTAGTCGCCCGAGCTCCAGCGAACCTCGGGCATCATGGAACGTGGAACGTCAAAGAGTGCCAGCAGGTCGTCGTCCCAATCGAGCGTATGGATATTAAAGAGTGCCGTGCGGCTGGCATTGGTGTAGTCGGTGGCAAAGACCTGGCCGCCGGTGAGGTTGTAGATGAGCCAGGTGTCGATGGTGCCAAACATGAGGTCGCCCGCCGCCGCGCTTTCGCGTGCGCCGTCGACGTTGTCGAGAATCCACTGCACCTTGGAGGCCGAGAAATACGGGTCGAGCGTGAGTCCCGTGCGGGAGCGCACCAGCCCTTCTGCGCCCTGCTCGACAAGCTCGTCGATCAGAGGTGCGGTACGGCGGCACTGCCATACGATAGCGTTATAGATCGGCTGACCGCTCACGCGATCCCAGACCACCGTGGTCTCGCGCTGGTTGGAGATGCCGATGGCGGCAATGCGGTCGGAGTGGATACCGCTCTTAAACTGGACTTCCATCATGACGGCGATTTGACTGGCAAAGACCGCCATGGGGTCTTGCTCTACCCAACCGGGACGCGGAAAACTGGTTTTGACGCTGCGACGTGCCTGCGCGACGATGCATCCGTACTCGTCGACGATGGTCGCAAGTACCGAGGTGGTGCCGCAGTCGAGCGCCATGATGTAGGAACCGCCAAAGTTAAACGAGGCATCTTCCATGCCCAGGCTGCCCAGATTCAACGACATCGCTTACACCTTTCTATTGCATCGGGTCGGACAGGACCCGTTCGATCTCTGATGCGGGAAGTGCGCCTTGGCGCAGGATCTGGAGCCCGCCGTGCTGGAACGACACGATGGTCGAGGCGTCGCGACACGGAGTCTCACCGGCGTCGACGGCCACATCGACCCCCTCCAGGATGCGACCCTCGACGGCGGCAAAGCTTGCCGGCGAGGGCGCACCGTGCGTGTTGGCGCTCGTGCAGGCAAGGGGACTGCCGCAGGCGCGGATGAGCGCCTGCACCACAGGCGAGGCCGACGCGCGAAGAGCCACCGTGTCGTCGGCGGCACGCATAAAGGTCGGCACGCAGGGGGCTGCCTTAATCACGATAGTCAGGGCTCCCGGCCAGCATCGTCGCGCGAGTACGCGGGCATCTTCCGGGATATCCACGCCATAGCGGTCGAGTGCTTCGACGCCATCGACCAGCCAAGCCACAGTTTGCGTGAGTTCACGTTGCTTGAGAGTGAAGATACGTCGATAGCCGGTGCCGAGCGCAGGGACTGCGGCGCCGTTGACGGTGACTTGCGGGTCGCATGACCACGACGGGGACTCGCTTGTATCTTGGGGGACGTCATCAGAGAAGGCATTGACTGCCACGGCGACGCCGTAGACGGTCTCGGTCGGGATCAGTGCCAGGCCGCCGCGGCCGAGCACCTCTGCCGTGTGCTCAACGGCAAGCCGATGCGGCTCGCGCGCTCCCTCGTATACCCGATAGACCGTCTGCATGTGTATGCCAGCCCCTTACGCTCTGGTGCAAGTTTGTTTACTGTGGGGCATTCTCGCACGAAACGTTCAACCTATTTGCCCAGAGCGCATGTTGGTTTGGTGAGCGGCTCTAGTAGTCGGTGAAAGTGAGGGGTTATTGAAGGTTTTTAGCGAGCAAGCGTAACGGTACGATCGGGAAACTCAATGCTTGCAACCAGTTTTCCGCCGAGGCTCTCTGCGTACCTGCTCAGCGTGTCGAGCCTCATCGAGCCCAACTCCCCGCGCTCGAGCTCAGATACGCGTTTTTGAGAAACGCCCATCGACTGGGCGATCGATGCCTGCGTTAGGTCTTTTAGCTTGCGAATCTGAGCAAGCTTATAGGCCTCGACACGCTCGTGAGTCCTCTCCTGCTCGGCGGCAATAGAGTCGCGTGTAATCCCGCGGGATTCCATATACTCATGCAGTTCCACCTCGATCGAGCCTCCTTACGTGGCTACGGTATAGTTGCTCGGCCTTTGGAATATTAATCGCATACCAGCCGTTCCATTTTGCCCTTGACGATCCCGCTCGCGACTTATCACCCGCCAACAGCAATACCGCCTGACGTTTAGGGTCAAAGGCGAAGAGGATGCGAATCACTTGCCGACCACACGAGGTCACTCTCAGCTCCTTTAAATGATGAAGCTTCGAGCCCTTTACCCGATCAACCAGCGGACGACCAAGGCTGGGGCCTTCCTTCTCAAGCACCAAAAGATCCGCATAAATCTGCTTCAGCGTAGCTTCATCCTGCTCATCAAGCCAAGGCTCAATGTAATCAAGCACGATACGGTATCGATGCGGCTGATTCGACATACCTTTCTCCTTCTATAATAGAAGTTTTACGGTATATTGCAAGGGCAAACTTACGCAAGTGCCTATTTGTTGAGCTTAAATACGCTGCTTGGGCTCGGTGACGATGGCTCGGACAATGCGGGGGCGATCGGTGAGGTCGTGGACGATACGCACGTCCGAAAGGCCTGCTTGACGACAGAGCTCGGCCGCGGCGTCGAGCGCGCCCTCGTAGAGCTCGCAGGCAAACAGGCCGCCGGCACGCAGCATGTAGGGCGCCGCGTTGAGCAGGCGGCGGAAGATATCGAGACCGTCGGCACCGCCCTCGAGCGCCAGATCGGGCTCAAAGTCCTTGACCTCATGCGGCAGCGAGCGCATGACGTCGGTCGGGATGTAAGGTGGGTTGGAGACGAGCACATCAAAGGTGCCCCACTCTTCGCGGGGAATGGAACTCACCAGGTTTGTGAGGCTGAAGGCGACCTCGTCGGACGTGAGGCCAAGCGCATCACGGTTTTTGGTGGCCAGATCGATGGCGCGCGGCTCGATATCGGTAGCAGTGCAGGTAACGTGGCCGCAGCGCTCCCAGGCAAGGGAGAGCGAAATGCAGCCCGTGCCGCAGCCGACCTCGAGAACGCGGGCAGTGCGGGGCTCGGCTGGGGCAGATACGTTGGCCTCGGCGGCATCTTGCGCGGGAGTCGCCTGTTGGTCGTTGTCCTCAATGGCGATGCCGTATTCGTCGAGCTCGGGCTCGGGGGTTTCCATGGCCTCTGCTTCTGCCGCTTCGGCTTCTGCCGCCTGCGCGGCGGCTTCCTCGGCCTCGCGATCGGCCAGTTCCTCGGCATAAGCGCGACTGCCCAGCACATCGCCGCCTAGCGCCGCCTCGTCGGCAGCTGTGAGGTTGGCGGCACGGCGCTCGGCAGTCGCCCGTTCGTCTGCCAGCGCGGCCTCGGCCTTGCGTGCCTCCTCGACCTCATCGTTCCAAGGCAGCTCAACACGCTGACGGGCAGCAGCCTCGGGGCTCAGCACCTCGGCATCCAGATAATTGAGGACTTCCTCGACGAGCATCTCGGTTTCGGGGCGCGGAATGAGCACACCGGGAGCGCACGCGACGTCAATCATGCGAAACTGCGTGCTGCCGGTGATGTACTGCAGCGGCTCGCCTTTGGCGCGACGAACGACGGCCGCGTGCATGGTCTCGAGCTGGGCCGCGTTAAGCGTCTCGTCCATGCGCATATACAAGTCGATACGCGCCAGGCCCGTGGCCGCGCACAGCAGCCACTCGGCAGAAAGACGGGGATGCTCCTCGCCGCGCTCGGCCAGGTACTCCTTGGTCCACTCGAGACAACGCTTGATGGTCCAGATCTCGTTTGCCATGGGGTCCTCCCCTCTTAAGCGCCGGGCGGCGCGCGAATGTCGGAGCAGATTGTACGCGAGGGCGGCGCTTGGCAAGGGGCGATTGAAGGCGATTATCGAGAATCAGCCCAGATTTTTGCTTGGAGCCCACCTGAAGTGTTCATTCGTCGACGTCTAAATCTGCATCCGTCAAGTTTTTGGCAAGGTTGCCCCAAAACTGACCAATATCTAACCAAGAACTTGCCAAATCACTTGACGCGCGACACGCCAAAATTCGCCCCACGACTTCTCGAACGATAATTTAAGCATTATTTTCGGCGATAGACGCATACCGATCATTGCTTTGCGCAGGTGAACGGCTCAATAACTATCAAAGCAGATTGAATAACATCCCAAAGCAATGTACCCAACCTAGTCGTTGGACGTTCTTGTTTGACTAGTCATTTAAGAACGTCCCCAACGACTACTCATTTAAGTCTGTCCCCAATGAGTGCCCCGCCACAGGTTGAGCATAAGTCAGCGAAAACGCCCCTAAGCGAGCAAGGTGACGTGAAAGAGGAGGGAAGCGTACTTTGGTACGCGACCGACGATTGAACGTCAGATTGCCGCTTAGGGGCGTTTGCAGCGTCGAGCCGTTACGGCGTTTGGTAAAACGCCGTAACTTAAACTGCCTGTGCCAGCTTCTCGGCACGCTCGGCGGCGGCGAGCGCCTCGATCACGGTGCCGAGCTGGTCGCCCAGAAGGACGCCGTTGTAGGTGGAGTTGAAACCGATGCGGTGGTCGGTCACGCGGTCCTGGGGCTGGTTGTAGGTGCGGATCTTCTCGGAACGGTTGCCGTGGCCGATCTGGCTTTGGCGCTCGGCACCGAGCTCTGCCTGCTGCTTCTCGAGCTCCATCTCGTACAGACGGGCGCGCAGCATCTGCATGCAGACCTCGCGGTTCTGGATCTGGGAACGCTGCTCCTGCGACTGCACCACGGTGTTGGTGGGCAGGTGGGTGATGCGCACGGCGGAATACGTGGTGTTAACGCACTGACCACCAGGGCCGGAGGCGCAGTAGGTATCGATGCGCAGGTCTGACTGGTTGATCTGGACGTCGATCTCCTCGGCCTCGGGAAGCACGGCGACGGTTGCCGTGGAGGTCTGGATACGGCCCTGGGACTCGGTCTTGGGAACGCGCTGGACGCGGTGTACGCCGGACTCAAACTTCATGACGGAGTAGACGCGGTCGCCCTCGACCTTGAACTCGATGGACTTAAAGCCGCCGGCCTCGCTGGGGCTGGAATCGAGCACGGTGGTCTTCCAGCCGCGCGACTCGCAGAAGCGCTGGTACATCTTGTACAGGTCGCCGGCGAAGATGGCCGCCTCGTCGCCACCGGCGGCGGAGCGAATCTCGACGATGGTGTTCTTGTCGTCGTTGGGGTCGCTCGGGATGAGCATGTACTTAATGTCTTCCTCGAGCTGGGGAAGCTTGGCCTCGTTTTCGGAGATGTCCATCTGGAGCACCTCCTTCTCATCGGCATCGGTCGTATCGTGGAGCATTTCCTTGGCAGCCTCGATGTCATCGAGCGCGCCGATGTACTCGCGCGAGGCAGCGATGAGGTCGGACTGGTGCGCGTACTCCTTGTTGAGACGCGTGAACTCCTTGATATCGGAGGCGACGGCCGGGTCGGAAAGCTTCTTCTCGAGCTCCTCGTAGGCCTTGATAATCTTTTCGAGCTTGTCGCGCATGGCGGGACTCCTTTATATGCGTGAAGGTGAAAATCGGCAGAGCTGATGGGGCGCACGGCGCCACTGCGGGGGTAAGCCCGGCTAGAACATGTCGATCTTCAGATACATGCGCATCCCTTCGCGTATGGGGTACATAGTTGCGGTCTAACCCATACATGATAGCGTGCGCAGGCAAACCTGCATATAACCCGCACGGAATGAGTGGACGTAGCCGTTGGGGACGTTCCTTAACGGCTAGTCGTTTAAGAGCGTCCCCAACGGCTAACAAAGAGACTGTCGCTTTGTCACATTCTAGAGCGTTTGAAGCAGGGCGATGAGGAAGCGAACACCCTGGAGGTAGGCGCGGCGGGTGATGCGCTCGTTGGTGCCGTGGACGCCGCGGTTGCACTCGTCATCGTCGACCACAAACGCCGAAAAACGAATGCATTCGGAGCAAATGTGCTGGTAGTTGGCAGCGTCGGTCGCGCCGATCACGGTCGAGGGGACAATCGCCAACGGCTCGGATGATCCGTTTTCCTCCGTCCCCTTTGGATCGCGGAAATAACGGGCGGCGATGGAGCGAACCGCCTCGAGGCCGGGACCACCGATGCGCGGGGACGGCGAGGGCTCGGAGCTGCCGGGGCCCAGCTCCACTTCGACACGACCGGCAAGGTCCGCCCCGGCAACCGCCTCACGGCAGCGCGCCACAACGTCGGCCACGCTCGTGCCCTCGAGCATGCGGAAGTTAATGTTGGCCCACATATCCTGTGGCATCACGTTAGCGCCAGCGCTGCCGCCCTCGATCTGCGTGGGCGCGCAGGTAGTGGTCACGAGCGGGTAGAGTTTTTTGCTGGCGAGGCACTCGCACACGATGGTGTCCTTGTTGGAGGCAATCTCGTCGGCCGAGTAGAGCCCCAGCTCGACAAGCTGTGCGGCAAGCAGATCGGTCACACGCGTCGGCCACTCGATATCGCAGATTGCGGCGATAGCGCGGCTCAGTACCTCGAGCGATGTGCCGCCGTAGGGGTTGGACGAATGCCCGCCCTCGCTCTTCGTCTTGAGCACAATATCGGCGTAGCCCTTCTCGGCAAGGTCGGCATGCATAAGCCAGCCCTCGCCCGCGCCGTACTCGGCAGCCGAAACGATACGGTAGTCACCCTCGTCGATCAGGTATTCAAGTTCAATACCGCGCTCCTCGAGCACGCGACCGATCGCCCCCGCGCCGTACTGCGTGGTTTCCTCGTCCTGGCCAAAAGCCAGCAGCAGCGAACGCTTGTGCTCCCAACCGTGCGCCAACGCATACTCAACCGCCTCGAGAATACCTGCGACCATGTCTTTCATGTCGATAGCGCCGCGCCCCCAAATGTAGGTGTCGTCCACCTGTCCGCTAAAGGGAGCATGCGTCCAGTCGGCCTCGGTGCCCGGCACCACGGGGACCACGTCCATGTGGCCCATGAGCATGACGGGTTTGAGGGCGGGGTCGGAACCGTCAAGCGTCACCAACAGCGAATGGTCGACAAGCTCGACCTCGCCCGCCGCGAACACGCGCGGCCAGGCCTGCTGCATATAGGCGCGCAGGTCGTCGAAGGGCTGCCAGTCCACCGCCTCGGCATCCATGCTCGAAATGGTCGGAAACGACAGCACGCGGCCCAAGCGCTCGCACGCGCCGACCTCGTCTATATCGGCAAAATCGTCCTCATGCGCAAAGAAGCGCCAAACCTCGGCCATGACATCCTTTCGATTGTGACGACAAAGGCCGCCCCACGGGAGCGGCCCTGCAACGTAAGCGTTTGCGGTCGGTTATTTGTCCTCGAGATAGCGAGAGAGGAACTCACGAGTGCGCTGGTGTTTGGGGTTGCCGAAGAGCTCGGCCGGCGCGGCATCCTCGAGCACCACGCCCTTGTCCATAAAGACCACGCGGTCGGACACCGTGCGGGCAAAGGCCATCTCGTGCGTGACGACGACCATGGTCATGCCGTCGGCGGCGAGCTTGCGCATGACCTCGAGCACCTCGCCCACGATCTCGGGGTCGAGCGCGGAGGTCGGCTCGTCGAACAACATGATCTGCGGATTCATGCACAGGGCGCGGGCGATGGCCACGCGCTGCTTTTGGCCGCCGGACAGACGACCCACGGCGGCGTGCGCGAACTTTTCGAGCCCCACGCTCGTCAGATGCTCCATCGCGACCTTCTCGGCCTCGGCCTTGCTCATCTTTTTGAGCGTGACGGGCGCGAGCGTGCAGTTGTCGAGCACGTCCATATTGTTGAACAGGTTGAAGCCCTGGAACACCATGCCGATGTCCTCGCGCAGCTTATTGATATTGCAGCGCTCGGCCGTGAGGTCCTGGCCGTGGAACCAGATATGGCCGGCATCCGGAGTCTCGAGCAGGTTAAGGCAGCGCAGAAACGTCGACTTGCCCGAGCCCGAGGCGCCGATAATGGTGACGACCTCGCCGGGATTGACGGACAAGTCGATACCCTTGAGTACCTCGAGTGAGCCAAAGCTCTTGCGCAGGCCCTCGACGCAGATAAGCGGCTCTTGGTTTTGCACGGCTGCTGCAGTGCCGGTAATGGCGGTATCTGCCATGATGATTCTCCTCGTCTTAAGCCTAGTTAGAGCTGGGCAGCGTGGCAGGAGCCTCGGCGCCGAGCTTTTTGCCAAAGGCCTCGAGCAGGCGGCTCGCCACGAGCGTCAGGATCAGGTAGACCACGAGCGCCACGCAGTAGACCTCCATCTGGCGGTAGTACACGCCGGCGACCGTGGTAGTAGCGTACATGAGGTCGAACACGCCGATGACCGAGAGCACCGACGAATCCTTGATGTTGATGATGAGCTCGTTGGTGAGCGCCGGGATCGCGTTTTTAATACCCTGGGGGAACACGACCTTGCGCATAGCCTGCCACTGCGACAGGCCCAGCGAGCGCGCTGCCTCGGCCTGGCCGGGATCGATGGACTCGATGCCGCCGCGCAGGACCTCCATCATGTAGGCGGTGGAGTTGAGCGAGATGGTGACGAGGCCGGCGGTGAAGGTACTCCAGATCTGGTTGGCCTGGGCGGTCTCGAAGCCCATGCCGCGCAGAACGGTAAAGCCCGCGTAATAGATGAGCAGGCCCTGGACCATCATGGGCGTGCCGCGCACGACGGTGGAATAGACGGTCGCAAAGCCTCGGCCAATGCTCTTAAAGAAGCGCACCAGGTCGTTGTCGACGCGATCGAAGGTCTGGGTGCGCAAGAACACAAAGAGCAGCGCCAAGAAGAAGGCGATGACGGTGCCGAAGGTGGCAAGCGCGATGGTGATCTCGATACCGCGGATAAAGAAGTCGCCGCTCTTGTAGGTCATGTAGACCAAGCTCGACAGAAAGTCGCTGGGATTGGAGTCCGAGACAATGCTCACCTGCACCAGGTCGACAAACGACATGACGCAGCGGTCGATAAAGAAGATCGCAGCGATGGCAACCACGACATAGCTGCCCAGGCGCGCGCCGCGACGGCAACGCTCGGATGCGAACGGCGACGTTTCGCGATAGTCGTTCCAGTGCATAAGCTTGGTGACGAGCGCTGCCACCGATACGACGATCCAGGCCCACAGAATCGCCCAGAGACAATCCTGGAACACGCCCGTGGGCGCCAAGAAGCTCAGCGGCGTTGGGTTGCGCTGGCTAAACGCCAGACCGAGCGCCGCGATAGCGCTCGTGCCCAGATACACATAACGGTGGTCGGCCTTGATAAAGGAGGCCAGACGATTGATAGCTTTCATGCTGCCTCCCTATGCCGGCTGACGGTCGAGGCACGCGTCCCACATCTGGTCGCGCTCCTCCTGGCTGATGCCCTTGAGCGTCTTATCGATAAGTTTGAGCAGCTTGTCCGAGCCCTTGCGGCAGCCGACGTTTGTCGTAACCTCCTGCTTAAAGCCCTCGCCCTCCGCAAAGCGAATGGGCACGATGCCCGGGTTTTGGGCCATATAGCCCTTCTCGTTTTCGGTGTTGTAGGTCACGGCGTCACAAGTGCCCTGCAGCAGGTTCGAGAACACCGTGGGTACCGAATCGACCGGATTTTTGTGGACGACGCCCGGAATCTCGTCGATGACGGTGTCGAGCATCGTGTCCTTTTGGCCGAGCACCGTGGCGCCGCTAAAGTCGCTGAGCTTGGTCGCGTTTTGGTAGGGCGAGCCCTCTTTTACGAACAGGCCAAAATAGCCGATAAAATACGGCTTGGAAAAGCCGACGGACTCCTCGCGCTCGGGCGTGGCGCTCATGCCGGCGATGATGAGGTCGATCTGGCCGTTGTTAAGCGAATCGATAAGGCCCGAGAAGCTCTGCTTGACGGCAACAGGCTCGCCGCCGAGGGCTTTGCAGACGATCTTGGCGATCTGCACGTCGTAGCCGTCGGCATAGGCGCCCTGCACGTTGTCGATGGGAATGGTGAACTCGCTGGCCTCGGAAACCTGCCAGTTGTACGGGGCGTAGGCCGCCTCCATGCCAATGCGGATCTTATCCTTGCCGATAACGGAATCGGACAGGTCATCGCGACCGCCGCCCGTCGTGGGCTGGACCACCTTGAGTGTGGACGGACGCTGGCAGCCGGCAAGCGCGCCGGCGACAACGGTTGCGCTCGCAGCGAGGGCGCTACCCAAGAAGATGCGACGACTGCACACCGGCTGGGTCTGCGCGTCGCGCTGTAGTCGAGGTTGCATCTGAAAAAGGCAAGGCATAGACCTTCTGGTCATGCCTTGCCTTTTGAATGACAAATTGTCGCTCTGGGCGGCGCGCAGCGTCGACCGGTCCGCCGTTCGTCAGAACGGCGGAACCTCTAGAGCAAGGTGGCGCTAAAGCTGCGGACGTCCGTCTCGCCCGGCGCCAGCGTGATGGTGTTGACCTTGTGCTCAAAGACATCGTCCTCGGTGTCCATGGTGGTATGACCGGTCCAGGGCTCGAGCGCCACAAACGGAGCATCGTTGGCGGCAGACCACACGCCGATGTACTTAAAGCCCTCAAAGTCGATCTTGACGCCGTGGCCCGACTTGCGGCCGCGCAGTGTGAGCGTAGAGCCCGGAGTATCGGTGAACATGATGGCATCGTTATCGAAGCTGCGGTGCGTGATGGGCAGCACGTCCGAGTTATCGGGGGCCTTGTAGCTACCCTCGAACGTCATAAGACCGTCGGGCGTGATGATGGGAGCCTCGTTGGTCCAAGCCTCGGTAAACGCCAGCTCGTAATCCTCGAACGCCTCGTCTTCGGCACCGGGGGCGGGCACGTTGAATGCAGGATGACCGCCCACCGAGAACGGCAGGGCCACGTCGCCGGTGTTGGTGACCGCAAAGGTCTGCGTGAGCGTGGCGTCGCCGGTCAGGGCATAGGTCATGTTGAGCTTAAAGTGGAACGGGAACGCCTTGAGCGACTCGGGCGTGTCAGTGATCTCGTACGTTACCGAGGAGCCGTCCTCCGAAACCTCGACCAACTTGTGCTCGACGATGCGAGCGAGTCCGTGGCGCGGCATCTCGCAGGTGCCGGCCGCAGATGTCGCCATGTTGTTGCGCAGCGATCCCACGACGGGGAACAGGATAGGCGCATGCTTGCCCCAAAAGGCCGGGTCGCCCTGCCACAGATACTCGTTGCCGTTGAGGGCAAGGCTCGTGAGCTGGGCGCCCATGGAATCGATGGCCGCGGTGAGGCCGCCGCGCTTGATGGTAGTGACGGTGGACATGCTACTTCCTCCAATAGTAAACAACGGTGTCGAGGGCTATTGTCCCACTCTTGGCGGCGGGGTTGAGCGACAGGTGCAGTTATTGAGCAATAGCGTAAAGGTCAAACCCGCCCTGCGGCGTGCTATCGACCGTATCGGGCGCCTGTGAATTAAAACTCACCGGAACCATGCGCTTTGAGGCGCGGTAACGCGTGCCGTCGGTGGCGACGGGCGGCTCATCGACCGTGAGCTCGTAGTCGCCGGGCTTGAGCTCGATGCCGTCACCTTCGGAATTGACGTATTGGTACTCGTCGATCGCTTGCCCCTTGAGCGTGCGACCCACGATATGGACGAGCATCTGGCTGTCGCCGCGCGCGGTGTCCCACGTCGCGCCGTCCTTGACCTCGACCGATACATGCACTGAGCGCGTGCGGCTGAGCGATTGTTCGACGGACATCTCGACCTTGGCGGCGTCTTTTCGTTGTTGTTCAACATGGCTCCAGACGTTTCCAATTACCGAGCATGCGATAACGCCGGCCATGAAGGCGATGAGGATGGGGCCGAGCGGAGAGCGACGGCCCGCGTCCTCCTCGCGAGCCAGGTCGGGGCGACGTGTGGGCGCGGGTGCTTGGGCACCCTGCGAGGGCACGTCGAGAATGCTGAAGGATGCCGTACTGCCGGGGTCGATGTTATGGCGCGGCTGCGGGGTCTTGGCCGGCGAGATGGACATGTCCGCCGGCTCACCGAGTGTGGCCGTAGCGTCAGCCTTGGCCTCGTCTGCCTCGGCTTGGGCCCAGGCTTGTTCGAAGGTCAGGGGCTCGACGGGGTCGAGGGCGGCGTCCGAGTCGGCGGCGGCGACGTTGCCGGTCTCGTCCTCGTCGCTCGACACGTCACACGGCGTAGGCTCGTCCCACTCCTCGTCCGGAGCCTCGCCCTCGCTATACCACCATTCAAAGTTATCGATATCCATACGGGGCGCCCCTTAGGCCTCGCAAATAAACACTTGCTAGCCTTATACCCCCAGACGGCGCTGGAGCTCGCCGGCACAGACAGGAAAACCGTCACAACATTCGACGCTTTTCCTCGTTTTCGAGATTTTCGCCGAATGTTGTGACGGTTTAGGCAGCAGCCACACCACGAATGCGACGAAGGAGCAGTCCCCTTGTCACATCTGGAGGGCGACGGGGATTTGGATGCAGCAGAAGTCCTCTTGGTGGGACTCGTCGTAGCTCGTGGTATCGAGGTAGCAAAAGTCGAAGGCGTTGCCGATGGGCTGGAGCGCGTGCTCGTCCATGCAGGCCACGATGGCGCGGATGCCTTCGGGCTCGTACGGCATGCCCCAGCGGCTCATGCACAGGTATGTGCCCTCGGGCAGCACTTCGATGCCGATCTCTGCCAGCCCGGCAGCGTCGCTCGGCAGCAGCTCCTCGGCACCGCGCGGCAGTACGGCAAAGGAGCCGGCACCGGCGATGGGATCGTCGGAATGCAGCGCCTCGCGACGCAGCATGGCGCCCCAGCCGCGCATGGGGCGCGTGCCCGTGAGCGCACGCATGCGCAGAATCGCGCGCATGAGCGTGGGGTGAAGCATCGAGCGGCCGCGCTCAATATCGCCCGGAAACTCCTCAAAGACCACGTAGCGACGCTCAAACTGCTTGAGCTCCGGCTTGCCCTCCCGCTCGCGCCAGTAAACTGCCTCGTCGTAAAAGCTCAGACGCTCCTGCACGCTCGCACGCTCGGCTTTGAGCCCGGCAATCTGCTCGTCGAGCGCCTGCACCCGCGAGCGCAGGTGGTCGGTCATCTCGCTAATGTCGAACGTCGAGGCTAGGCGGTCGATCTCGTCGAGTTCGAGCCCCAGGTCGCGCAGCATGCAGATCAGACGCATGAGCGGGATCTGCGTGGGCGAATAGAAACGGTAGCCTTTTTCGTTAACCACGGCGGGCTTAAACAGGCCGATCTTGTCGTAATAGATGAGTGTTTGACGCGAAACGTTGAACAAGCTCGCCATCTCGCTGATCGCATACATGCCCGTCTGCATAGGTCCTCCCGACACACCAAAGCCCGCCGCCCACAGGGGCAGCGGGCTCAAACACTACTCGTATCCTACCCTAAAGACGCCTACGACCAGCGCTTATAGTTTGCACACGACACGCCGACGGCCTCGAGCGCCTTGGCGGCGATGTGATGCACCGCGTCATCGAGCGTGGCGGGGCCGTTGTAAAACGTGAGCATGGGCGGCATGAGCATGACGCCCGGCACGCGCGCCAGGCGCGCCATGTTGTCGACGTGAATGGCGCTGAAGGGCGTCTCGCGCACCATGAGCACCAGGCGGCGCTGCTCTTTCATCTGCACGTCGGCCGCGCGCAGCAGCAGATTTTCGCTGTAGCCGCTCGCGATGCCGGCGAGGGTCTTCATGGAGCAGGGCGCCACGATCATGCCGTCGACCGGATAGGTACCGCTTGCGATGGCGGCGCCGATGTTCTTGTTGTCGTAGACCACATCGGCGTGTGCGGCAAACTCGTCGAGCGTCATGCCGAGCTCCTGCTCGATGGTGATCTCTCCCCCGCGCGTGACGACAAGCGCCGACTCGGCACCGGCCTGACGCAGGCATTTGAGGCACTCAAGGCCCAGCGCGGCACCGCTGGCGCCAGACACGCCAACGACGATGCGGCGGGGACGGACAGAAGACTCAGGCATGACAACTCCTTAACCACTTGGTAGGGCTACTTACTAGAAAGCAATCTCCTTGGCCCACTTGTCCTTGTCGATCTCCATGAACTGCGAGCGGATGAAGTTCTTCTTAAGGTCGAACGGAACCGTGCAGTCGAAGATGGCCTTGCAGGCGATGCCGTGCTCGCGGATCGTGGGGTCGAACGCGGGGTCGTTGGACGGATCGAGCACGTGGCAGTGGCAACCGGGGATGGTGATGAGGTCCACGTCGGCCTGGAAGCGCGTGGTCATGGCCCACATCACGTCGCTCATATCGAAGATGTCGACGTCCTCGTCAACAAGGATGACGTGCTTGAGCTCGGAGAATGCCGAGAAGGCGAGCATGGCGGCGTTGCGCTGGCGGCCCTCGTCATTTTTGCTCGACTTCTTAAACTGCATGATGGCAACGAACTTGCCGCCGCCGCAGGGAGCAGCGTGGACGTTGAGCAGGCGGCCCGGGATAGCGGTCTCGACCATCTTGTAGATGGAAGCCTCGGTGGGGATACCGGCCATGGACACGTGCTCGTGCGAAGGGCCGATGCAGCTCTCCATGATGGGGTTGACGCGCGTGGTGACGGCGGTGATCTTGATCACCGGGCAGACCTTGGCGCCGCCGGTGTAGCCGGGGAACTCGGGCATGGCGTAGCCGTGGCCGTTGACGTCCTCGTTGATGGTCTCGTCGTGCATGAGGTAGCCCTCGAGCACGTACTCGGCATTGGCGATGCACTTCTGCGGAACGGTGACGCAGTCGGCAAGCTCGACGGCGTGGCCGCGCAGGGCACCGGCGATCTGCAGCTCGTTGAAGCCAAGCGGCGTGGTAGGAGCCTCGAAGCCGCAGCACATGTACACGGCGGGGTCCAGGCCGATGGAGATGGAGATGGGCATGTCCTCGCCGCGCTGGCAGCACTCGTCAAAGAACGCGCCCAGGTGACGGCTGCCCGGGGTAATCCACATGGCGAGCTTGTCCTTGTCGACGCAGGAGAAGCGGTGGATGGTCACGTCGGACTGGGAGCCGTCGGGGCTCGTACCATAGGCGAGACCCATGGTGATGTAGGGGCCGCCGTCGACGGGCGTGTTGGTGGGGGCGGGAACGATCTTGCGCAGGTCAAAGCCCTCGTCGGTCGCCTTGTACACGACCTCCTGGCAGTCGACGTGCGCGCCCTCGGCGATCTGCTCGGGCGCGATCAGGTTCTCGAAGCGCTTGCCGATCTCGAGGCCCAGGTGCTCCTCGTCCAGGTCGAGCAGGGCGGCAACGCGCTTGCGGCTGGCAAGCATGCCGATGCAGACCTTGGCATCGTCAAAGCCCTTGACGTTGTTGAAGACCATCGCCGGACCCTCTTTGGTCGGACGCATAACGGTGCCGCCGGCACCGACGTGGCGATAGACACCCGAGACCTCGGCGTCCGGATCGACCTGGGTGTCGGTCTCGAGCAGCTGGCCCGGCATCTCGCGCAAAAAGTCGAGTGCAGAACGCAGGTCGTGGATCTGGGAAGCATCGGTGGTGGACATGGGAGTGCTCCTTTCGGGAGAGTGCCCGGCGACGGCATGCCGCCGGGCTGGGTAACGTAGCGGGGCCGCGGCGCTCATGGATGGAGCGCCCGGCCACTCGCGGCTCAAGCGTTCGGCTGCTTACAGCCCAAGCGCTCGACCGCTTACATCAGGCCAAAGAGGTGGAACCAGGCGGCCTCGACCAGTACGACGATAAAGACGACCGCGGTGAGGGGAATGCCCATGCGCATGGCCTCTTTGGAGGTGTAGCCGCCGGCGTCCTTGCCCTCGCCGATAAGGATCGGCAGGTTATGGAACGGCAGAATGTAGTGGATGTTGATGGACGTGAAGACGATGAGTGCCACGGCGAGCGGGCTCACGCTGGAGCCAGCCGCGAAGCTGATGAACGCCGGCACGCACACGCCGAGCACGGCCATGACCGAGCCCATGAACATGTGGATGATCATGGAGAGCGCGGCGACAAGCAGGGCGAACAGGAAGATGTTCTCGGGCACGGAGCTGGGAAGCACGACATCGGCGATCCAGGCGTTCATGCCGGTGGCACCGCCCACAGAGCCCACGGCCATGGCGGCCGTCAGGAACATGAGAGACTTGATGTCGACAGCGTTCCAGCTGGCGGGAGTGAGGACCTCACCGATGATGGGCATGGCGAGCGCGACGCCGATGGCAAGTGTCACCCAGCCGATGTAATCGCCCGAGACGGTGAGCCACAGCGCGATGGCGATGACAAGCCACACGATGGTGCGGATCTCCTTGACGGAGAGCTTGCCGAGCGCAGCCTGCTTGGCCACGATCTGCTCGCGATCGTAGACGAGTTCCTTGCTGGGCTTAAAGAGGAAGAGACCCAGGAACAGGGTGCACAGCAGCGCGACCAGCATAGGCACGCTCATGTACAGGAACCAGTCGACAAAGGACGGGCTCATGCCGCCGGCCTCGGCGCTGTACTGCGCAACGAGCGGGTTGAGCGTGGAGTCGCCCGTCAGGAAGAACATGGAGCCCGGGGCGGCAGCGGCAAACACGAGGAAGCCGAGCTTGCCGCGGTCGTCGTCACCGTAGCCGGCGGACTCGGCGATTACCGAGACGACGGCGAGGATGAGAAAGGCACGGGGGAACGGATGCGGGATCAGCAGCGACAGCACAAAGGTGAGCGCGAAAATCGAGATGATGAGCGACTTGGCATCGCGCACGAACTTGAGCATGAACGCATAGGCGATGCGCTCGCCCAGGCCCGACTCCTTGACCGCGCTGGCGATGAGGTAGGCGCCGATGACGAGCCACATGGTGGCCTTAGTCCACGAGCTAAACGTGGAGGCGACCGTCGCCGAGATGCTCGCGGCGTCCGTGTCGTCCACGCACACCTTAAACAGGACGAGCAGCGCGCAGTAGAGCAGGCCCACAAAGCCCGGCTGTGCCACGCCACATGCCCAGAACACCACCGTGGCGAGCGTCAGTGCCAGACAGGTCTGACCGCCGACCGTGAGCTCGACCGTCGAGCTCAGCTCCGCCAAAGGAAGAAACTTCACCAGCAAAAAGACAACGATACCCAGCACAAAGCCAATTTCACGCTTGGTGATCTTAAACGCCTTCTTTTCCGCTTCCATCTCCCCACCTTTCTTGTTGGGGGCGCTCCGGATTCGCAGCCACGTTGCCACTTAAAAAGGGGCGCCCGTTATCGGACACCCCTTACGTTGCGCTGTGTTGCGGCAATACAGTCAAGCGGGATTTTTGGATGAGAAGCGATCCCCTGGACAAAAACCGTCACAACATTCGACGCTTTTCCTCGATTTCGAGATTTTCATCGAATGCTGTGACGGTTTGGATATGGCAAAGGAACTGTCTTTTTTCACATAGCGAGATCCGTACGGATGGATGGGTCGCTGAGGGCCTCGCGAAGCCAGGGGGCCAGCTGCTCAGGGTGACCCTGCAGGTAGCCTTTGAGCTCGGACGGGGCCACGCGGCGCACTTCCGAGATCTCCTCTTGGTTGATATGCAGCTCGCCCGGCTCAACATGAACAAGGTAGACCTCGCACCATTCGCACTCGCAGCGACCGTCGCCGTGGTCCTCGCGGTAGGTCACGTGACCGAGGTGCTTGAGCTGGTCGGATGCGCGCGTGATGCCGAGCTCTTCGTTGATGCGACGCGCCGTCGCGACGGCGACGTCTTCCCCAGGGAGCGGATGCCCGGCGCAGCCGTCGGCCAGCACGCCGCCCCACAGGCGCTTGAGCGGGCTGCGGCGGCAGAGCAGCAGGCGCGCGTCTTCGCCCTGTCCCTCGACCAGAAGCGTCAGAAATGCCTGATGCAGGATGCCCTCACCGGCATGGGCCTCGATGCGATCGACGGGGCCGAGCGCCTCGCCGGTCGCGGCATCGACCGCCACGACCTCGGCACCCGCGCCGCCCTCATCCCAGCCGGCGCGCAGAATGCGGGCGGCAGCTTCCTCGAGCGCGGCGATGAGCTCCTTGGTGGTATCGAGCACGCGCTGCAGGTCATCCGTGCTCGCCTGCTCGACATGAAAACCTGTGCTTGCAACTACCGGCACACTAAAGCGCGTGGCCAGCGCCGCCGCGATATCGTGCGCCGGGATCTCGTCTCGATGGCACGGAACGGCCAGGATGCTCACCGTCGCCGTACGGCCGGGCTCGGGACGCGGAATGGCCTGTGCCGTGGCGCCCAGGTGCGCAAATTCCGGCGAGCAGGCGTAGACCGCCATGCCTCGCGGTGTCACCGTCAGCTGGGCCTCGAGCGCAAACTTGCCCTCGCCCACTGCAACCTTTGTCGTGTGCATACCCATGGGATCTCCTGTCGCCCGCGATGTACCTGAGACCATCTTCGCCTGTATTGCGACTATACAGGCAAGCGCAGCCTGCGACAAAGGGGGCAGGCACCTGACACATTCTGTTAGAGTTGCAGGGATTGAATCCCGCTTATTCATGCGACATTGGAGTGACAACCTTGACCGCCGCAACCACGCCTAAAAGTAAGTCAACCGCCGCCGCGCTCTCCCCCGCGCGCACCAAGCTCTGCCTGGCGCTGCTCGTGCTGCTGGGCTTCTCGCTCGGCTGCTCGGAGTTCGTGGTCATCGGCATCGAAAGTGACTTGGCGACGGAACTCGGCATATCGCTTGCCGCTGCGGGCCAGCTCATCAGCGTTTTTGCACTGGTCTACGCCATCGCGACGCCGGTGCTTGCGCTCAGCACGGGGCGCTTCCGTCGTTACCAGCTGCTCGTGTGCTACAGCATTATCTTTGTGCTCGGCAATCTGGTCATGGCGTTGGCGCCCAACTTCCAGGTACTGTTTATCTCGCGCATTGTCCTGGGATCCGTCTCGGGCGCACTGCTCGCCGTGGGCGTGACGTACATCCCCGAGCTGCTGTCCCCGCAGCAAACTTCGCTTGCCATCTCGGTCGTGTACGGCGCGTTTTCCGTGGCGATGGTCTTTGTGACCTCGATTGGCAAGTTTGTGGCCGACACGCTCGACTGGCACGTGGCCATGTACGGTACGCTGACCTTTGCCGTTTTGATCTGCGGAGCGCTCGTGGCGTTTATGCCGCGCGCCGGACAGACCGACGAACCCGCTACCTTCCGCGAGCAGGCGGGTCTGCTACGCGAACCGAGCATCATCACCGGCATGCTCATCTTTTTGTTTGGTGTGGGCTCGGTCTATGTGTTCTACGGCTACGTGACGCCTTATCTTGAGCAGGTGCTGGGCATGGGCACTGTTCAGGCGAGCACCACGCTTATGGCCTACGGCGTGTTCTGCCTGGTCTCGAACATCTTGGGCGGATGGATCGACGCGCGCTTTGGCATGAAGGCGCTGCTTGTGACGTTTGTGCTGCAGGCTGCGGCGTTACTCGGGCTGTTTGCCGTGGGCGGCACCATGCCGCTCGCGCTGGTCTTTGTCTTTAGCCTGGCGCTGCTCATGTACCTGTTCTCGGTGTCATGCATCACGCACTTTATGGACGTGGCGCGCAGCCGCCATCCCAAGTCGATGGTGCTCGCGAGTTCGGTTGAGCCCATGGCGTTTAACGTCGGCATCTCGTTTGGCACCGCAGTGGGCGGCGCTGTGGTAAGTGGAGTTGGCATTTCCTACGTAGGCGCCGTGGGCGCTGCGTTCTCGCTTGTAGCCTGGGCACTTACACTGGTGACGATTAAGTTGGCTCGCTGGGAGCGCAAGCGGGCGAGAGCGTAAGCACAGATGCGATACTCGAGCTCGATGATGGCGATCGAAAGGAAACCGCATATGCAACGCGTACTGTTTATCTGCCATGGGAACATCTGCCGCTCGACGATGGCTGAGTCGGTGTTTACCGAGCTCGTGCGCCGCGCTGGGCGCGAGGCGGAGTTTGTCATCGATTCCGCGGCGACCTCAACTGAGGAGATCGGCAACCCGCCGCATCATGGCACGGTCGCCAAGCTGCGCGAAGTCGGGATTCCCGTCGTTGCGCACCGTGCCCGCCAGGTGCGTCGAGCAGAGTATGGCAACTGGGACCACATTGTCTATATGGATGCTGAGAACGCGCGTGGCCTGCGTCGCATCTTTGGCAACGACCCCGACGGCAAAATTACGCGCTTGCTCGATTGGACCGAGCGCCCCGGCGACGTGGCCGATCCCTGGTACACCGGTAACTTCGATGCCACCTACCGCGACGTGCTCGACGGTTGCACTGCCATGCTCGAGCAGATGTAGGTTCGCGGGCGCACAAACCGCGCGAACCGCGTCATCGGTATACATCGAGCGTGGATTTTCTCTCGTATACAGATCGAGCGTGGAAAATCTCCCACTTTGAGCGTTCAAGTGCGCTCTAAACGGGAGAAAATCCACGCCCATTTTCTCGGGCAGTGGAACTCGATACGACCAAGAGACTGCCCCTTTGTCACATTCGGGACTGGCCCTAGACCGGCTTGACCTCCAGCTTTATCCCCTCGGCACGGGAGTCGCCCAAAACATCCGAAAGGACCCAGGTCGCATATAGCGGCAAATAAAGAACAGCTCCGTTGCGCTCAACGTTGCCTCTCGAGAAAACAATCCCGAGCCTTACGCCATATTCGGCCGTATCAAGCACATGACCGAGCGCAGCGTGCGCGTGGTAATAGGAGCCCGATTTAACCTCGATCGGGACAGCCGTCCCATCCGGTCCGTCGACCACAAAGTCCACTTCGCCGCGCTTTTTTGTCTGATAGTAGTAAAGCTGGCGATTTTGGGCAGCCAGCTGCTGAGCCACCACGTTTTCGTAAATGCCGCCCAGATTGGGCTCCTTGCTATCAAGATACGCCGCCTGGGCGACTCCAACGGGGTAGCGCGCCATCAACATGCCCGTATCCGATTGATATAGCTTGAACTGCGATGGTCGCGCCGTCTTGAGCAGGGGCGATTTTGGCTCGGTTACGATATCGGCCTTGAGAGCAACGCCGGCATCGACAAGCCAGACAAAATCTCGCTGGTACTTGTCGTAATGCGCCTTGGGGTCAATGGAATTGAGCACGAAGCGTTTGTTTTCGCCCTCGAGCATAATAGGGAGCTGATCGTAAATGCTCTGCACCTGAAGGGCTCGCCCGCTTGCATACTTGGAGATATCCCGCCGGTACTGTTCGTTGAGCTCTGACTGTAGCTGACGAACAGAGGCAAGGTCGCCCTGCGTGTCAAGGAAACGCTGCACGACCTCCGGCATTCCGCCGACAACGGTATAGGTCCTGAAGTTTGCCATCATCGCGTCGTGAATGTAATCAGGAATGGGCTTCTCGCTGATACACGCGTCGCGTATCGTTTGGCGAGCTCCCTCGCTCACCCCGATCGCCCAGCAAAACTCCTCAAAATCGAGCGGGAACATCCTAAGCTCGTGAACATATCCCACGGGATAGGACCTAACGCCCTTGAACTGGGTCCCGAGCATTGACCCCGAAAACGCCCAGCGACACCTCCCGTCCTCAACAAGGAACTTTGCCATCGTCATGATGTCGGGGGCCTCTTGGACCTCATCGATAAACACGAGCGTTTTGCCTGGCACCATCGGCTTTCCCGAAAGAAGCGTCACCCTGCTGATGAAATCATCGGCATCTCGCGCCTCGAGAAGAGCATCTTTTGCCTGGCGGTTTTCCATGAGGTTGAGCTCGATGTAGGTTGCATGGCTGGCTTTGCCAAATGCGCGAATCGAATAGCTTTTGCCGATCTGGCGAGAACCCGTAATGAATAAGGCCTTTTGCTCGGCAGACTTCAGCCAACGCTCCAGCTCTGCCGCTATTTTCCTACGCAGCATAGGCTCTCCCCTCAGTGTCATCAAATGAAATGCAAAGTTTATATGCTTGATTATCGATGAAATGCAGAGTTTTTAGAACCTAATATCGGATGAAATGCAGAGATTTAGGATTATAGGCAAAAAAGAAGGGGCACCATCGGCGGATGCGACAAAGGGACCGCCCCTTTGTCGCATCCGGCTATTCGTCGACGATCTCGGCAAGCCAAACGTTCAGCGTATCGACCTCGGGGCAGCAGAACTTTGCCGTGCCAGGCTCGTTGCCGGGCACGGTTCCGCCATAGCGCAGGATATCGATATAGGGAAAGCCCACGTGGCAGGCCATGGAGCACATCTTGCCGCGATCTCGGTCGAAGTCAAAGACGTCGCCCGGCTTGTGACCATGGTGGCAGCGGCACGCACCCAGCTGGTCCACGCAGCTCACGCGAATACGCGGACGCTTGCCACGCGGAGCGCCGAGCGGCTTGTTCTCGCCCGCAGGCTTGATGCCATTCTCGCCAGCGTTACTCATGGTCAATCACATCCAGGCAGGCCTCGATGGGAAGGCCGGCCGACTTGTCCTCTTGGTCGGCATTGCGCTCGATAAGCTCAGCCACCACACGCATGGCATCGGCCGTGGCGCGCCGAAGCGTCCAGCCGCTCATCACGCGACCCATCAACACAGCCGAGAACGTATCGCCCGTACCGGGGAAATACACCGGAATGAGCTCAAAGGGAATCGTAAAGTACTCCCCCGCTACACGGTCGTAACCGATAACCGCGTTCGTGCCATTGACTACGGCGCTCGTAATGACCACCGACTTGGCACCCAGCTCGCGCACGGCGTCCACAAGGGCGCGGGCCTCATCGGGCGTAATTTGCTCTGCAATAGGTGTATCGGTGAGCAGACAGGCCTCGGTGTAGTTGGGAACCGCGTAATCGGCGCACTCCAGCAGGTGCCGCATAAGGCCAATCGTGGACTCGGGCACGCCCGCATAGAGCTTGCCGTTGTCGCCCATGATGGGGTCGACGAACACCTTGGTACCCTTTTGCGCACGGCGGTGGCAAAAGTCCGAGATGATGCGTGTCTCTTCCTCGGTCACGATAAAGCCGGTCGAGATGGCGTCGAACTCAAAGCCGAGCTCCTCCCAGATAGCGAGGCTTTGGCGCACGTACTCGGTGGTGTCGTGGATGTAGAACTTGGGATAGTTGAGCGTGTCGGAAACGAGCGCCGTCGGCAGGTTATGGATACGGTAGCCCATGTGCGACAGCACCGGCAGCATGGCGGAAAGCGCGACCTTGCCGTAGCCGCACATATCGTTAATCAGCAGCAGCTGAGTATTCTTCATGAGTGTCCCCCTTGGGTCGGGCGCGGCGCGCAGCGCCACAGTGCGACTAAGTGTAGCGCAGGGGACGTTGCGAGCGGAGGCGAGCGGCGCGAAGGGCAAATTGTTGCGGAAAGGTTACGGGAAGGATAGTCATTGGGGACGTTCTTAAATGACTAGTCGACACAAGGAGTGTCCCCAAGTGCCGGCACTTAAGGAACGTCCCCAAGTGCCAAAACGACTAGTCGGGCAACGCCGATGTTTTGGCGAAGTCAGCGAAAACCCGCCAGAGCGAGCAAGGTGCCTTGAAACAAGGCGGCATTGACCTTCTGGTCATGCCGCCGAAGTTGAAAGGCAGATTGCCGCTCTGGCGGGTTTGCAGCGTCGAGCCGTTACGCGGTTTGGTAAAACCGCGTAACGGCTAGTTTGGTACCTTGACATTCATTTCTCATGCTCCTAGATTGGTTAGGCACAAAACAATTCCACTACCTAACTAAAGAAAGGAGCAACACTAATTCATGTGCGATGAACCTCTTAACCTTTGTTCGCACGAGCCCGGCGGCGACCCGTTACAGCCGGCGGATGTACCCGAAGCGGTCAGCGCCGAAGACAAGCTTGCCAAGCGCATCCTCAATAATCTGGGCTTTTGCGGCCATTACATGCATTTTCATGGCGGAGGCGTGTCCGGCAAGGCGCCCATTATCTGCCTGCTGGCCAAGCAGCCCGGCGGCGAGATGTCGCAGCAGGAACTCGGCATGCACTTTGACCTCAAGCCGGGATCGCTTTCCGAGATCCTGTCCAAGCTCGAGCTCAACGGCCTCATCGAGCGCAGCCGTAACCCCAAGGATCGACGGCAGCTCACCATTCGCCTGACCGAAACCGGCCGGGAAAACGCCCGCATCGACCAGGCGGCCCGCATCCGCTTTAGAGAACGGGCCTTTAGCGCGCTCACCCACGACGAGCGCGAGGACCTCGCCGAAATGCTCGATAAAATCCGCGTAACCTGGGAGGAACTGGATGATTAAAACCCTCATGGGAAGCATCCGCGACTATATGAAAGTCACCGTTGCCACGCCGTTGCTCGTGCTTGGCGAGGTGCTCTGCGAGATGCTGATTCCATTTATCACCGCCAACCTGATCGACGCCATCAAAGACGGCGCCACCGTAGCCGAGATGCTTCCCACCGCAGGCTTTTTGGTGCTCATCGCGCTGACGTCGCTTGCTTTTGGCGCCGCGGCCGGCGTCACCTGCAGCCATGCGAGCTGCGGGTTCGCCAAGAACCTGCGTCACGACCTGTTCTACAAGATCCAGACGTTCAGCTTTGCCAACATCGATGAGTTCTCGAGCTCCTCGCTCGTCACGCGCCTGACCACCGATATCAACAACGTGCAGCAGGCCTTTATGATGATCATCCGTATCGCCGTGCGCGCGCCGCTGGTATTGATCTTCGCCTTTACCATGGCGTTTATCATGGGCGGCAGCGTCGCCATGGTCTACCTGGTCATCATTCCGCTGCTGGGCTTTGGACTGTTCTTTATCATCTTTAAGGTGCGCCCCATCTTCTCGCGCGTGTTCCACAAGTACGATGCCCTTAACGAGTCCGTCGAGGAAAACGTCACCGGCATGCGCGTGGTCAAGAGCTATGTGCGCGAAGACTTTGAGAAGGAGAAGTTCGCGACCGCCGCGCGCGACGTCCAGATGGACTTCACCCGCGCCGAGAAGCTGCTCGCCTTTAACAACCCCATGATGAACATCTGCGTCAACGGCGCGTTTGTCGTCATCATCTATCTGGGCTCCAAGCTCATCATCACGAGCCAGGGCACGCTATTCGACGTGGGCCAGCTCTCCTCGACCTTTACCTATGGTTTCCAGATTCTCATGAGCCTGATGCAGCTGTCGATGATCTTTGTCATGGTGACCATGGCCGACGAATCGGCACACCGCATTGCCGAGGTGCTGGCCGCCGAGCCCACGATCGCCGATCCTGCCGAGCCCGTGCTCGAGGTTGCCGACGGTTCCATCGACTTTGACCACGTGAGCTTTAAGTATTCCAAGCATGCGAAGCGCCAGGCGCTCGATGACATCGACCTGCACATTAAGAGCGGCGAGACCATCGGCATCATCGGCGGCACCGGCTCGGCCAAGTCCACGCTCGTCAACCTCATCGCCCGCCTGTACGACGCCACCGAAGGCGCTGTGCGCGTGGGCGGCGTGGACGTGCGCGACTACGACCTGGACACGCTGCGTCACCAGGTCGCCATGGTGCTGCAGAAAAACGTGCTGTTTAGCGGCACCATCGCCGAGAACCTGCGTTGGGGCGACCCGAACGCCACCGACGAGGAAGTCCGCGAGGCAGCGCATCTGGCCTGCGCCGACGAATTTGTCGACGGTTTCCCCAAGGGCTACGACACCTGGATCGAACAGGGCGGCTCCAATGTTTCGGGCGGTCAGAAGCAGCGCCTGTGCATTGCACGCGCCCTGTTGCGTCGCCCCAAGATCTTGATCCTGGACGACTCCACCAGCGCCGTCGACACCAAGACCGACGCCAAGATTCGCGCAGGCCTGGCAAGCTATCTGCCCAACACGACCAAGCTCATCATCGCCCAGCGCATCAGCTCCGTGCAGGACGCAGACCGCATCATTGTCATGGAGGGCGGCCGCATCGCACAGATCGGCAACCACGAAGAGCTGCTCAAGACGAGCGAGATCTACCGCGAGACCTTTACCTCGCAAAACAAGATGTCTGCCGAAGGTACGCAAGACGCCGACGACGTCTCTGGCGACGCGAACACGGCGGCAGACAACACCGACATGACCGCAACACAAGCTCAGACCCAGGAAGGAGGCGAGGCACATGAGTAAGGCAACGACCGCCGAGCGCGCGCTCAACCGCAAGGGCGGCACCATGTCGCGCCTCATCAAGACGCTCTTTGGCTTCTATCCCGTGCTTTTGCCCCTTGTCGTCGCCGGCGTGGTGCTCTGCGCCATCATCAACTCCATCGGCGCGACCTTCCTGCAGAGCGCCCTGCAAATTATTAGCGAATCGTGGCAGTCGGGCGATTGGGAAGCCGCGCAGCCCAAGATCGCACAGCTCGTGACCACCCTCGCCTGCATCTACGGCGTCGGCGTCCTGTCCTCGCTCTTCTGGAACCGCGCCATGGCTATCGTCACGCAAGGCTCGCTCGAGAAGCTGCGCGAGATGATGTTCAACCGCATGCAGGACCTGCCGATCCGCTACTTCGACACGCACCAGCGCGGCGATATCATGAGCCACTACACCAACGACATCGACACGCTGCGTCAGATGATCAGCCAGTCGCTGCCCAACCTGCTCATGACGATCATCATCATCGTCACGGTGTTCTTTATCATGCTGTACTACAGCGTGTGGATGTGCCTGGTCATCATCGCCGGCGTCGCCTTTATGACCTTTATGACCAAGCTGCTCGGCTCCAACTCCGCGCGCTTCTTCATTGCGCAGCAGACCGAGCTCGGCGTGGTCGAGGGCCATATCGAGGAGGTCATGAACGGCCAGAAGGTCGTCAAGGCGTTCTGCCACGAGTCTGCCGCCGAGGCCGATTTTGACGAGCGCAACGAAAAGCTCTTCGAGGTCTCCCAGAAGGCCAACATGTACGCCAACATCCTCATGCCCATCCTTATGAACCTGGGCAACCTGCTCTACGTGCTGGTGGCCCTTGCCGGCGGCATTTTCCTGGCGCTGGGCGTGCCCAACCTGAGCATCTCGGGCATGGCGCTGTCCATCGCCGTCGTGGTGCCGTTCCTCAACATGACCAAGCAGTTCTGCGGACAGATCGGCCAGATCTCGCAGCAGATCAACGCCGTGGTCATGGGCCTCGCCGGCGCCGACCGCATCTTTGAGCTCATCGACGAGAAGCCCGAAGCCGACGAAGGCTACGTGACACTCGTCAACGCGCAGGTCAACCCCGACACCTGGCAGCTCGAGGAGGCTGACCACCACACCGGCATGTGGGCGTGGAAACATCCGCACCGCGCAACCGGCGAGATCGAGTACGTGCCGCTGCGCGGCGACCTGGTTATGGACAACGTCGACTTTGGCTACACGCCCGACCACGAGGTGCTGCACGGCGTGTCCGTGTTTGCCAAGCCGGGCCAGAAAGTCGCGTTTGTCGGCGCCACCGGTGCCGGCAAGACGACCATCACCAACCTCATCAACCGCTTCTATGACATCGCCGACGGCAAGATCCGCTACGACGGCATCAACGTCAACAAGATCCGCAAGGCCGACCTGCGCCGAAGCCTGGGCGTCGTGCTGCAGGACGTGAACCTGTTCACCGGCACCGTGATGGATAACATCCGCTACGGCAACCTGGATGCGACCGACGAGGAGTGCATCGCGGCAGCCAAGCTCGCGGGCGCGGACGACTTTATCACCCGCCTGCCCGATGGCTACGACACGATGCTTACCGGCAACGGCGCACAGCTGTCGCAGGGTCAGCGCCAGCTGATCTCGATCGCACGCGCTGCCGTCGCCGATCCGCCGGCAATGATCCTGGACGAGGCCACGAGCTCCATCGACACCCGCACCGAGGCCATCGTGCAGGCGGGCATGGATAAGCTCATGGAGGGCCGCACGACGTTTGTCATCGCGCACCGCCTCTCCACCGTGCGCAACTCCGACGCGATTATCTGCCTGGACCACGGCCGCATCATCGAGCGCGGCAACCATGATGAGCTGATCGCCAAGCGCGGGTACTACTACCAGCTGTACACCGGAGCGTTTGAGCTCGAGTAGGCAGGTTTGTTCCACGTAGGGTGCCCCGGGGGCGGCGGGGTAATTCCTCCGTGCTCAAACATTCTCGCTGCGCCGCGAAACTGCGCGCGGAGGAAATACCCCGCCGCCCCCGGGGCACCCTCCTGCGCGCAATCAGCCCGTCATTTAGAAGGAAATAATAGTTTGTGAGCCCCTGGCCGGTTGGCCAGGGGCTCGTTTTGTGTAAATTTGTCGCATGCTTCGGGTTGTGGTATAAACGTAACATGCTACGGAAAGGATGGTGGCTGGAATGGTTCCCGAAGATACTGTTGGACCCCTGTTTAAGGTAATCAACGAACGCATGCAGGCGTCTGCCGATGCGGACCTCAAGGAGCAAGGGCTCACCTTTGCGCAAAGCCAGGTGATCGTCTACCTCATTGAGCATGCGGGCCGAGCGCTCCAAAAAGAGATCGAAGCTAACCTCAAGGTTTCCCACCCAACGGTCTCCGGCCTCGTCAGCCGGCTCGAGAAAAACGGCTTCGTGCGCACCTGGGTAGCCGAGGATGACCGACGCAATAAGGTCGTTGAGCTTACGGACAAGGCACACGATGCCGGTGATCGCATGCGTGCCACAATGCGCGAACGCGATCGGGAGCTGCTCGCCGGCCTTGATGAACGCGAGCAGACGGAGCTCATCCGCATGCTCAGGCGGGTCTACGCCAACGTCTGCAAACAATAAAGGAATAGCTTCATCAGCACCCGTCGCCCACCGGATTCGATCCGCCTGCGACGGGCTTCTTTACACCCTATTCCGTAGCTTGCTACGTAGTTTCAGCCCGATTCGTACAGAAAGGAACATACATGATACGAACGCTTGCGCGGAGCCTGCGGCAATACCGCAAGAGCTCCGTCACCGCCATCCTACTTTCCATCCTGGAGGTGATGCTCGAGATCGCTATCCCACTCGTCATGAGCGACCTCATCGACCGCGGCATCCAGGCCGGCAACATGGGCGAGGTCTGGCGCCTTGGCATCGCCCTGCTCGTCCTTGCCGTTCTCGAGTTTGGAGTGGGCGCCGGCGGCGCCTGGATGGGCGCACGTGCCTCGGTGGGCTTCGCCGCCAACCTGCGCGACGATATGTATGACAACGTGCAGACCTTCTCTTTTGGCAACATCGACAAGTTCTCTACCGGCTCGATCGTCACACGCCTCACCACCGATGTCACCAACGTGCAGAACGCCTACATGATGATCATCCGCATGGGCGTGCGCGGACCCGTGATGCTCGCGTTCTGCTGGATCGTGTCGTTTACCATCAACCGGCAGATTTCGTTTGTGTTCCTGGCCGTGATCCCCATCCTTGCCATCGCGCTCGGACTTATCATGTGGCGCGTAAGCGGCATCTTCAACCGCGTTTTCGCTACCTACGACACGCTCAACAACGTGGTGCAGGAAAATGTCGCAGGCATCCGCGTGGTCAAGTCGTTCAACCGCGAGGAGCACGAGATTGGCAAGTTCGGCCGCATCAGCCAACGCATCTACGAGGACTTCGCCCGCGGCGAGCGCCTCATCGCACTCAATACGCCGCTCATGCAGGCCTGCATGTACGCATGCATGATACTCATCTCGTGGCTCGGCGCTAAGGCCATCGTGGCCTCGGGCAACAACGCCGCGCTCGGCCTCACCACAGGACAGCTCACCGCACTCTTTACCTACGCCACGCAAATCCTTATGGCGCTCATGATGCTCTCCATGGTCTTTACGCTTATCGTGATTGCCCAGAGCTCGGCCAAGCGCATCGCCGAGCTACTCAACGAACAGAGCGACATCGCGAGCCCCGAGCCCGGTCGCGCCGTCACGCAGGTTGCGGACGGTTCCGTGGAGTTTGACCACGTGAGCTTTGCCTACGCGAGCAAGGCCGAGAAAAACGTACTCGAAGACGTAAACCTCACCATCAAGAGCGGCGAGGTCGTGGGCATCATCGGCGGCACGGGTTCGTCCAAGTCGAGCCTCGTGAACCTGATCGCCCGTCTCTATGACGTCACCGCGGGCACCGTGCGCGTGGGCGGCATCGATGTGCGCGACTACGACCTCGATGCGCTGCGCGGCCAGGTGGCCATGGTACTGCAGAAAAACGAGCTCTTTAGCGGCACCATCGCCGAGAACCTGCGCTGGGGTGACGCCGAGGCCAACGATGCAGAGCTGGTGCGCGCCTGCGAGCTCGCCTGCGCGGACGAGTTCATCGACCAGATGCCCGACAGCTACCAGACCATGATCGAGCAGGGCGGCACCAACGTCTCGGGCGGGCAGAAGCAGCGCCTGTGCATCGCCCGCGCGCTCGTGGCCAAGCCGCGCGTGCTCGTGCTCGATGACTCCACGAGCGCCGTCGACACCAAGACCGACGCCAAGATCCAACGCGGCCTTGCCGAGTACCTGCCCGCCACGACCAAGATCGTGATCGCGCAGCGCGTGAGCTCGGTCATGCACGCCGACAAGATCGTGGTCATGGACGACGGACGCATCAGCGCGGTAGGCACGCACGAGGAGCTCTTGCGCACGAGCGATATCTATCGCGAGGTCTTTGAGTCGCAGCAGAAGGGAACGGCAGAGGATGAGTAAGCAGAATAAACGCCCCGCAAACGGAGCGGCACCGGGCGCCGACATGCCCGCGATGCAACTCGACATGGCAACCGTCAAGCGACTGCTCTCGTATATGTCCTGCTACCGAGGACAACTTGTACTCGTCGTCGCGTGCATTCTGCTCTCTGCCATCGCGAGCGCTGCGTCGTCGATGTTTTTGCAGGCACTCATCGACGACTACATCGTCCCGCTTTTGGCGACCGACGCTCCCGTATGGACGGGCCTTGCGCACGCGCTCATCACCATCGGCGCCGTCTATGTGGTGGGCGTTGCAGCCACGCTCGTCTACAACCGCGCGATGGTTACTGTGGCGCAAGGCACGCTCAAACGCATCCGCGACGATATGTTCTCGCACATGCAGACGCTCCCCTTGCGCTACTTCGACACGCACGCGCACGGCGACATCATGAGCCTCTACACCAACGACACCGACACCCTGCGCCAGATGATCGCGCAGTCGCTCTCGCAGCTCGTAAGCTCGGTATTCACGCTGGTCGCGGTCTTTGTGTGCATGCTTTGGATGAGCGTGGGGCTCACCGTGGTAGTCTGCGTGCTCATGGTGGCGGTGCTCGTGTTCGTGGGCCGCATCACGGGGGTCATCGGGGCGTTTTCTGTCGAGCAGCAAGATACACTCGGCGCGCTCAACGGCTACATCGAGGAGATGGTCGGCGGGCAGAAGGTCATCAAGGTCTTTTGTCACGAGGACGCCGCGCGCACCGGGATGAGCAAGCTCAACCGTGCCTGGGCAAAAGCTGCGACGAACGCGCAGGGCATGGGCAATTCGATCATGCCCATGATGAACGCACTTGGCTACCTGATCTATGTGGTGGTAGCCGTGATCGGCGGCTACATGGCCATCGCAGGGACACCCAACCTGGGACTTACCGGTTTCGACACGTTCACGCTCGGTGCCATCGCGTCGTTTCTGACGCTCACGCGCAACTTTATGAACCCCGTAGCGCAAGTGTCCAACCAGCTCAACTCGATCATCATCGCGCTTGCGGGCGCCGGGCGCATCTTTACGCTCATGGATGAAAAGCTCGAGTCCGACGACGGTTACGTGACGCTGGTCAACGTGCGCGAGGACGCGGACGGCGCGCTTGTCGAAACGAGCGAGCGAACCGAGCGCTGGGCCTGGAAGAACCCACATCACGATGGCGGCTGCGGGCTCGTGCCGCTCAAGGGGCATATTATGCTCGACCATGTGAGCTTTGGCTATGTGCCCCAAAAGCTCGTGCTGCACGATATCGAGCTCGAAGCCGAGCCCGGGCAGAAGATCGCGCTCGTTGGTGCGACGGGCGCCGGCAAGACCACGATCACCAATCTTATCAACCGCTTCTACGACATTGACGACGGCAAGATCCGCTACGACGGCATCAACATCAACAAAATCCGCAAGGCCGACCTGCGCCGGAGCCTGGGCGTCGTGCTACAGGACGTAAACCTGTTCTGCGGCACCGTTATGGATAACATCCGCTATGGCTGCCCCGGCGCCACGGACGAGCAATGCATCGAGGCAGCGCGGCTTGCAAACGCCGACGGATTTATCCGCATGCTGCCGGCGGGCTACGATACCGTGCTCGAGGGCGACGGCAGCGGACTTTCGCAGGGACAGCGCCAGCTGATTAGCATTGCGCGTGCCGCCGTCGCCGACCCGCCCGCGATGATTCTGGACGAGGCCACGTCGAGCATCGACACCCGAACCGAGGCATTGGTGCAGCGCGGCATGGATGCGCTGATGGAGGGCAGGACCACGTTTGTGATCGCGCACCGACTGAGTACGGTGCGCAACTCCGACCTGATTTGTGTACTGGACCACGGGCGGATTATCGAGCGCGGCAACCATGACGAGCTGATTGCTAAGCACGGGTATTACTACCAGCTGTATACCGGCGCGTTTGAGCTGGAGTAGGCAGGTTTGTTCCACGGAGGGTGCCCCGGGGGCGGCGGGGTAATTCCTCCGTGCTCAAACATTCTCGCTGCGCTGCGAAACTGCGCGCGGAGGTAAAATGCCGCCCTCCCGAGACGGAGCCCTGCGCGCAGTCAACTCCTCATTTGAACGGAATAAAAGTTAGTGAGGTCCTGGCCAAATGGCCAGGACCTCTTTTCATGGCAGTCTTTTTGTGACGGGGCTTTTTAGCTGCCTTCAAATTAGCCGCCCTCTGTTGCAGGCTTACCGGCCCTCGCGTTGCGGCCCGGCTGGCTCGGCTGTCTTTATTCGGTTCTTGTCGATGTACATGTTTTTGTCGGCCTGTGAAAAGAGCTCGCGCATCGTAGGCGGTTCATCATAATCACTAGAAAGCGCATAACCCACTGCATAGCTGATAGGCATGTCGGGGTGAGCCTCGGAATACTCGTTCACGTTCACGCGAATCCGAGCGAGGCAGGACTCCACGGCAGCTCGATCGGCATCCCGCAGCACCGCGATAAACTCATCGCCGCCGTCGCGGCCAACAAAGCAGGTCTCTGACGCCACACGCCCCAGCTGATGGGCAAAAGAACGAATGTATTCGTCGCCTTTCTCGTGGCCAAAGCGGTTATTGACCGTATGCAGGTTGTTAAGATCGAAGACGCACAGCGCAACGGGCGCTTCGGCGGAAACGGGATGCCCCTGCCCCAAGATTTCCTCGCACTTGTTCTTGTTGGGCAGTCCCGTGGCTTCATCGAGATAGACTTTGTTCTGCAGCTCGCGATTGAGCGCGGCAGTGCGCACCGCGCGAGCGAGTTCGACCGCAAAGGTCGCCACCAAGCCCACGATGTCGATGATCACCAAGCCCTCGAGACGATTAAGCGCCGTCGCCTTCTCCTGGGAGTAGTCCTCAGCAAGCCTCGTGGCATCGTCGCAAATACCAAAGAACTCCTCGCTCATGGCGATGATGTCGGTGTTCTCGTAGCCGACTTCGCGCACACGGGCAATCTCGGTTTGGAGCTCGTCAAAATAGCCCGCGAGTTCGGTCATCTTTGCCTGATACTCATCGTCATCGAGACGGACGAGATTGAGGTCGTCGCTTCCGTAGCGCAAACCATTAATGTATGAATCCACGGCCTTGAGCAGGTCGTCTTGTGGCTGGCCCGCGTCCTCGAGCTTAACGATTCGCTGCGTGGTGCCGCGCACCAGACCGGCGTAGTTGACCACGCGCGCCGTGCCCTGGATATCGGAGACGAGCAGCATAACATTGATGAAGAAAAAGATGAGAACTGCCGTGAGCACCATCATGAGCAGACGCAGCGCCCGGCTGGCCTTCTTGGCGACAATAGTATTCACAAGTTCACTCCCCAAAATGGCAAAAGCTCTGGTGGCACGCAGTGTGCTGAAATTCACGTGAGGCAAACTCTACCATAATGGACCAAGAGCCTCGAACTTGCGCAGTCTTTGGAGCGGAGCTCTAGGAGCGACTCGACCGCACCTCGTTTTGTGTGGGTGCTTTGGTTGGCAGGTACTGCATATTATTCGTATAATTTATCGTAAGTTCCCGTACATCGATTGGAGCCTTATATGCCTGCCATTAAGCCTGTTTCCGATTTACGCAATTACAACGAGGTGCTCTCCGATGTCCACGAGGGCTCCCCGGTGTTTCTGACCAAAAATGGGCACGGTTGCTACGCTGTGCTCGACATGAAAGATTACGACCGGTTTTGCGCCATCAGCACGCTGATGTCTGAGCTTGAGCGCGGGCGCAGCTCGGGTGATGAGAGCGGATGGGTCTCGTCGGACAACGTCGCCGCCCACTTCCGCCGCAAGGCCGCAAGCCATGCATAGCTGCGAGGTCGTCTACTCTCCGCTGGCTCTGCAAGATCTCGACGACATCTGGGACTACATTGCCGTCGAACAGGACAATCCCGCAGCAGCGGAGAGAATCGTAGAGGGTATCCTCGCTCGGATAGACCTGCTATCCAGCTTCCCAGAGTCGGGTACGCCACTATCTTCAATCTATCCCCTGCGCTCCGATTACCGGTTCGTGGTCTGTGACAACTATCTCGCGTTTTACCGTTTTCACCAGAAGGTCTATATCGACCGCGTCCTCCACAGAAAGCGCGATTACCTGCAGGTGCTGCTTGCCGAATAAACAGGCCCCGATATAATTCGACCCCTTATCCGGATCCCATGCCCGATGCAGCTAAAAAAGCCCCAAATTAGCTAGTTGAGGAGTTGGGCCATGGCGTTGACGAATTTTTGTACTTGGAGGGCGGGCTCGAGCGGGTAGTGCAGAAAGACCGGCACCTCGCGGCCGCACAGGAACGGCACGCCCACAAAGGCCGGGTGTACCCCCGACCACGCGCCGCAGGTGAGCACCGCGTCACCCTTTTCCTCGGCTTCGTTAAAGAGCGCAAAGTCGAAGTTATCCACATCGATCACGTCCACGCCGCCGTCTGCCAAAAGATCGATACGCAGGCTGTCCATAGCGTCGTTGCCGTGGCGGAGCACGCGCAGGCGCATGCCCTCCAAGTCGGCGACCGTAATGCGTGTCTTGCGCGCCAGCGGGCTCGTGCGCGGCACGTCGATATAAAACGGCACGTTAACGATGCGAAGCTTTTGGCAGGCGTCGCCCCAGCGCGGGGTAGAAAAACTCGACTGCACCACATCCACCTCGCGGCCCAAGCTGCGCATGACGGATTCGCGCTCGTCATAGAGATCGCTTACCGGCACGATCTCAAATCGCAGAGACGGTTCCAGATCGTGGATGCCCGACCACATCGACAGCGTCTGGCGCCCCGGGCACATCATCGACACACCCAGGCGCACGGCACCGCCATCGCCCGCCGCGTGTCGGGCGCGGCGCAGCGCATCCTCGGACTGGCGCATAATCGAGCGCGCGTCGTCCACCAGCAGCGCCCCCGCCGGCGTCACCTTGACGCCCGAATGCGAGCGCTCGAACAATGTGATGCCAAACTCGGCCTCAAAGCCCGACACCTGTTTGACAAGTGCTGGGGTCGACACGCGCAGTTTTGCCGCGGCGCGCGAGAAGCTTCCCAGCTCCGCGGCGGCCGCTATGGCCTCGAGTCGTCGATCGTACACGTCAATCTCCCGTTTCCAGACCTATGCCCATGCATGGCCATAGGGGGTCGTTTTGGCAGGTCACACACTCAATTAAGACCAAATCGTCTTGCAAGCTATTAACCAAAGGTTAACGCCATTCCAACAAATATGCAATTCACCTGCGCAAATGCAAAGCATACGATAACCAGCGAAAACCACGTGGGTCGATTAATGGGAGCGGCCCACAGGGAGGCACAAGAAGGGAAGTTCCTATGAGCAATTGGCTTAAGCTCGAGGGCGATGTCTGCGCCGTGACCGGCGCACTCGGCGGTATGGGTGTCGAGATTTGCCGCGAGTTCGCCCGCAACGGCGCCAACGTCGTCCTGCTCGACCTAGACGAGGAGAAGGTCAAGGCCGCAGCCGCCGACCTCGCCGCCGAGTTTGGCATCCGTGCCGAGGGCTACAAGATGAACGCCTGCGACGAGGCCGAGGTTCAGGCCGCCGTCGACGCCACCATCGCCGAGTTCGGCCGCGTCGACGTTCTCGTCAACACCGCCGGCATCCTGCGTTTCGCCGCCATGGAAGACCTGCCGCTGAGCGACTGGAACGAGGTCCTCAACGTCAACCTCACCGGCTACTTCATCACCTCGCAGCGCTTTGGTCGCGAGATGATCAAGGCCGGCCAGGGCCGCCTGGTTCACATCTCCACCGTCGCCAGTCACTCCCCCGAAACGTTCTCGGGCGTGTACAGTTCCACCAAGGCGGGCGTCAACATGATGTCCAAGATGCTGGCTGCCGAGTGGGGTCCCTACGGCGTGCGCTCCAACTGCGTCGAGCCCTGCTTTGTCAAGACACCCATGTCGGCAAGCTTTTACGCCGATCCCGAGGTCGAGAAGAGCCGCAGCCGCCTCATCGCCGCGCGTCGCATCGGCGAGGTCAGCGATATCGCCAACGCCGTCATGTTCCTGGCGTCCACGCGCTCAGACTTTACCACCGGCGACGCCATCAAGGTCGACGGCGGCTTCTCCAACATGATGGGCGACCTCACCGCCAAGCCCGGCGGCCGCCGCGCCTTTGCCGACAACTACCTCAAGAACAAGGGCGTCGAGCTCTGGTCCGATGAGTCCGGCGTCGCCAAGCCGACTGACCAGTAAACCAACCCGGTAGAAAGGGGCGCGGGGCAAGCACCTCAGCGGCGTTTGCCCCTCCCCTCCCCCCGCATCGATTAGAAAGAGTCCCATGGCTTCCACCAACTCCAACAAGGGTCGCGCCGTCGTGCTTTCCGCCGCGTGCGTCACCATGTTCTTCATCAGCTCCATCGCACTGTACTCCGTCGTGTCCAAGAACCTGCTCGCCGTCTACCCCGAGTGGTCCAGCGCCCTTACCTGGGCTTTCCCGGTCTTCCAGACCATCATGGCCGTGACGGGCATCTTCGCCGGCCGCATCTCCGATAAGATCGGCCCGCGCAACGTCGTGATCGCTGCCGCCGTGTGCTACGGCGTGGGCTGGTTCATGTCCGGCACCGTCACCGAGCCGTGGCAGTTCTACCTGTGGTTCTCGCTCGTCGCCGCCATCGGCAACGGTCTGGGTTACAACCCCGCGCTCACCACCGGCCAAAAGTGGTTCATCGACAAGAAGGGCCTCGCCTCCGGCATCACCCTGGCCGCTTCGACCGCCGGCCCCGCTGTGCTGTCCCCGATGCTCGCCTCGCTGCTCATCCCGAGTCTGGGCATCTTTGGCGCCCTCAAGGCACTCGGCGTCATCTTCTTTGTGACGATCGCCGCCTCCGCCCTGTTCCTGAAGGCCCCCGAGGCCGGTTGGCTGCCCGAGGGCTTCGAGGCCCCCAAGGGCGGCGCGCACGCCGGTACCTTCGGCGACCTCACCCCGGGCGAGATGGTCAAGACCCCGCGCTTCTGGGTCCTCATCGTCACCTTCGCCTTTGCCGCCACCGCGGGCACCCTGCTCGTGGGCAAGGTTGCCTCCATCGCCGCCGTCCAGCTCTTCGCCGACCCCACGAGCGCCGCGGCTGTCGCCCTCGGCGGCGTGGTCGTCTCCGTCAACACCTGCGCCAACCTGGTCGGCCGTCTGTCCTTTGGTCAGATCATCGACAAGCTCGGCGCCTACAAGTCGCTGCTTATCAGCCTTGTCGTCACCATCGTCGCGCTTGTCATCATGTCGATGAGCTTTACGCAGAGCATGTTCTTTGTGGCACTCGCCCTGCTCGGCTTTAGCTTTGGCGCCCTGCTCGTCATCTACCCGCCGCTCACCGGTGGCGCCTTTGGTACCAGCAACATCGGCGTCAACTACGGCATCATGTTCTTGGGCTACGCCGCTTCCACCTGGATCAGCCAGCCCATCACCGCTGTGCTGTATCACGCCGAGGCCGGCAGCGCCGCCTACCAGCAGTCCTTCTACGGCGCCATCGTGATCGCCGCCATCGCCGTCGTGCTCACCGTCTACATGATGGTCTCCGACAGCAAGAAGAAGTCCGCCTAGTTTTACCGATGCGACAAAGGGACAGTCCCTTTGTCGCATTCCACCGGTCACCAGTATTAAGGAGTCGAAATGTCTGAGCTCAATCCCGTCCGCATTGCCGTTATCGGCGCCGGCGCCATGGGCCGCAACCACATCCGCTTTGTCACCGAGGAGCCCGAAGCCGAGCTCGTCGCCATCGCCGACGCCTTTGAGGGCGCCCGCGCCACGGCCGAGGCCGCCGGCGTGCCGTTTTACACCGATCCCGCCCAGATGATGGACGAGGTCAAGCCCGAGGCCGTCATCATCGCCACCCCCAACGACCTGCATCTGGGCGTTGCCCGCGAGGCCGTGAAGCGCAACATCGTGCCGCTGGTCGAAAAGCCGATCTCCAATGACCTCGAGGATGCCCAGGCCTTTGCCGCCGAGGCCGAGACCGCCGGCGTGCCCGTGCTCGTGGGCCAGCACCGTCGTCACAACCCGTTTGTGAACAGGGCCAAGGAAATCATCGAGTCCGGCGAGCTGGGCAAGCTCACCGTATCGAGCTTCCACTACATGATCTATAAGAACGACGAGTACTTTGATGTCGAGTGGCGCCGCAAGAAGGGTGCCGGCCCGATCCTGGTCAACCTGGTGCACGACGTCGACCTGCTCCGCTACCTGCTGGGCGAGCCCGTCGCCGTCCAGGGCATGCAGTCCAGCGCCGCCCGCGGTTTTGAGACCGAGGACTCCGCCGTGGTCAACGTCCGTTTTGCCGATGGCGCGCTCGCAAGCATGACCATCTCCGACGCCACCGCCAGCCCCTGGAACTGGGAGGCAACCGCTCGCGAGGATCCGCAGTATCGCCCCTTCGACGCTGACGCCTACTTTATCGGCGGAACCTTGGGCGCCCTTTCGCTGCCCCGCCTGCACCAGTTCTCCTACGACGGCGCCTCCAACTGGCACAAGCCGCTGCAGATGGAGATTCCGGCCGTCGACCCGGCGCTGCCGCACAAGATGCAGCTCAAGCACTTTGTGAAGGTCGTCCGCCGCGAGGTCAAGCCCGTCGTGACCCCCGCCGACAACGTCAAGACGCTCACGCTTCTCAACGCCATCAAGGAGGCCGCCGAGACCGGCCAGCTCGTCGAGCTGTAATGCCTTGAGAGCGGCCGCGGCAGAAACCCCATGCCGAGTCCCTCGGTCCGCCACAAATAAGCCCCTCTTCTTTGCCCCGCGAGCAGCCTCCTGCCCGCGGGGCATTTTGCTACGTTGCCAATGATTTTTCTGGGACGGGGGACTTTTTTGCACCTCAGCTTGATTCGTTCGCCACGAAATGTGCCTATCTACTACGTTTAACCAATCACCCTCATCCATACCGAATTTCGCGAAATAAAAACCGCAGGTAGACGGGTTGCGCATTTTCGGAAAACCAGGGGATGGTCGACCCACACGGTTCAAACGTAGTAGATAGGCCGCTTTCGTGGTTCCGCGCCAAAACGGTCTTTTTTGAGCGAAGTGGCAGGTGGTATCCTTGGTAGCTCCGCGCTGCAAACGCACCTCAAACGCAAGGAGTCCCATGGATCTTATCGCCCAGCTCGCCCGCGAGCTCAACCTTAAGGCTGACAACATCGAGGCAGCCGTCAAGCTCATCGACGAGGGCAACACTATCCCCTTTATCTCGCGCTACCGCAAGGAAGCCACGGGCGGCATGGACGACGTCGCCCTGCGTGCGCTCGACGAGCGCCTGTCCTACCTGCGCAATCTTGAGCAGCGCAAAGAGGACGTCATTCTGCTCATCGACGCCCAGGGCAAGCTCACGCCCGAGCTCGAGCAGCAGATCCGCGAGGCCACGCAGCTCCAGCGTGTCGAGGACCTCTACAAGCCCTACCGCAAAAAGCGCATGACCCGCGCGCAGAAGGCCCGCGAGGCCGGCCTGGAGCCGCTCGCCAACATGATCATCATGCAGGCCTCGGCCAAGGGCAGCGCACTCGACGCCGCCGCGGCATACGTCAACGAGGAGGCCGGCTTCGACACGCCCGAGAAGGCGCTCGCCGGCGCCGCCGACATCGTTGCCGAGACGGTGGCCGAGGACCCTGAGAACGTCGCCGACCTGCGCGCCTTTACGCAAAACACCGCCGATATCGTCGTCGAGGCGACCGACCCCGCGGAGAAGACTCCCTACGAGCCTTACTACAACTTTGACGAGCCGCTGCGCCGCATTCCTAACCACCGCGTGCTGGCTATCGACCGCGGTGAGCGCGAGGGCAAGCTCCGCGTGCGCGTGAACGTCGACGGCGCTGCCGCCACGGCACGCCTCGGCAGCCGTTGGCCCCGACGCCAGGGCGTGTTTGCCCCCATCTTCGATGCTGCCATCGCCGACGGTTACAAGCGCCTCATGGCCCCCTCGCTGGAGCGCGAGGCCCGCGCCAAACTCACCGTTCGCGCCCAAACCGAGGCCATCAATGTCTTTGCCAAGAATCTCGAAGGCCTGCTCTCGGCACGCCCCGTGCGCGGCGCCCGCGTGCTCGCGCTCGATCCGGGCTACCGCACCGGCTGCAAGGTCGCCGTCATGGACGAGACCGGCAAGCTGCTCGACCACGGCGTGGTCTACCCCACCAAGCCGCGCCACGACGTCGCCGGCACCAAGCGCGAGCTCGCCCGCCTCGTCAAGAAGGACGGCGTCAACACCATCGTCATCGGCAACGGCACCGCCAGCCGCGAGACCGAGGAAGTCGTCTCGGAGTTCATTGCCGAGCAGGCGCCCAGCCTTCGCTACACCATCGTCAACGAGGCCGGCGCGTCGGTGTACTCCGCCTCCGAGCTCGCCAGCCAGGAATATCCCGACCTGGACGTCACCGTGCGCGGTGCCATGAGCCTGGGCCGCCGCCTGCAGGACCCGCTGGCAGAGCTCGTCAAGATTCCGCCCCAGTCCATCGGCGTGGGCCAGTACCAGCACGACCTTGACCAGGCCGAACTCTCGCGCACCCTGGGCCACGTGGTGGAAGACGTCGTCAACCGCGTGGGCGTCGACGTCAATACCGCAAGCGCGAGCCTGCTGGGATACGTATCGGGCATCACGCCGAGCGTGGCCAAGAACATCGTGGCCTACCGCGAGGAAAACGGCGCCTTTACCGATCGCCGCCAGCTCAAGAAGGTCCCCAAGCTGGGACCCAAGGCATACCTCAACGCCGCAGGCTTCCTGCGCATCAACGGCGGCAAGAACCCGCTCGACGCGACAAGCGTCCACCCCGAAAGCTACGAGGTGGCTACGTCCGTCCTGGAGCGCGCCGGCGTTCAAGCCAGCGAGCTCAGCCGCGGCGGCGTGCCCGACATCGAGCGCCGCCTGGGCAGCATCTCGGCGCTGGCAAGCGACCTGGACTGCGGCACCCTCACGCTCATCGACATTGTCAACGAGCTTAAGAAGCCCGGCCGCGACCCGCGCGACGACGCACCCGAGGTGGTCTTTAGCCGCTCGGCGCTTTCCATCGACGACCTGGAACCCGGCATGGAGCTCAAGGGCACGGTGCGCAACGTCGTCGACTTTGGCGCGTTCGTCGACGTGGGCGTGCACCAGGACGGCCTCGTACACATCTCCAAGCTCGCCAACCGCTTTGTCAAGCACCCGAGCGACGTGGTACGCGTCGGTGACACGGTCAAGGTGTGGGTCGAGAAGGTCGACCGCGACCGCAAGAAGATCTCGCTCACCATGGTGCAGGGAAAGTAAACCGCCAAAGCAGAGGTACCCCCTCTCGCGACGTGCAAAATCGCGAGTATTCTGCAAATTCCGCCGTTCCAGATGCCCCTCAGAGGCGAAAAAGCAATAATAGCCCCCGTTTTAGCGTCGTCAGAGCCAAAACGGGGGCTGTTCCGTGCTTCAGCTAGCTGGTAATAGCCTTTACCTTGCTGAATATTCTCATTTTTGCACGGCGCAGGCGGGGGTACCTTTGTCCACGGCAGAATATGGAAGTCAATCACCAACCTACTGGCAAGTTCGTGTCGGCAGCCCCGGCCTCTCCTTTGCCTAGCGCGACCCTCGCGAAGCGCGTGAGCGATAGGGAAAGGAAAGGCCGGGGCGAACAACCCGCGGCGCAGCCAGTGTTCGCGTTACGGCAGGATATGGAAGCCCAAAGCGGCGATATCCTTGGCAAAACCGCGCACGGTGTCGAGCGAGACCTCGTACGGGTCGCGGCCGATGTTCTTGCGCTTGGCCAAGATGCTGTTGGGCACTGTGATGATCTGGCAACCGCATCCTTCCGCCTGGTAAATGTTGATGAGCTCGCGCGTGGACGCCCACAGGACCTCGCAGTTGGGCTTGGCGGCGGCCTTCTTGACCGACTCCGTCATAAACGGAATGGGGTCGACGCCGGTATCGGCGATACGGCCGGCAAAGAGCGAGATGACGGACGGCGTCTCGGCGTCAACGGCCTCGACCATCTCATCGACCTGCGTAGGCGTAAAGATGGTGGTGACGTTGACCTTGATGCCGTCGGCCGAAAGCTTGCGGACCAGCTCGGCGGTGGACTCGCCCTTGGTGGTCACGCATGGAATCTTGACGTAGACGTTCTCGGCCCAGGTAGCAATCTCGCGCGCCTCGACCTCCATGGTCTCGACGTCATCGGCAAAGACCTCAAACGAGACGGACACATCGGTGATGTGGGCCAGGACCTCCTTGGCAAACGCGCGATAGTCCGTCACGCCACCCTTCTTCATAAGGGACGGGTTGGTCGTGAAACCCTGAACGTTGCCGTTCTCGTACATGTCGAGCATGCCCTCGAGGTTTGCACCGTCAGCGAACACCTTGATTGCCATCTGCCTGATTCCTTTCGTTAGCATACGGCCGATAAACTGCTAAACACTTTACCTATGTTTATCAAGGCGTGAGCTGCGGGTTTTTATCTTCTCGGCGAACGGTATAAACACCTCAGCGTTTGGATTGATAAATCGATTGAGCATGCAAAAGCAAAGAGTCGCAGTTTGAGCAAACGTCAGAAGGCGAGATTCATTAGATGAGGCCGAAATGCTGCATCGCTGTGACGGTGCCGTCGTGTGCGACATCGTCGGTCACGTAGTCGGCGAGCGCCTTGACTTCGGGCATGGCGTTGCCCATGGCGACAGCCGTCTCGACCGCAGCGAGCATGCCCAGATCGTTGCCCGAATCGCCAAAGCCAAAGGTGCGCGCATTTCCCTCGCGGCCCAGGTACTCCAGCGCTCGCGCCACGCCCACGCCCTTGTCGATACCCTTGGGGCTCAGCTCGCGGTTCTGGCCGCCGGTATTGCACAGCTCAAACTCGCGATCGATAAAGCCGTCGTCGTTGGCAACGCGAGCCAGACTGGGCGCAGTGAGGCCTACCTTGCCCACGCGCAGACTGCCGTCGACGCGCATCTCCTCGGTGCTGTGCGCCACAGAAGTGCCGATCAGAGACGACTGCTCAACACCCGCGGGTTCCAGGGCAAAAGTAGCCACGTTGGTCTCGAAAAAGGCCTCAATCCCTGCCGCGGCCATACGGCGAGCGAGCTCCGCAACAATGTCTTCGCCAAAGCAGTCCTCGTGTACCACGCGTCCCTCGACCTCGAGCGTGGCTCCCGCCATGGCAACGATGCCCGCGGGGTCGAGCGCACGCAAGCTGTCCGCGATGAGCCACAGGGGACGACCCGTGCAGATAAACGCCTTGTGCCCTGCGTCGCGCAGACGATGAAACGCCTCGATCACCGTCTGCGAAGGGCGAACCGCCGAAAAGTCCTTATCAGTCATATCGTCGGGATCGAACGACGTCAGCGTGCCGTCCACGTCAAAAAAGAGCACGGCGGAATCGGGGCACGCATCAATCATATGGGTTCCTTTCGAGGGCGATGGCAAACGAAGCATCCATCATATAATGGAGCGACGCAACCAGAGAGGTCACCCATGGAATTTTACGCAAGCTGCCCCGAGGGCTTTGAGTCCGCACTCGCCGATGAGCTTAAACGCCTCGGGCTTTCGCATGTCCGCCGCCTGAAAGGCCGCGCTACGTTTGAGGGCGAGCTCGAAGAAGGCTACCGCGCCTGTCTGTGGTCGCGCCTGGCGAGCCGCGTGTTCGTGGTACTCGGGCGCTTTGAGGCGCAGGATGCCGACGAGCTGTACGACAGCGTTTACGACATCGCCTGGGAGACCATCATCCGCCCCGGCGCCACCATCGCCATCACCGCCCGCGGCGTGACCGAGCAGCTGCGCAACACGCGCTTCTCGGCCCTGCGCGCCAAAGACGCACTGTGCGACCGCCTGGCCGAGACCACGGGCCGTCGCGCCGATGTCGACGCCGCCGATCCCGACGTTCACCTGCTGCTTTCGCTGCGTCAGCGCCGCGCGAGCATCAGCCTGGACCTTTCGGGCGACCCGCTGTTCAAACGCCTGCCGCCCGCAGCGACCCGCGCCGGCGAGGGCGCGCACGTACTGCGCCCCGACTACGCCGCCCTGGTGCTGGCGCAGGTCGGCTGGACCGCACTGTGCGAGCGCGATCTGACGGCCGACGATTACGAAAACGAAGCCCTACCCACGCTGATCGACGCCTCATGCGCCGGCGGCGGTCTGCTGTTGGAGGCCGTGAACATTCTGACCGACCGCGCCCCGGGTACCGCACGCGAGCACTGGGGCTTTGAGGGCTGGCAGCTGCACGACGCCGCCCTGTGGAAGCAACTGCTTGCCGAGGCGCGCGAGCGCGAGACGGCAGCACGCGAGCGACAGGCGCGCATCGTGGCCGTAGACATCGACCCCGCCGCCCGCAAGACCGCAGAGCGCATGGTCAAGTGCGCCGGCTACAAGCGTTTTGTCGACTTTTGCGCCGCCAAGCCCGCCACCGTGCTGGACCATGCAGGCGCTGTCGCCGGCGCCGCCGTGGTCGCAGACACCACCGAAACCCCGCTTTCGCTCATGCACGACGCCATGACGCTCATCGGCGAGCTGCGCCGCGCGCCCGAGCTCGCTTCGGCACCGGTCGCCGCGCTCACCCGCGATGGCCTTATGGCCCGCGCGCTCCATGCCGAGCCTGCGCGCTCCATCGCCGTCATGCCCAATAACGAGGAGGCGGCTATTGAGGTTTGGCCCTCGCTCGACCACGCCGCCGCGACATTCGAAGCTGCGACCAGCGCAGATGCCGAGGAGCAGACCGCGGATGCCCAAGACGAAACCGCCAACGTCCCCATGCCCGAGCCTGCCGCCATGCTCGACCTGGGCGACGGCAAGCCGCTGCCCGTGCTCATCCCCGAGTCCGAGCAGTTCGCCAACCGCCTGCGCAAGAATGCCCGTCTGCGCCGCAAGTGGGCCAGGCGCGAGGGCGTGAGCTGCTACCGCGTCTACGATGCCGACCTGCCCGACTACTCCGCCGCTATCGACCTGTACGAGGGTTGCCCGCAGACGCCGGGCCGCTGGCTCGTCATCGCCGAATACGCCGCGCCCAAGACCATCGACCCCGCACTGGCCCAGGCCCGTATGCTCGACATTCTGGCCATCGCGCCGCGCATCCTAGATGTTCCCGCCGAGCATGTGCACGCCAAGGCCCGCATGCGTTCGCGCGGCGGCTCGCAGTACGGCAAGCAGGGCGCCGGCAAGGGCGGCTCGAGCGAGCGCGCCAATATCGCGCGTCGTCGCCTGCCGCTCATCGAAGAGGGCGGGCTCACCTTTGCCGTCAACTTTGACGACTATCTGGATGTGGGCATCTTCTTGGATCACCGCGTCACCCGCAACCTAGTGCGCGAGCACGCCAAGCAGGCGCGCCGTTTCCTCAACCTGTTTGCCTACACCGGCACCGCCACCTGCTACGCGGCCGATGGCGGCGTCGAGGAGACCGTGACGGTCGACCTTTCCAACACCTACTTGGACTGGGCCGAGCGCAATATGCGTCAGAACGGCTTTGTGGGGCCGCAGCATCACTTTGTGCGCGATGACGTGCTCGCCTGGATTCGTGACCAGCGCCAGACGCGCAACCGCTGGGACCTGATCTTTGTCGACCCGCCCACGTTCTCGAACTCGTCCAAGATGGGCCGCCGCACCTGGGATGTCCAGCGCGACCATATTGAGCTTTTGGCCGGCGTATCGCGCCTGCTCGCGCAGGGCGGCCATGCCATCTTTAGCTGCAACCTGCGCGGCTTCCGCCCCGAAACGCGCAAGCTCGCCCGCGCGGGCGTGGTGCTGGAGGACATTACAGCGCAGACCATCCCCGAGGACTTCGCGCGCAACCAGAAGGTGCACCACTGCTATATCGTGCGCCGCCTGCCCATCGAGGACGCCATGGCCGAGGTCGGCTTTAGCGCCGAGGAAATTGCTGAGCGCGTCGAGGAACTGCGCAACCCCGAGGCCCGCAAGCCCCGTGTGGCAGTACCCGCGCACGCGCAGGCCGGCAACGGCAAGTCCAACTTTGCCGGCAAACCCTCCCCCGCCGGCAAGCCCAAAAAGAAGAAGTTCTACGCCAGCAAGCCCAAGGGCAAATAACAAAGTTGCGGTGGAATACGGACTGTTTTGCCTGGAATTAGGCAAATTTAGACCGTATTTCACCGCAACTCATATTGGGATGGTGGTTGGCGATCTAGCCTTGGATGACTAGGCGGTAGCCAATGCCTACGTGCGTTTGGATATAGCGCGGATGCGCGGGGTCGGACTCGATCTTCTTACGCAACGTGCCCATAAAGACGCGCAGGCTCGCCAGATCGCTCTTGGTCGCCGTACCCCAAATCTCGTGCAATATAAACTGGTGCGTCAGCACCTTGTCGGCGTTGTGTGCCAGCAAGCAGAGCAACTTGTACTCGATCGGCGTCAGGTGCAGCTCCTCGCCATCCATCGTGGCGATGCCGGCGTCAAAATCGATATGCAGCTCACCGGTATCGAACGAGCCCTCGGAGGCAACACCGCCCGTTTGCGCATACGAAAGGCGCCTGAGCGTCGTGCGAATGCGCGCGAGCAGCTCTTCGACCGAAAACGGCTTGGTCAGGTAGTCGTCGGCACCGGCATCGAGTGCGCGGATCTTGTCCGCGTCTTCGCTGCGCGCCGAGACCACAATGATCGGCATGCCCGACCATGCGCGCACCGACTCCACCACCTTGACGCCATCCATATCGGGTAGGCCCAGATCGAGCAGCACAATGCTCGGTGCCTGCGACGAGGCGGCGGCGATGGCGGCATGGGCGGTCTCCACAGCCATATGACGCAGGCCGTGCGCCTCGAGCGCGGCAACGATAAGGTTGCGAACGGCGGGATCGTCCTCAACGACCAAGATGAGCGGTTTTACGGCAGAGTTCGGCACGGCGCTACTCCTTATCAAACGAAACATCGGCGACGGGAAGCTCAATCGTAAAGACCGAGCCGTGCGGGTCCGCCGCGGCAACCTCTATGCTACCGCCATGCGCCAACGCAATGGAGCGGCAGAGCGAAAGACCCAGGCCCACGCTGCGACGGCTGTCGGCAAGACCGTGGTTGGCGGTGTAGAACGATTCAAAGATTCGCTCGCGGTCCTCGGGCGCAATGCCCGGCCCGTCATCGGCCACCGAGCACGTCACGTGCCCATCGTCGACGCCAATCGAAATCACGATATGCGAACCCGCGGGCGTATACGTGATGGCGTTGTTCACCAGATTCACCACGAGCTGTACCATCAGACGCGCGTCGACGTTAACGAGCGCCGGCTCATCGCACGCCACCACCTTAAGGTCGTGCTCGCGCACGGCCGGACTTACGTGGCGCAGCGCCTCCTCGACGATATCGTCCATGAGCTCGAGCGTAGTCGCCAGATGCATACCGCCGCCCTCGAGCTTGGTGATGGCAAGCAGGTTCTCGACGGTGGCGTTGAGCCATTGCGCGTCCGAGCGAATGGACAGGAGCATGCCGCGGCGCGTCTGGTCGTCGAGCTCGGCGGTGCCGGTCGAGCCCTGGTCGAGCAGTACGTCGGCATTGCCCGAAATGCTGGTAAGCGGCGTGCGCAGATCGTGCGAAATGGAGCGCAGCAGGTTAGCGCGCAACTGCTCGTTTTTGGCAAGCACCGCCGCCTCTTCGCGGGCCTCCATGGCGCGGGCGCGATCGAGTGCCAGCTCGCCTTCGCTCACGATGGCATCGGCAAGTGTCCGCTCCTCGTGCGTCAGCACGTCGGGCTCGGCAACGATAGCCAGCACGCCCACAACCGAGGCGGGGTCGCCCGCGCGCACCATGGTGTCGCCCGAACGTACGGTCAAGTAGATGCCAAAGAACGCCGAGCCGCCATAGGTGGCATCGAGCGGTGTTCCCACATAGGCGGACGCCGAGAGCCGCTGCGGCATCTGCGACGCCAGCTCGTGCACCGGCACGGCATCGCCCACGGCCGTATACGTCGCGCGCGGCAGCAGGTCATCATCATCGGCATCATCGCTGTACCACACGACCGGGCAGCCCGAAAGACGCGCCAGCTGCGTTGCCATGGCGTGCACAATCTGCTGCTGATCGGCACAGCGCTGCAGCATGCGGTTGGTCTCGAGCACCATCTGCGTGCGGCGGTCGCTGGCGGCGGCCTGCGCCAAGGCGCGGCGCAGGGCCAACGCGATCGAACTCGACACAAGCGAGACCGCAAACATGATGAAGAACATGCCGGGATAAACACGGTCGATAAACGACAGCGAGTAGCGCGGGTCAACAAACAAGAAGTTGTAGAGCGCCACGGCGGCAGCCGAGCTCAGCAAGCAATACAGGCGGCTCCAGGTAAAGAACGCGCACAGCTGCACGGCGAACACATAGACGATCATGATGCTCGGCGCGAGACCCGGATGGTCGAGCAGTGCGCCCGCAATCGTCGCCGCGACCAGCAGCCCCGCCGATACGCAGGCGTCATACAGAGGGCTGCGACGCGTCAGCGTCGTGCGCCGCCACCAAAAGTTCTCGGCAATATCGCCGTCCGCATGGACGTCCATCAGCGCCCCGCCCCTCTCTCAAAAACAAAAACCACCACAAAGGGGACAGGCACCTTTGTGGTGGTTTCCCCTTGTGGTGGTTCCAAGTGTATAGCCTTTGCAGCCTGCGGTCGTTAGACAAACAGCGCGTGCGCGAGCAGTGCGCACACGCACGCCGCGACAAACACCAGCGCCACGACCGAAATCACGCGATCGGCCATGTCCATGTTGGCCCGATTCGTAAAGAACCGATCTTCGGCGGCATCGGCGCGTGCCTCGCGCACCACTTCGGCAACCACCTCGCGGCCATCAAGCATCTTTGCATCCATGTTTGCCTCCCCGGCCCCAATCTTGTCCATCGAAAACCAACTCCGTGCAACCTGTCGGCGCCTACGGGCGCTCGTTGGGAGCCAGGCGTTGCATCTTGTTCACGGCCTTGAACTTGGTGAACAGCGGCACGTACTCAAAGCTCACGTTGGAGTTCTCCAGGCCGTACCAGCGTGCAGGCGTGCCGGCGGCGCGACGAATGATGTACTTGAGCGTGATGGCCGTACGCTCGCTCGGCTCCACATCGCTTTCGGGCGCCAGAAGCTTACGGATCAGGACGAACTTGAACGTACCGATGTTGCCCGGATCCTTGTAGACCGAGTAGTCATGCGTCTGCGCCGGCAGCTCGCCGGTGGCAGCCAGGTCCTGAACGACCTGACGCAGATAGGCATTGACGCGCTGGTTAATCTTGTAGCCCAGGTACAGATGCACGCGGAACACGTAGTCGGTGCCGAACGTCTCGACCGAATAGGCAAAGGTATGCGGCTCGTCCATGGTCTCGACATTCACGAACCACCAGGCGCGAGCGCGCTTGGGATGCTTGTCCAAGATCGAGTAGACGATATCACGGTCGATGTAATCGGTATGGGTGTCCTTGGTCAGGTACACGATGTTGTCGCTCAGGCGCTCGTAGCGATCGTCATCGCGCAGGCGCTTGAGCTGCGGCAGGTAGCTGCGCAGCGGCAGCAGCGTAAACTGGCGCTGCTCAACAGCCGTACCGTTGTACCAGCACACCATGATGCCCATGATGAGCGCGGCCATGAGGATGGTGAAGTAGCCGCCGTGGAAGAACTTGGTGAGTGAGCTCACGAAGAAGAAGCCTTCGAGCAAAAGGAAGAAGGCCGCGAAGATCCACGGAGCAACCTTGAGCTTGCGCTCCTCGTGCAGGTAGAAGAAGAGCAGCAGCGTGGTGCACATCATAGTCAGCGTAATGGCAAGGCCGTAGGCGGCTTCCATATGCGCCGAGTTCTGGAACAGCAGCACCACGATGACGCAGCCGACAAGCATGACGTTGTTGACCATGGGGATGTAGAGCTGGCCCTTGGTCTCGGCAGGGTAGAAGACCTGCATGTGCGGCATGAGGTCCAGACGGCTGGCCTCGGACACCAGCGAGAATGCGCCGGTGATGAGCGCCTGCGAGGCAATGATGGCCGCGACGGTGGAAAGGCCTACGGCAAACGGGCGCAGGCCCGGGGCGAGCATCTGGTAGAACGGGTTGAGATCGGCAATGCCCATGAGCTCGGGGTTGGCAGCGTTGTTCATAAGCCAAGCGCCCTGGCCCATATAGGAAAGCAGCAGGCAGCACTTAACGAACGGCCAGGTAGCGTAGATGTTGCCGCGGCCGACGTGGCCCATGTCGGAGTAGAGCGCCTCGGCACCGGTGGTGGCGAGGAAGCAGCTGCCCAGAATCATGATGCCCGCATGGTTGTTGGGGCTCAGCAAAAAGGCGATGCCGCGCACCGGGTTGAGGCACAGCAGCACGGCGGGGTGCTGGAAGACAAAGAACAGGCCCGTGCCGCCCAGGAACAGGAACCACAGCGTCATGATGGGGCCAAAGGCGTGACCGATTTTGGCCGTACCGATGCGCTGCACCAAGAAGAGCACGATGATGATGGCGAGCGTAATGGCGACGACGCGGCCTTGGTCATCGCCCAGCACGGCATGGACCGCCGGGATGGTGCGCAGGCCCTCGATGGCCGTGGTAACGGTAACGGCCGGCGTCAGGATGCCGTCGGCGAGCAGCGCGGCGCCACCCAGCATGGCGGGGATGATAAGCCACTTGCCGCAGCGCTTGACCAGGCTGTACAGGGCAAAGATGCCGCCCTCACCATGGTTATCGGCGCGCAGCGAGATGAGCACATACTTGATGGTGGTCAGCAGCGTGACCGTCCACACGACAAGGGAGAGCGCGCCAAGCACGAACTCCTCCGTCACACTTCCGATGCCGCCGTTGCCGGCAACGAGCGCCTTGGTTACATACATAGGGCTGGTGCCGATATCGCCGTACACCACGCCCAGCGTGACGAGCATCGCCGAGATGCTCACAGGAATCGCAGCGTGCGAGGCTGCCTCCTTGGCCTTTTGTTCCATAAGCCGGTTTCCTCCCAACTTTAATGTTCGAAGGAATTATAGGTAATCGGCCCATGTTTGAATGGCACTGTTTTCCCAGCTAAATAAACATTTATACGGCCTTTAGGCCACCTCGGCGATATGGAATGTGACAAAGGGACTGTCCCTTTGCCACATCACCGCATTCGTTACTTGCCGAGCCAGTTTTTGAACCACCACTCCATGGAACGGCTCATCTCGGCCATAAAGGGGCTCGTGTGCTTGCGGGTGTAGATATCCACCACGCGCTCGCCCACCTCGCGTGCGTGCGGGCGAAACATCGTGTCCATCTCGGCCACCTGCGCGTCCATAGTCGCGTCGTCCGCACGGCGGTAGCGTTCCTCGTGCACCAGGTTCACCACGGGGTGCGCGATTGCCGGGCGCTCTTTGCGAGGCGTGCCGATGATGAGCATCGACAGCGGCATGGTATACGGAGGCAGATCGAGCAGCTCGGCGACTTCCTCGGCATTCTCGACGATATCACCGATATAGCAGCTCCCCAAGCCCAGAGCCTCGGCGGCAACCACGACGTTTTGCGCGGCGATCACGGCGTCTTGGGCCGCGATGGCAAAGTCGCCCAAACCCGGCGCGCGGCGGGGCGCCTTGCCCGTACGCTCGACAAACTCGGGCTCAAAGCAGCCCACGTGCTCAAACAGATCGATCCACTTGGCATAATCGACCACAAATATTAGTGCCCAGGGCGCCTTGGCGATCATGGGCTGGTGGTCGCACAGGTCGGCCAGACGATCGAGCGTGGCCTGCTCGCGGATGCTCACGATGGAATACATCATCATGGCGCCTGCCGACGGCGCACGGCTCGCCGCATGCAGAATCGCCGCCCGCTGCTCGTCGGTCACCGCCACGGGTCGGCCGTCGTCATCGCGCGCAAAGGCACGCGTAGAGGAACGGTGCTCCAACGTGTCCAGCACTGCGTTGCTCGTAGTCTCGACCGGATAGCCGTACGTATCGACCGCCGCTCCGTCGCCGCCCATGTCCGCCTTGCAAACCTGCTCGCTCATCGCCCTACCCTCGCCATTTCTTTAAGAAGCCTTTACGTTTCCGTGTAATTCCCGTCCATTATCGCGCAGGTCGCCGCTACATTGCGCAACACCGCCACGCACGCGCGTTATTATGGCTGGTTGTTGTGCGCAGTCACCAAATGCAGCGCATATCTTGGTAACAATCGGGTAAACCCCCGCTTTCGTAGGTTTTAGTTTGTGAGGAGTCTCAGCATGTTCGCTGCCGCCATCTCGCTCGTCGGTCTTGTGGCGACCGTCTACCTTGTTTTGCGCGAGGCCAAGGCCATTCGCGCTCAGTCGGGCACCGTCGCCAAAAGCGCTCTTGGGTGGAGCGCCGCCTTCGGCCTGTTCCAGCTCTTTTTGACCATTTGGGGTGCCATTGGCCTCGTCGCCCAAAACGAGCCGCTCGCCTTTGTGATGCTCATCCTGACCAACGCCATCCTCACCGGATGCGCTTGGGCCAGCATCGCCCGCGACCGCATCGCCCCGCGCGTCTTTGCGTTCGCCGAGCCCGACGCCCCCGCCCCCACCGGCAAGCTCGCCCGCCTGCGCGGCACCTTTGTGGGCAAACCGCTCGTCGCCGCCGTCCTGTGCCTGCTGCTCGCCGGCGTCTTTGCGCTGCTGGGCATGGAGGTCTCGTCCAACCACGACTTTACCTGGGTCTACCCCCTGTGCATCCTGCTCGAGTGGGCCATCATCGCCACACTCATGACTGGCTTGTTCTTCCTATTCCAGCGCCACGGCGCAGCCCCCGCGGTCCTGGCCTTTGCCCTCTTTGTCCTGGGCATTGCCGAGTTCTTTGTCATCACGTTTAAATCCATGCCCATCCAGCCGGGCGACCTTTCGGCCATCTCCACCGCCGCCGCAGTCGCCGGCACCGGCTACACCTTCTCGATCTCGCTGTTCTGCGTGCTATCCATGGGCTTTACCGCCATCGCCATGCTGCTGTGCGAGTACGCCGGCCTGGTCGCGCCGCACCGTCAGAAGGGCGCCGCCAACGCCAAGCGCATGTTGCTCACCAACCTGCTCGTGGCGGTGCTGTGCCTGGGCGGCGTGACCGCGCATGTCACGCTCATCGACTACTACAACACCCTCGGCATCACCGTCTACACCTGGCGTCCGCTCGAGAGCTACTGGCGCGAGGGCTATCTGCCTGCCTTTATTAGCGCGGCACAGTCCATCAAGCCGCCCAAACCCGCCGACTATTCTGTCGATGACGCCAAGGCCACGCTCAAAAAGTACGCCAAGGCCTACGACAAATCCGACGCGGCCAAGAGCGACGAGCGCACCGCCGCAAAGGAGCAATTCGACAGCGAGAAGCCCACGGTCATCGCCATCATGAACGAGACCTTCTCGGACCTATCCATCTACCAGAACATGCGCGCCGGCTACGAGGGCCCGCAGTACTTTAAGAACCTGTCCAACTGCCTCAGCCGCGGCAAGCTCTATGTGAGCGCCTACGGCGGCGGTACCGCCAATACCGAGTTTGAGTTTATGACCGGCAACTCCATGGCCAACCTGGGCTCGGGCGTGTACCCCTACACCATCTACAACATGGAAACGACTGGGAACCTGGCAGAGCAGTTCAAGTCGCTCGGATATTCCACCACGGCCATGCACCCCAACCACGCGACCAACTGGAACCGCGAGAACGTCTACAAGGACTTTGGCTTTGACCAGTTCCTGTCCATCAACGATTTCCAGGGGGCCGACACTCTGCGCGGCATGGTGACCGACCAGGCTACCTACGACAAGATTCTTGAGCTGCTCGACCAGAACGCCGATCCGCAGTTTATCTTCGACGTGACCATGCAGAACCACTCGGGCTACGACACGGGCCTGCTGCCGGTCGACAAGCAGATGCACCTGAACATCGACACGACCGACCTGGACGCCAAGACCGTCGAAGACGGCACGCTCTCCGATGTCGACGAGTATGTCTCGTGCATCGAGCAGTCCGACCAGGCGCTTCGCTACTTCCTCAACGCCCTGAGCAAGCTCGACCGTAAGGTGGTCGTAGTGTTCTGGGGCGACCACCAGCCGTTCTTCCCGTCCAAGTTCAACGATAAGTGGTTTACCGGCGAGGACGACGCCACCCACCAGGAACGTCTGTGGCAGACCGACTACATCATCTGGGCTAACTACGACGTTGCCGGTTGCGACCAGACGAGTGAGGTCGACGACCTGTCCACCAACTATCTGTCCACCCAGCTGATGCAGCTGATCGGCGCACCGCTGACCGACTACCAGAAGGCGCATATGACATTGCGCGAGTCGCTGCCCGCCATCAACTCCGTCGGCTACGAGGACGCCAGCCTGCGCTGGGCGCTCTCCTCCAACGTCACCGGTGATGACGCCGTCGCCGCTGCTGCCACCAAGGCGCGCGAGGATTACGCCAAGATGCAGTATTACGAAATGTTCCGCGACGGCAAGAACGTCTACACCGAGCACTTCCAGACCGAGGCCAACGAAACCGACCCTAACTTGGCACCGGGTACGACCAAGATCAAATAGCGGCTAGCTGCGAGTTCATAACTGAAACGTCTGTCCGAGCAGGGAACCTTATATGCCTCCGCCCGGACAGACGCCTTGTTGTTGAAGCGCGGCTTGTCATAGGGGTATCCGCTGAACATATATAAGTTGAAGGCCACGTCATGTGGCCTTTTTTGCATCCGGAAAGCCCGTCCCACTCTGAATACATCCAGCGAACGCATGCGAGCGTGTCGTCCAGGACGGTCTCGTCATCGGGGTGATGGAAAATGTCACCCCCAAACGCTTGCCACGGTTGCGCCCACAAGTGTCAAGAAAAAAGCCTCGAGAATTTCGAGGCTTTCACGTTTGTACGATTGAACGCGCGGCACCGCGAACGGCGAAGTTACTCGCCCAGCACGGCCTTCTTGGCCACCGCCGCCATGATGTCCAGATCCTCCTTGGTGGGATGATCCTTTGCGGCAACCCAGTTGTCGAGCAGCATCTTGAAGCGAGCATTGTCTGGATCTTGCTCGAGCATTGCCTCGTAGCGCTGCTTGACCGCAGGGCCCATCTTGCCCTGGCACATCGCCCAGCCCGCAAGCTCAGCATCCTCGGCCAAATTGGACGACACGCGGTCGATAATCTGCTGATAATAGCTCTGGTCGGCCCCAAAGCCGCAGGTGCCAAACAGGAAGACGCGCTTGCCGTGCAGGGCGGAAAGCAGCGCCGCCACCGAGGGCGTGCAGGCGCCCTTGTCGCACCAAAAACCAACGAGCACCGTATCGGCAGCGCAGGCACCCTCTGCCTCGTGCGCGACCTGCTCCGGATCTGCATCATCGCTCAACGCGGCGGCATGGATAAACTCGACGCCCGCAGCCTGCAGGGCGCGCTTAATCGCCCCCGAAACCATCCTGGTATTACCGCTCTTGCTGTTGACCACCATAGAGCATGTCATAGTCACGTTGCCTCGTTTCCCCCGAAACTCGAGCCATTAATGCAATTTATTAGAAGCATATCTTAATACTAACGACGCAGATGTAAACCATCTGTCGCTAATCGGTAGTCCCTACTGGGCGAACTGACTGCGGTAGAGCTCGGCATAGAAGCCGTCTGCCGCCAGCAGCTCGTCATGCGTGCCGCGCTCGATAATCTGGCCGTCGCGCATGACCAGAATGCAGTCGGCGTTGCGGATCGTCGACAGGCGGTGCGCCACCACAAAGCTCGTGCGCCCGGCCATGAGCTCGTCGAATGCCGCCTGTACCTGCAGCTCGGTGCGTGTATCGATGCTCGAGGTCGCCTCGTCCAGCAGCAGGATCGCCGGGTCGGTGAGCATAACGCGGGCGATGCACAGCAGCTGCTTTTGGCCCTGGCTAAACGTGCCGCCGTCCTCGCCGATCACCGTGTCGTAGCCTTTCGGCAGCTGCACGATAAACTTATGCGCATGAGCGCGCTTGGCGGCTTCGATAACTTGTTCGCGCGTGGCATCGGGACAACCGTAGGCAATGTTATCGGCCACCGTGCCCTCGAACAGCCAGGTGTCCTGCAGCACCATGCCAAAGGCGCGGCGCAGGCTCGCGCGCGTGTAGTCACGCGAGGAGCGACCATCGACCGCGATGCGCCCAGCATCGATATCGTAAAAGCGCAGCAGCAGATTGATGAGCGTCGTCTTGCCACAGCCCGTAGGACCGACCAGGGCAAAGCGCATGCCGGGCTTGGCATCGATGCAGATATCCTGCAGCAGTTTGCGGTCGGGCACGTAGCTAAAGTCCACATGCTCAAAGGCGACCTCGCCCTTCGGGGCGGCGAGCTCTACGGCGTCCGACGCGTCGGGCTCCTGCTCGCGCGCATCGAGCAGCGCAAACATGCGGCGCGCCGAGGCGTACGCGGTCTGAATTTGCGTAATGACGTTGGTGACCTCGTTGAACGGCTTGGTGTACTGGTTGGCATAGGACAGGAAAATCTGCACGCCGCCCACCGTGAGCGCCGCGGGCACGCCCGTGATCACGCCCACGCAGCCGATCACAGCGACCACGGCATAGATGATGTTGTTGATAAAGCGCGTGCTGGGGTTGGAGAGCGAACCCATAAACTGCGCGCGCTCACCTGCCGTATAAAGCTCGGCGTTGAGGGCATCGAAGCGCTGCTGAGCGTGCGGGCCGTAGGCAAACGCGTCCACGAGCTTTTGCTCGCCCACATACTCCTCGATGTGGCCACCAAGTTGGCCTTGGATGCGTTGCTGGGCCGTAAAGCTCTTGTTGGAGAGCTTGGCGATGGCGCCGGCCGCAAAGATGGAAAGCGGCGTGACGAGCACCACCACAAGCGTCATGGTCAGATTGATGGAGAGCATAAACGCAAGCGTGCCCACGATGGTAATAACGCCGGTAAAGAGCTGCGTAAAGCCCTGCAGCAGGCCGTCGCCCACTTGGTCGACATCGTTGACCACGCGGCTCATAAGGTCGCCGTGGGCATGGCTGTCGATAAAGCTGAGCGGCATGCGGCTGAGCTTGTCGCTCGCCTCCACGCGCATGTCGCGCACCGTCTCGTAGGACAGGCGGTTGACGCAATAGCCCTGCAGCCACTGGAAAGCCGCAGCCCCCACCACGACGAGCGCGAGCTTGGTGACAAGCGGCAGCAGTGTATCGAAGTCCACCTGCCCGGTGGCGACGATAAGGTCGATGCCCTCGCCAATGAGGATGGGCGTGTAGAGCTGCAGGATTACCGAGACGGCGGCGCTCACAAACGACGCCGTAAACGAAATACGGTGCGGACGGACATAGCCCATCAGACGGCGGGTCACCGCGCCCACGGGATAGCGCTCAGGGTCGCCGGGCTGGCGCGGACCGTCGCCCAGGTCGTTGAGCTTGTCGTTGCCGGACACATTGGCCGTCATCGTGGCGACCGATCCGGAGGAAGTGTACGGATTCATTTAGCAGCCCTCCTTTGCGCAAGTAGGCGCAGGGGCAGTCGGGGCGGACGCGGGCACTGTGCTCCCCTGCTGGCCCTCGAGCTCCTCGCGGCGCAGCTGCGACTGGCAAATCTCGCGATAGAGCTGGCAGCTTGCATACAGCTCGTCATGCGTGCCCAGGCCCGCAACCGATCCGTGGTCGAGCACGCAGATCATGTCGGCATCGCGCACGGTCGAGACGCGCTGGCTCACGATGACCGTCGTGAGCGGCAGCCCGCCCTCGGCGGCACCGCGCACGCTGCGCTCGCGGATGGCATGGCGAAGCGCCGCGTCGGTCTTAAAGTCGAGTGCCGAGGCGGAGTCGTCCATGATCAATATCTGAGGCGAGCCCACCAGGGCGCGCGCGATGGTCAGGCGCTGGCGTTGGCCACCGCTGAAGTTCTTACCGCCCGCCTCGACCGGGGCATCGAGCCCCTGCGGCTTGTTGCGCACGAATTCGCTGGCCTGCGCCATATCGAGCGCCGCCCAGAGCTCATCGTCGGTCGCTGACTCGTCACGCCAGGTCAGGTTGCTGCGGATGGTGCCGCTCACCAGCGACGCGCGCTGCGGGACGGTCGCGACCACATGGCGCAGCTGGTCGAGCGGCCAGGCGCGCACGTCGGCGCCCATCACGCTCACGCTGCCAGCGCTCGCATCGTACAGGCGCGGGATAAGCGAAACGAGCGTGGACTTGCCGCTGCCCGTGCCGCCGATAATGCCGAGCGTCTTGCCCAGCGGCAGCTCCAGCGTCACATCGCTCACGGCATTTGCCGCGCCCACGCCAAACGAAAAGCTCGCATGGTCAAAGCTCAACGCAGGAACGGGAGCGACATTGCCCGGCTCGGGCAGTGCGACCGGCTGGTTGCCCTCATCGGTAATGCTCGGCACGCAATTGAGCACCTCGTTGATACGCGACGCGCTGGCGCTCGACTTGGTAAAGACCACGACCAGGTTGGCGACATACACGATGGAGGTGAGGGTCTGCGTCATGTAGTTGACGAACGCCATGACCTGACCCTGCGTGAGCTCGCCCACGTTGACCTGGATGCCGCCGACCCACAGGATGGCGCACACGCCCAGGTTCATCACAAGAAACGTGACGGGGTTGAGAATCGACGAGAGCTTGCCCACCGCGATGGCAGTATTGGCCTGGTCATCGGCGGCTTGGGCAAAGCGCTCACGCTCGTGATCTTCACGCACAAACGCACGGACCACGCGAGCGCCCGAAAGGCCTTCGCGGCAGATAAGCGCGATGCGGTCGAGCTTTGCCTGCAGCTGCTTGTAGTACGGAATACAGCGCGCCATGACAACCCAGAACACCAGGCCAATGGCGGGCGTGCAAATCAAAAAGATGATGCCGAGCTTAAGGTCGATGGCAAGGGCCGCGACCATGGAGCCCGCCGCCAGGAAGGGCCAGCGGATGAGCATGCGCACGCCCAGCGCCACGGCGAGCTGCACCTGGTTGACGTCGTTGGTAATGCGCGTGATGAGCGACGGCGTGCCAAAACGGTCGAGTTCGGCATAGCTCAGCTTGTTGATGTGCTGGTAGAGCGCGCCGCGAATGTCGGTGCCCATGCCCTGCGAGGTGAGCGCCGCCATCTTTTGGCAGACGAGCGTAAACGAGATGCCGATCACAGCCATGGCGCCAAGTACCATACCGTAGTGGACGACGGCGTTCACGTCGTGTGCGCCGATACCCTTATCAATCATCTGGGCAATCACCAGCGGCGTCAGCAGGTCAAAGATCACTTCGATCAGCTTGCACGCAGGACCAATCACCATATAGCGGCGAAACTTACCGCCAAAACGCCTGAGCAGCTCAATCATGTATAGGCGCTCCCTATCATCATCCACATTCAATTCGAACCATGATAGTACCGCCACCCCAAAAGAAGCGTAAACAACTCGTCATTTCTAATGGGATTCGGTTTCCAAAGAAGCGGAAAGGCACGCGCACGCCCAGCCAGTGTCGGGTCGACCGCTTGGTATACTTACATTAGTGCTACCAAGTTAGTCGCCGACCCTTGAAATGAGGTGCCGAGATGAACGACATTCTCGCAAGAAGAGCAAGACGAGCAACCGTGGGCATCGCCCTTTCCGCGGCACTTGTCGCGGGAATCGCCCCCGCAACGGCGATAGCGGCAGAAACCAGTTCCCCCACCGGTGCAGTTGCCTTGCAGACGGAAGATGCGGCCGCCGCAAAAGAAAAAGCGCATGCAGCCATGCAGGAAGCGCTCAAAAACCTCGAGGCCGCAAAAGTTGCCGCAAGTCCCGAGAAACTTGCGGAAATCGATGATGACATTGCCGCTTTTCAAGAGATCTACGACATGGTGGTGGCGGAAGCCGCCAAACGGAGGGAGCCCCTTCCCGCTATGCAAGCGGACGTCGATGCAGCCCAAGCCAAACACGATGAGGCCCACAACCGGACAAGCGGCCTTCAGGCAGAATTAAATAAGGCAATCGACGACGGAGCTTCTAACGAAACTATTAAGCAGTTGCGAGGTGAGATCATGTCGGCAGAAAGGCGAGAAAAATCTTGTGAAGATGATCTTCACCGCTGCCAATGCCGGCTCGAAAGCCAGGAAAAACGGGTTCAGTATTTCGAAAGTGAGGCAGAGGAAGCCAAAGCCCACATCGATGAGGACGTAGCCAAGCGAGATGCGCTCCTCGGCGATTTGGAAAAGGCGCAAGCGGCCTATGACGATGCCTGCAAAGCATACGAAGAGGCAAAGGCCGCGGCAGACAAGGCCACCTCGCCCGAGATAGCGAAACCGACCGAGACAGTGCCTCCCTCCGGCTCAGCGCAACCCGCCGAGGCGACACCGCCCGTTGGCTCACCTGCAACCGGCAAAGACGCCCTACCAAGCTCCACCAAGCAAGCGAACACAAGCAGCGGCAAGCAAGCAGATACGACCGCCGGCAAGCTCGCAAACACGGGCGACACAGCACCGAGCGCAATCGCACTCGTAGCAGTCGCCGCCGCAGGCCTCGGAATAACCGCCACTGCCACACGCCGCATCAAGAACTCAAAATAGCTGCCAGCGGTTATTGTCTTCGCCAATCCACAAGCCCAGAGACAAAAAGAGGTCCGTTTCCCCACCTAGGGAAACGGACCTCTTTAACTGCAAAAATTCAAACAACAGCACCGCCGCCTCTTAAACTACATAGCCATCAATGCCCAGACAACGCCAGCGAGCAGCAAAAGGCACGGGATTAAATTATTCAGATAAATGTGATCCTTCAGGCGGTTTTGGTCGGCTACCCGCGAGTGCCGGCAGGGCGCTTGGTAGTCGAGCGATCCCGCAGGCGAAGCCGAGGACCAGCGAGACACCAAGCGCCCTGCCGGCACTCGCGGGTAGCCGCGGCACCAAAAAACGCCTGCGCACTCGATGGATTCGGATGCCCGACAGAGGCTCCTTATGGCTGCTTCCTTCCGGACCTGACCAGATTCGGAACATGTCGTCATCCGAACCCATCGAACGCGCTAGGCGCTCGATATATCTTACCTGCTCCCGCCCGCCAGAGCAAGGTAGCTAATTTGGGACGGGGCTTTTTGACTACTTTTTGACTGGTGGGGCATCAGGGTGGCGAAAGTAGTCAAGGAAGCCCCGTACTAAATAGACTGATCTGGTGCTGTGCCACGAAAAGGGCCTATCTACTACGTTTTGGTCACAGGGGTCGACCATAGCCGACTTTTTCGAAAATCGGCAAGCTTTCTACCTGCTGTTTTGTTTTTGCAAATTCCGGGATGGTCGAAGGTGGCCGGTTTAACGTAGTAGATGGCCGCATTTCGTGGCAAACGGTCCGACCCAAGACCCAAGGCAGCCAACCTCGAATGGCCATTCTCGAAGTTGCGGTGGAATACGGACTGAATTGGCCCCTTAAAGGCAAAAACACTCCGTATTCCACCGCAACTTATAGGGAGATAGGCCTTAGAGGCGGGCGAGGTCGTAGGATCGAGCGGCTGCTTCGCCGGCGCAGATGAGGTTGGTTGCGGCTTCTTGCGGATCGAGTGCCTGCTCCAGGTCCATGGGCTTGCGGCAAATCGGCAAAACCAAGTCGATACCCTGCTCGTACACCGCATCCAGGCTGTCGGCACGACCGCCCACGACGGTGGCTACCGGCTTGCCATATCGCTTCGCACGACGGGCCACACCCACCGGCGCCTTACCGGCGGCGGATTGCTCGTCCATATTGCCCTCGCCCGTTATGACCAGGTCGACATCGCGCACGCGCTCGTCAAACCCAATCAGATCGAGCACCGTCTCCACACCCGATCGCAGCTCGGCGCCGAGCGCCAGCAACGCCGCGCCCAAACCACCGGCGGCGCCCGCGCCGGGTACGCCGAGCACCGAGCCAAATGTCCGTGCGCCCTCGGGTGTGCACAACAACCCCTGAGCCCGCGCCCTAGCAATCGCCGTATCGAGCAGGCGGCCGTAGCCGACCATCCAGCTGTCGCACTTGTGAAGCGCCTCGGCGTCATCTGTCGGCAGGCCCTTTTGCCCGCCAAACACCGCAAGTGCCCCGCGACGCCCCACGAGCGGATTCTCGACATCGGAAAGCACCACGACACGCGCGCCGTTCAGCGCCCGAAGCGCTGGCGCCAAATCGATACTCGCCACCTGCTCAAGGCCGGCAAGACCGGGGGCGATATCGCGGCCGTGCTCATCGACCACGCGCGCGCCCAGCGCCTGCAGCATGCCGGCGCCACCGTCGTTGGTGGCACTACCGCCCAGACCAATATAGATAGTCTTTGCCCCGGCACGAACCGCACGGAGCACCAGCTCGCCCACGCCATAGGTCGAAGCCGCAAGCGCCGCCGATTCCGTGCAGGGTGAATACCCAATACCCGCCGCCTCGGCCATCTCAATTACAGCCGACTCGCGCTCGACATCAACCAGCATCCGGGCAGGCACACGCTCGCCCAAGGGACCTGCAACCTCGCAGGTCACAAGCTCGCCACCGCAGGCGGCAACGGCGTCGAGCGTTCCCTCGCCACCATCTGCCAGCGGCAATGTGCACACCTCGGCATCGGGCCAAACGCGGCGCACGCCTTCGGCAACCGCCGCCTCCGCCTGCGCACTCGACACGCTGCCCTTAAAGGAATCAATCGCCAGCAGCACACGGCGGGGCCGGCGGCACGCGGCACCAAAATCGACCGCCTCAACGGCAATATCTTCGGCACACGCGAGCGCCTCGGCATGAGCGGCATGCGCCTCAAGATCGGCCCCACAACCGCAATCAGCGGCGCCCTCTCTACGCAAACCGCCAAAATAGCTACTCAGCAGCTCGCGGCATTCATCCGCCAGGACCCCAGCCGTCACATTAAACCGATGATTCAGGCGCGAGTCGGCATTCAGGTCATACAGCGAACCCAGTGCGCCGGCCTTGGCATCGGCCGCGCCATACACGCAGCGCCCCACGCGCGCATTGACCATAAGCCCCGCACACATGCAGCAGGGTTCGAGCGTCACGTAGACCGTACAGTCGGAAAGGCGCCAGCGGCCAAGCGCCTGGGCAGCGGTGCACAGGGCCGCGAACTCTGCATGCGCCGAAGGGTCCTGGTCGAGCTCGCGACGATTATGCGCCCTCGCGACGATCTCGCCGTCGCGCACCACTACGGCTCCGATGGGCACCTCGCCCACCGCCGCGGCGGTTCGCGCCTCCGCCAACGCCTCGCGCATGAACTTCTCGTCGATTTCGGTGATCGTCATCGTTCGCCTTCCCTGTTGCAAATTCAAAACGATGCTATCATTACGACTCACGGAGAGATGGCAGAGCGGTTGAATGCGGCGGTCTTGAAAACCGTTGAGCGCGAGAGCGTTCCGGGGGTTCGAATCCCCCTCTCTCCGCCACTTTTAGTGATGCACCGGCGTCATGGTCCGCTCGAACAGCGCATCGACCACGTCGGCCATCTCGGGTCGACGCTCAAGATCGTGGCCCGATTCCCACCATATCGTGAAAAGTCGAATAATACCGCCGGCGACAAACTCAGACGTCGTCTCGAGTGACACGGGGGCCAGGGCATCCTCGGCAAGCACGTTCATCACACGCTCGCGGATGGAGCGGGCAATACGGTCGCAAATAACGTTGGTCAACATGCCCGACATGCTGCTTGCCAAAATGTTATCCATGAGCTGCTCGTGCGCCAGAATCAAATCCATGGCATCGTCCAAAATCGCATGCCGAAGCGCGCGCACGTCCTCGGCAGACACTGCGCCGGCCTCATCGGGCTGTTTTTGCGGCAAGCTCGACATGAGCTCATCGATATAAAAGGCAAAGTAATCGTTCTTGTCGCGAAAGTGCTTGTAGAACGTCGTGCGGCGAATCATGGCGCGGTCGCACAGCATGGCAACCGTCAGGTCCTCAAAACGATGCTCCTCGAGAAGCTCGGTGAAGGCATCGAACAGGGCACGGTAGGTTTTCTTGATGCGAAGGTCCACTGGTATCGCCATCCTCAGGGCAAAGACAACACTCGTCAATCTGTCGCATATCTTACACCTGTACCTCGCACGCTTTGCCCCGGTGCCAACCCCACCGAAAACATAACGCTTACCGGAAAGTTCGGCACGGCAAAACGTTGCGGGTATACTAGTAGCGTTATACCAACGGCAGCTGGCGCATGCCGCCGCGGCCATTCGAAACGGAGACATCATGATTACCGTCATCATCGGCATCGTTGTTGTCATTGTGATTGTCTGCGCCATCGCCGGCATCTACAACAACATGGTCACCAAGCGTAACCGCATCGATAACGCCTGGCAGAACATCGATACGCAGCTGCAGCGCCGCAACGACCTGATCCCCAACCTGGTCGAGACTGTCAAGGGCTACGCCAAGCACGAGCAGGAGACGCTCTCCGCCGTGATCAGCGCGCGTAACACCGCCGTCAAGGCCACCACGCCCGAGGCTAAGATGGAAGCCGACAACGTGCTGACCGGTGCGCTGCGCCAGCTCTTCGCCGTAGCCGAGGCCTATCCCGATCTTAAGGCAAACACCAACTTTACGCAGCTGCAGGCATCGCTCGAGGATACCGAGAACAAGATTAGCTATGCACGCCAGAGCTACAACGACTGCGTGCTCAGCTACAACAACGCCATCCAGACGTTCCCGGCCGTTATCTTTGCCGGCATCTTCCAGTTTAAGGAGCGCCAGGGCTTCGAGGCCGCCGAAGCCGCCCGCCAGGCACCGACCGTCAAGTTCTAGTAGTTTGGCAGCGCATCCTTAATCGGCCAAATGCATAAACCGCCCCGTCGAATGCATACTTCGACGGGGCGGTTGCTTTTTTAGCGAAGGTCCCCCTCTAAGCACCGTGCATTTTTGGGAGTATTCAACATAACCAAGAGCATCGGGCGCCACGATAAATGCCAATGACCGCGAATATCCCTGCAAATCAAACGCTGTCAGCCCATAACCCCGCCCATCATTCGTAGAAAACATCGAGAAATCCCGATTTTTTGCCCGAGGTCGGTATGCAGGGGCCTTCGATTGCAGAATACTCGCAAAAATGCACGTCGCCATCACCCCCACATGGCGCGAACCAAAACAAAAGCGCGGCCTAAAAGGCCGCGCGCCATCTTTAATTCAGATCTATATTGCCCGTAACGGCAGCGCCGAGGTAACGCAGGCCCGAGGGCAACCTTCCTTTCCGGCGCACTCCGCAGGACGAAAGAACCTCCGCCGCACGAAGTGCGCAGCGGAGGTTCTTTCATGTCCGAGGACGCGCCGGAAAGGAAGGTTGCCCTCGGGCCGAACAGCTATGGCAGCTTACGCGACGGTGTAAACCCAGTTGTGCTTATCCTCGACAGCACCGGACTGGATACCAGTCAAGGTCTCGCGAAGCTTCTTCATCACAGGGCCGATCTCGGTGTAGCCAGCCGGGAAGGTCACGGTCTCGTCGGCGCCGTAAACCTTGTTGTCGATCTCGCCAACCGGGGAGATGACGGCAGCGGTGCCGCACAGGCCGCACTCGACAAAGGTACCGGCCTTGACCTCGGCCCACTCGACGGGACGCTCGTCGACGGTGATGCCCAGGTCCTTGGCGACCTGAACGAGCGAACGGCGGGTGATGGAGGGCAGGATGGAGTCGGTGTGCGACTGCGGAACGACGAGGGTGCCATCCTCCTTCACGAACAGGACGTTAGCGCCACCGGTCTCCTCGACATAGGTGCGGGACTCGGAGTCGAGATACAGGTTCTCGGCATAGCCCTCGCGATGGGCCTCCATCGTGGGCTTGAGGGACATGGCGTAGTTGAGGCCGGCCTTGATGTTGCCGGTGCCGTGCGGTGCCGCACGGTCATACTCAGAAACGCGCAGCTTAACGGGCTTAAGGCCGCCCTTAAAGTACGGACCGACCGGGGTCACGAGAATACGGAACGTGTACTCAGGAGCGGGAGCCACGCCGATCACGTCACCGGAGCCGATCATAAACGGACGCACGTACAGGGTTGCGCCGGAACCGAAGGGCGGAACCCAGGCGGCGTTGGCAGAAACGACCTGCTTGACGGCCTCAACGAACTTGTCCTTGGGGAACGGGGGCATCTCGAGGCGCTGCGCAGAGTTATACATACGCTCGGCGTTCATGTCGGGACGGAAGCAGACGATGCTGCCGTCCTCGGCGGTGTAGGCCTTCAGGCCCTCAAAGACCTCCTGGCAGTAATGGAAGATGCCACCGCACTCGGAGACATGCAGGGTGTGGTCGGTGGTCAGGCCGCCCTCGTCCCACTCGCCATCCTTCCAATGAGCCTCGTAACTGTAATCGGTCTTCATGTAGCCAAAGCCGAGGCTACCCCAATCGATATCCTTCTTCTCGACAGTCATATGTCGCTCCTTACATACACAGTTGCATACTCGCGAACTCGCACGCAAGGACCGAGGCCGACCGCGTCGCAACGTCACACGCCCGGAGCGTAGAGCCGGACGGGACACGCGAACGGCATCAAAGCCGATGGCACGTCGATTCGCATGCACGAGATTGTACTCCCCGTACGCGTCTGATAAAACGCTTTTCTTTAACTAAGTAAAGTATTTTCATTTGACCGAAGCAAAAAGGCCCGCCACCGTAAGCGGTGACGGGCCTCAACTGCACGGTTTGCGCGCTGGCTCGATCTACGCGTTCTATTTGCCCAGCTTGGCCTTGACCAAACCGACCACGGTCGGGATGATCGACACGGCGACGATGCCGATAATCAGCAGCTCAAAGTGCTCCTGCACAAAGGGAATGCCGCCAAAGAAGTAGCCCAGCAGCGTAAAGAGCGTCGACCAGGTAATGCCGCCCAGCACGTTGTAGATGACAAAGTTACGCCAGTGCATGCCGCCCATACCGGCGATAAAAGGCACAAAGGTGCGGATAAACGGGAAGAAGCGGCCCAGGAAGATGGCCAGGTGGCCCCACTTGTCCAAGAAATCCTCGGACTTTTTAATGCGCTCGGGCGTCATGGCCTTCACCTTGCCCGAGGCAATGATCTTTTTGCCAAAGAAGTGACCGATCATAAAGTTGCACTGATCGCCCAAGATGGCAGCGGCCCATGCAACGGCCAGCAAAGCCACGATGTTAAAGCCGCCGTTGTGGGCAAAGAAGCCCGAGGCAAACAGCAGCGAATCGCCGGGAAGGAACGGGAAGAACACCACGCCTGTCTCAATGAAGATGATCAGGAACACGCAGCCGTAGGCCATAAGCGGGCCGGCGGCAATCCAACTGGCGATCGCGGTGCGCGGGTCCTTAAGCAGCTCGGCAATGAAATTGATGAAACCCATGAAGTAAAACCTCTCAGTTGTGGGCGCGGACACGTCCAAGTTGACCAGTATACGGTTGCGGCGCGACCATGCACGCGACCGCACAAAAGCATGACTCCATTACCAGCAAGTTTGCATAACTGACACCTGTCACGCAAAGCCGTGAAAGATTGCTCTTCCTAATCCCTAGCGAATCGCTATACTTTATTGAATCGCATTGCCATGGCGCTAAGGGAGGGCGGCCGGTGAGCTTTATCAATACCATTCGCGAGGACATCAAGACCGTCCAGGCGCAGGACCCCGCCGCGCAAAACGGCCTGGTCATTTTCCTTTCGTACCCCGGTCTGCATGCCAAGTGGAACCACGTACCCGAGCACTGGCTCTGGGAGCACGGTCATCGCTCGCTCGCCCGCGTGCTCTCGCAAATCACCCGCCACATCACCGGCGTCGAGATTCATCCCGCCGCACAGATCGGCAAGCACTTCTTTATCGACCATGCCATGGGCGTCGTCATCGGCGAGACCACCATCGTGGGCGACAACTGCGTGCTCTACCAGAGCGTCACGCTCGGCGGTACCGGCAACGAGACCGGCAAACGCCACCCAACGCTCGGCGATAACGTCACCGTGGGCACGGGCGCCAAGGTGCTCGGCAACATCCGCATCGGCAACAACGTCAAAATCGGCGGCAACTCGGTTGTCGTCAAGGACGTGCCCGACAACTGCACCGTCGTGGGCGTGCCGGGACGCATCATCAAGCGCAACGGCTGCCGTGTGTTCGAGGAGAGTTTCGACGCCAAGCAGCATCGCGAGTACATGCCCGATGACGCCGCCGAGCAGTCCGCCCTCAACCGCCAGGGTATCACCGAGAATGCCCGCCGCGTCAAAGAACTCGAGCGAGAGGTGGCCGAGCTCAAGGCCCTCGTCGCCAAGCTCGTGGACGAGCGCTAGGAACGCGAGCGGCACAAAACAACATCGGCACCGACGCAAAAGGCTCGCCAGGGAATCCATCCCCGGCGCGCCTTTCTTTTTGATGTGACATGCGGGACTGTCCCTTTGTCACATTATGCGAACTGACTCAGATAGAGGTCGGCGTAAGCACCCTCGGCAGCCAGCAGCTCCTTGTGCGTGCCCTGCTCGATAATGTTGCCGTGATCCATGACCAGGATCAGGTCGGCATCCACGATCGTCGACAGACGGTGCGCGATAACAAAGCTCGTGCGCCCGCGCATGAGCGCATCCATGGCGCGACCGATGGCAAGCTCGGTGCGCGTGTCCACGCTTGAGGTCGCCTCGTCCAGGATGAGAATCGCCGGGTTGTTGAGCAGCACGCGCGCAATGGTCAGCAGCTGGCGCTGGCCCTGACTAATGCTCTCGGCATCGTTGGCCACCCGCGTGTCGTAGCCCTGCGGCATGGTGCGCACAAAGAAGTCGACCTGCGCGGCGCGTGCCGCCGCCACAACCTCCTCGCGCGTTGCCTCGGGGCAGCCGTAGGCGATGTTTTCGGCAATCGTGCCATCGAACAACCAGGCATCCTGCAGCACCATGCCAAACTGCTGCCGCAGCTCGCCGCGATCCATGCGACTTGTATCCACGCCGTCGAGCGTAATGCGCCCGCCGTCAATCTCGTAGAAGCGCATGAGCAGGTTGATGAGTGTGGTCTTGCCCGCGCCCGTGGTTCCCACCACGGCGATCTTCTGGCCCGGCTCGGCGGTAAACGACACATCGCGCATGAGCGGCTTGTCAGGCGTATAGCCAAAGCGCACATGCTCAAAAGCGACGCGGCCCTCCACGCGGCCCGGCAGCTTGACAGCCTCGCCCGGCTGCGGGTCGGCCTCCATCTCGGGCTCATCGAGCAGATCGAACACGCGCTCCGCGCTCGCCAGCGCGCTCTGCAGCGAGTTGAAGGTAAACGACAGCTGCGTCATGGGCTCGGACGCCTCGTAGATAAACTGGAAGAACGCCTGGAACACGCCGACGGTCATTTGTCCGGCCACCAGCATGCTGCATCCCACAAGCGCGATCACAATCTGCGCCAGGCGGCCGATAAAGCGAACCGCCGGGCCCACGGCGTTGATCATAAAGTCGGCCTTGGCGCTCACGCGCGCCAGCTCGCCCGAAGCCTCGTGCACCTCGGCAGAACTCTGGCGCTCGCGATTGAACGCGCGAATCACCAGACGGCCCGAGTAGCCCTCCTCGACCGCGCTCGTAATCTTGGACACCCACTCCTGACGCTCGCCCGTCACATCATGCGTGCGGCGCGAAACCACCTTGGTCACCAGCAGCGACAGGGCCGTGAAACCCAAAAAGACGAGCGTGAGCTTCACGCTATAGACAAACATCATGCTCACGGCGCCCACTACCGTACCGATCGACACCAGCAGCTGCAGCAATCCGCGCTGCATGCTCTCGGACATCTTGTCCAAGTCGTTGGTCGCACGGCTGACCACCTCACCGGGGCGATGCGCGTCAAAGTAGGCAAGCGGCAGGCGGCTGAGCTTTTGCGCGATGCGATTGCGTAGGCGCAGATTGAGTCGCTCGGCCACACTCGACATCAAAAAGCTCTGCAACGCATAGAAGGAGGCGGCTGCCGTCCAAATCATAAAGTAGACGAAAATGGTTTTGCCGCAATGTTCCCAGGTAATGCTGAAGATAGTGTCGTTGGCAAACGCCACCTGCATATGACCCCACAGCTCATCGATCACGCGAGCGCTGTACGCCGGTGCGGCGGTGTTGAAGATGACGTAGAACACGATGCTCGCGAACACAATATAGAAGCGCCAATGGTCGCCGGCGGCTTCGCTCCACAAGCGGCGCACCGTCGCCCAGGTATCCCGGGGCGTCTCGTCCTCGTCTTCGTCGTCCACGTCGCGCATACGCTCTGCCTCGGCACGGGCACGCTCGTCCTCGGCGCGCTCGTTTTCCTCGTAGAGAGCCTGGCGGCGAGCCTCGCGCTCGGCCGCCGCCTTGGCGGCGCCATCCAGCTCGAGCACGGCGGCAGCCTGGTCAACCGTGTTCTCGGCAGCGTCCGCAGCGACTGTATCAATAGCGTCGCCGTGCTTCTTGAGTTCCTCGGTCATGCTACTCACCTCCCTTCATCTGCGATTCCGCGATGGCGCGGTACACCTCGCAGGTTTCCATAAGCTCGCCATGCGTGCCCAGGCCCACGACCTCGCCATCCTTGAGCACGACAATCTGGTCGGCGTGCAGAATCGTCGAGATGCGCTGCGCGATGATGAGCACCGCGGCGTCGCGCGTCTCGTCCTGCAGCGCATGGCGCAGGGCGGCATCGGTCTTAAAGTCCAGAGCAGAAAAACTGTCGTCGAAGATATACAGGTCGGCGCGCTTCATGAGCGCGCGAGCAATGGCCAGGCGCTGGCGCTGGCCGCCCGAAAAGTTCGTACCGCCCTGGGCAACCGGGGTATCGAGCCCCTGCGGCTGATCGAGCACAAAGGTGCTCTGGGCAACCTGCAGCGCATGAAGCATGTCCGCCTCGGTCGCGTCCTCGTTGCCAAAGCGCAGATTGCTTGCCACGGTACCCGAGAACAGCCACGCCTTCTGCGGCACATAGGCGATGCGCCCGCGAATCTCGTCTTGCGAAAGGTCGCGCAGGTCAACACCGTCCAGGCGAATGGCGCCCTTCGTGGCATCGTGAAAACGCAGCAAGAGCTTTGCCACCGTCGACTTACCCGAACCGGTCGAGCCCACGATCGCGGTGGTCTGCCCGCGACGACAGGCAAAGCTCAGATCGCACAGGGTGTCCTCGTCGGCATCGTCAAAGCGAAACGACATGTGATCGAACACGGCGACCGCATCGGCCCCGTCCTTTGAGTCGGACGCGGCCGCATCGAGCGTACGCTGGCCATCGACGATGCTCGGCTTAATCTCCAGCACCTGCTGTGCGCGGTTCAGACATGCGGCGGCACGCGGAAGCGTCAGCACCACCATCTGGGCCATCATCACAAAGAACAGGATCAGAAGCGCGTACTCCAGCACCGCCGAGATGCTCGCGATCTGCATGGCGTGGGCGCCCACGCGGTTGCCGCCCACCCACAGTACCGCCACCTCGGCGATATTCATCAGAAAGAAGGTGGAGCTGTCGAGGCCCACAAACAGATGGTTGACTTTGATGGCGTTGGCGGCGTAGTCGCTAAACACCTCGTCCAGGCGCTGTTCCTCACGACGCTCCTTGTTAAACGCACGGATGACGCGCACGCCCACGATGTTTTCGCGCAGCACCACGTTCATGCGGTCGATAAAGCTCTGCAAGCGCATAAAAATTGGAGCCGCGTTGGCAACCGTAAAGACCGCCGCAACCAGCACGATCGCAACCACGACGCCCAGAAGCATGCCCATGGCCGGATCGATGAGCCAGGCGAAGATGATGCCTGCCACCGCCAGGAACGGCACCGGCAGCACCAGCTGAATGGTCTGCAGAATCGCCTGCTGAATCACGTTGATGTCGTTGAGCGAGCGCGTGATCATCGAACCCGTGCCAAAGCGCTCAAAGTCACTGGCAGACAGCTCGAGCGACTTGTCGTAGACGGCATTGCGGATATCGCAGGCCACGTTGGCGGCCAGGCGCGCCGAAAGATAGCAGCCCAACACCGCGCCGCCGCTGGCCATGCCGGTCGCGATAAGCATGTAGAGACCGTTGCGCAAAATGTAGTCGATATCGCCCGTGGTGATACCGGTGTTGACCATGTTCGCCAACATCGTGGGTACCAGCAGTGTGCCAACGTTGTCGATTAGCAGCACCAACAACGTCACCGCGACAAGCCTGCGATACGGCTTCATAAACCTCATTAACAGTCGCACGACTCCCCCTCACCTTGATTCTCGGCCTGGCTCTCGGCAGCGATATGCTGCTTAAAGGCATCGCACTCATCGCCGAGCGCATGGGAAAATTTTCCGATTAGGCGCATGATTTCGCATTGCTCACACGGCTCAAGCGCGCCAAAGGCTCGCTGCTCGGCCTTGAGTGCCGGCAGCGCATAACGCTCGGCAAACCGCATGCCCGCTTCGGTCAAACGCACAACCTTGTTCTTACGGCTGCCTTCGGCAAACTCCAACGTTGCAAAGTCCCGCGCCGTCAAGGTTTTAATTGCCGAGTTGATGGTCTGTTTGCTATAGAACCATTCGCTTGTCAGACGGCTTACGGCAATACTGCCGCCCGCCGTGCTGGTATCGACGAGCATCCAGTAAGCGCAGTCCGAAAGGCCGCAGGCGCGCGAGAACTCCGAATAGATATGGTCGAGTCCATTGAGCAACCGGTCGAAGTCGACCAGCGTAACCGCACTATTCATCTATCCCACCATTCGATTGTCCGATTTTTGACCAATTTTGTATCTCCAGATTAGTCCGAGTTTTGACTATCGTCAACAGGCTCTCCGTAAATGCTTGCACTTTTATGGCCTATCGGCAGAAAAAGACCGCCGGCGCGGGGGCAGCGCCAGCGGTCACGTGAAAATCGGGTTTTATTGCCCGTTAAGCGGCGACGGCCTCATAGACCGTAGCGCCCGAGAAGCTGTCATGCAGGCTCTTGCCGGCAATCCACGGCAGCTCGACGACCTCGCAGACCGTGTTGACCAGCTCGGAGCAGTCAGTAAAGTGGCCCTTGTCGTTGAGGGCCTCGCAATCCTGAACACGCCAATAGCCATCGGTGTGCGTGATGTAGTACTCGTGATCGTCAATCGTCACAAAAGCGCGCGTCTTGGAACGCAGCAGCTTCAGAAATCCTTCGAAGTCGGTCTCGACGACATCTCCAGCCTGGAACATGATGTTACCTCCTGGCCCGGCGCCACCACGGCGCATTGATAAACGCTGGTACTCCTTTAGTAAAACCTTTATCAGAGGTTATGCGTTCGTCATTTAGGCAAGTGGTAAAAAACCGCAGGGTAGACGGGATAAAACGTTTAACCATCCCATTTGTTTGTCACATTCTGAAGGTACTTTTATGCAAACCTACTTTCCCAATTGGAATCTATCCTTTTGGCCGGGCAATTGACCGTCTATCGTTTGAGCCCGACGGGTATGAACGGGGCATCTGCAACGCCACTACAAGGAGACGCCATGGAAACTATCGAAGCGCTCATCCACCGCCGCAGCTGCCGCAAATACAGCGACCGCCCTGTCGAGGCCGAAAAGCTTGCACGTATTATCGAAGCCGGCCAATATGCACCGAGCGGCATAGGCCGCCAGCCGGTGACGTTTGTCGCCGTCACCGACCCCGCGACCGTCGAGCGTCTCTCACAGCTCAACGCCCAGGTCATGGGCGGCAACAGTGACCCCTTCTATGGCGCCAAGACCGTTGTGGTGGTGCTGGTCGACCGCAGCGTGCCCACGCATCTGGAAGACGGCTCGCTCGCCATGGGCAACTTGCTCAACGCCGCCTATGCACTGGGTGTCGATTCGTGCTGGATTCACCGCGCGCATGAGGTCTTTGACTCGCCCGAGGGCCTGGAGCTGCTGGCCAGCTGGGGCCTGCCCGCCGACGGCAGCCTGCGCGGTGTCGGTCACTGCATCCTGGGCTATGCCGAAGACACGCTACCCGAGCCCAAACCCCGCCGCGACAACGTGGTGTATGTAAAGTAATTAGTTCCGCCGTTCTAACGAACGGCGGACCCGCTCGCAACTTATCTTGCCGGTGGAGTTGTCGTCGTTTCGTTCGTTTGAGTCGTTTCGGCGCCGTCGCCTTGTTCGCCGTCGTCCTTTTGAGCGTCGGCGATGGTGGAGGCCGCCGCGACGATGCCGCGCTGGGGTGCGACGCCCGTCTGGGTCTGAGCGCCCTCGACAACTTCTGTGCCTGCATGCGCGAGCTCGGGCGATTTAAACACCGCGTCCAAGTTGGCGCCGCCGCCGGCGTAGCCAAGCGCAGCGAGTGCGATGACGATCACTGCAACGACGACCGCGATCGGCACATAACGATGCCAACCAGCAGGATTGAGCCCACTGCGGCGAGCCGCCCCGCGGCTGATGTAGCCGAGCGTGCCGTCGTGCTTGAGCTTTGAGCCCACCACGCGTTTGCGGCCCCACAGCGAGGACTCTGCCTGCATTGCCAAGCGGGCACCTGTCGAAGGATAGCCGTATTTAGTGCGCTTGAACGAGCCGTCAAACCCCGAGGCGTGTTTACCCCACGTCACCGATGTCGTGCGTCGGTTGACCGGTGCGGCGCTCCGCCTTCTGCGGCTCGGTTTTGTAGTCTCAGCCATACGCCCCCGCACGCCGTAACCAAATCGAAACAATAACGCTTTGGACTGTAGCACACGCGTCGCGCGCGGTCACGGGCGCCTCGCTCAACGGTCATCGTCCTTCAGCAAGCGCCACAGCGTTGTTCGGCTTATGCCCAGCACCTCCGCCGCACGGGTTCGGTTGCCGTGGAGATGATCTACAACCAGATGCGCGATATCTCGCTCGGTATCGGCCAACGGTCGCAGGATATACAGGTCGCTTTCGAGTGTCGGGGCGCCAAAGGTTGCGGTCTTAATCACGTCCTCTTGGGCTAGCACTTCCTCCACCACAGCGCGATCCACCGTGCCCGCCCCCACCAATATATACAGTCGTTCCGAGACCTCGCGGAGCTGCAGATAGTTGCGCGGCCAGCGGTAAGCATCGAGCGCCTTCGCCGCCGCGGCAGACAGCGTGGGCGCTGCCGTCCCAAATGCACCAGCGAGATATTCCAAATAGCGCGCAACCTTCGTCGACGCGGCTCCCTGCTCGACGATTGCCGGCGCCACGCTCACCGCACAGGCGAAGCGCTCGGTCACAAAGGCGGCTTGATCACTTTCGCTGCCGCCCGGCATGTCATTCGCCGTCAGCACCACATGGCAGCGCGTCGCCAACGCGGTGTCGGCCATCGTGGAAACGAGCTCGCGAAGGCGCTGGGGGCCAACCGCATTCCAGCCCGCAATGCAAAGTGTCAGCCCCGTTTGGAACAACGGCGATTCGGCGCTTTTGAGCACGTGGCGCCAACCGCGATCGGTAAGCTCATCGAGCGCAACGGCAACAAAGGGTTGATCGGCAAAAGGACCGTCCAGATAGAGGCGCTTGGCGATCTCGATCTGACCCGCTCCCAGCTCGCCCTCGAGCATAAGGGGCACACCGCGCGCGTAGCTCTCGGCGACCGGCGCAGCTACCGAGGCCGCCCCCTCAACGATGCCGTACGCGCTCGATTCGTAGCGGGCCTCAACTTCGTCGGCGTTGAGCCACTCGATGCCCGCATGTGCCGCGGCGCCGCGCACCTCGCGGACCACGACGACCCAAAGGCCCCCACCCTCTTTGTCGGTGGGGCGAACGGTCAGGCTCAGGCGCGTACCCGCGCGCCCCATAACCAGACGCGCGCCGTCTCCTATACGGTCGAGGCGCTCAGCGACAAAAGCCGCCACATCCCGCTCAAGCGCCGCGTCATTCATGGTCGAAATCACGACGTCCCCACGCGCATCGATTGCCAATGCCGAGGCCCCGGCAGCAGCCAGGGCCTCGGTCAAGATGTTCAGCTTGGCATCGCTATTCATGATTTGCCCCTGTCCGCGGCGACGTGCATCCGCCGACGGTCGCACGACCGAGTGTTTCAAAATTGAACGATATTGTTCACCAAACACTATAGGGCAGAAAGCGCCGTCCTGCGAGTATAAGTGTTGCCCCGCATCGCCATCCTGGCGGGGCGATAAGAGCTCTTCGGGACTTATAAACCTGCGGACAAGCCATACCCGCAAGAGCTCCTATCGCTCCACCGCAGGCTTGCGCTCACCAGCAACCAGCAACCAGCAACCAGCACGCGAATAAGCTACTCCTCTACCAGATTCCCAGCACGTGCTGCATTCCCAAACTCATGCACGCAATGCCAATCCAGCAGCAAAAGCCCAGCGCGATGGGCTTGCCGCCCTTTTTGACCAGCTCGACGATATCGGTATTAAAGCCAATAGCCGCCATGGCCATCACGATAAAGAACTTCGACAGCTCCTTGATGGGCGCCGTGATGGACACGGGAAGCTGAAGCACCGTGGTGATTACGCTCGCCAGCACAAAGAACAGCACAAACATGGGAAACGCGCGTTTAAGCGAGAACGTGCTTTTGGCGTCGCCGCCGGCCTTGCGCGCCAGATGCATCTGCCAGCATGCGAGGACCAACGTGATGGGAATAATGGCCAGCGTCCTGGTGAGCTTGACCACCGTGGCGCTCTCGAGCACATTGGCGCCGGGATGCATGCTGTCCCAAGCGCTCGCTGCAGCCGTTACGGACGAGGTGTCGTTGATGGCGGTGCCGGCAAACAGGCCAAAGCCCTCGTTGGTCAGCCCGAGCATACCGCCGAGCGTCGGAAACACGAGCGCCGCGATAACGTTAAACAGGAAGATGACCGAAATAGCCTGGGCAATCTCGCGATCGTCGGCATCGATGACGGGCGCGGTCGCGGCGATGGCAGAACCGCCGCAAATCGACGAACCCACACCCACAAGCGTCGCGATCTTGCCCGGCACGTTCATAACGCGGCAGAGCACAAAGGCGATGACAAGCGAGGTCGAGATTGTCGCCACGATAATCGGTAGCGACTGGGCGCCCTTGGACAGAATCTGGGAGAGGTTCATGCCAAAGCCAAGCAGGATAACCGCGTACTGCAAGACTTTTTTAGACGTATAGGTGACACCGGCGGCGAGCTGTTCGCGGCGATTCTTGGGAAAGACGAGCGCCAGAACCATGCCAAAGAGGATGGCGAATACCGGCCCACCGACCACCTCAATCTGTTTGCCGAGCAGCGTTGCGGGGATAGCGATGATCAGGCAGAACAAGACACCCTTCCAGCGCTCGCGTACGATATTCGCCAGTTGCATATGGGATTCCTTCTTTCTCTTTCACGTTTGCGACGGCTTATGATACGGCAACATTGGGCATAGCCTTGCGCAAATACAGACTAAGATGCCGCAATAGTTCTCGGGCGACAGCCGAATTACCCTCCGCGGAGAGCTGATTCGCGGCATAATTAACAACTGACATATGAGTTTGATAGAACAGTTGCGAGGCGCTATGGAAGAATCGATGCACGTCGGCGAGCAGGAAACGAGCCTACAGGACCAGTCCTACCACACCATTCGACGCAAAATCGTCTACCTGGACTATAAGCCGGGCGAAAAGCTGGGCGTCAAGCAGCTTTGCGATGACCTGGACATGGGTCGCACGCCCGTGCGCGAGGCTTTGGTTCGCTTGGCGCAGGAAGGCCTGGTGCGCACCGTGCCCCAGAGCGGCACCTACGTCTCACCCATCAACCTCACCCTTGCCGAGAGTGCCTGTTACATCCGCGAGCATCTGGAAAAGCAGGTGATTGTGGAGTGCTGTGCGCGCGCCACGTCGGCCGGCATCGAGCAGCTCGACCGCGCCATCGTGCTGCAGGAAAAGGCCATGGCCGAAGAGGATCGCATCGGCTTCTTTTTGAGCGACAACCTCATGCATCACATGATTTTTAGCATCGCATGCCGCAGCACCGTGTGGTCGTGGCTCGAGGAGACCAATGCCGACCTGGAGCGCTTCCGCTGGCTGCGCGCCGCCACGCAGGTTCTCGACAATCAGGACATCGTGAACGAGCACAAGCAGATTCGCCGCGCTATCGCCGGTCGCGACCCCATCGAAGCGAGCTTTTTGGTCAGCAAGCACCTGCATATGATGTTCCGCAACCAGACCGAGGTCCTGGACCAATATCCCAAGTACTTCGAGACCAGCAAGCTCCGCTAACCTGCCAAAACCACCACAAAGGGGACAGACACCTTTGTGGTGGTTTCTCCGTACAAAAAGGCCCGGCTCTGTTTGATGACGCGGAGCCGGGCCTTGGTCGTTATAACGGCGGAACCAACTACTCGACTGTGACACTCTTTGCCAGGTTACGGGGCTGATCGACGTCGCAGCCGCGCAGGATGGCCACCTCGCGAGCGAGCAACTGCAGCGGGACGCTCGCCGTGATGGGGCTGAACACGTCGCGGACTGCCGGCACGCGGATAATGCAGTCGGCGATCTTGTTGATCTCCTCGTCGCCCTCGGTGGCAACGACGATGACCTTGGCGCCGCGCGCCTTGCACTCCATAAGGTTCGACACGGTCTTGTCGTAGGTGGCACTCTTGGTAGCCACAGCGATGACAGGGAAGCCCGGGTCGATCAGGGCAATGGGGCCGTGCTTCATCTCACCGGCGGCGTAGGCCTCGGCGTGCAGGTAGCTGACCTCCTTGAGCTTGAGCGCGCCCTCGTAGGAAATAGCGGCACCCATGCCACGGCCCACGAACAGCGCCGACTGTGCGTCCTTGCACAGCAGGGCGGCCTCATGAACGGCCTCGGTTTGGGTATCCAAAATCCACTGGATCTGCTCGGCCGTATCGGAAAGCTCGCGGAACAGCATGCGCGCCTGCTTGGTGGTCAAGCGGTACTTGACCTGCGCCAGCAGCAGGGCCAAAAGCGTAAGGCTCACGACCTGGCCGATGAAGCTCTTGGTCGAGGCAACCGCGATCTCCTTGTTGGCCTTGGTGTAGATGACGCCGTCGCTCTCACGCGCCACGGGGCTGCCCACCACGTTGGTGATGCCGAAGACCTTGGCACCCTTGATGCGCGCGTCGCGAATGGCGGCAAGGGTATCGGCCGTCTCGCCCGACTGGGACACGGCAACGACGAGCGTCGTCGGCGTAATGATGGGATTGCGGTAACGGAACTCGCTGGCCGCCTCAACCTCGGTGGGGATGCGAGCCCAACCCTCGATAAGGTTCTTGGCGATGAGTCCGGCGTGGTAGCTGGTGCCGCAGGCGATCACGTAGACGCGGTCGATGTCGTTGAGCTCCTCGAGGGACAGGCCCAGCTCGTCGATGTCGAGCTCGCCGGCCGGCGTCATACGACCGACCAGCGTGTCGCGCACAACGCGAGGCTGCTCGTGGATCTCCTTGAGCATAAAGTCGGGGTAGCCACCCTTTTCGGCCATGTCTAGGTCCCAGTCGATGTGGGTGACCTTGGGCTCGATAACGTTGCCGGCCTCGTCGGTGTACTCGACGCCCGCGGGCGTGAGCTTGGCAAACTGACCGTCTTCGAGCACCACGACATCGCGGGTGGCGTCGATGAGCGCGATGACATCGGAAGCAACATAGGAGCCGGTTTCGCCCACGCCGACTACGATCGGGGAATCCTTGCGGGCCACGGCGATCACGCCGGGCTCGTCAGCGCACACGGCGGCCAGACCATAGGCACCGACCACGTGGGTGCAAGCCTCGCGCACGGAGGCCATCAGGTCGTGCGTCTCGGCATAAGCCTCTTCGATCAGATGCGCGAAGACCTCGGTATCGGTCTCGCTCTTAAAGTGGTGGCCGCGGCCCTCCAGCTCTTCGCGCAGCTCGGCGAAGTTCTCGATGATGCCGTTGTGGACGATGGCGATACGACCGTCGCAGCTGGTGTGGGGATGGGCGTTAACGACGGAGGGCTTGCCGTGGGTGGCCCAACGGGTGTGGCCGATACCGCAGGTAGCGTCGCTGTCGATGTTGGAAAGCTCGCTCTCCAGGCCCGCGACCTTGCCCACGCGGCGGATGACGTCGAGGTGCGCCGCGGCGCCCTCACCCACCTCGAGCGCGACGCCCGAGGAGTCATAGCCGCGATACTCCATACGCTTGAGGCCCGTGACCAGGATGTTCTTTGCAATATCAGAGCCGGTGTAGCCGACAATTCCGCACATAGGATAAATCCCTTCGTTCGCGTGACTGCAAGACGTCCACGCACAGGGGGCGCTGAGACGTATAACGTTCGAGTATTGTACTCACGCAAGCGCAAGCTGATATACCAGAAGTGGTATCTCAACTTAGATACCACCCGATGCACACATGCCCAGCCGGTCCAAACCGCCACAATGGGGACAGGAACCTTTGTGGTGGTTTGGAACGGGGCGGCGCTCTGTCCCAGCGAAAGATCTCGATCTGTAACATCTGGGGCTCCGGAAGCCGGCTTAGTGTTACAGATCGAGACATTACAGTTCGACCCCTGCACTATGTCTTGATCTGTAACAGGTAGAGCCGGTTTTGCCGTCCAGATGTTACAGATCGAGACAATTGAAGGCCCGGGCAGCTCAAACCACCACAAAGGTGCCTGTCCACTTCGTGGTGGTCGCGCTGGCAACGGCGTTTCCCCAGATAAAACCTGCCAAAATAAACCTGTCCCTTTTTGGTAGGTTTGGGATGCTACAATCTGGCTTGTACTTGAAACGCATCAAAGGGGCCGCTATGGCAAAGGTAAAAATCAGCGACGTCGCGCGCGAGGCCGGGGTTTCGTTGGGCACGGTTTCCAACGCGCTCAACCATCCCGAAAAGCTGCGCCCCGAGACCCTCAAGCTCATCAACGAGACCATCAATCGCCTTGGCTACCTGCCCAACCAAAGTGCCCGTCAGCTCGCAGGCGGCACCACCAAGTCCTTTGGCCTGGTCCTCCCCCGTCTCGATCACGGCTTCTCGCTCCAAATTGCCAGCGGCGCCCATAACGAGGCCCGCAAGCACGGTTACGACCTGCTCATCGCCAACGCCGATAACGACGGCATTCTCCAGGACCATTACCTGCGCTACTTTATGGGCACGCAGATGTCCGGCGTCATGGTTCAGCCCATGGCGTCCCCCGACTGGCACCCCGCTATGACCAAGATGCCCGTGCCGATCGTCCATCTGGACATCCACTGTTCCGAACCCGGTTACTACGTGGCCGCCGACAACGAGGCGCAGGGGCGCATTATCGCCGAGCTCGCCGTTGCCCGTGGCGCACGCCATATCACCGTTGTGGGCAGAGCGGCATTTATGCAGCTCACCCTGCGCGTACTTGGCATCCACAAGGCCCTTGCCCTGCACCCCGATATCAAGATCGAAGTCATCGACGCCGGCGAATGGAATACCGCTGCCGACGGCTACAGCATCGGCGCCCAGATTGCCGAGCGCTCCGGCGACGAGCGCCCCGATTTTGTCATCGGCCTGACCGACGTACTGGCATCGGGCGTTATCTCGGCGCTGATAGACAAAGGCATCTCCGTCCCCGAGCAGGTCCGCGTGGCCGGCTGCGACGGCAATCCACTTGCCTGGAGCGGGTCGGTCCCCCTTACCACCGTGGCGCCGCCGGGCTACGAAATTGGCCGCAAGGGTGTTCAATTGCTCATGGAGCAAATCGAAAACAAGGCGCCGGCAAAGACCAAGCACGTCCGCATCGGCTCTGCAGCGCGCACCGTCACCGCGGTCACAGCCATCGAGGACATCAACCGCCAAGAACTCGTGCGGCCGTTCCTGCTGGAACGCGCCAGCACCCAGGCAAGCAACCACGCCGAAGCCACCGCCATCAACCTGGGCGCGTATCTATAGCACGCGCGCAAGTATGCCAAGTCGCCGCTTAAGCAAAAGGGGCCCGACCATTGCCGGGCCCCTTTTGCTTAAGCGCAAACGTGGGTAATTGCTCGTTTCAACACCGCAATTGTCTAGAGCACGGCCTTGACCGCCGCCGTCAGGTCGAACAGCGTATCGAGCACGACCTCGCAGCCATCCACCACGTCCTGCGGCAGCGGCACGATGTCGGGAACGGCAAAGACGTGGCAGCCGGCCGTGATGCCCGAGACGCAGCCGTTGCGAGAGTCCTCGACCACGGCGCACTCCTCGGGGGCAAAGCCCGCGCGCTCGCAGGCGAGCAGATACATCTCGGGGTCGGGCTTGCCGTGCACGACGTCCTCGCCGCAGGTCACCGTTTCAAACTTGTCAAAGAGACCGACCATCTTAAGGTTGCGCTCGGCCGTGACATGGCGCGATGACGTTGCAAGGCCCACGTGATAGCCCGCAGCCAGCAGCTCGTCTATGCACTCGGCGGCGCCGGCCTTAAGCTCCAGATCGGTCTTGACCATCTCGTCGCGAATCTCCTTGTGGCGATGATAGATCGCCTCAGCGGTTTCTCTGCTGCCGCAATGCGCCTCAAGGATGTCCATGACATCGGGCAGCGTGCGACCGATAAATTGATGAATCAGCGTGTCATCAATCGCGACACCCAGCTCAGCGGCGGGCGCTTTCCATGCCTTGATGCCCAGACGCTCGGTGTCGACCAGCGTTCCGTCCATGTCAAAAATAACAGCCTTGATCATATCGGTCCCCCATCGACTCTCGCTGTCGCATTGCCGCAACTCTACCGCATTTGGCAACTTGTATATAACGTATATACCATATTGCACTTTCGTTACATAGATAGAAGTCTTATGGCAAGTAACGCATTAGGATTATAGTTTTCGATCGAGTACTCAACGATAAGGATCGTTTCATGATTTTAGACACCACGGCACCCGCAGAGGAGCTTCAAGACAAGCTATCGGCGCTCGAACAGCTGCTTTTGGCATACGGGCGCGTGGCTATCGGGTTTTCCGGCGGCGTTGACAGCAGCTTTTTGGCCGCCGTATGCGCCCGCATCATGCCTACCAATACCCTCCTCGTCCATCTCACCACGCCGCTCATCGGCACACCCGAGCAGGCTTCGTTTGAGCGGTCCGTTGACGGACAAACCGATGAGGGTCCGCATTTTATGCTCCCCGTGCTCAATCTTTCGGTCGATCAGCTGCAGCTCCCCCAGGTAGCCTGCAACGATGCCGACCGCTGCTACCACTGCAAGCGCGCCGGCTTTACCGCTATCGTCAACCACGCCAAGTCGCTAGGCTTTCCCACCGTCATCGATGGCAGCAATGCAAGCGATCGCGGTGACTACCGCCCCGGCATGCGTGCGGCAGAAGAGCTCGGTGTACGCTCACCCCTTATGGAGGTCGGCTTTACCAAGGACGAAGAGCGCGAGCTGCTGCGCGCATGGGGCTACCCCGTCTGGAACCTGCCGGCAGGCGCCTGCTTGGCCACGCGCATTCCCACGGGCGAGGAGCTTACGCGCGAGAAGGTCGATTTAATCCGCGCCTGCGAGGATTATCTGCACGATCTTGACCTGGCGCAGGTCCGCGCACGCCTGGTCGGCGGCTGCATGCATATCGAAGCCGCCCCGGCAGATGTCGCCAAGATCGCCGCCCTCGGCGGTACCGTGGTCAACGACGAGGGAAAGACCCCACTGCCCGCCGCCATCGAGTCCGCGCTGCGCAACCTAGGCTGCGGACACATCTCCCCCGAGGTCGCCCCCTACATCCACGGCAACATGAACCTGTAGGTTGCGCCGTTTTACAAACGGCGCAACTGCTCGGCGCTGCGCAGGCCCCGGGCACGGCAATCTGACGTTCAACTGCACGGGCGCGACCAAAAGGTCAGCGCCCGCTTGTTTCACGTCACCTTGCCGCACCCGGAACCTGCTCGCTCGCGCGTGCTCAACCTGAACTGCGTTAACTGACCTGCCAAAAAGGGACTGGTTTATTTTGGTAGGTTTTATCTTGGGAAACGTCGAATAGCCCCGCACATCCCAACCATCGCAGTCCCTTCTGGGACAAATGGACCGATAGCGCGCCTCCCCAATCTTTAAGAATCTGTTCGGCAAAACTGTCTGCGGCGGCTCCTGCTAGACTGGTAGGTTCCCAACCATCCATCCAGGAGCCTCAATGTCGCGCAAGTCCGCCTACAAGCAAGTACTTTCCATCGGCACCGCCGTGGTGCTGGGGTTTGCGCTGTTCACAGGGTCACTCGATGGAGCGCCCAAGCTGTTGTCGCCGCAAAGCGATGAGCAGGCGGCGGCTCTGGCCGAGAAGCAAAACGAGAGTCCCAGCCGTACCGAAGACGAGGCGGACCTGGTTGCCCGGCTCGAATCGGGAACAGCGAGCTCCTCGGACTCTCAAAATGGCCAAGACTCTGGCGATAGCTCCGATTCCGCCGCAACCGACACCGGCGACGGCGCTTCCACGGACAGCGCCGCCACCCCCATCGACGAGGTGGAAAACCCCGACCTCGACCGCGCCCGCGGTGTTTATCTCAGCAGCATTCCCGACTACGCCGGCAACCCCTACGTTGCCCTTCGCGCCGACAGCACGCACCCGTTGGGCACGCCATCATTCACGCTCGACGAATACGAGCGAGCTACCGAAGAGGGCTGCTTTAAGAAGTTCTCCAAGCTCGATAGCCTGGGCCGCACCCGCAAGGCACTCGCCTGCGTGGGTCCCGAATCGCTCGGTCAGGGCAAGCGCGGCGATATCTCGCGTATCCATCCCGCCGGGTGGCACCAGCAGCGCTACGACTTTATTCCGGGTCAAAGCCTCTACAACCGTTGCCACCTCATCGCCTGGTCGCTCTGCGGCGAAAACGCCAACCGCAAGAATCTCCTCACCGGCACACGCTATCTCAACGAAACGGGCATGCTACCGTTTGAAGAGCAGATCCTCGACTACATCCACGACACAGGCAACCATGTGCTCTACCGCGTCACGCCCATGTACAACGAAGAGGAACTTGTCTGCCGTGGCGTGCGACTTGAGGCGCAATCGGTCGAGGACCACGGCAAGACCCTGTGCTTCCACGTGTACTGCTACAACCTGCAGCCGCATGTGCAGATCGACTACGCCACCGGCCGCAATCAGGCCTCGGGGGACTAGGGCCGACCAAGCTGCCCCAAAACCTAAAATGATCCGTTTTCCTCCGTCCCCCAGGGATCAAAAAGGGCCGCCCTGGATTGCCCAGAGCGGCCCTTGCACCGGCATGCATGTTGCAGGCAACGCCACGCGCTACTTGGCGCGGCCCTCCTCATAGCGCTCGACCAGCTTGGCCTGAACGTCATAGGGCACCTGCTCATAGCCCGCGGGCTTCATGGTAAAGTCGCCCGTGCCGCGCGTGATGGAGCGCAGGCGCGTCGAGTAATCCGTCAGCTCGGCCAGCGGCGCCTGGGCAATGACCACGGTGTCTCCGCGCTCATCGGTCTCCATGCCCGTCACGCGACCGCGCGAGGCCGAGATGTCGCCCATCACGGCGCCGGCGTAGCTCTCGGGGATCGTCACCGTGATTTCCTCGATAGGCTCCAGCACCACTGGATCGGCATCGGCGCATGCCTTGCGCAGGCCGATGCGAGCCGCCGCGCGGAACGCCATCTCGTTGGAGTCGACGCTGTGATACGAACCGTCGTACACCGCGACGCGAATGCCCGTGAGCGGGTAGCCGGCAATAATACCGTCCTTCATGGTCTCCTGGACGCCCTTGTCCACGGCGGGAATCAGCGAGCGCGGAATGCGACCGCCCACGACCTCGTCCACGAACTCATAGCCGTCGCTCGTGCCGTCGGACCCAATGAGCGGCTCGACGCGCAGCCAGCAGTCGCCGTACTGACCGGCGCCGCCGGTCTGCTTCTTGTGGCGACCCTGGGCGCTCGCCGTGCGGCGGATGGTCTCGCGATACGGAATGCGGATCGGCACGCTCTTGGCGGCGACCTTGGTGCGGTCCTCCAGACGGTTGAGCAGCACCGAAACCTGTGCCTCACCAACGGCAGAGATAATGGTCTGGCCAGTCTCCTCGTCGCGGTCGATGCTCATGGTCGGGTCTGCCTTGCAGGCCTTCTCGATAAACGTGTAGAGCTTCTCTTCGTCGCCGCGATTCTCGGCCTCGATGGCGATGCGATACTGCGAGTTGGGGAACTTAAACGCAGCAGCCTCGACCTTACCGGTAATGGAGAGCGTATCGCCCGTCTCGGCCGCCAGCTTGGGCGCCACGATGATGTCGCCGGCATAGGCGTGACCGACCTCGGTCATGTCGCGACCGCACATCACATACAGGTGAGCCAGACGGTCGCCCTTGCGCGTGCGCGCGTTGATCAGCTCAAGACCCGGCTCAAGCGTACCCGTCAGCACCTTGATAAAGCTGATGCGACCCTGCTGCGGATCGGCCAGCGTCTTAAACACAAACGCCACCGGACGGTCATCGTCACTCGAGATCTTAAGCGAATCGCCGTCGATGAGCGGCATCTCGCCGTAGTCGGTCGGCGCCGGGAAGTACGTCGCGATGTCGTCCATCAGCGAGTTGACGCCCTGCTCCTTAATGCAATCGCCCGCAAAGACCGGCACAAAGATGCGCTCGGCAATCGCCTTCGACAGCAGGCCTTCAAGCTCCTCCTGCGTCAGCGTCTCCTCGCCTTCCAAGTACTTCATCATCAGTTCGTCGTCGGCCTCGGCCACCAGCTCGCACAGATGGTCATGGGCCTCCTCGGCCTGGGCACGATACTCCTCGGGAATCTCCGACTCAACGGCCTCGGCGCCGTTGCAGTGGCGCGCCTTCATGCGCACCAGGTCGATGATGCCGTCAAAGTCCTCGCCCTCGCCCCAGGGAAGAGTCACGGCGCCCAGGCGCGTACCAAAGCGCTCCTGCAGCAGGTCCATTGTGGTCGCAAAGCTGGCCTCGGAGCGCGACAGGCGGTTTACGAACACCGCACGCGCCAGGCGCAGGTCCTCGGCGGCATACCAGAGCTTAACCGTCGTAGGCTGCGGGCCGGCCTCGGCGTCGACCACAAACAGAGCCGTCTCGCAGACGCTCATCGCGGCAAAGGCGTCGCCGATAAAATCGGGGTAGCACGGGGCATCGAGCACATTGATGCGCGCGCCCTTCCAGTCGATCGGCGCAATGGTCGTCGAGATGGAAAATGCACGCTTAACCTCTTCGGGGTCATAGTCGAGCGTGGGCTTGGTGCCGTCGTGGCCGCCCAGGCGGGCGGTCTTGCCGGAAAGGTGGAGCATGGCTTCGGCGAGTGAAGTCTTGCCCACCCCGCCTTGGCCTACGAGCACCACGTTCCTTACGTTACCGGTCTTGGGAGCACCCATGATGACCTCCTTGCAGGGCCGCGCGCAATGCGCGACGCCAACGGGGAGAGTTCGCGGTCGGTGCCATCCCGGGAGCAGCATGGTCGGCAGCCGAGCCGACTCACCCTCCAAATGTCCTATGCCACCACCCTACCCTCACGGGCGACCGTCCATGCACACCTTTCGGCACACGTATGAATACAGGCGGCGAGAGGAAGAGACAAGCTTGTGAGGCAATTATTGAACCCCGTCGATGTAAACAAAAAGCCGCCACAGACCGTAAGACCTGTGGCGGCTTCGCCTCAATTGCCTCAATTAATAGTTGAGTAAATACCTGATTCTATCCCTCGATACGGCTCAAGAACTCACGCGTGCGCTGCTCGCGCGGATGGTCGATAACCTGCTCGGCAGGTCCCTCCTCGACAATGCGACCGCCGTCCATAAAGACCACGCGGTCGGCAACATCGCGCGCAAACTGCATTGCGTGGGTCACGATTACCATCGTCATATTCTGCGCCGCCAGGTCCTTAATGACACGCAGCACCTCGGCCGTCAGCTCGGGATCGAGCGCCGAAGTCGGCTCGTCAAAGAATAAGATTTCCGGGTCGAGTGCCAGGGCGCGGGCAATACTCACGCGCTGCTGCTGACCGCCCGAAAGCTCACACGGCACCTTGTTCTCGTTGCCCGTAAGCCCCATCTGCGCGATCAACTCATGCGCACGCGCCTCCGCCTGCTCGCGCGGGCGCTTGAGCACGCGAATCGGAGCATCGGTGATGTTTTTCATCACCGTATAGTGCGGGAACAGGTTGTAATTTTGGAACACCAGGCCGAATCGCGAGCGCGCCTGCTTGGGCACATCGCCCTTCGCATAGACCGCGCCCGAACCCACATCCGTCGCAACGGCAAGGTCGCCAAACGAGAGCGAGCCTCCGTCGAGTGTCTCGAGCAGCGTGGCACACCGCAGCAGCGTAGACTTACCGCCACCCGAAGGCCCGATAATCGCCACGACCTCGCCGCGCTTTACCTCGAGTGAGATATCCTTGAGCACCTCATTGCCGCCAAACGCCTTACGCGCGCTTTCGATTTTCATCACTGAGTTAGTCATGATAATAGTCCAGCTTCTTTTCGGCGGCGCCCAGCAGCATCTCGACCACAAAGTTAAAGACCCAGTAAATCAGCGCCGCGATCGCAAACGGCACCATGCTCACTTGCGAGGCAACCAGCGCCTTGGCCGTCGAGAACATCTCCCCCACGCCGATGGCAAACGCCAGCGATGTGTCCTTGACCAGCGTGATGATCTCGTTGCCCATCGCCGGCAAAATGCGTTTGGCAACTTGCGGCATCACGATGTACAAAAATGTCTGCAGACGCGAGTAGCCCAGCACCTCGGCGGCCTCATATTGACCACGCGGAATCGACTGCAGGCCCGAGCGATAGATCTCGGCAAAGTAGCCGGCGTAGTTGATGATGAACGCCACAACGCACGCCGTCCACTTGGAATCGGGCGTGAGCGAGATGCCGAACACGTAGTACGGGGCGAAGTAGATGGCAAACATCTGTAGCATGAGCGGCGTGCCGCGCATGACCGAAATATAGATGCGCGCGATCCAGCGAAGCGGCGCAATTTTGCTCATGCGCATAAACGCCACGGGAATTCCCAGCGGAATCGACCCGAGCAACGTCAGCACAAACAGCTGCAAGCTGACCAAGAATCCCTGGCCAAGCATCTGCATCATGACCTGAATAGACAACCCAAGCTCTCTTTCACAGTAACGGAACAGCGAACCCAATGCTAAAGCGGGTTTTCCAGGTGCCCGAGTTTGCCGTGAAAGAGGAGCGCCGCGTACTAAATGTACGCAAGCGACGGTTTGAACGGCAAAATCGGGTGCCTGGGAAAGCCGCTATTTGAGCACCCAGTTGTCGAAGGAAAGACCATAGCTTGAATACTTATCGCACAGGTCCTTGACCGTGCCGTCCTCGTAGAGCGCCTTGAGTGACTCGGTTACAGCATCGGCCGACTTGGTGTCGCCCTTCTTAAAGCCGACGGCGTAGTGCTCGCTGGACAGCGGCTTGTCGAGCTGCGTATAGGCATCTGGCTTGGCGGCCAGCTGATACTGAGCGATCGAGAGGTCACAGGCAACGGCATCGACCGCACCACTCTCGAGCTGCATAAACGCCGTGTTGTACTCACCGATGGTATCGAGCGTGGCAAACGTCGCGGCCAGATCCTTCTGGTCGCCCTCGAGCACATCCTGCGCAGCGGAATCAGTCTGGGTAATCACGGTCTTACCGGCAAGATCGTCCCAGCTCTTGATACCCGCGTCCTTCTTGACCACGAGCACCTGCTCATTGAGCATGTACGGCTCGGAGAACGTGTAGTCGTCCTCGCGACCCTCCATGGTAAAGCCGTTCCAGATGCAGTTGATGGCGCCTGAGTTAAGCAGCGTATCTTTGGCGTCCCAGTCGATGGCCTCGTATTTGACCTCCCAGCCCTGCTTATCGGCAACAGCCTTGGCCAGATCGAGATCAAAGCCGGTGTACTCGCCATCGTCGCCCACAAAGCCGTACGGAGGATAGGACTTATCAAAGCCCACCACGAGCTTCTTGGACTCCGCGGCGCCCTTCACATCCTTGGCCGCGGCAGAGCCAGCAGCGGAGCCCTTGCCAGCACCACCGCCGCAACCGACAAGACCAAGGCCAAGCACCGCGGCGAGCGAGCCGGCTAGACCAACAAACTGACGACGAGACATATCGGTGTTCATGGTATTCCCCCTTGATAGCACTTTAGTTAGGTAAAGTGAGTCATCTAACGTCCAGAATCATACACTTTACCTTGATAGAGTACAAGGGAGGGTTTGCCCGCCGGGTGCCGGGGCAGGGGTTAAGTTTGCTGCTCTACAGTCCTGCTCACGACGGAGAGCACATTAAGTGCTCTCCTGTTCGTGCGGAACTCGCGACAAACTTAACTCCTGCCCCGGCACCCGGCGGGCAACCTTCGTTGAACTTATCACTGTCATGAAATGGCCGCTTGTATATCGTCCTTTAACTTGGAACGGTACAATGCTTGCAGCTTACAATTTATACATTAGTGGAGTTATTAATGGCAGAATCTCGTGCGGAGCGTAAGGCTCGTCGTGCTTTGATCGAGGCGGCTGAGGGGTTGGAGGAGAAAAAATCTTCTAAGGAATCCAAGTCGTCTCAGGACGCGAAGGGTAAGTCGGCCAAGGGTAAGGCTAAGGCCAAGCGTCCCAGCTCTCGTCGGAGCAAGGACAAGGCGCCTCGGACTCGTTCCAAGCGCTCGCATAAAGATCAGGTTTCGTCTGCGCGCAAGGCTGTGGACCCCAAGTCTCCCTGTTCGATCATGAAAGCTTGCGGTGGGTGTACGGCGCTCAATCGTCCTTATAAGAAGCAGTTGGCGGCCAAGCAGGCTGCTATGGAGGAGCTGTTTGCTGAGCTCTGTGAGCGCGAGGGTATTGCCGTTGATCCCATTCGCGGTATGGGTGTTACCCTGGGCGACCCGGGCAAGTATTCTGCGCCGCGTGGTTTTCGTCATAAGGCCGCCACTCCGTTTGCTCCCGGTAAGGAGGGCACTGTCCGTTGCGGTTTCTTTGAGCGCGGCACGCACAAGATCGTTGCCGTACCCGAGTGTCCTGTCGAGGCGCCGGGCGCTCGTCAAATTCTCAACGGCATCGCTCGCGAGGCCGAACGTCTGCATATTCCTGCCTTTAACGAAGACAAGCATCTAGGGCTGCTCCGCTATGCCGTCGTTCGCTGCGGCTGGCGCACCGACCAGATTATGGTCACCCTCGTGACCGCTCAGCACGACCTGCCGCATGCGCAGGAGTTCTTTGAGGCTGTCGCCGCACTCGATCCGCATATCGCCACCGTCGCCCAAAATATCAATGGCCGTCCCGGTAACGCCATCTTGGGTGAGGAGACTCGTATCGTCTATGGCGCCGAGTGCATGCGCGACCAGCTGCTCGGTTGCGAATTCGATATCTCCCCCACCGCGTTCTATCAGACCAATCCGCAGCAGACCGAGCTGCTCTATCAGCTCGCGATTGACGGCATGGACCTGCAGCAGGGTGACATTCTTATGGACGCTTACTGCGGCAGCGGCACCATCGGTCTTTGCGCAGCTAAAGAAGCCCAGGACAGAAGTGTCGGCATTATGCTGCTCGGCGTGGAGCGCAACCCGGCGGGCATTGCCGACGCACGTCGCAATGCCGAGCTCAACGGCCTCACCCGCAGCGCTTGGTTTATGGCCGACGACGCCACCGATTACATCCTGGACGCTGCCGATAACAACGAGCGCGTTGACGTTCTCTCCATCGACCCGCCGCGCGCCGGCTCCACCCCCGAGTTCCTCGAAGCCGCCTGCGCACTCAAGCCGCGCCGCATCACCTATATCAGCTGCAACCCCGTGACCCAAGAGCGTGACCTGCACCAGCTCCTCGACGGAGGCTATCGCCTGCTCAAGATCACGCCGGTCGACATGTTCCCCCATACCGACCACACCGAAACCGTAGCGATCCTCGAGCGCCGCTAACCAACACCGGTAGATTTTTGGGACAAGAAGGGGGCGGCCCGTCTGGACCGCCCCCTTTCGTTGGATATATGAGCCCGTTACATGCTCTTGCGCAGGTCACACACGCCGGCTGCCGCCATCTCGCGCAGCAGCGTCTCGCGATCGCGCGTCACGATCAGGTCCAGCGGGAAGTGAATCTCATCGAGCATATTGCGCGCCTGATCGAGCTTGCCAATTGCCATACCAATGTGCGCGTCGGTCGAGACGCCAATCCCCACGCCCAGTTCGGCGCAGCGCTCGGCAATCTTGCGGCAAGCGCCCCAATGCTCGGCATCGGTACCATGCTCAAGACTATGGTTGTTAATCTCGATAATCTTGTGTTTGGCCTTTGCCGCCAACAACACCTCATCGATATCAAAGGAAACACCCGAGCGACCCGTGTGGCCCAGCATAAACACTTTGGGGTGCTCCAGAGCATTGATATACATCTCGGTCGTCTGGGCGAGCGTCGCGCCTTCGGCAAACTGCGGGTTATGCACGCTTGCCACCAAATAATCCAAATTACGCGTCACCAAATCGAACAGCGAATGCTCACGACTATACGAATCGCCGGCGATATCGAGCGAAACGGGAATGTCCTCGCCAAACAAGCCTCCATCCAGCGAAACGATATCGGCCTCGGCACCACGCAGCACCAGCACGCCGCTCCAAATGCGCGGCCAGATATCCTGGTTAATAAAGAATTGGAAACTGCGCAGGTCATTGGGACAAGGCGTAACCATCGAGCTTAAATGATCGGCGGAACCGAGCACCTGAAGGCCGCGCTCTGCCGCCCAATAGATGTTCTCCTCGATGGTTGAGTACGCATGCGCAGAGAACATCGTATGAGTATGAATATCACAAGAAAGAAGGTAGGGCATCGGGTCTCCTTGTCCAGTATGGCCGTCGCGTATATTCATTGTACGCATAGCTTTCGGCAGTCGTAAAACTGCTTCATCCCAATCACACAACGGCATAGACAACGGGGTCTGGCTTAAAACCAAACCCCGTTTCACGTAAAACATTGTAAGCAGAGCGCTTTACTTTCGACGATATTCGTCGGCCAGCTGCTTCCAGGCAGGCAGCGAGTTGACGATTGTCTCATAGCTCACGCAGTAGCCCAGGCGGAACCAGCCCGGCATGCCAAAGCTATCCGAAGGCACCGCGAGCAGCTCATACTTCTTTGCGCGCTCGCAGAAGGCGTTTGCATCGGGCTCCAGCGCTTTCACCCACAGGTAGAACGCGCCATCCGGCTCAACATAGGTGTAGCCGTACTCCGCTAGTGCGTCGGTAAGCGCGGTGCGGTTGCGCGCATAGGCCTCGACATCGCTCGGTTCATCAATGCAGTCGATGATTACACGCTGGAAGAGGGCCGGTGCGCACACGAAGCCCAGCGTGCGGGCGGCACCGGCAACGGCCGGCATCAGGCGAGCAGCCTGCGGATTGGTATTGGGAACCAAAATCCAGCCCACGCGCTCGCCCGGCAGCGAAAGCGACTTGGAATACGAGTAGCACACGATGGTGTGCTCGTAGATCGAAGGCACCCAAGGCACCTCGGCGCCATAGACAATCTCGCGATACGGCTCATCAGAGATGAGCATAATCGGATTCTCGGGATCGCGCTGAGCGTTGGCCTCGCGCAGAACATTGGCCAGTCGCGTCAGTGTATCACGCGTATACACGGCACCGGTCGGGTTGTTGGGCGAGTCGATGATGACGGCAGTCGTCTTATCGGTAATCGCCTTGCGCACGTTACCCACGCTCAGCTGGAACGTATCTTCATCGGCGAGCGCCTCGACACACGTGCAGCCGACTTTCTCAATCCACACGCGATACTCCGGGAAGTACGGGGCGATAACAATAACCTCATCGCCCGGGTTCGTAACGGCATTGAGCGTGCAGGTGAGCGAAGCCGCCGCACCCACCGTCATAAAGACGTCCTTGCCCTCATAGCTCGTGCCGAAACGGCGATTGAGCGACTCAGCCACGGCGGTACGGCACTGCGGCAAACCCGGTGCAGGCGTGTATCCATGCAGCTGGTCGCTCGGCAGCTCCAAGGCCTTCTTAATGGACTCAGCCACAGCAGCGGGCGCCGGAACACTCGGGTTGCCCAGCGAAAAATCGAATACGTTCTCCGCACCGATCTGCGCCTTGCGTTCAAGGCCATAGCTAAAGATCTCACGGATGATGGAGCTTTCCGCACCGCGAGCATACATAGTTTCGTTGATCATCTGTTCCCCTTTCGCATAGGCGGTATTGTACGCTTTAGCCAACTAGAGCGCCACATTGTTGATTGGGGACAGACTTAAATGCGTGAAAACGCTCATTTAAGTCTGTCCCCAATCAACAGACAAAAGAAAAAGCCTCCGCAGGTTTCCCGCGGAGGCTTTCGCCACAAAGACTATTTGTCGGCGTCGGTGTTGCCGTCAGCGTTGACAGCATTGCCATCGCCAGCATCATCGGATGCGGCTTCGGCATCCTCCTGCATGGCCGCCTGCGCAAAGGCCGCGGCATCAGCCGCCAGCTCCTCCTCGCTCATGCGAGGCGCACGCTTCTTGGTCGGCATGCCGGCCGCCTTGGCATTGCGCTCCTCCTTGGCCGCCAGGATATCGCCCTCGCGCTCAAGGTAAGCGTCCCACTCGTTGTCGAGCAGGGCGTTCACAGCGTCGCCCTCAACGGTCTCGCGCTCAAGCAGCACCTTGGCCATCAGATCGAGTTGATCGCGGCGGGCATCCAGGATCTCGACCGCACGGCGATGGGCTTCGCGCATGATGCGCTGAACCTCGATATCGATGCGGCGCGCCGTCTCCTCAGAGTAATCCTGGTGATCGGCGTAATCGCGACCAAGGAACACCTGATGCTGCGCCTCGCCAAAGACCTGCGTGCCCAGCTCCTCGCTCATGCCCAGGCGCGTGACCATCTCGCGCGCCATCTTAGTCGCGCGCTCCAGATCGTTGCTCGCGCCCGACGTGATGTCGTCGCACATGAGCTCCTCGGCGACGCGACCGCCCAAGAACACGGCGAGCTCGTCGAGCATCTCGTTCTTGGTCTTGAGGAAGTGATCCTCCTGCGGAAGCTGCAACGTGTAGCCCAGAGCCTGGCCGCGGCTGACAATCGAAATCTTATGAACCGGATCGGAGTGCTCCAGGATGTGGCCCACCAAAGCGTGACCGCTCTCATGGTAGGCAATCGTGGTGCGCTCGGCCTCGGTCATCACGCGACCCTTGCGTTGCGGTCCGGCAATCACGCGCTCCATCGACTCCTCGACCTCGTCCATCGAGATCACGGAACGATGACGGCGAGCGGCCAGCAACGCAGACTCGTTGAGCAGGTTCGCCAAATCGGCACCAGTAAAGCCAACGGTCATCTGGGCGAGCTTCTCAAACTTAACGTCCTCGTCCATCGGCTTGTTCTCAGCATGCACGCGCAAGATCTGCTCGCGGCCCTTCACGTCCGGACGGTCGACCGTAACTTGACGATCAAAACGACCGGGGCGCAGCAATGCCGGGTCCAGAATATCGGGGCGGTTGGTCGCGGCGATCAGGATGACCGACTCGCTTTCCTCAAAACCGTCCATCTCGACCAGCAGCTGGTTGAGCGTCTGCTCGCGCTCGTCGTGGCCGCCGCCCAAACCGGCTCCGCGCTGACGTCCCACGGCATCGATCTCGTCAATAAAGATGATTGACGGAGCCTGAGACTTGGCCTCCTTAAAGAGGTCACGCACACGGCTGGCGCCGACACCCACGAACATCTCGACAAAGTCGGAACCCGAGATGCTAAAGAACGGCACGCCCGCCTCGCCGGCAACGGCCTTGGCCAGCAACGTTTTACCGGTGCCCGGAGGGCCCACCAGCAACACGCCACGCGGGATCTTGGCGCCCAGCTTGCGATAGCGATCCGGATCGCTCAAAAAGTCACGGATCTCCTCGAGCTCCTCGACTGCCTCGTCCACGCCGGCAACGTCCTCGAACTTGACCTTGGGACGCGTAGCCTCGTTGGTCTTGGCATTGGCCTTGCCAAACTGCATGTTCCTATTATTGGCGCCCATCATCTGGCGCATAAAGTAGAACATGATGGCGATCAGGGCAATCGTCGGCAGCACACTCATCGCCAAGTCGCCCCAAAAATCGGGGTCGTTGGTGTTGACGATGTACTTGGTGTCGGGGTGCTCCGCCATAAGCTCGGCAAGCGAATCGGAGCCGACATAGGTCGAGGAGAAGCTCTTGAGCTCGCTCGTATCACCCTTGTCCTTTTTCGTCTTCCAGTAATGACCCGCCACGCTTCCGTCTTGAACCGTATAGGTCAAATCTTCGACGCGATCCTGCTTAATGGCGTTGACCATCTCGCTCGTCGCGAGCTTTACGGTATTGCTGGAATTGGCAAAGCCGGAGCCCATGTTAAAGAAGGCGTAGCCCAGAAGCGCGCAAGCCAAAATAAAATACAGCCAGCCCGTACGCGTGGGCTTCTTGCCTCCGGGCATCCCCGGAATCTTAGGCTCCCGGGGAGTCTGGGAATTGTTATCGTTACGGTCGTCGGGCATCTTACGAATAAACCTCCGGTTTCAAAATGCCCAGATACGGCAGGTTACGATAGCGCTCGGCATAGTCGAGGCCGTAGCCCACCACAAAGGCATCGGGGCAATGGGTTCCAACATACTTGGGCGTGATGGCCGAGGTGCGGTCCTCAACGTCCTTCCACAGGAAGGCAGCGACCTCCAGCGAAGCGGGCTTGCGGCTCTCGAGGTTCTTCATCAGATACTTGAGGGTCAGGCCCGAGTCCAGAATGTCCTCGACGATCAGCACGTCGCGACCGCGGATGTCGATATCCAGGTCTTTAATGATACGCACGATGCCCGAAGACTTCACACCGTCGCCATAGCTCGAAACAGCCATGAAATCGATGTTGGTCGGCAGCTCGATCTTGCGCATCAGGTCGCCCATAAAGACCACGGCGCCGCGCAGGACCGCAATCAGCACCAGATCCTTACCCGCGTAGTCGCGCGTAATCTGCTCGCCTAGGCGAGAGACGATACCGTCGATATCCTCCTGCGTAAACAGAACCTTCTCGATATCCGGATGTTGAGAAGCCATGACAACCCTTTCTTGTGCTTATCGCCCACACACCGCCGTATGGACGCGAACTTCACATTCTAGCAGCGCACGGGGTATATTTTCCAGCCCGTACGCCATCAGCGCGGGAATACCGTCAACGTCGCACAGAATAGCTGGCGTGGGACGCTATTCCGCATCGACCACGCGGAGCAGATATGCCACGCGCGTTGCGGCCGTGCACTTAAAACGCTCGTCCGCGCGAACTCCGGCGACCCATACCACGGCACCTCCCGGAGCCGTTCTCACCACAGGAACGCCTGCGCGCTCAGAAACGGGAATACGAGCCTCGTTCAGCAGGTCTGACACTTTCTTGCTTCGGCCGTTCATCCCCAACGGGCACATCACATCTCCCGGTGCGGGACCGTCCACCCACAGGCGCGCCAATCGCGCCTCGGCAGGGATCTCGCCACGCGAGCCCGCCAGGATCCGCTCACTATCGCTGTCGGCAAAACCCAGGGCAGCCGCGTCTACCAAAGCTGTCACTTCCCCGGCAGCCGCAAGCTCACGGGCGCGGCGCACGATATCGCATCCCGGTTCAACGGCCATCGGCTCTGCGACCAGCACACGTCCCCCGCCCAACGGCAAACGACCGGGTACGGTAACCCAGTCCGCGACCAGGCCCTCGCGAGCCACCGGCGCCTTAAACGCCAGCATGCCAAACTCAATGCGTGCGTCAATCCCCGCCGGAAGCGTGACCGAGCCGGCGCCCTCGGCAACGCAGGAAAGGACTCGCTCCACATGTCGCATCTCTGGACGAGCGTCCGGATCGATGCGTTTAATCGCCAGTCTCACGATGCGCCGCGCGATTACCACCTCAGCCGCGGCCAGTCGACGAGCGTCAAGGACCAGTGCACCCGCCGCCTCCTTACGCAGGCAGCTTCGGAACGCCTGTGCGGAAAGCTGGGAAAGAAAGGCATCCTCATCGCCTAAGATCTCGCAGGCGGCGCCAATCGTCTTACAGACGCTCGCGTTGCGCTGCGCCACCACCGGCATCACCCGATGGCGCACATAGTTGCGCAAGTACGAAACGTCCTCGTTGCTTTCATCTTCACGCCACGGTTGACCATGCACCTGCAGATAGCCCACGAGCTCATCATGAGTCAGGTCGAGCAAGGGACGCACCACGATATTCCTCCGGCGAGGTATGCTCGATAGACCAGCGGGCCCCGAACCCTTAATCGCGTTCATCAAAAACGTTTCCGCGCGATCCGAAGACGTGTGCGCGGTGCAGATACGAGCCGCCGTTCGCGGTGCCCCCGTCTGGGCGCAGAGCTCGCGAACATACCTTCGCGCCGCGGCATAGCGCACCTCGCGGGCAGCCGCCTCGATATTGCCCGATTCATCATCAAAATAGGCATGCTCAACACACAGCGGTAGACCATATTGCGCGCAGAGCTCACGCACGAAGGCCTCGTCGCCATCGGATGCCTCCCCGCGCAGATGATGGTTCACATGCAGCACGTGCAGTCGCTCGCGCGCGATGGGGGCCACACCACGCCCATCCAGAATATCCAACTTTGATGTGCACGCCATAAGAAGCAAAGCCGTCGAGTCCGCACCACCTGATACCATGAGCACCACGGGGGCAGCCGTCTGCCGCGTTGCCAAGGCTTTATCATCAGCCCACGATGCAGCATGGTGTCCATAATGCTGAGATACCGTTGGCATTTGCTTCCTCCTCTATTCGTTCGCACCCATTGTATCCTTTGGAATCTTATGTCTCGCCTGCACCTTCATATCCTCGGCAGTGGCTCTAAAGGCAACTGCGCACTCATCGAGGGCCCGCAGGGGCTCATTATGGTCGATGACGGACTGTCTCGCCGCGAGACATTAAAGCGCATGGCAGAACTGGGGCTCTCGGCAGACAACGTCTCGGCTCTTCTCATTACTCATGAGCATAGCGATCACATCAAGGGCCTCGATGTCTGGTGCAAGCACTGGCACGGCCCCCTCTTTGCCAGCAGGGGCACTCTTTCGAGCAAAGAAAATCTTTCGCATTTGCTTGTCGAGGAATTCGATCCCGGTGACGCCCTATCCATTGCCGGCATCCACGTGCAAACCTACTCAACATCACACGATGTCATCAATCCGGTCGGCTATCGATTCAATGCTCTCGATGATTCCATTGGGTTTGCCACCGACACCGGAGAGCTATCGAGCCAAGCCATGAACACCCTCAAAGATTGTCGAGTCCTCGCGCTCGAAAGCAACCACGATGTGACCATGCTGCGCGAGGGAGAATATCCCCGCTTTCTTCAGGAGCGCATCCTGTCTGCAAGGGGACACCTCTCCAATGGTCAAGCCGCCGAAGCCGCGCGCGAACTTGTTACCGATCGCACCGAACAGCTCATTGCCATGCATATCAGCCAAGATAACAATCGTCCGAGCCTTACCGTCAAAAGCTATGCCAAAGCTCTGGCCGCAACCCTGGATGACGAGGTCGGCAGCTCCGCAACCCTTCTCCAAGGATCGCGAAAACTCTCGATACGCCCTGCGAGTCAGTATCAGCCGGCAACCATTCAATAGACTGTCCTAGACAGCAAAAGGGGCCGAGAATCGCTTCCCAGCCCCTTTTGCTGTCTTTTAATAGCGCAGAACACCAACGAAGTTAGTCGATGGAGATCTTCGTAACGTTCTTCTTCTCGACGATCTTGGGAACCGTAACGGTCAGGATGCCGTCAGCGTACTTAGCCGAGAGGCCCTCGCTCGAAGCGTCCTTTAGATACACGCCACGCGTCGCGCTGTACGAGCTGAACTCCTTCTGCAGGAAGTTCTTGCCCTCGTTCTCCTCGTTTTCCTTGACATTCACGCTAATGGACAGACGGCCCTCGTTAAGCTCGACATCGATATCGTCCTTGGCGACGCCGGTCAGATACGCCTTGACCTCATAGCCATCGCCCTTATCCTCAACGTCAACGGGAAACGCCTTGGAAGCAATCGAGTTGTTTGCAAGGTCGGTCATATCATCAAACAGATCGAACAGCGAGCTAGCAGAAGGACGAACGCCAAAAACCGAACGATAAGGAACCATGCTTGCCATGTTTACCACTCCTTTTAAGGACTGCCGAGCCATCTTCTAGGTGACTGGGACTTCTTTTGACGCTCTTATATATGCCCACCCAGTGCTCATATATACATCGACTATAAAGTTTTTTGAGTCCAGTATTATAAGCATATCTAAGCGTATATGACTCAGGTTTTAGTAGGGTTAAGGTTCTTTGAACCAGAGCTAAAATAACAAGTATGTTCGCAGCTACAAATAACAAGGGGCTTACAATGAGCGCGTACACGTTGTTGGTAACGAGCTAAAGGGCATCATGGACGACCAAAACCAGAACAATATGTTTATGCCGACGCAGGGGGAAGATACTTCCACGCAGCCGCCACGGTTCCATCGCCCCCACATCTCGCAAGAGCCCATTAATGATCCGGAGCCCGAGTATGTGACGAGAAATCGATATCAAACGCTCGAGGATGCCCAAAAGGGACGTAAACATATGGGCGTCGCCTCCGGAGACCCTGTATATCTGAAAGACGCACCATTATCTAAAAACAGCGCAGCTAGTGATGAGCCGATGAAAGCAGCCGCCACTCATCAACAAAGAGGTCTTCGACCAAAGCAAACCTTGACGCATTCGGCTCGCTATCTCGAAACGCCAAAACAGGGAAAATCAATCTTCGTTTCATCAAGTAAACGACGCAAGCAGCATTGACTGACAATCCTGCTTTTGATTATTGTGGCCATAGCAGTTGCCCTTGTTATTCGATTTATCTTCTTAAAATAAAGGCTCAATACCAAAAACGATAAGATCGTCTAGTGTAAATGAGTCATTTACGCCCCGTAAACGCAAAAAAGGGGGAGGCCGCGAGGCCTCCCCCTTCTTCAATCTCGATGACGGCTCGGTGCCGTCCACCGGTCAGCGGCGCCCTGGCCTCCCACGGGCTGGC
>JAGZNZ010000032.1:0-10685 GCA_018363345.1 Collinsella sp. | reverse complement strand
GTGGGAGGACCTCCACCACAGGGACCCGTACCCGTTCTGGCTGGATTAATGGATGGAAACGGATGTTCTATCGGGACACACATTTTGTCCTATAAGCCGTCTTTCGTAGTTATCAGCAATTACAACAACGGATTCCGAATGTGCAAGTTCAGCAAGATCTGCAAGTAGGGAAGACATTAGCTGTTAAATATATTGAATCAGTAAACACTTGATCAAATGCTGCAAATCCGGGAATGACCGATTGGGGAACACGCAATGCAAGCCAAAGAAATCACCGAGGCAGTTAAAAGCTACATGCAATGCGACTCCATTGGTCTTCAAGCGTTAGTCCTGCATGGCGAATGGGGTTCAGGCAAGACTTATTATTGTGAGAACGATCTTAAAGCTGCTCTAAAAGGAATAGACGTAAAGACATGTCGCGTGTCGCTATTTGGTGTGTCCGATTATGACGAGGTTCTCAATCGGGTTATCGCTTCCTGTCTCCCTTTATCTGATAAGGTTGCACACGGTGTGGGTGCCGCGATAAGCGCTTTAGTGAAAAACACTATTAAAGCTGGTTCCTCAATATTAAGCGAAAAAATCGAAGACCTTGGAATTCAGTTAACTCTAAAACCAGATTTGTTACTGCCTTTACTCGACATGAAGAAAGTTCTCGTGATTTTTGATGATTGCGAACGAAGCCGCTTCGCTCAAGACGATCGAGTATTACTTGGGTTCGTAAATAATATGGTCGAAAATCATGGCTGGCATGTAATGCTTGTCAGAAATAAGCCACTGTCATTTAAGGATGAGAGCTCTGTCGAAAAAGCGATTATGGGTCAAATCCTATTTGAGCCTGATCTTCAGGCACTTTATCGGGGCTTAGTTAAACCCAAACTGCAATTTCCAGAACATATTGATTTTGATATTGATGACGCAATTATTGATGGAATTAAAGGATCCGCCATTAATGTAAGGGCTTTATCCAGATCAATTCCAACCATTAACTGCGTCTTGGGCACATCAGTTCTTGTCGATAAGACCGTAAAATCATGCGGAAGAGCCCAAGCACTCTCGGATTTTATTAGTTATGCAGTCCTGGCATCGGCAGGAAATACTCCCAAAAAGCCCGATACCTCAAACAAAGCTGTGAACATGATCGATAATTCTAAGGTCATTGAATACGAAAACTATTTACTGGTATCAAAGGCTCTTGCCCCCTTAATAGAAGGCGGGAAAGTAAGCCCTAATGCTATCGAGAACTCTTTCAAGGAGTTCGTTCTAGCCAAAAACCCAGAATCCTCCGCGGATCTCAAGGCCCGAGACATAGAAAACCAATGGTTTGCTTTGCCCTGGCTGGAGGATGATCAGGTTGAATTGTTAGCGAACCAACTTGAAATACTTTTAACTGAGGGACAGTATTCTCTAACTTGGTTTTATAAGATTATCAGGATTGCGCTTAATCTAATTGATCTTGGATTCTGGGATGAATCATTTCGTGAGAAGCTTCTCGAATCGCTTCGGCTAGCCGCCAATCGTGACCCTAAGTGCAACGCGGACATATTAAGGCAAGAGCGGGCAATGGCCGATGACTTTTACGGTATGAACGCTGATCAAATCATGGATGAGCTTATATCAAACGTTGAAAAAGAGGAAAGTGAAAGAGCAATAAATCGCATCAGGCAAGAGTTGTCCGATGTTGATGGGGATACAGGAAATACGCTCTCCAACCTATTTAAAGAAGCTATGCAGTCCGGGTACTCAAGGACGATTTTGAATGTACCAGCTGAATATGTTGCTGCGTCAATCTATGAAGGAACCGCAGCTTCTCAAATGTCTCTACATTCATTTTTCAATAGAAACATAAAGAGGTACTCAGATGGACAGAGCTTAACCGAAGCTGTTGAATGGTTAAGAAGCATTGACGACAGATTAGTCAAAGCCGGATCCAAATCACGCATGGGACAATTGAGGACCGAATGGATTCGCAATGACTTCAAAGAAGCTATTGAGGAGATGGACGAAAGGGCTCAACGTATATCCGCAGATTCCGATAAAGACATGTGATTGAGTAAAGTCGTTCAATAGCTTGTTGGTATAGCACGTCTGGCTCAACCCGAATCCATCCTTTCACCGACTGGCAAAACGATTTACACCTAATTATTGGCACTGCTCAGGAGCATTTTCTTCGTTTACGGCTTGATCTCGCTAAACTAATATCTGCTGCTACCAGGGTATTTTCTGGTGCACATTCTATTGGCTCCTGCGAAGATCGGAGCGGGTATGTTTGCTGCCGAGTCCTACACCAGCCGTCATCACATTACGATTGTTGCCATGGCCTGCCTATGTGTTTTGCTGGGCGGGCCTTCTTGTGCCGCGGGCGCGGAGTGCCTCATCATCGCGGGCACAACGTACTACGAGCCGGGTGTGTCGGGCCCCGGCTGGGCCTGGACCGATGCCGACCACCTGGAGCTTAACGGCTACGCGGGCGAGGCCATCGGCGCCGACGGCGACCTGGTGCTGACGCTTGCCGGGCAAAACTCCGTGACGGAGTCGCATGCGCCCGATGCGGACATCACGCTGTGCGGCATGGAGGTGTGGGGCAACCTGACGCTTCGCGGTACCGGGACCCTGACGGCGACGGGCTCGCAGTGCGGGATCCACGTCTCGCAGGCGCTCGTGGTGGACGGCTGCACCGTCGATGCGCGGGCAGACGGGGCCGATATTACGGACGAGGCGGTCGCCGGCATGATCGCAGGCGACATGGCCGTGCGCGGCGGCGGGCGCGTCGTTGCCGCGGGCGCCGGGTCCGGAGCGGACGTGCGCGCCTACGGCGTGCATCTGCAGGACGCGGGCCTTGGAGCTGGTGCGGCTGGATGCCGGCTTTCCGTTGACGCCTCGTGGCTTGATGCGGCCGGTACCGACGGCGGCGTTGCTTGCCTGGGCGGGTCGCTTGTGTCCGCACGGTTTGTGGCGCCTGCAGGTGGGGCTTTTGGTGCTGGTTGCGTGGTGGACGCCTCCGGTGCGGTGGCACCGCATGTGGTGGTTGAGCCCGATGCGGCCACGCCGCCGGCGGGGGAGACGAACGGGAGCGAGGTGCCGGGCGATGACACGGACCAGTCTCCCGCCGATGCTAACCCAGCTGCAGGAGAGCCCACCACGGGGCCCACGGCAAATCCCTCGCTGAAACCCACGGCCGCGACAACCAAGACAACAACGACAGCAACCAAGACCACGGTCGCCAAAGTCTCCAAGCCCAAGGCTGCCACCGCGACAACTGCAGCACTCCCCAAGACCGGCGACAACAACTGGGTCGTCGCCTCTGTGGCGCTTTTCCTACTGGGGACAGTGCTGCTAGGTGCCGCGTATCGCTGCTAGGACCCCGTTTAAGCGAGACCAGGGGAGTGGTTAATGCAGCTATTGCAGAAGTCTTTAGCCTTCTACTAAAACATTTTCTTAGAGATTGGTGCCGCATCAGCTATCGCTGCGACGGCACTATTTTGTTTAGCTCGACTGCCTCTCGATCTGCTACCGATGTTGAGCCTTACACCCCAACTGCCAGAGCGATAAGATAATTGCAATCCAAATGCTGCCGTTTATAAAGCTTCATTTTGACCCAATTGCCATTATCACTGGAGTCATACCATGAGGAACTACTATCAAATCAAAACCGTCGCATCGGCCCCTCCAAGAAGGCTCATCCAGATCGGAAAAGTCTTCAGCGCTACTGGTCTTGTATTGGCAATTGTCGGTCTCTTTTCCGCTCTGTCATCGAGTGCCAGCATATATGGCTCGCTTTCTTTTCCTTTCTTGCTCTTTGGCTTGTTCTTTTTTGTGGACGGGATCCTTCTTGTTATTACGGCATCAAAGCAACAAGAAAAACTGCTGGGGCTACGCCAATCGCTCCTAAAAGATGATCCTCAAATCGCCGCGAGCGCGGAAGAGTTTATGGCTCAGCGAAAGGCCCTGACACAGCAAGGCGAAATTACTGGCATCTTCATTGTTCATAATGCAACCAAGGATCTGTACTACTTAGGCCAAAGCGCAAAGGCAATTGATCGGGCGGCCATACAGTTTCTCGGTAGGGGTAATTGCGATGTGTATGCCGACTACAAGTACGGTGACTCATTCAACGTACGAATAATCCCGCTGTCGGGAAGCGGCTACGAAAGTCTCAATGAGCTAAAACGCGCAGCGATACAAGCGCTCGAGGCTGCTGGCGAAGAGCTTTATTAAGGGCGAATGTTAGGATAAATGAAATGGCGGGCTCAAATAACACAGGCAACAACGAGGAATTAACGCCGTCCGTCGAAGAAACACCTCTAAACGATTCTGGCTCTATTATCAGAGTTCAATCTTACTCGTGGATCTGGTTTACCAATAAGGAACGAATCCACGACATAGATCCCGTCCAATGCGGCAAATGGATGTTCTTCTTCTCTCCATTCAAACCGTCCTCATGGACGACATCGTCGGAACGGCAGTTCTTGATGGCGTCGTCGTAGAGGCCAAATACTCGAACCCCGAAACGCTCATCGCGGCGGGCTCGAAACAAGGTGTCTGCTGCTTTTACCTAAACGGTAACGATAGAGAAGGCCATAAGAGGGTACTGAGCTACATGCTGGAAAACAGGCTGATCAGGAAGACAAAGAGCGGCAAGCTGTATAACATTTCGTTCAAGTTCGACTCTGAGACCTATGCAGGAAAGTACAAGGGGAGCGGCTTCTCCGGAAAGATAAAGCTCGCGGACTTCGTAGACCTGGAGACGGGAGAGTTTATTTAGGACAGCGGGGCGGAGTAATGAACTCTGCTTATGCTAGGGATGACGGGGCCGTTCGCGTAGCCGTCGAGCGTCCGGTTGACTTTGGCTTTGACCATGCAGAATGCTTCTTGCCTGCGGTTAATTGGTTCAATGTCGAAGGTTTTTCTACTGACGATCTGGATTTTTTGACCGAGTTCGTTAGATCAAACGCCCCATTTATCTTCGAGCTTGCAGAACAACAAAAAGCCGGACCGGTGGTTTCGACGCTGGCCCCCTGACGTTCTACTGTTGAACGGCAAATAACCCATGATTTCGCCTACCGACATATCCACCTCCGCCTCTCGCGTGCTTGCTCAATACGACGTCAGCGAAGCATATTTATTTGGCTCGTTTGCCCGAGGCGAACAAACGCCCGATAGCGATATTGACTTGCGCCTAGTCTGCGGCAACACCATGACGTTCGGCACGCTTTACGAACTCTCCCATGAGCTCGAGAGGGAACTTGGGCGAAAGGTTGATATCGTCACCAACCCACCAGAGCACATGCGCCTGCCCTTTCGCAAAAGTATCAAGCAAGATGAGGTGCGTGTCTATGAAGCTCTGTAAGCAGGACGAGGCGTTAGTGTGCTCCGGCATGATCAGCAAGTCTGAATTTTGTCGCATACTTCCGGACTCGGCGAGCCTTAGAAGCAAGTATTGAACTCAAACTCGGTTCCAGACACCCTCTTGCTATTTGAATACAGGTATCGCTCTAGCGATAGTATGTTATACTATCGCTAGAGCGATACCTGTTAGGAGACTCGCGTGGAACTGTGGCATGGTTCTCAGAAAATCATTGAGACTCCCCAGCTTGGCCTGGGGAAAATCCATAACGACTATGGACAGGGATTCTATTGCACAGAGAGCCTCGACCTTGCAAGGGAATGGGCATGCTCGCGCGATGCCGATGGCTTTGCGAATCGCTATGAACTCGATATAGCCGATCTCAAAGCTCTCGACTTGCTATCGCCGCAATATTGCGTCCTGCATTGGATAGCGTTGCTCGTTGAGCATCGTTCTTTTCGCAAAGATACCGCCATTGCCGCGGGGGCGTGCGAATATCTCCATGATCACTTTCTACCTCAGACGAGCACTTGCGACGTAATAAGGGGGTGGCGTGCGGACGACTCGTACTTTAGCTATGCCAGAGCTTTTGTAAACAATACGATCACCGTCGATCAGCTTGGACGATCTATGAGGCTCGGTAACCTGGGGGAGCAGATTGTGCTCAAAAGCGAGCGTGCGTTTAAGAGCATTCGTTTTGCTGGATTTGAACGTGCGCAGCAAGCTCTGTATGGTCCATTGGCCAAGGAACGAGATGAAGCGGCAAGGGCGCAATATCGGGAGCTCCTTGCCGAAAACCCGTTTGAGGGAATACGTATCGTCGATATCATTCGAGAGGGGATGACGGGCGATGACCCACGCCTACAGTGAGATGTATCTCGAGGATGCAATGAGAACGCTGGGCGAGGCGGTCGATTTTGCTCTCTGTGACCAAGGGCTAACTCCAGCCGAGTTGACGGCGATCATGTCGAACGCTCTTGAGATGAAACAGTTTGAGCGCGGTATGCCTCGCGTCGTCTGCGGCATGGCGGGCGACGAGCTCGCGCGCGATATTATCGCCCATGCGGGACTGACCCCCGTCAGATGTAGGGAGACCTATCCGTTCGACCGTTCGCCTCAGTATTGGGCGGGGTGGGTTATGGCCTATACGCAATGGATGAGCAGCTTGGGCTTTAATAAGCTACTCGAAGTCGCTCCGCTCGATTGGATCATCGGCTCGTACCATCCGCTCCACGAGGCCTCCGAAGATAAATTCGCCCAGATTGTCATCGAAAAATGGAACAACGCCCAAGCGGACAAAAAGGGCCTCAAGGCGGCACGAAAGGCTGCCGGACTAACGCAAAAACAGCTCGCCGCCCAATCGGGGGTTAAGCTTCGCGCCATACAACTCTACGAGCAGAACCAGCTCGACCTACGCCGCGCCTCGGTTTCCTCGGCATTGGCGCTTGCAGACACCCTAAACTGCACCATCGAAGACCTCGTCTGGCAACCGATTGCTCTGGAGTACGACTCGCAGGCTATTTCGTCTGTAAAGCTATAGAGGAGTCAGACATGCCTTGGAGCCATGTTCAACAAGATGACGGCGCTGATTGCGTTGCTCAAGAAGATCATTCAACTGCGCACGTGGCAAATTCAGCATCAACGTTTTTGCTCGGCGGCACCACGTCAATCGACGAAGCTATTCGGCTGACCATTTCGAACATGCCCAACGCGCTCAGGCTCTTGGAGAACTCATGATGGCGGACACGAAGCGGGGAGCGCATCCGTTCGCGCCGCTCGTGCTCGATGATGCCGGTTCGCTCGAAGATATGGCCGCGGCCGTGATGCGCCTGCACAGCACGTTGATGACGGTCGGGCGCTGCTATACAACCGACGCCACAGGCGACCGGGCCGCGCTTGAGCTTGGACGCGTCGAGTCCGTGCTTGCGGGTGCATTCTGTACGATATTCGGTCAATCGCCGGCCGATCGCTTCGCAGACATCTTTGACCAGGTCACCTACGTGGCCGAGCACATGGTCAAGGACCACATCTTTGAAGACGGTAACAAACGAACCAGCCTTGTCTTTGCGTTGTCCGTCTTAAGGTTCGCAGGCACTCCGGTCGTGCTGTCTGACAGCCCCGAACCAAAAGACAACCAGTACTACGCCTGGATCCAGGACCTCGTTTCCAGTCGCCGCACGAACAGCGAGATAGCCGAAGAGCTGCGCTGCGGATTCGTTGCGGGCACGGGCGATCTGTCGCTCGTATAAAATCTAAGCATCCGCACGCCGGTTAATGAATTGATTGGACACCACATGGAGATCCCCAGCACTCTGTGCAGCAATGTGTACGACTTCGCGTTTTGCCCCGAGCCCTGCTACGACCGCTTGGTCGACCTCGCCGACCCCGAGGACTGGGGTCCCGGCAACCGCATCCTCAAAAACTACCTGTCGTTCTCGTTTAGCCGCGCGGTGTTCCTGACCGAGCGCGACGTGGACCAGACCACGCCGTCCAATCTGCCGCTGGTGTTCGACGAGGACCGCTGCCTGTTCAACACCGGCCTGTACACGCGCCGCTACGAGACCATCTACGGCCTGTTTGAGCTCAACACCAAGCCCGACGCGCGCCAGCGCTGGTTTTTGAAGGGCTTCTTTAAGGAGAGCGACCCCATGCTGGTCTCGTTTGAGTACTTGCCGTGCCGCGTGCGCTTTGCCGAGGACCCCTCCGAGCTGGTCTTTGACTACCGCCTGCCCATCCGCTCCAACATCGACCACATTCTGGGCGACGAGGAAAACCTCACGCGTATTCCCGCTAGCCTGATGGGGGAGGGCAACTCGCTGCTGCTGCGCCGCGCCTTTGAGGGAGCCGTCGTCGAGGCCGCCCGACGCGCCGCCGCCAATTACACGCTCGCCGTGCCGCAGTTCTACGGCGGCCGAATCCAGCTGCTCTTGCCGCTGTGCCTGACCGGCGACAAGCCCGAGCTGGCGTTGACCATCCAGCGCGAGGACGGTTTCTACGCCGCACGCACCTGCCTCACGCTCGACATGGCCTACAACAACGCGCGACTGATCTGCCGCCCCGAGACCTCGTGGATTAAACGATAAAGGGTGGTTAAGCTGCGGTTTTGTTGGTTGACTGGGTTGAAACAGTGCGGTTTGCTCTCACGAATTTAAAATCGAGGGCAAAAAGTTCTTGGTAAACCACGCGCGGCTATGATAGTATCTCTTTTGCCGAAAGGCGACGGGCGATTGGCTCAGGGGTAGAGCATATCCTTCACACGGATGGGGTCACAAGTTCGAATCTTGTATCGCCCACCATCAAAAGCGCAGGTCAGAGGTGTTTTGCCTCTGGCCTTTTTCTTTTTGACACCAAGGTTGACACCAAAATCGAATTGAAGTGCACTGGCGTGTCGCTGATATCAACCAGTCGGGTTGCTGACGCCATCGCACACCCCGCGTAATACGCATGCGTTCTTTCGTTGAAATATTTGTGCGATCCGAGCACAAATATAGAGACAGGGACCATTTCGCCGCAACTCATACCAGCAGATTTGCATCGCAAGACGGTCTGTTGACGAAACTCGTCAAGTTATTGGCCAGCATTTGGCCAGCTTCCGGTACTTACCCGCATGATACGCAGATAGATAATCGGCCCCGCAAGCTACATGGCTTACGCCCAATGCTAGGGGAGGCACTCATGGACGAAATCGTCTGCGCAAATACCGCATTCCGCTACTGGCGCTGCCCACCGCAGGTGCGCGACCTCTACCCGCGCTTGCCCAGCACCGATGACGGCTGGCGAGCCCTAGCCCAAGCCCCTTTCGTAACCGACGTTCTCAAGGCCCCGATTATTACTGTTGCTTCACCAGGTTGTTGTAACCACCACTCGGGTTTGCGCTCCACTATTCGCTGGGAAGGGGTATCGGATGCCGGCACAACAATCGACACTCATTTAGGCTTTAGTGTCACTAGTCCGCTTAACACGTTATTTACAATGACACGCTTTGTATCTCAAATAGATCTCGTGCTGGCTATGTACGAACTATGCGGCTGGTTTTCTGTTTTCGAGCCGGCTCCCGCTGCCGAAATGCAGTTAAAACTGGCGGTAGAGGAGAATCGCAATTCCAGCACGCAGGATCTGTTCGAACTTGGAGAAAGCGAAGACGAGGTTCCTTGGAAACGAGTTTATGCCCGCGCAACCGTTAAGGACCCAGGTAATGATAGCCAAACGAGCAAGCGTGAAGATGGAAGAGAGGTTACGAAACTCAAAGGTACTTCTCTCTGGATGAGAAAGCCGCTCATCGAACTGAGCGACCTGCATCGTTTCGCCGACAAGGTCAAAAGTCAAATGTGGGGAAAGCAATTTTATGATGCCGCTCAGCAGGTAATCGGTATTGCTGCGTCTCCACTCGAGGTCGCGGGAGTCCTGCTTCTAAGTCGTTCTCGACGTCTTGGTGGTGCAGGATTCAGTTACGTGTACCTCAACGATTTAACCCCTCTATCCGTGGCAGCCCAAAGCATCGCAGGTCAAAAGGTTTGCTACGGCGACATCGTGGTTGTAAACCCAATCCTAATGAAGGCGGTAATTATCGAGATCCAAGGTGAAGTCATTCATGGATCAGGCGCGGTACTTGACCACGATGCGGAGCGCATGACTGCGCTCCAGAGCATGGGTTTCGACGTGTTTCTGGTAACCCACGATATGCTTAACGACAAAACGCAGCTAGACACCATTGTCAAAAGCGTCTGCAGTCGCTTGGGGATTCGATATATAGCCAAATCCGAGGCAATGAAGTGCGCCGAGACGCGACTGCGAGCAAATGTTTTGTGCAACTGGTTGGAAATCGGAAATTAGTCGGCGACAAGGCGCTAGAACGCCCTAGTTTGCCTGCTAGTGAATTAGTTTCATTTCAAAACTATGCCGGATTACGGGGCCGGACCCGGCCCGGCCGTCCATACCCTGCATTTCTCGGAATGCGCAAGTCGTCTATCTGCAGCTTTGATTTTGCCGATTACGGCACGCTCGGGGGTTCCCGGCCTGGCCCCGTAAACCGGCATGGTTTTGAAATCGCCGGCCGGGCGGGAGCGCGATTGGCCCCGATAAAGGGCCCGGCGCCGGCGGGATGGCCGTTGAGCGAGTGGCGGCCCGCGCCGCGAAAGCGAAAACGGCGGGCGGCGGGGCCCTCGGCCCTGGGCGGGGCGGCGCACTCGCGCACCTGCGGCCGCGGCGGCGAAAGTTTTTCCAAAATTGTCCTTGCATCGCCGTCCGAGTTCCCGTATAGTACTTCTTCGCACGGGGGCGTAGCTCAGCTGGGAGAGCGCTTGACTGGCAGTCAAGAGGTCAGGGGTTCGATCCCCCTCGT
>JAGZNZ010000031.1:0-10858 GCA_018363345.1 Collinsella sp. | reverse complement strand
CGACGGTGAGAAAAGTTACTCCACGCCCGAAAGCGCCGACCAGCAAATCCGCGAAATATTGCCGGTGGCTCATGATGTTGCGGAACTGCGTTATTTGTTGTCAGAGGCGTTTGACTGGGGTGCGTTGCTGGCGCGGCTTAAGGAGATTCGTCATCACTATTGCGATGCGTTTATGGATGGCAAGGCGGGAGAACGGGCGGCGATGGTGATTGTGGAGGCGCTGGCGGGCAAGGAATCGTCAGGGATATGTCGATAAAATGCGATTTTTAAACATGTCGTTGGAATACGTTTATGCCATCGACATGTTTTGGGGATATGTCGAAAAAACGCGATTTTTTAAACATATTTAACATAGCCAAACGGCAGACGGCATCATCTTCTCTCACCGCGGGAATTAAATCAGTAGGTGGCTGATTTACCCCTAATCACCTCAATGATCCCCGTCGTCGATACCGATGGCGTACGGGGAAAATAGACCACCTCACAGACACACGAGAAATCGTCAAACTTCCCCGCCCAGTCATCGCCCATCACCAAAATATCCGCACCGTACCCCCGCAAATACTCCGCTTTCTGCTCCAGCGATTCCTCCAGAAAAACGCCATCCACGCACGCCAGACCGGCGATAATCGCCATGCGGTCATCATGATGGTAAACCGGTGCCCTGCCCTTTTTGGCGATGTTCAGGGCGTCGGACGATACGCCGACCAGCAGCCGCTCGCCCAGCTTGCGGGCGCGTTGTAAAAGGCGCAGATGACCGACGTGAAACACATCAAAGGTGCCGAAGGTGATGACCGTTTTCATGGTTACTCCGCTAACTTATGCCGCAGCCAGCACTGAACGGCGATGTCATCCACCGCTTTCTGCGCTTTCGCGGTGGCGCTTTCCTGCTGCTCGCGGCGTTTGTCGTCCAGCGTCAGGGCCACCACTTTCTCTTCGCACGCCGCCGCCGTCAGGTTTTTCTGCATTCGCGTGGCTTTGATGTCGGCCAGCGTTTTTTCCTGCTCCTGCCAGGCGATCACCTTGCGCAGGGTGCCTTTGTAGCCGCTAACGTTTTTCAGCGATTCCACCGAGGCCGCCGCGCCTGCAGACGTTTTCTCCACCAGGTAGCCTAATGCTTTGATATTGTTGTCATAGCCCGCACAAATCTGTTTTTGCTTTGCCAGCTCGACGGTTTTGTCTTTGACCGATTTATCCCGCAGGCGCTGCAACTGCGCCAGGGTGTCGATGATTTGTCGCATAGTTACTGTTCTGCCTTTTTGACACCAGGAAAGAGGATTTGCAGGCGGCTTTGCACCAGTTCCAGGGCGGCGGGTTCGCGCATATCCTGGCGCAAAAATCGCTCGATAGCCGGGAACATTTTCACCGCTTTGTCGACGCTGGCGTCGGCACCTGCCACGTAGCCGCCGAGTGGGATCAGCGGTTTGATCTCCATATAGGCGGCGTAGTTTTGCTTTAACGCGCGGGCAGATTGCTGATGATCCAGGCTGGTCACCTGGTTCATGCAGCGGCTGATCGACTGGCCGATATCAATGGCCGGATAATGCCCCGCTTCCGCCAGCTTGCGGGTTAATACGATATGCCCGTCCAGCACCGCACGGGCGCAGTCGACAATCGGATCTTGCTGGTCGTCGCCTTCCGCCAGCACGGTGTAGATAGCGGTCATCGATCCCGCGCTTTCGCTGTTGCCTGCGCTCTCGACCAGTTTGGGGATCATGCCGAATGCCGATGGCGGATAGCCTTTGGTGGCGGGTGGTTCGCCGAGCGAGAGAGCAATTTCCCGCTGAGCCATCGCGTAGCGGGTCAGGGAATCCACCAGCAGTAAGACGTGATGCCCGCGGTCGCGAAACCAGGCGGCGATGGAGTGGCACAGTTCGGTGGCTTTCAGTCGCATTAGCGGCGATTCATCGGCGGGTGCGACGACGACGATAGACTTTGCCAGCCCGTCCGCGCCCAGCGAGTGGTCGATAAACTCTTTTACTTCGCGCCCGCGTTCGCCAATCAACCCGACCACCACAATGTCGGCTTTGGTCTGGCGGGTGATCATCCCCAGCAGCACGCTTTTCCCGACGCCGCTGCCCGCCATCAGCCCGACACGCTGGCCTTTGCCGATGGTCAGCAGGCCGTTAATCGCTTTCACGCCCACGTCTAGCGGTTCGTCCACTGAACGGCGGGTTAAGGGATTGACTGAGGGTGGCAGCGGCGGCAGAAGGTCGTTACCGTTCAGGCGGCCTTTGCCATCCAGCGGTTCGCCGAGACCGTTAACCACGCGGCCTAACCAGCTTTCGCCAATCAGGATGTCGTGGGCTTTTTCTTCCGGGAAGACGCGTGCGCCTGCCATCAGGCCGACCGGCTGTTTAAACGGCATTAAGTAGGTGATGTCGCGATTAAAGCCCACTGCCTGCGCGTCGATCAGCGTGTGATTGGCGCTTTCGATGCGGCACAGTTGCCCGGTCATTAGCGGGCAGCCGACGCTCTCCAGCAGAATGCCGTTCAGACGCACCAGCCGCCCGGCGACGCGGGCCAGCGGGATCGACTCCAGCGAGCGCAGGGCGTTATCGAAAGCGGAAAAATCACTCACCCTGCGACTCCGGCGTGAGTGTTTCTTTCAGCGCGGTCATGCACTGTTCAAGGCGGTGCTCGCAGCCGATATCCAGTTCAGATTTATCGGTAATGACCCGGCATTCGCCCGGCGGCAGATCCGGCGAAGGCGTCAGCCCCCATTCGCTGACCTTTTCCGGCACCGCGTCGCGCAGGCGGTTAAACTCTTCCGTACTCAGCATCACTTGCAGGGTCTCCGGCATCGCCGGGAAGGCCGCCAGTGCCTCTTCCACCAGCGCCAGCAACTGCGTCGGTTGCAGCGCCAGTTCGCAGCGGATCACCTGGCGGGTGACTTTTTCCACCAGTTGCAGCAAATCTTCCCGCTGTTTACGTTCGATATGGGCGAGAAAGTCGTTCACTTTTCCGCTTATAGCTTCCAGCGGCTGCGCCGCCTCAACAAACTGTTTGCGCCCTTCCTGCTGCCCGGCGAGGCTGCCTTCGGTGTAACCCTGGCGTCGCCCCTCGGCAAAACCTTGCTGATGACCTTCGCTAAAGCCCTGCTCTTGGCCTTCGGTCATTCCCTGAGCAAAGCCTTTTTGCAGCCCTTCCTGAAAACCGTCCATCAACTGGCGCTGGTAATCGGCGGCGCTGATGCTGGCGGTGAGCGGTTCTCCGGTCACCGCACGCTGGCGCGGCGGGAAACGATGCAGGCGATAGCGCCCGCGCAGTGTTTCAATGGTCATGGTTACTCCGCCGTCTGTTCCGCAAAGAGCTGTAGCTGAATTTCGCCCGCCTCTTCCAGTTCACGGGCAATGCCCATGATTTCGCGGCGGATCTGTTCGATACGGCTGACCGGCACCGGCCCCAGGCGCGCGGTGATGGCTTCCAGTTGCTGCGCCTGCCGTTTTGGCATTACCGCGTAAATCGAGCGGCGCAACAGGGCTTCGGTGCCTTTCAGCGCCACCGCCCAGTCTTCCATCGGCACTTCGTCGAGCAGACGTCGACGCACCTCTTCGTTCTGGCGGCTGAGGATAAAGAAGTCGTACATCTCATCCTGGAGCTGCTCCAGCACGTCCTCGTCGCGCTCGCGCATCTGGTCGAGGATCACCTGCTGGTTACCCTGGAAGCGGTTGACGATATCCGCCGCCTGTTTGATGCCTTTCACCTTCGAGCCATGTTCAGAGAGCACCGACAGGCCGCGTTCGATCAGGCGATCCAGCTCATCCACCACGTCGCGGTTAACGTCGTTGAGTTTCGCCACCCGGTAGAGAATTTCGTTTTGCACCGATTCGTTGAGATACGATAGCACCGCCGCCGAGATTTCCGGCGTCAGAAACGCGAAGAATACCGCCTGCAATTGCAGATGCTCTTCGGAGATCAGCATCGCCAGCTGGCGTGGTTCCACCCATTGCAGTCGCGCCATCCGCGAGCGGATCTCATCGCCGTAGATGCCGTTGATCACGCTGCTGGCGATCTCGGTGCCGAGGGCTTTGTTGAGGATCCCCTGCAACATGGATCGCGATGCGCCGTTGATGCCGCTCTGTTCGCGGAATTCATCAAAGAAGTTGTTGATTACTTTACGCGCCATGCTGGTTTTGACACCGGAAAGCCGCGCCATGTTTTCGCTCAGGCGCACCACTTCTTCGCGGCTGAGTTTTTGCATCACCGTCGCCGCCGCTTCTTCGCCAAGGCACAGTAGCAGGATCGCCGCCTGTTCCAGGTAGCTGTTGCTCTTATTTGTTGTCAATTCGCTCATTGCTGGTGATCCATTGTCTGAGAACTTCGGCTACGCGATCGGTGTCGCTCATGGCCAGTTTTTGCAGGAACTCGAGTTTTACTTCGAGGCCGGAACTCTGGGACGGCAGGCTGTCATCGCCGGGCAGCGACGGCAGGTCGACGTTTTTGCGCTCCTCTTCCGGCATGGCAATCCACGGTTCGCTGACAGCTTCCGGTTCTGGTGTGATAACCGGCGCACGCACCGCCGTCAGGCGTTTCATTACCGGGCGCACCACAAAGAACAGCAACAACAGCGCCAGCAGGCCGCAGCCAATCAGGCGTACCCAGGCCAGCACGCTGTCATCTTTCCACAGCGGAATAATTGGTTCGACCGGCACCGCCTGCGGGACAAAGTTAAGCAGCGATAAGGTGAGATTGTCACCGCGCTGGACGTCGATCCCGGCGGCATTGTTCAGCAACGCGGTCAGTTGCGCAGTCTGCTCCGGCTTCCAGTTTTTCAGCGCCGGGGCGTTTTGATTGAGCACCACCGCCACGTTGAGGCGTTTCACCGCAAAACCAGGATGCTGAATATGCTGGACGCTGCGGTCGTAAGAGTAATCGCGCTTGCTTTCGCTGTGTTTGGATAACGCTTCCGGTGAGCGGTTTTCTTCCGTACCGTTGGTCATCTGATTCGCCGCAACTGGCGGACGGTTGCTGAGTGAACCGGGCACGCCCATCGCCACCTGATTGGTGTCGCTGTCCAGCACGCTCTCTTCGCGGTTGATTTTCGGCGCGTCGCCGTAGTGTTCCTGGGTTTCGTCGATGGTACTGAGGTCGAGATCCGGCATCACGCTGACGCGGTAATTCCCCGTACCAACCAGCGAATCCAGCACGTTCGCCACGCTGGCGCGGGTTTTGTCCTGAATATCTTTGAGGATCTGATCGCGTTTACGGGTTGCGGCAGAAACCGCCTCGCCTGCGCCAATGCCGTCGGTCAGCAGATTTCCCGCCTGATCGACGACGCTGACTTTGCTGGCCTGTAGCCCCGGAATACTGCCGGACACCAGATGCATAATGGCGTTGACCTGGTCCATATTCAGCTTCGCGCCATAGTGCAGGCGCACCACTACCGAGGCGCTGTTTTGTGGCTCATCGCTGACCACAAACGAGCTTTCTTCGTTGAGCGCCAGATGCACCCGTGCGCTCTCCACCGCGTCCAGCGACATAATGCTCTGCGCCAGCTCCCCTTCGAGGCTGCGTTTGTAGCGCACGTTCTGCACGAACTGGCTGCTGCCGAGCACTTCGTCTTTGTCCATCAGCTCGTAGCCGCTGGGCAATATCGCCTGCACACCTTTGGCGGCAAGGGTCATGCGCGTTTTCGACAACGCGTCTTCCGGCACCAGAATTTGCCCGCTCTGCGGGTCAATGCGGTAGCTGAGCTTTTCACCGTCCAGCACGGTGACAATCTGCGACACGGGCAGATTTTCCTGGCGTCCGTAGAGCGAGACGTAGCCGCGATTACCGGTCCACAGCACACTAACGATAATCGCCGTCGCCGCAACGGCAAGCCCCACTCCCGCCATCAATGCCCAGCGTTTGTTATCTGCAAGACGCAGTCGAAACGCCGGAAACGCCTGGGTTAACTTCTTTATTTGTGCATTCATAGGGTTAGATCGACATACTCATCAGATCGTTAAATCCGGTGGCGATTTTGTTGCGCACCTGCACCAGCGCGGAGAAAGAGAGCGACGCCTGCTGGCTGGCGATCATCGCACCTGCTAAATCATCACTTTTGCCCGTGTCGATAGCTGTTTGCTGCTGCTCCGCCACCTGCTGGAACTGGTCAACGTGACCGAGCGCGCCGGACATAATGCGGTTAAACGAAACGTCCGGGTCGGTGGAACTGAAGGTCATGGCGGGCAGCACCGGTGCCTGGGCGTTGGCCTGCATCCGCTGCACGTCCTGCATGATTTGCGCCTGCATGGTGCTGTTGATTGTGGTAATGCTCATTTTTAACTTCCGGGTCAGGAGAAAACTTCGATACCTTGCTTGCGCATGGAGGCCAGTCGATAGCGCAGTGCGCGCGGGGTAATGCCTAACAGGTCGGCAATTTTGCTGCGGTTGCCCTGATATTTACGCATCAGGTCGGCGATATATTGATACTGGGCGCTACGTCCGGCCTGGCCTAAATCGCTGGTTTCCGCAACAGATACGGAGGGCTGAACAGGCCATTGCAGTTCACTGTGATCGGCAACGTCTATTTCCGGCAGGCCTAAGGCATCCGGGAAAATCACGCCGTCGCGATTTAAAATCATTCCACGCTGAATGGCGTTCTCCAGCTGGCGCACGTTGCCGGGCCAGCGGTAATTGAGCAGCGCCCGGCGAGTAGATTCTGAAAGGGTGATATTTTTCACCAGCACTGTGGAGTATTTTTTAATAAATGACTCTGCCAGCGGGATAATATCGTTCAGGCGTTCACGCAGCGGCGGCATGGTAATAGGAATAACCGCCAGACGATAATAGAGATCTTCACGAAAACGCCCGGCGGCGACTTCCTGCTCAAGGTTTTTATTGGTGCAGGCAATCAGGCGAAAATTGAGTTTAATTTGTCGGTTACTGCCTAATCGCTCAACCTGCTGTTCCTGCAATACGCGTAATATTTTGGCCTGTAGCGCCAGCGGCATATCGCCAATTTCATCGAGCAATAAGGTGCCGTTATTCGCCAGTTCCATTTTGCCTGGTACGCTGGCAATTGCGCCGGTAAATGCGCCTTTGTCGTAGCCAAATAAGGTCGCTTCCAGCATATTTTCCGGGATCGCCGCGCAGTTCACGCCGATATAGGGCGCGTTTTCACCAAAGGCTACGGAGTGAATATATTTCGCCACGCACTCTTTGCCCGCACCGGTTTCGCCCTGAATGAGCACCGGCACGTTAAATGCGGCGACACGCTTTGCCAGAGTAAAAGCGTTAATGCTGGAAGCGGCAGTTGCAATAAGTTCAGACATAGGGTGAACGATATAAGTAGCGACATTAATCAGGATGTTCTGAAGCGTATCACCGGCGGGATTAACAAGTTCGAATTAAACGATAATAAAAATATTAATTGTTATTAAACAACCAGTTACATGCAACACCTTGCCTGATGCGACGCTGCCGCGTCTTATCATGCCTACAAGCCTGTGCCTGAACGGTAGGCCGGATAAGGCGTTTACGCCGCATCCGGCAATTGTGCACCGATGCCTGATATATCACCCATTAATAATTTAATTATATCTTCACCCTATTAATAATTTGCCCCTTTCACTCCCCCTCTATTTAATACCTCACCTTGTGTCACAGCCGGATTTGCGTGCACAGAAACACCCATACCATTACAGCAGAGAAAGTAAGCCATGCTGAAGTACAGTAAAACGCCAGGCATCTTTAAATTAGAAGGTAATCGGCTCGGACGCCCCTACCATCGCCTGCCGACCCTGTTTACGGGGAATTTTGACGTGATTGATTCGCATCTTGGCAGCTACTTTCTCAAAAAGCATCGCAGCAATATCACCTTAAAAAAGATTGGCTGCGAAATGGATATTATTAATAAAAACGCCGAACTGATGGTTTCCCAGGTCGGGCATCTGGCGTTTGATATTGATCGCTCCTTATTGTTAATGCTGCTGGGCAATTTTTATGGTCTGGAGTCGTCTCTTGAAGAGGCGAAAGCCCATAACGGGTTGCCGACCAAAACCGAAACGCGTTTAAAAAACCGTCTGGCGCTGGATATCTGCACGCTGATATTTAATCTGCAAACCTCCGGTATTGCGCTGAAATTAAAACTGGACAGCAGCACGGTGATTACCCACTGGGCGTATCAATTAACCTTTACCCTTGCGGACGATGAAGAGAGCAGTTTTCGTATTTTGCTCGACGACGCCCACACCGATTTTATTTTGAATCTGATCCGCCACAGCGAGCACAGTAAACCGCAGCAGGTGGCGAAATCCGTTAATAAACCGGCCCTGATTAAAGAAATCATCCGCTCCCTGCCGCTGACCCTGAACGTCAAAATCGCCGAGCTGTCGCTGAATGTCGCGGATCTCACGCAGATAAAAGCCGGGGATATTTTACCCATCTCGCTGGGAGAAACGTTCCCGGTGGCGATTGGGCAATCTGAATTATTTAGCGCCCTGATTGTGGAAGACAAAGACAAACTGTTTTTGTCGGAGCTGGCGTGCAAAAATGAGAATAGCCATGAGTAAGCAAGAAGATATTTTAGCCGGGGATTTTGGCCTCACCGATGAAGTTGCGCCTGTCGCGAAATCCGCCGACGCTGAAACGCTGGTCACCCGCCTGGAAGACCGCTTTTCCGACTCGATGACGCTGTTGAAACGCATTCCGGTGACCTTAACGCTGGAAGTGTCGTCGGTGGAAATTATGTTAGCCGACCTGCTAAACATCGACGACGACACGGTGATTGAGCTGGATAAACTCGCCGGGGAGCCGCTGGATATTAAAGTGAACAATATCCTGCTGGGCAAAGCAGAAGTGGTGGTGGTCAACGAGAAGTACGGCCTGCGCGTGCTGGAGTTTAACACCCGCGATATCAACGACCTGGCACCATGAAACGCCGCACTCAACTGACGCTGGGCCTTGGGCTGCTGGCGCTTGCGCCGGTGGCGTTGGCCCAGGGGGGCGATATTGCGCTGCTTAACGTGGTCACCCACGGCAACACTCAGGAGTACAGCGTCAAAATCCAGGTGCTGATTCTGATGACCCTCGTCGGTTTGCTGCCGACGATGGTGCTGATGATGACCTGCTTTACGCGCTTTATTATCGTGCTGTCGCTGCTGCGCCAGGCGCTGGGGCTGCAACAAACGCCGCCAAACCGCATTCTGATTGGTATTGCGCTCTCCCTCACCATGCTGGTGATGCGCCCTGTCTGGCTCAATATTTACGACCACGCGGTGGTGCCGTTTGAAAACGATCAGATAACCCTGACCGATGCGTTAAGCACCGCCGCGACGCCGCTGAAACGCTTTATGCTGGCGCAGACCGACAAAAAAGCGATGGCGCAAATCATGACCATCGGCGGCGCAAAGGGCAATGCTGCCGATCAGGATCTCTCGATTGTGGTGCCCGCCTATGTGTTGAGCGAGCTGAAAACCGCTTTCCAGATTGGCTTTATGATTTACATCCCGTTTCTGGTTATCGACCTGATTGTCGCCAGCGTATTGATGGCGATGGGGATGATGATGCTGTCGCCGCTGATCGTTTCGCTGCCCTTTAAGCTGATGCTGTTTGTGCTGATCGACGGCTGGTCGCTGACCATCGGTACGCTCACCACCAGCATTCGCGGGCTGGGGCTGGGCTGATTATGTTGACCGTAGACGTAGCCGCCGACATTGTCGCCAGCGGCATTAAAGTAGTGATTTTGCTGGTTTCGGTACTGGTGGTGCCAAGCCTGCTGGTCGGCCTGCTGGTGAGCGTGTTCCAGGCGGTGACGCAGATTAATGAACAGACCCTGAGCTTTTTGCCAAGGCTGATTGTCACGCTGGTGGTGCTGGGCGTGTGCGGCAAATGGATGATTATCCAGTTGCATGATCTCTGCATTCACCTGTTTACCCAGGCCGCCCTGCTGGTGCATTAAGATGCGCACAAGCGACGTTACGCAACTGATGGATCTGGCGCTGGGGCTGTGGTTCCCCTTCGTGCGCATTATGGCGTTTCTGCGCTATGTGCCGGTGCTGGATAACAGCGCCCTGACCGTTCGTGTGAGGATTATTTTGTCGCTGGCGCTGGCGATCATCATCACGCCGTTGATCCCCCATCCCATTCCCCATGATTTGCTATCGCTCAACAGCCTGATCCTGACGGTGGAGCAAATTTTATGGGGCATGTTGTTCGGGCTGATGTTTCAGTTTCTGTTTCTCGCGCTACAACTCGCCGGGCAAATTCTCTCGTTCAATATGGGGATGAGCATGGCGGTGATGAACGACCCGAGCAGCGGCGCATCGACCACCGTGCTGGCGGAGTTAATTAACGTCTATGCGATCCTGCTATTTTTTGCCATGGACGGGCATCTGCTGCTGGTGAGCGTTTTGTATAAGGGCTTCACCTACTGGCCGATCGGCAACGCGCTGCATCCGCAAACCCTGCGCACCATCGCGCTGGCCTTTAGCTGGGTGCTGGCGTCCGCATCGCTGCTGGCGCTGCCGACCACTTTTATCATGCTGATTGTGCAGGGCTGCTTTGGCCTGCTTAACCGCATTGCGCCGCCGCTGAACCTCTTTTCGCTCGGCTTTCCCATCAACATGCTGGTGGGGCTGGTCTGCTTTGCCACCCTGCTTTACAACCTGCCGGATCACTATCTGCATCTGGCGAATTTTGTCCTGCAACAACTCGACGCGCTGAAAGGTCACTATGGCGGATAGCAGCAGCGAAGAAAAAACAGAGAAACCCTCGGCGCAAAAGCTGCGTAAAGCGCGTGAAGAGGGGCAACTGCCGCGCTCGAAGGATATGGGGCTGGCGGCGAGCCTGTTTGCGGCGTTTGTGGTGATCTCCAGCAGCTTCCCGTGGTATGCCGATTTTGTGCGCGAGAGTTTTATCAGCGTGCATC
>JAGZNZ010000060.1:0-1023 GCA_018363345.1 Collinsella sp. | reverse complement strand
CCTGATGCCGATTCGTAGGCCGGATAAGGCGCTCGCGCCGCATCCGGCGGTGGTGCGCTGAAGCCTGATGCGACGCTTACCGCGTCTTATCATGCCTACGAGTTCGGTGCTCTGTGTAGGCCGGATAAGGCGTTCACGCCGCATCCGGCAGTGGTGCAACACCGGACTTAACACCGTGCACAATCTGTCCCCTCGCCCCTTCGGGGAGAGGGTTAGGGTGAGGGGGACAAACGGCGCAGCTCTTAACATCAGGCACGATCTATTCCCAGACTTTTAGAGCGTGGCTAAGGGGGAAACCATGACGACCGACCAACACCAGGAAATCCTCCGCACCGAAGGATTAAGTAAATTTTTCCCCGGCGTCAAAGCGTTAGACAACGTTGATTTCAGCCTGCGCCGTGGCGAAATCATGGCGCTGCTCGGTGAAAACGGGGCGGGAAAATCGACGCTAATCAAAGCATTAACCGGTGTATACCACGCCGATCGCGGCACCATCTGGCTGGAAGGCCAGGCTATCTCACCGAAAAATACCGCCCATGCACAACAACTCGGCATCGGAACCGTTTATCAGGAAGTCAACCTGCTACCCAATATGTCGGTCGCTGATAATCTATTCATAGGTCGCGAACCCAAACGTTTCGGCTTTCTACGCCGCAAAGAGATGGAAAAGCGTGCCACCGAACTGATGACATCTTACGGTTTCTCCCTCGACGTGCGTGAACCGCTTAACCGTTTTTCGGTGGCGATGCAGCAAATCGTCGCCATTTGCCGGGCTATCGATCTCTCCGCCAAAGTGCTGATCCTCGATGAACCCACCGCCAGCCTCGACACCCAGGAAGTGGAGCTATTATTTGTCCTGATGCGTCAGTTGCGCGATCGCGGCGTCAGCCTGATCTTTGTCACTCACTTTCTCGATCAGGTCTATCAGGTCAGCGATCGGATCACTGTCTTACGCAACGGCAGTTTCGTAGGCTGTCGGGAAACGCGCGAGCTACCGCAGATCGAACTTGTAAAAATGATGCT